>JAKFDK010000146.1:0-16865 GCA_036676195.1 Clostridia bacterium | reverse complement strand
CCGGAAGGTCTTGAGTTGGCTCCAATCAATCGACATAGGCGAGGCCCCCTACCAAGCGGTATCTCGCCTACTTCGCGACAAAATTTCACTTATCCTGCTACGCCAGGGTGCGGAATGTGGGATTGATGAGAAATTCTTTCATTGAAAAGTGGGGGAACTCACAGATTATCAACTTCTACACCTCGCTTCAATAGTCACTCGCAGATCATGCGCGTTTACTCACAGCGGGCCTTATTCAGGGCAGCACAGGGCGGCCGGGAGCATGCGGAGATCCTGGCGGCATACGTCGCCCGTGATGTCGAGGGAGCCCGGGAAGCCCAACGGTTGTGAATATTGAGCAGTCACGGAAAAAGGCGCTCTCGTTGCTGGAACTGCACGGCGTGCTCTCATGAGATCTCAGTTGTCCGCAGCGCTTGGACTACCTTAGAAAAGGAGACTGTCATGATCGACGTCGCAATCGCTGGGCCAGGTGGGGGCACCACCGGACGCCACGCCATTCTGCCGGTCGATGGAGAAGGAGGCAGCGCCGGAATCGTCGTCGGTCCGGTGTTTCGGGGGCGCAGGTGGACCAACTGGTCGCGTTGGAAGAGGTGCGGCAGCGGGCCGGTTGCTGAGGGAGATCAGGTTGGGTAAGATTGTTGTGATGGGGGATTTTTCCGACCCGAAACCGGGAGGTTGTTATGGGTGATTGATCTGGCACGGGTGCGTCAAAAAGCTGCCTACATCCGCGGGGCGCTTGAGGTACTCCGCTCCCTCTCCGGGCGTCCCGAGCAAGCGTTTGTCAGCGACGACCTGGTCGTGTCGGCCGCCAAGTACAAGCTGATCGTGGCAACGGAGGCAGCGCTTGATCTGTGCAACCACCTCTGCGCCAAGCAGCTCCGGCAGTCACCCGACAGCTACGCCCACTGCATGGAATTGTTAGCCTCGGGTGGAATCATCACGCAGGACCCGACAGATGATGCCCATGGCCCGGTTTCGCAACCTCCTGGTACACCAGTACGGGCAGATTGACGACCGGCGGCTCTACCGAATCCTGCAGGCAAGCCTGGGTGACCTCGAACGCTATCTGTCTGAGGTCGCCAGCTACCTGGAAGAAGAGATCTGAGGGGGAGTACTGGTGCGCCCCTATCTGGAAGTTTCCGCTGAGCAACGGCGGGCGGTTCGGGAAGCCATCGTCCAGGTGGTCAGTCACCGGCCGGAGGTGCGGGTCGCATTCCTGTTTGGCTCATTTGCAACCGACCCCCGGTTTCACGACATTGACCTGGGGGTTATTGTGGATCCGGAGCTGGTATCGAAGGAAGCGGCTTTCGATTTTGTGTCCGATCTGGCCACTGATCTGGAGTGGAAGGTCCGCCTCCCGATTGATCTGAACGTCTTGAATTACGCCACGATCGCCCTTCGGTACAATGCCTCCCGCGGCGAACTGCTCTACTGTACGGATGATGACGTCCGGACCGAGTTTCTCGAACGGACGTGGCGGGAGTATTTCGACTTTGAACCCTTCCTGCGGTCCTCACTGAAGGATCTGCTGCGGGATAGGCTCATGCGTCCATCCCCTGGTCAATGAGCCGCAGCAATGGGGGCAAGAGTCTGTCTCAGGAGGTGAAAACATCCTCCGGCGGGACTGGTCGGCAGGTGCTAAAGGAAGTCCCAACCTTTCATGTTCAGTCCATGCTACCGTACGATGCTCCAGAATTATAACGAAACCTGAACTCACCCGCCTGAGGAGGGCGGGTTTTGTTGTTCCGTCAGAGTGGATGAAACCTGACTCCTTGGAGGGATGAAATTCCGGCGCTGACGCAGGCGTGGGCGGCGTGACCCCAGATGCTGTAGATGCGTGAGCGGCCCACGGTGGGAATCACCTCGGAGGCCGTGCCGTTGTGTCGTTCAGCCGATGTTCCATATTTTGGTTGACACCCCGGCGTGGGGGTGTTATTCTTATGCCGCGCCGTTGGCGAACACGTGTTCTCGAATGGCGCGGAGCGTGGAAAAGACCCCCTGTGGAGGTGGCCCCCGCATGCACCGGTACAGTGGCCGCAAGGGAAACTGGATCCCCTACAACTACGACGAGATCGTCCCCCGCCGGCATCAGTGGCGAGACGAGATGCGGCCCCACGTGCTCGACACTGCTGCCGCCCTGGTCGCCGAGGTGGGCCCGCGCCGGTTTACTGTCAAGGAAGTGGCGGAGCGGGCAGGTGTCGGCCGCACTACCGTCTATAAATATTTCGGGCTGAAAGCCGAGTTGTTGGCGGCCTGCCGGGAACACGTGGCGTATACCAGCGGGCACCGACTGGATGGCAAAGCAGCCGCCCACTGCCGGCGCCCGCCGCAGCGTGGCAATACCCAGGGCCATCCGGAGTTGGCCCGGGTACAGCAGGTGCTGGTGGGGCTGAGCGGAGAACTGCAGGCTGAAGGGGATTTGTGGCTGCTGGCTGCCGCCGAAGGGGTCAGGTCCAAGCGCCCGCCCCGCCACCCCCGGCCATGGGAGCCGCCGTCACCGTTTCCGAGCCGGCTCCTGGGGGTGGTGCGGCGGGCGCTGCTCCCGGCGCAGGCGGCCGGAGAAGTCGCCAAAGAAACGGACCTGGCGGAACTCGCCCGGTGGTCATGCGCGCTCTGGTGGTACGCTCTGGCAGTGCAGGGTCCGAAGGCAGACGGCGCCTCCGCCGGACGCCTGGAGGCCGGCCTGGACAAGGCTCTGGCCTGGCTGCTGGGCGGAGCCGGCGCCACCCATCTTCGGCGGCCCACCGCCGCCGCCGCTACATGCGGCCAGGAGGCGCCAACTGGTTCAGGATCATCTTGATGTGTCCCGGGTGCAACCCCTGATGGTGCGGCGGCAGGGACAGAGCCCAACGCACCGTCACCGGTCCGACCTTGCCCAACACCACCCCCCGCTGCAGATCGGCAGCCTTGTCAGGGTCCCTGCAACTTTCCCAAGGTGGCACTGCGCACAGCTGACGCCCTGGAGGGAACCCATCGCCCCCCGAGAACAGCCGGTTCTACTGCCGCCGGGCCGCCGCCAAGACTGCACTCAGGTACGGAAGCAGTCCCCGGGCGTCTTACTTGACCCGCCTCCACCTGCCATCTATCAGCCGGTATTCGTGAATCTCTTCTCGGACCTGGGCTTCCGACTTTGGCACCGGCTTACTATACCGGCCCCTTTCGAGCGCCATGAAACCGAACGCTCCGGCGACGATGTAATCTTCGGTATAGGCACAATAGGCATCCTTGGACTCGCCATGGACGGGAAATTCGGTGGCGGACACCATGACGAATACGAAGTGGTGGTAGACACAATCTACCTGTTCCCAGGGACTGAAGCTTTGCCAGTCGCGGCCCGCAGCCCGACCAGGAACCGCTCCAGGTTCTGCTTGTCCAGCCAGGAGGCTTCCGGAGCTTCCGCCCGCTTTCTGGCCTCATTCAGCCCCCGCCAGTACACATCCCACACCCCGTCCCGAATCTCGGCCAGAAGCGCAGTGTCCCCGCCCAGGCGGGCGGCTTCGGCCACGAAGCGGGCGTGCAGGCGCAGGTCCTCGATGTCGCGGGCCAGCAGGGCGCCCAGGTACAGCGACCCGCGCTCCTCGGCCACAAAGCGCCGGGCCAGCGCCACCACGTGCAGGGTGAGCCCGCCGGCCCTGGCCCCGGGCAGGTCCCGCACCAGGCGGAAGAACTTTACCAGCGCGGAGGTGACGCCAACCGCCAGCAGGCCACCCAGGGCGACCACAGCACCACCCACGGTCAGGGGCGGCCCCAGGTTGGCGCTGGCTTCCATGATCAGGCCGGCCACCCAGCCCACGCTGTACCCCAAGGGCCAGAGCGGTCAGGCTGGCGGGGATGCCGGCCCAGTCGGCCATGTCCCCTTCCAGGCCGAAGTAGCCGCCGTCGGCCAGGCCCCGGCTGAGCCCCCGCAGCAGCCCCCGCAGCAGCCCCCGCAGCAGCGCCCGCAGTGCCTCGCACCCCTCCTGCATGGGCGAAATGGCGCCGGTCGCTTCCCGCAGGAACTGGTCAGCGTCCGTACACGGCAAGCCTTCCGGCTCACGCAGGTCCCAGGGTGTGGTCATTTTCAGGGCGATACCCTTGAACTGGGCCACTTCCGGCGCCGCCGGTTGGCTGACCTCCGGCGCCCGGATCAGCCAGCGCAGGAAGCCGGGACCGAGAATGCCCCCCTGCGCCAGGCCCTGACCTGTGAACACAGGCCGGAGCAGGCTCTCCTGCTCGCCGAGCAGGCCGTTGGTGCCGTTGCCCAGGTAATAGCCGCTGGCGCCGATCTTCGGGTCGATCAGGATATACCCGTCGGTCCGGTACGACATGAAAGGCGCCACCACCAGCAGGCCCTGGTCGAAGGCTTCCTGCCCATGAGACCGGCTCCCAGCATCTGCTGGCCCGGGGTATGCTCTGGAGCGGGGCCGATGGCCGGCCCGCCTGTCCGGCACATCCCGTCGCCGTTGGCGATGCCCGCGGCCGCGGGCCGGACCCCGGTCCGGACCCCGGTCCGGTTGCGGGGGCCGATACGGCGGGCATCCTGCGCAGCCTGGGACTCGCTGAGGATGAACTGACCGCGCTTGGGCAGGCGGGGGTGATCGGCTGATGGTCAGGGGGCGCCGGTCAGCCGGCGCAGATCCCAGTTCATGCCCGCTGCCTGAAATTGCTCTGCCGCTCGCTGCCGGTGCCACGCCTGCTCTGTTTCCGTCTCCGCCACCTGCGCGAGGGCGCTGTGGCAGCGCCCGACGTATGGGCGGGCCCCCAGGGTCTGCAGGTTGTGCAGCGCCGACTGGAGTTCGTTGCGCGCCAGGACCCGGTCCCCGGCAGCGGCCGCGGCACGCCCCCATACCACCCGGCAGACAGCGGCATCGTACGGCGCCCCGCCCCTGGTCGCAATCGCAACCCCGGTCTGGGCCGCTTCACCGGCCGCGATCGGCCGCCCGGCCGCCAGGTAGGTCTCCCCCAGAGCGGCATGGGCCAACCCCAGGAGGAAACCCGTACCGAGTTTATGGGCCAGGGCAATGTTTGCTTCCTGGTGGACCACGGCGGCCTCCACGTCGCCCAGATAGGCCAGGGCCGGCCCACGGAAGATTCCGGCCTGAAATTCATGAAACGGATGTGCTGCCTCGCGGGCCAGTTGCAGTCCCTCCGCGCTGTCTGCCGCCACCTGCTGCCAGTCGCCACGCAGGTGCCAGACGGCGGCCCGGTAGGCCAGGGCATGGGCAAGTCCGGCGGGATCCCCCTTCGTCCGACAGCGCTGCTCCAGCTCCGTCAGTCGGTCCTGCGCCTCGTCCAGATGCCCGCGGAAGGCAAGAACGCCGCCCACTACCGCTCGGGCCGTCACCTGATTCAGGTGATACCGCAATTCGTCTTGCAGAGGGATGGCCTCCGCCTGCACGGCCAAGGTTCGGTCGAATTCGCCGCACAGGGCCAGGGCGGCCCCCAGCAGACGCAGCACCGGACCCAGCAAGGCGGCCTGGCCGGATGCCCGGGCGGTCGGCAGGGTCTGCTCCAGCAGGCTTAAGGCTTCCCGAAAAGCACCCTGGTAAATGAGGACGGCCGCGTAAGCCGACCGCCCCCGAGCCAGGCGCACCTCGTCACCCAAAGTGACGGCCGTTTCAATCGCCGGCAGGACCCACTCCGGCATGCGTTCCGGGTGGGAGTAGAACGCCACGGGATGCAGATGCAGGCGGATATCAATGCCCAGGCATTGCCGGTCGGGCGTAGGCGGCAACTGTTCCAGGCATTTCAGGGCCTGCTCCAGCAGCGGCACTGCGGCGGCGTAGGCATACACCTGCATGGCTGCCGATGCTGCCCGCTGGCTCCAAAGCAGCCCTTGCTCCCAGCGTCCGCCTGCGGTTGCATGATGGGCCAACTGCTCCACCATCTGCAGGGGTGGATTCGGCCCGGCCACCTGTTCCAGGCAGTCATAGGTGCGCCGGTGCAGCGCTTCTCTTCTGGCGAAACTGGTGCTGTTTGCGACCGTCCGCCGGATCAGATCATGCCGGAAGGCAATACACGGGCGGTTCCCGGCACCAGCCGCTTCTTCCGCGAGGATACCGGACCGGAGCAGCGCCTCCAGCGCCATGAGCGCCTCTTCCTCCGAGAGACCGGAAACCTGCCGGATGATCTGAAAGGGCGCAGGACGCGGGAAGATGGCCGCGGCGGCCAGGAAAACCGTGGTTGGGGTCGGCAAACGGCTCAGATGGCCGCGAATCACTTCCTGGACCGAGGGCGGAATCGGCAGCGCTTCGAGGGCACCCGCCAGGCTGTGGTGCTGACCGGCCTGCTCCTGGAGAGAACGAATGACCTCAATGGCAAACAGAGGATTGCCGCGGGTTTCTGTACAGACGCGTTCAGCCAGAGCGTCATCCGGCCGCCCGGTGAAGGCTGTGACGAATTGCCCGATCTCCGCCGCCGTGAGAGCGCCCACCTCCAGCCACTCCAGCAGGCCCTGGCGTTGCAAGTCGTGCAGTAACCGTTCGACCCGCTCCGGAATGCTCCCGGCTCGGGCGGTGGCCAGGATGCCACAACCCGCGAGCGCCGGATGCCGGGCCAGATAAGCCAGGAGTTGCAGGGTGGCTTCATCGGCCCAGTGTACGTCCTCGACCACCATCAGGAGGGGGCTGGGCAGTGCTGCCAGGAAGCGGGCGACCGCCTCATACATCAGGCACTCGCTCTGTCCGTCGGCTTCTTCGGGCACGGGTAGCCCTGGCACGCGCTCAGCCAGGTCAGGCACCAACCGGCTGACCTGAGCCAGCCAGGTAGCGGCCAGCGACAGCCTGTCCAGATCCACAGATGGCAACACGTGCGTCAGGGCCTCGACAAAGGGGGCATAGGGCAACCCGGCGGCCGACTCGTAGCCGTGGCCGATCAACAGAGTGCGGTGTTCGGCACCGCCTGAAAGTGTCTGGTCCGGCACCGTTACGGCGCGCACCAGACGCGACTTGCCTATACCCGCCTCCCCGTGCAGCAGGACCACCCGCCCGCTACCGGACCAGGCCAGGGTCAAACCCTGCCGGATCCAGTCCAATTCCTGGCTGCGACCGACCAGGAACAGATCGGGCGGCGTGGCGGCAGGCGGCGGTACAGGTTGAGCAGGCGGTGGCGGGGCATCCGGGGCGGCGGCGGTCGCCGGCCGCGGCAGGCGTCCGGTGGCGATGGCGTCCCGCAGGGTAACCGTTTTCGGGTCCGGGGCGACGCCCACCTCGTTGCGCAGCAGTCGCTCGCACGCAGCATAGCACGCCAGGGCCTGGGCACGGTCACCCCTCTGGTAGTGAGCGTACATGAGCCACCGATGAAAGCTTTCCTGCAGCGGGGCGATTTTCAGGGCGGCCAGGGCATGGGCGACGGCCGCCGGCCAGTCGCCTGCCCCGGCGTCCAGGTCATGCAGGCCGCTCAGGACGGCCAGCACCTCCTGGTCCCAGCACTGCCGCTCCTGCAACACCCATTCGTCGTATCCCCCTGAATTGGGGACATGGAACCCGTCAAGAAAGGGCCCTTGCCACAGGGCTGCCGCGGCAGACAGGGCAGCTCGGACCTGGCCCGGGTTGCGGGACGCGTCATCGGCGACCTGCCGGAGGGCGGCGAACTCCGCAGCATCCACCCGGATGCCGGCCGCCGCGTCCCACCACAAAGCATCGCCTTCCGCGCACAGGGGCCAGACCGGTAGTTCTGCGCGCAGGCGGCTGAGGGTGGTGCGCAGTCGGTTCCGGCCCTCCGTCTCGATGCAGTCGTCCCAGAGCAGGTCAACCAGTTGTATCCGAGGCACCTTGCGCCGCGGCTGGGCAGACAGGTACCAGAGCACGGCCTGGGCCCGGATGGCGGTGATGCGAACCGGGCCATCCGGACCTGACAGTTCCGGCTGACCAATGAGGCGAAGGCGGTACGCCGCCAGCGGTCCCTTTTTCGGGTGTGCTGTGCCGCTGCTGTAGCGTTGCTGTAATGGCTTCATGTTATAAAACTAACTGATATGAGTCTAAATTGCCAGACCCTTCTGACCTGCCCGGTCCTGGAGCGAGGTGAAAGGAGTCGAACCCCGGCATGTGTTGCAGAGGCATCCTGATTATTTCACGTCTTGCACTTGGATTGGCCGTCGTCGCTCTGACCTTGTTGGTCGCCCTGACACTGTTGCCGCGACCGGCCGCGGCTGCCGGCGGGAGCTTTGCCGTTGGCTTCAATGGCGTGGATCAGCGCATTGACACCGGCGCCGCCCTGGCTAACGTGGTGAACGACTTCACCATGGAGGTCTGGACCCGGCCGGCGGCGGTCCGCACCGCCGAGGCGGAGCGAACCAGCGGCGTCAGCCTGACCGGCACCCAGCGCTTTGCCATTCACCCCGGCGCCAGGGAATGGGGCCTGGGCCAGGGGCACGTTAGCCTGGGTCTGTCGGTGGGGACCAACGGCGTCAGCATTTACGAACAGGGCTCCAGGCACCTGGCACCCCTGCTGGTGTGGAACGGTGTGATGACCGATTGGACGCATCTGGCTGTGGTCGTCCGTGACCGACAGCCTTCATTATATGTAAACGGCACGCTGGTCCGCACCGGCCTGCGCAGCGCCCAGCCCTTCGTCCACCCGGCCATTGGGTCTGACAGCAGCCAGCCGGGTGGCTTCGGTGGCGGAAAATGGGGCTACTATGCCGGCGAACTCGATGAGATCCGGGTCTGGAAAGGGGCCCGCAGCCAGGCCCAGATCACGGGGAGCATGTTCACCCGACTGGGCGGGAACCTGCCTGACCTGGCCGGCTACTGGCCCCTGGACGAAGGCAGCGGCAAGATCGCCAGCGACGGCAGCCCGGGCCGCCATCATGGCACCTTCGCGGGCACGCCGGCCTGGACCGCCGGCCCGGCGGTGCTGGGCAACTCCCGCGGCCCGAACGCCCTGCGCATGCCCGGGTTCGTGGAAATCGGCAACAGCGGGAATCTCGATCCTACCACACAGGTGACGGTGGAGGCGTGGATTCGCCCGGAACGGCTGGAATCCGGGAAATTGTACAGTATTGTCACAAAAGGTAGCGCTGACGACTGGGGCTACCAACTGCAACTGGTGGGCAACAAGGTGCGGTGGTCCGTCTTTGTCCAGACATCCGGCACGGTGCTGGAATCCAGTACAGCCCTGGTTCCGGACCGCTGGTATCACGTGGCCGCCGTGTACGATGGCCGGGACAGCAAGAACGGCGCCGCCCGGCTGTATATCGACGGCCGCCTGGAGAAAGATGCCAGGGTGTCCGGAGCGCTGCGGACCAACGACCACCCCCTGCTCATTGGCGCCGCGCTGGTGCAGCCGGCCCAATCCCGCTTCTTCATGGGTCGCGTGATTTCGACGATGCCGGCGATTTACGGGAGTTATTTCTACGGGCAAATGAATGAGGTGCGCCTGTGGCATGTGGCCCGCAGCGTTACTGACATCGCAGCCGGCCTGGCGGCCCCCCTCTCCGGCCAGCAGGCGGGGCTGGCGGGCTACTGGCGCCTGGATGAGGGCAGCGGCCGCACCGTACGGGACACTTAGGGCGGCGGTCACAATGGTACGGTTGCGGATGGCGTCAACTGGGTGGATTCCACGCCTGAGCAGGCCGGCGGCGGCGGATCCTATGTGTTGCGCCTCAGCGGGGCCGGGCAGTACGTGGAGGTGCCGGCGGCGCCGGAACTGAACCCGACCACCCAGATGACGGTGGAAGCCTGGATATTCCCGGAGGCCGATCTGGCTGAGAACCAGTACTACACCATTGTCAGCAAGGGCGCTGCCGCTGATTGGGGCTCGCTCCTGCAACTGCACGGTCGGCGCGTGGAATGGGCATCGGCCGATACCGGCGGCCGTGTACGGAAGCTGGTCTCCACCAAGGAACTGCAGCCGGGTCAGTGGACCCATGTGGCCGGTGTATATGAAGCCGGTTTCATGCGCCTGTATGTAGATGGCAGGCTGGATACGGCGGTGAAGGCCGGCGGGCCGCTGCGCCTCAACAACCGGCCACTGTCCATCGGGGCATGGCTGGACGGCGGCTCGGCCACGCGCTATTTCCCCGGGCGCGTCGATGAGGTGCGCCTGTGGCAGGTGGCCCGCAGTGAGGCGGAGGTCCTGGCCACAATGAATGCAGGTCTGACTGGTAACGAGCGAGGTCTGGCCGGCTACTGGCGCTTCAACGCCGGCACGGGCGATGTGGCCCTGGACCAGGCCGGCGCCAACAACGCCGGGGTGCTGCAGGGCCGCCCGGCCTGGGTCAAGGGAATGGCCCGGACCGCCCGCCAGGGCGGAGAGATGCAGGCCGACCCTGGTTACGGTGTGCGCCTGGACGGCAGGAACCGGGTGGAAATCCCCCGGCACGGCGACTACCGGACGAAGGTATTCACCCTGGAAACCACTGTCTGGTGGAGCAATGTGGGGTCTGACCAGGTGCAATACATCATGGCCATGGGGCCAGGCTACGCCGAGGTTTCCACCGGCGTAGGGACCAACGGCATCCGCTTCGTGCCGGCCGGGCTCAACAGCTACGTGGATGCGCCCAATGTTCTCGCCCCTGGTCCGAATCACCTGGCCTTTGTGTACAACGGGCCGAAGGGCATTGCCAGAATCTACCATAACGGGCGTCTGGTGAGGCAGCGCTCCGGTATCAGGGATATCGGCGGACTGACGGGCGCCACCGAAAGCCTGACCATTGGCGCCCGCAGCGTGAAGGAGCCGCGACCCGGCCTGTGGCCGCGCTTTAACGGCGTGGTGCGCGAGGTACGCCTCTGGAATACGGTCCGTTCGCAAAGCGAGATTGGGACCCACGCCAGGCGCACGCTGACCGGTCAGGAGCCGGGCCTGGTGGGCTACTGGCCCCTTCAGGAAGGGACTGGCAGCGTGGCCAAGGACCTGACTGCCCGTGGTAACGCCGGCACGCTGGAGCGCCCCAACTGGGTCAAGCTGCGGCTGGTGGACATGCGGCCGCAGACGGACACGGCTGCCGAGCAGCTTCTGCCCGGGGGGCTTCTGCCCAAGCCGGTCCAGGACCTGCTTGAGCATACGCTTACCACGGCGGGCGGCTTGCTGGACCCGGTTGCGCGCGTGCGCAACATTCTTGAGTTATCGGCCATGATGGGCGTACCAGTCGCCGGGGACCTGGCCGGCTGGCTGGAGTCTGACATGCGACCGCAACTGAACCAGGCGGTGGCACAGGCTCAGCTGATGGCGGAACTGGCAGAGACAATCAGTGGCCGGGCTGTTGATGAGGCCTGGGACGCCCTGACCACCGACGAGAAGCAACTGCGGCTCGCAATGGCCAGTACCCGGATGGCGTCGGATGTCACCCAGACGCTCAGCAGCCAGGCAGTCCATGACGCCTGGAACGACCTGATCGCCAACCGGCTGATCCGCGACTTGCCGAATGGAACCTACGCGTTTACAACGCCGGCCGGGCGCACCGTCCTCCGCAAGGCAGGCACTCAGTTCGGGCTGTGCCTGACCGTCGTGGGACCGGCCGGGAGCCGCGCTGTGCTGGGCCTGTCCAGCGCCGACCCCCTGTGCGGAACCCACAACGAGCGCCTGGAGAATCCGGAACACATGCCGGCAGCGGTGCTGGACATCTCCCATGCCTTTGGCAATGTCCATGCCATGGCCAGGCTTGGCAGCGACGAACCGCCCTACGTGCAGGCCGAGACTTATGTCCCGGTTGGCAACCGCTGGTACAAGGCGGGGCTGGCGCTGTATGACCCCGACGAGGTTACCCTGGCCGGCTCCCTCAGTGTGGCGGCGGGGGGCAGTGTGGATTACATCGGCTCCCTGGGCGCTGAATTGGGCGCCAACCTGGTGCTGGAGGCGACTCCGGCCGAGTTGCCGCGGCTGCTGATCACGGCTGCCGACGCCATGAACGCTGCCGCCAAACAGGAGGGGCTGGCCGCAGGGGCAGCGCCCACTCCGGAGCAGGTGGGACGCCTTCTGGAGGCCGGGCTCACCGCCCTGGCCGAAGATGCCGATGATCTGGCCGCGGTCAGCATTGAGGTCTATGGCACCGCCGAAGCCGGTCTGGGCATCTGGGATATCGTGGCGCCCGCCGCTTCGGTGACGGAGACGTTTACCTTCTCCTTCCCGGTTGCCGCGGTGGTCCGGCTCAACGCCAACTTGCTGGGCAGTATGTTCAGGTCGGCCGGGTATGCCATTACCGATGCGCAGCGCCTGACCATCGCCACGGTCAACCGGGACGCTGGTGAAGTGAAAGCCGCCCTGGCGCAGGTGCATGCCCATGCGGGGAGCGAGCTGTTCAGCACGCTTGAGAACCTGCGCAAGAACGTGGCCGGCTTTACCTTCACCATTTCCGGCAGTGTTGATGTGGCCGGATCGGGCGACAACTCGTCAGCGATTCGCACGGCCGATACCTCGGCCAGTGCCGCCATCAACCTGGCGGAACACGAGATCAGCATCCCGGTGGGGATGGGGGTGGCTACCGCCCTCAGCCCGGACGGAATCGTGGGCGCCATCCAGGCCGGCGCCAGCATCCAGGCACCCGCCCGCACGCTTCTGAACGCCCTGGACGATCACCTGCTGGCCGTGAAGGTCCTGTTTCCCAAGCTGAAGCAAACGGCGGAGACCGGCCGGTTCTCCCTTGACAACAAAACGGTCAGCCAGTTGGGCGAACTGTATAAACGTTCAGGCACGAAGATGCTGCGGGATAACAACATCCAGCTTTCCATGTACCTGGGGCTCGGCCTGAGCGGCATGCTGGGTGCCGAGGGGTATGTGGGCGGCGGCCTGGGCGGCGGCATTAACTTCACCACCGATATGGAATTGCCGGCGGTGGTCCTGGGTCTGGCCGACGATCCGCAGGTGGCAGGCAAGGCGGAACTCTCCGCCGTATTCGCCGGGGAGGCCGGCCTGGGCGCCAGCGTGGGTGAGGGCGTGGAACTCGGCATCGAGGCCACGGCGGGCCTCGCCGTGACCCCGGTCAAGATCTCGCTGGAGGAATGGACCAAGGACCAGGCGCTGCCGCCGCCGTCCGGCCTGCAGGTGGCCGGCTTTGAACTGCTGGACTTTGACGGCACCTTCCAGAGAGACGGGTCCTTCAAGGGCAGCGGCTGGCTCGCCCTGCCCCTGGGCGGTCTGGTCAAGGCGACGGTCGACGTGGACCCGGCAGGGAACGTCCGGTCAGGTCGGTGGGTGGGCCGGGTGGAGTTCGGGCCCTGGGGCTTTAACGTCGGGTCCGGCAAGCTGGACAACAACGGACTGCACTTCGACGCCGATCTCAGTCTGCCGCTGCCCGGCGGGCTGCGGTTATCGGGCCGGCCCACGCTTCATGTCATGGCCGACGGCCAGTTTACCGGCACCGGCAGCCTCAGGCTGGGCGACACTACGCTGGCCGACGCCGACTTTGCGCTGACCGCGTACGGTCTGAAGGGCAGCAGCCGGGTCCTGTTCGGCCCCCTGGCTGTGCGCAGCAGCTTTGACCTGGGCTCCGGCCGGCTCCAGATCACCGGCTCCGGCCGGTTCTCGGCCGGCGGCGACATTCCCGGCGCCAGTTTCCGGGTGGTAGCCGACACCAACCTGGCGGTCCGGGAGGGCGGCATCCGGGCCGACGCCACCCTGCGCGTTGTGATTGACCCCGTGTTTGGTCCCGACGCGAGCTTTCAGGTGGGTGCCCGGGTCAACACCAATGGTCAGGTGGTCTTCCGTATCTGGGGCCATGATGTTTCCGTGCAACTTCGCTAGTGCCGGGGCAAGAGTGGCGCTCGATCCGGTTTGGCCAGGTGGTGGGCGGACCAGATTACCCGTCCGTCTGTGGGCGGCGCCGTCCGTCCCCGGTCGGCACCAGGTTACAGGAGATAACAGTCGTTCTTCGGTGGGGGTAATGGATCATGCTGTCATTCCAAGTCCGGCGTCTTGGGTACCAGCGCCGTTGGCACCGGCGACTGAGTTGGATCTGTCTGGTTGTGGTGTTGGCGGGCATCGTGGCTGGGTCGCCACCGGCTCTTGCCGGTGGTCCCGAAAACACCCCACCGGTTTCATCATTCCATACGGCGCTTGAATTCAACGGCGAGGATGCTTATATCGACATCCCTGACAGTGCTCCCACGCGTCTGAGCAACAGTTTCACCATCGAATTCTGGGTGAAATCCCTCTCAGTTGCGCAGCCGGGTGTCTATCTGGTGGCGCGGGACAGCGGTGCAGGGTCCCAGACCAGCATCCTGTATAACAACCCGGCCGGCACCGTCTCTTTCTACGCCCACACCTACTCCGGCAGCGACCCCCGCCCCGGGTCGGAACTCTCCGTCTCCGACACCAACTGGCACCATGTGGCGTACACGTACGATGGCAGCATCTGGGCGGGCTATCTGGACGGGACCCAGGTCTTCTCAACCGCGCGCACCTTCTCACTGAACGTCGATCCCTATGGTTGGTTGGCTGGCACATCAGCGCTTGGCGGCAGTTACTTCTACGGCCAGATGGATGAACTGCGCATCTGGAATGTCAGCCGCTCCGCCGCCGAGGTCCAGGAGAACTACCTGCGGACCCTGCCCGGCAATGAAGCCGGGCTGGTGGCCTATTACCGGATGGATGAGGAATCCGGTTACACCGTGATCGATTACTCGGCCAACGGGCAGCATGCCGACCGGGACGGCGACTACGACGCGTGGATCGATTCCACCATCGGTCTCGACCAGACCACCGCTGAGGATACGGATCTCACCATCCTCCTCACCGGCTACGATTGGGACGCCGACCCGCTCTCCGCCCGGATTTCTACCCTCCCGTCCAGTGGTGGTACCCTTTACCAGTACGACAACGGCGCCCGCGGTGACGTGATCAATTCTGCGGGCACGGTGGTGGAGGACCCGCTCTGGCGGGTGATCTTTGCGCCGGCAGCCGATGGCAACGGCAGCCCGCACGATCAGTTTGGCTTTATTCTCAACGATGGCATCGACGATTCGTCCGAAGCGACGGTCACCGTCAACGTGGCGGCGGTCAATGATGCCCCGGTCGTGGGGGCGAATGCCGGTCTGACGGTGAACGAGGGCGGTTCCGGGGCGATCACGGCGGCGGAACTGCAGGTTACGGATGTGGACACCACGCCGGCGCAGGTGACGTACACGGTGGTGACGGCGCCGGCCAACGGTTCATTGCTGAAGAGCGGGGGCGTCCTGCTGGCGGGCTGGACCTTCACGCAGGCGGATGTGGACGCCGGGTCGATCAGCTACGCACACGACGGCGGCGAGACCACGACCGACAGCTTTGCCTTCACCGTCTCGGACGGGGCGGGCGGAAGCATTGGCAGCACGGCCTTCAACATTACCGTGAATGCAGTAAATGACGCGCCGGTGCTGGCGGCGAATGCCGGGCTGACGGTGAACGAGGGCGGGTCCGGGAGCATCACGGCAGCGAAGCTGCAGGTGACAGATGCCGACAACACGGCGGCGCAGCTCACCTACACGCTGGCCACAGCGCCGGCCGACGGTACCTTATATAAGAGCGGAGGCGCCCTGACGGATGGCGGGACCTTCACGCAGGCGGACGTGGACGCCGGGGCGATCAGCTACACGCACAACGGCGGCGAGACCACGACCGACAGCTTTGCCTTCACCGTCTCGGACGGGGCGGGCGGGAGCATGGGCAGCACGGCCTTCAGCATTACGGTGACGGCAGTGAATGACGTCCCGACCATTACGGCAATCGGGGACGAGACGATTGACGAGGACGGGGCAACGGCACCGCTGGCCTTCACGGTAGGGGATGCGGAAACGGCGTCGGACAGCCTGACCGTAAGCGGCAGTTCGTCGGACACGGCGCTGGTCCCCGACAGCGGCGAGAACATCATCTTCGGCGGAGCGGGGGCCGACCGCACGGTGACGGTGCTGCCGGCGGAAGGCCAGAGCGGCACGGCGACCATTACGGTAACGGTGAGCGACGGGGCGGCCAGTGCCGGCACCAGCTTTACCCTGACCGTGACGGCGGTGAATGATGCCCCGGTTCTGGCGGCGAATGCCGGGCTGACGGTGAACGAGGGCGGGTCCGGGAGCATCACGGCAGCGAAGCTGCAGGTGACAGATGCCGACAACACGGCGGCGCAGCTCACGTACACGCTGGCAACCGCGCCGGCCAACGGCACCCTGCTCAAGAGCGGGAGCGCCCTGGCCCAGGACGGGACCTTCACGCAGGCGGATGTGGACGCCGGGGAGATCAGCTACACGCACAACGGCGGCGAGACCACGACCGACAGCTTCACCTTCACCGTCTCGGACGGGGCGGGCGGGAGCGTGGGCAGCACCGCCTTCAGCATTACGGTGAATGCAGTGAATGACACGCCGGTGCTGGCGGCGAATGCCGGGCTGACGGTGGACGAGGGCGGGTCCGGGAGCATCACGGCAGCGAAGCTGCAGGTAACGGATGCGGACAACACGGCGGCGCAGCTCACCTACACGCTGGCAACCGTGCCGGCCAACGGTAGCTTGTACAATAGCGGGGGCGCCCTGGCGGAGGGCGAGACCTTCACCCAGGCGGACGTGGACGCCGGGGCGATCAGCTACACGCACAACGGCGGCGAGACCACGACCGACAGCTTTGCCTTCACCGTCTCCGACGGGGCGGGCGGGAGCATTGGCAGCACGGCCTTCAGCATTACGGTGACGGCAGTGAATGATGTCCCGACCATTACGGCAATCGGGGACGAGACGATTGACGAGGACGGGGCAACGGCACCGCTGGCCTTCACGGTGGGGGATGCGGAAACGGCGGCAGACAGCCTGACCGTAAGCGGCAGTTCGTCGGACACGGGGCTGGTCCCCGACAGCGGCGAGAACATCATCTTCGGCGGAGCGGGCGCCGACCGCACGGTGACGGTGCTGCCGGCGGAAGGCCAGAGCGGCACGGCGACCATTACGGTAACGGTGAGCGACGGGGCGGCCAGTGCCGGCACCAGC
>JAKFDK010000145.1:0-22629 GCA_036676195.1 Clostridia bacterium | reverse complement strand
GCGTTCGTCCTGAGCCAGGATCAAACTCTCCAAAAAAGAGTTTGAGCTTTCAGGCTCTAAGTCTTTCGCCGCCTCTCGGCGGCGTTTTGGCTCGCTTGGCTTTCTTCTTCACTCGGTCGGGTCCCGTTGCTCACGGCGCCTTTGAACCGCCTTCCAGCGGTAGGCGTCCGCTCCCACGTATCCCTTCCTCTCACACTACACTGTTCAGTTCTCAAGGACCGGCTCGGGTCGCTGCTGCGTTGTGTTCAGCACCGCAGCAAGATCATACTTTAGCATACCGTTTCTTCAGCGTCAAGCCGCCATTTTGTGGCTTTTTCGCTTGCCCGTGCAAATCTCTGCGGGCACCAGGGTCACCGCTCCCGTCGCCGCCAGACCGGCTTTCAAACCTTGGCCTGCGCACCGCAGCCCCGTGACAGTACATGATCCTATCATCCGGCGCCCCTGCTCGTCAACCACCAACCGCTTCCAATTGCAAATGTCTATTTGCGGCCAACGTAAGAGGGACCGACAGCGACCGTCCGCAGCACGCCGTCAAGCCCTCTGGCGGGCAGGGGCAGCAGATGAACCTAGCCATTGCCCTTGAAGCGACGAAACTTCACGTTGACCAGACCGGCGGTGAGACCGTCGGTAATGGCAGTCACTTCTTCTCCGGACATGGTATCCCTCAGCCTGTCTTTGAGCGGCTCCAGGGTAATGTATATGTCCGATTCACCCTGCAACATGTCCAGAATGGCGTCTCCCGGCCCTTCGGGAATGGCCACGCCAATCTGAACACTTTCCGGCTCCAGTGGCCAGTAAGCCAGCAATACATGCACCTGGTGTCCCGGGTGGTAAGCCCAGCGATAGGTAAATTCTCTGGGGTGAGCGCCCAGCAGTTTTCGAACTTCGGCTTCTAACTGCGGAATGTAAAAGAAGACCAGCTTGCGACCATCCGGCCCTAGCGCGGTACCAGCCTGCTCAGGTGTGTAGATCGGTGGCAGCGAATCAGGCATCTCAGCACCCCCGGTAATGGCGGCTCGCTGCCATTCTATAGTACCGGGCGAGTACTGTCCACCCGCCTGCAACCGCTATGGGCAGTAATCCCAAGTTTCAGGAACACATCCCGGATACAACCTACTGGCAGGAGGTGTCCGCGGTGCGAAAGACCTTCGTATTCGCCGTGTTTAGCATACTGGCCCTGGCCCTCATTGGCTTTGTTGCGTTAGGTCCGGCCGGGCCGTTTGCCCGTCGTGGCGCCCCGGCTCCGGCACCAGGCCCGGCAGCACACAGCGACGACCCCAACCGGGCCGAAGATGATATACCCAGCGAAACGCCGGCACCCTCAAATCTTCCAAAGGCCACTTCGGAAGGGAACCAGGTTCTGTCCTACCGCACGGAAGACGGCATCAAAGTGTTTGAACTCACGGCCAAGCCCATTCAGTGGGAGGTTAAACCCAACGAGTGGATCGAAGCCTGGGCCTACAACGGTACGGTTCCGGGACCGACCTTCCGTGTGCAGGATGGCGACCGCGTCCGGGTGATTTTCCATAACCAATTGCCCGAGCCCAGTGCCGTGCACTGGCACGGGCAGACAGTGCCCTGGGGGCAGGATGGCGTTCCGGGACTGACCCAGCAGCCCGTTCCGCCCGGTCAAAGTTTTGTCTATGAATTTAATGCCGGACCGGCGGGCACCCACTGGTATCATACCCACTTCAACACCACACACCAGGTGACATCGGGGCTCTTCGGCGCGTTCATCATTGATCCAAAGGGCGGTCCTCAACCAAAGGTGGACCGTGAACACACCTTGTTCATTACAGATGCCGGAGCCCTCGGGCTGACCATGAATGGCCACTCATACCCCCGGAATCAGCCCCTGATGGTGAAAAAAGGGGAACGCGTCCTGATCCGGATGATCAATGCCGGCGCCGGGCCGCACCCCATGCACCTGCATGGTCATGTGTCGGCCGTAGTGGCCAAAGACGGTGCACCCGTGGATAAACCACTGCATGTGGACACCCTGGCCATTTTCCCGGGCGAAACTTACGACCTTGCCTTTACCGCCGATAACCCCGGGGCCTGGGTTTTCCACTGCCATATGCCCAACCACGCAGAAGGCCCGACCGGAATGTTTGGCCTGACGCAGGAAGTTCGTTACGAAGACGTGCCGAATCTGCCACCGCCCGGTTCTGCAGCCAGCCACGGCGGTGAACACTGAGGGGAGCATAACGGCCATGCCCGAGTTAGATCCCTTTATCAACGGCACGGAAAACCCTGCCCCGGCACCACCCTCCGACCATGCGGCCATGCCGCCGGGCCGGGCCGGTCAACGTGACACAATCGGGGTGGAGGCCAGCCGCATGCCCTCCCGACTGCGGCGCCCGAATTTTGCTGTTCGGCGCCCGGGGGCCGAGATTTCGCCGGATACGGCAGCCCGGCTGGCTGACCGGCGGAAACTGCAGGCGGCGCAGGCCGCGGCAGAAGCCGATGCTGCCGCACAGCCCGTTCAGGTCTCCCCGGCCACCCTGCCAGTCTCGTATGAAGACGGCCAGGTCCGGGTGCATTTACCCTTCCGGGTAAACATCGCCGCACTGACACGCTGGCTCGTTCAACAGGGGTACTTCTGTGCCCACCCCGCCGAAACAGATACGCGGGCCGGCACCCTCTTTCCTGAATCCCAGGGCTGGGGACCGGATCATGATTCGGACTCCTACTACCCTTACTGGGTCTACCCTGACCCGGAGCGGCGGGGGCGGTCGGTCATGGCCTTCAACCCGCAGCCGGAGGACGTTGTCCAGCAGTTCAAAGAGGGTCGCACCACCACCTGGGTCGATCTGGGCGAGCAATCCCGTGCCCTGATGAAGGAATGGCTGCCTGTTCTGGCCACACATCCGGACGGAACCGCCCTTGCCGCAGGTAACAGACGACCCCTGTGAAGGCCGAACCCCCCGGCGGCACCAGCCACCGGGGGGTTCAAGCGCAAAAACTAGCAACGCTCAGCCGCCGCCTGAATGACCCGCCGGGCGTATACCCTGGCCATCTGGCTGCGGAAGTCGGCCGATGTGACGGCATCTTCATTCACCGACACGCCCTGGACAACCCCTTCACATGCCCTGGTCACCGCCGGTAGATCGGAAAGGCGAAGGCCCAACAGGGCCTCTTCCACCCGCGCCGCCCGGTAAGCACAATGCCCCACGCCACTCAAGGCCAGCCGTGCCGAGGTGCAGATCCCACTGTCATCAACCGTTACCTGGGCCGCCACACCGACAAGAGCAAAGTCTGTCTGGCGCACCGACAGCTTTTGATAAGTACTCGCTGCACCGACCGGCCCGAAGGGAATGCGAATCTCAGTCAGGATTTCGCATTTCTGCAGGGCAGTCGTGAGCGGACCCACAAAAAAGCTGGCGGCGTCGATGATGCGTATCCCACCGGGGCCGTTGGCCACCAGTTCGGCGTCCAGGGCCAGCAACGCGGCCGGATAATCTGCCGCCGGGTCGGCGTGGGCACTGCTGCCGCCAATGGTACCACGGTTGCGCACCTGGGGATCGCCAATGCTCGCCGCCGCTTCCTGTAAAGCCCGGGCATATTTCCGCACCAGATCAGACGACTCCACCTGATAGTGCGTGGCCAGTGCACCGATGCAAATGGTGTTTTGCTCAAGGCGGATGTCATTCAGGCCGCCAACCCGGCCAATATCCACCAGAACCTTGGGCTGAGCCAGGCGCAGGCGCATGGCCGGAATCAGGCTGTGGCCACCGGCCATGATCCGGGCCTGGTCCCCGTGGAGGGACAACAGGTCGATGGCTTCCGCCACCGAGCCAGGGGTAAAGTAATCGAAGGTATTGGTATTCATCCGCTGCACCTCCTAACGCCCGTGCTTCTGAATGGCCCGCCAGACCCGCTCCGGCCGCAGCGGCATATCAATGTGCCTGACACCCAGGTGGCTGAGTGCATCCACCACCGCATTCACCACCGCCGGCGTGCTGGCGATGGTGCCGGCCTCACCAATCCCCTTGGCACCAAGCGGGTTTGTGGTGGCCGGCGTAACCGTAAGGTGGCTGTCGTAAGCCGGCAGATCCGCCGCCGTCGGCACCGCATAGTCCAGGAAAGAAGCCGTCACCGGCTGGCCATTGCGGTCGTAGACATATTCCTCGAACAGGGCCTGGGCAATCCCCATGGCAATGCCGCCGTGGATCTGGCCCTCGACAATCAGGGGGTTGACCACATTGCCACAGTCGTCCACGGCGACATACTTCTGAATCGCGACCCGGCCCGTTTCGGGATCTACCTCTACCACGCAAACATGGGTGCCAAACGGGAAGCTGAAGTTTTCAGGCGTAAAGAAACAGGTGGCTTCCAGCCCCGGTTCCAGGCCCGCCGGATACCGCTCATGCGCACCCAGGTTGGCGGCGGCAGCGATCTCTTGAAAGCTTACCGACCGGTCCGCAGCCCCTCTGACCGCCAACGCCGCCCCGCTGAACTCGATTTCCTCAGCCGGGCACTCCAGGCGAAAAGCCGCGATCCTGGCCGCCTTGGCGCGGATCTTGTCCAGGGCCTTGTACAGGGCAACGCCCGCCACCACCAGACTGCGACTGCCATAGGTATTCGTGCCCATTGGGCCGCGGGCCGTGTCCCCGTGGGCAATCTCCACGTCCTCAAACGGGACCCCCAGCCGTTCTGAAACGATCTGCGCAAAGGACGTCTCATGACCCTGCCCATGCGGGGAAGCGCCAGTGTATACCGTTACCTTACCGGTATGGTGAACCCGAACCTGTGCCGAATCCCACAGGGCGGCGCCGTACAGAGTACCGGCAGTCGCCGCCGCCGGGGCCAGGCCGCACGCCTCCACATAGGTGGAAATTCCAATGCCCAGCAGCTTGCCACCGGGGTTACCGGATTGCCGCTGCTGCAACTGCTGCCGGCGGATTTCCTCGTACCCCACAGCCTCCAGGGCCTTTTCCAGGGCCCGCGGATAGTTGCCGGTGTCGTACACCAGCCCGGACCCGTTCGTAAACGGAAATTCCTCCGGACCAGGCAGATTCCGGCGGCGGACTTCAGCCGGATCCAGCCCCACCTCAGCCGCCAACAGATCCATGGTGCGCTCCAGCCAGTAGGTGGCTTCAGGCCGGCCGGCGCCACGGATCGCGTCGGTTGGCGTCGTGGTGGTGAACACCCCTGTAATGTTGCATTCAAAGTTACTCACCTTGTAGGGACCAGTACCGATGATATAGCCCAGCAACGGAACATACGGACCGTTCACCATATTGTACGCACCCATATCCGCCAGCCAGTTCAACCGCATGGCCGTAACGCGGCCGTCACTCTCAGCAGCCACTTCAAAGTCCATGATGCCCTGGCGGCCCTGGTGGGTACTGAGAAAGTCTTCAGACCGGTCGGCCGCCCACTTCACCGGGCGACCTAATTTCATGGCCACCGCGCCACAGGCGATTTCTTCGGCATACACCTGCAGCTTGGAACCAAAGCCTCCGCCCACCTCCGGCGCCACCACCCGCAGCCGGTGTTCGGGCACGCCCAGCAAAACGCTGGCAAACAGGCGCAGGAAGTGCGGCACCTGGGTGGTGCTCCATATGGTCATTTCCTGATCGAACGGGTGCCACTGCACCACCACCGCCCTGGGCTCCATGGCCGCACCAAGAATTCGCTGCTGCAGGTAGCGCTGGCGGATCTTGACCGGAGCGCGCAGAAATGCATCCGCTACTGCCCCATGACTGGCCTGGAAGGTATACGCGATGTTATCCGCAAGTTCATCGTGTATCCTGGCGGCAGCAGAGCCTGCCGCTTCCTCCAGGTCCACCACCGCCGGCAGCGGGTCATATTCCACCTCCAGCAGTTGGGCCGCGTCCCTGGCCGTATCACGGTCTGCGGCCACCACCACTGCCACGGCTTCACCCACGTGGCAGACCTTGTCCGCGGCCAAAGGCCAGTGCGCCGGATTCTTCAGGGTTGGCCAGGCCGCCCATGCGCAGGGCAGCGGCGCCTGCCAGAGCGGGCGCAGGTCCTGGTGGGTGAACACCTCAATGACCCCCGGCAGCTTCCGGGCCGCCGCTGTGGAAACGGACCTGACCCGGGCATGGGCATAGGGGCTGCGCACAAACGCCGCATACACCATCCCGGGCAGCTTGATATCATCTGTGTAAGTCGCCGTCCCCGTTATCAACCGCAAGTCTTCCTTGCGCTTGACGCGCGCACCGATTCCGACCGTTGCCATAGGTTTCTCCCCCCTCCCCCTGCTAGTCATTTCCGGCGGGCTGCAGCTTAACGGCCGCGTGCTGCACAGCCCGTACGATGTTCTGATACCCGGTGCAGCGGCACAGGACCCCCTCCAACCCCCGGCGGATATCGGCCTCAGAGGGATTGGGGGTCCGGTCCAGCAGTTGGATCGCTGCCATCATCATGCCCGGCGTGCAAAAGCCGCACTGCAGGCCGTGCTCCTCCCAGAATCCAACCTGAATCGGGTGCAGGCTGCCTTCCTTGGCCAGACCTTCAACGGTGACAACCTCAGCCCCGTCAGCCTGCACAGCCAGTACGGTGCACGACTTCACCGCCTGACCGTTCAGAAACACCGTACAGGCACCGCAACTGGATGTGTCGCAACCAACATGGGTTCCCGTCAGGTTTAGAACCTCCCGCAGAAAATGCACCAGCAAGAGGCGGGGTTCCACCTCCCTGCAGGTGGTTTCACCGTTCACCGTCACGGTGATGGTCCGCTTGGCTATCACGCTTCCCTTCCCCCTTGTGCGAGTTGCCCCCGCTGTCACCCGCGTTTACTGAATATAGCATTGCGATTCGCGCATCAACAATTCCTACTACTATATGATTGAACAATGGGAATTTGCACAACTAGATTTGAACAAAAATCTATTGGTGTAGCTTTAGATCTTAAATCGAAATATCCGTCGGGCCCCTCCCTAATCCCGTTATTCCGCGAGGTATAGAAGAAAGCTATGTAAAATAGAGGGAAAATCATTATCTCGGCAACTTGACATCAATTTTAGATAGACGTAAAATGACACCGTAAACAGATGTGAATGCGTTCACATTCTTTAGATGAATATACAGCGATAACGTACACGAATACCCGATTTACCCCCTCCTCTTCCACGGCCCTCCCACCCCCCGGGAGGGCCATTTCCATTTTTTTCGCCCGGTCCATTTCCGACCGGGCCGTACCTGATGAATGAGATTTGTCCGCCCGCGGCCAAAATAGCCACGCCCCAATCCATCAAAGGAGCCGGAAAAGGTGACAACCGTTTCGGAGTACATGGCCAGACAATTGGCGGCGTGGGGCGTCCAGCGCATTTATGGCGTCGTGGGTGACACCTATTTGGCCCTGTTAGACGCCGTGGCCCGACAGGCCTCGATCCACTTCGTAGCCGTTCGGCACGAAGCAGCCGCAGGTTTTATGGCTGCGGCCGAAGCCAAGCTCACCGGGCGCCCGACCGTCTGCGTCGCCACCAGCGGGCCCGGAATTACCAACCTCCTCAACGGGTTGGGTGACGCACACAGTGACCGGGCACCGGTGTTGGCCATCACCGGCCAGGTTGAAAGCCGGAAAATCGGCACCGCTACCCACCAATACGTCGATCAACAATCTCTGGTCCGGCCACTTGCCGATTTTACCACCCTGGTCGTGCACCCCGATGCCATCGGCCAGGTGCTGCCAACTGCCCTCCGCACAGCGGTCGGGGGTGGATGCGTGGCCCATGTGTCGGTTCCGGCTGACCTGTTTCCCATGCCCTGCACCGCCGCCGTTACTCCCCCGGAGCCCTTTCTGGGTGCACCGCCTGCAGTCAACCCCGCTGTTCTGCGCGGTGCTCTGGAGCGCATGGTCGGTGCCCGACGCCCCCTGATCTTGATGGGCCAGGGTGCCCGACCGGTCTCCGACCAGGTACTGGCCCTGGCGGACCGCTGGGGTGCCGGCATTATCCAGAGCCTGCCCGTCAGGGGCAGCCTGCCCTGGTCGCATCCGCTCGTGCTGGGCGGTCTGGGCGAGGGCGGGGCCGATGCCTCCCATGCCGCGCTCCAGGGGGCAGACCTGTTGCTGACCATAGCCTGCAACTGGTGGCCGCAACGGTATGTGCCGGCCAATCTGCCCATCATAAAAGTGGACCGGGTACCGGTCCACATCGGCGGCAAGATGCCTGTTAGCTACGGAGTGGCGGGCGACGTGCGGGCAGCCGTTCCCCAGTTACTGGAGCAGTTGGCCGCCACGCCGCGGCCGGAATGGCGCGCCCATTTAGGGCACCTCAAGCAACGCTGGCTGGCCCGAATTGAACAGGAAACGGCGCCGGATGGCCCGCCGCTCAGCCCGCAACGCATTGTGCGAGCTTTGGAGCAGGCCCTGCCTCCGGACGCCGTCATTGCGCTGGATACCGGTGATCATTCGGTCTGGTTTGGCCGCATCTTTGGCGGGCACCGGCACGAGGTGCTAGTTTCCGGTGCCTGGCGGTCACTCGGCTTTGGGCTGCCCGCTGCCCTGGCGGCCAAACTGGTACGGCCGGACCGCACCGTAGTGGCACTGGTGGGTGATACCGGGGTGCAGTCCCTGTTAGGGGAACTGGTCACTGCCGCCGAACTGGGACTGCCCGTGGTCGTAGTGGTTGTGAACAACGGCCTGATGGCCATTGAGCACCACCGCGCCCAGGCCCGCGGGTACCAAACAGTGGGCACAGCGCCCCGCAATCCGGATTTTGTCCGCCTGGCCGAAGCCTGCGGATTGCGGGCCTACCGGGCTGAGGATGGCCCTGGCCTTGACCGGGCCCTGTCAGCCGCGCTGGCAGAAAAGGGCCCGGTACTGATAGATGCCGTCGCCGCCGCTCCGGTCGCCCCCACCGCCGGGTCCTGAAATTCAGGGCGCCGGAGCGGCGCCCTGTTCCGCCACCCAGGCCGTGCGCAGGCGCCAACCCAATACCCCGGCACAAGCCAGGATCATCACCACAGACAATAACTGGGCCGCCTTCAGGCCTCCGCCGGTGGTCAGGCTGTCTGCCCGCCAGAACTCCAGACCAAACCGCAGGGCAGAGTACAAGATCCCGTAGGTGAGCATCCGCCACCCCTCCGGCATCCGCTTGGGCCGGAACAGCAGAAGAAAAGCGGCGATAGCGAAGTCCCCCAGGCCCTCGAACGCCTCCGCCGGCACCAGTGGTTGGGTGGCGTATGCATACCAGGCCGGGGTGCCGGGAGCATACCGAACCCCCAGCCAGGCCGGCAGAATGGTCTGCTCGATGGGGATCCCATACGCGTCACCGTTGAAAAGGCAGCCAATCCTGCCAATGCCCTGAGCCAGCACCACGGCCGGGGCACCGATGTCCAACAACTGCCAAACCCGAACACGGTAGCGCCGAGCCCATAGCACGAAGGCCACCAGCCCCCCCAGGACCGCACCCTGGATGGAGATACCACCCTCCCATACCGCGATCACCTTCCACGGTTCAGTGCGGTAGTATTCCCAGGTAAACAGCACTTCCCAGATGCGGGCGCCCAACACCCCGCCAACGACGGCCCAGAAGGCCAGTTCAAAGGCATTCTCAGCCCAGGGCAGTTGCCGGCGCCGGGCGGCGTGATAGACCATGTAGGTGGCCGTCAGAATGCCCGTGGCAATCATCAGCCCATATATGCGCAATTGGAATGCCCCGATTTCGAACAAATACGGGTGCAAATGCAGCCCTCCTTCTCCCGATGTTGACCCCTGTTCCAGGTAATACTAAGGCAGAGGCTCTGTCAAGACAACCACAGCACGTGGGGAGGGACAGCCACCATGCTTGAATCACCGGAACGCCTGGGTGTGCGAATCCTGCTGGTTGCACTGGCCCTGCTGCTTTGCCTGCCCACACCTGCCGGTGCGCAGGATCCGGCCCCTTGCGGAGCCGGCGAGGTCCTGTCCCGGACCGGGTCCCACCAGGAAGGACCCGCCGTGGCCGTGCTCCAGCATTCGCTTCTGCAAGTCGGATATGACCCGGGACGGGCAGACGGGAGCTACGGTGCGCGTACCGCCGCCGCAGTGAAGCAGTTTCAGCGCGACCACCAATTGGCCGCAGACGGCATGGCCGGACCAAAAACCAAGGTGGCACTCGACCAGGCTCTGGCGGCTCTGCCCCATGCCCCGTTCGTTCCGCCCGCCGAGCGACAAATGCAGATCCTGGTGGATCTGCGCCGAAACACCCTGGCCCTGATGGTGAACGGCTTCGCCTACAAGACCTGGGTGGTCGCACCGGGCAGCCCACGCACACCTTCTCCCCAGGGCGAATGGAAGATCATCAACAAGTCCCGGGATTGGGGCGGCGGCTTTGGCACCCGCTGGATGGGCCTGAATGTGCCCTGGGGGCTCTATGGCATCCACGGAACAGATGAGCCCTGGTTAATGGGCCGGGATGCCAGCCACGGCTGTATCCGCATGCGCAACCGCGAGGTCGAGGAGCTTTACCAGTTGATACCGGTCGGCACCCCGGTTCTGATTTACGGCGACCCGATTCTTACCCGCCGGACACTGGTGGAGGGACACACCGGAGCCGATGTCGCTGAAGTACAGGCCAAGCTTAAGGAACTGGGCTACTACCACGGCCCCGTGGACGGACGGTTCGGGCCGGGCATGCGGGCTGCCCTGCTGCGCTTTCAGAAGGAAAAGCGCCTGCGGCTCACCGGTCTGGTGCGCTGGGATACCTACAAGGCGCTGGGGCTGACCAATTAAACCCGTGACCGCCATCGCATCAGCAGCCACCCGCCGTAAGCGATCAGGCCAAGGGGCAGCAGATAGGAAAGCAAGGTCAGCCCAACGGTAAACATCCACACAACGGTCGCCAGCCCCAGAAACAGCGAGGTCGGCACCAGCGGCCAGAAGGCCGGCCGGGCCCCACAGGCATACAGCCCCAGAAAAGCCAGACCCAAAAAGGCGAAGAAAAAGGCAAAGGGCATTCCACCGGCCAGAGTCGCGTCGAGAGCCAGGTAGATCGCCCAGGCCCCCAATAGCCAGCCTGCAGCCAGCCACCGCTGTTGCCGCCCCCCGGACAACCAGCGTAGCAGGGAAACCACAGCCAGGGCGGCCAGGGTGGCCGGACCAAACCAGGCTCCCAGCTCAAAAATCTCGCGAATCAGAAACCAGGAACCCACAGCTACCAGCACCAAGGCCAGCCACGGCGCGTCGAAACGCACGAGCCGGTGCATCGCCCTTCACCTCACCTGTTCGCAAAATACGATACTGTGAGCGGCAAAAGACCCCGGGACAGTCCCGGGGTTGTCGCCATACGCTTCAACGTTCCAGTAATTTGGCCACCCGGTCCTCATCTAGAGGGGCAAAGATCCCCCGTGCCCTGGCAACCTGAACACCACCGGGATCCCGTGCTTCTGCCCGTGCCGTGATAATGCGGCTGTTTCTGCCACTGATCTCCGCCGTAATCCGGTACGTGACACCGATCCGCATCGGACGCCGGAAAGTAGTCTCCACTTTCCGGGTAACAGCCGGTTCCAGGTGGGTATAAATTAACTGGCTCATGACTTCATCCAGCACAGAGGTGACCAGGCCACTGTGGGTGATGCCCGGTGGCCCCTGCAAGTCGACCGTCGGAGTGAACTCCGTTTCGCACCGCTCACCCACGGCCCGGATGTTCAACCGCAACCCGCGGGGGTTGTCCGGCCCGCAAACAAAGCACTCCCAGTGCAACCCCTGCAGGTGATCACGCACAGCGGCACCTCCTCGGTTTCGCATCGTACAAAGCCATTTTCGCGCCTGGGTGCGCAGGGGTCAACGACGGGACAACGACCTTACCAGCAAGTACCCGCCAAACATCAGCAACGCCAGCGGCAGCAGTTTGAACACCAGCGCCACTACAGCTCCCACCAGGCCAAAGGCCACACCCAGGGACCGCAAGATCAGGTACGGCAATGCCAAAACCGTAAATAACCCGGCCAGCCACAGGGCCCAACGCCCGGCCACGCCGAGGAAATGGGCAGCCACCAGGGCAATCGCCAGCGCAACCAGGGCTCCGCCACCGAACACGATGGTCTTAACCAGAATCAGAATACCAAAGATGACCAGAAGTGTGCCAAGAATTCCGAGCAGACCGGTCTGCGACACTTACCCTCACCTCTGTGTACAAGATGCAGCGGCGGCCGGAAACGTTCGGTGCAAATAAAGCGAGGGAGTGCAATGCACTCCCCAAAAGTTACGCCGAACTCCGGGATACCCTTTCTTATCGGCAGCCGTTCCCTGGGTCTGTTCTAGCTGGTGCGCCCGAGAGGACTCGAACCTCTGATCTTCAGCTCCGGAGGCTGACGTGTTATCCACTACACCACGGGCGCCTGATGCACTGCCATTGTAACAAGCAGATGAGTGGCATGCAAGCGCCCTAGCTGCGCCCGGCAATCAGCAAGATTCCGAACAGAACAAACGTCAGCCCCGCACCGGTTTTCAGGACTGAAATCGGGATCCAGCGGGCGATGGCGTCCCCGAACAGTACGCCCAGCATGGCCGAAAATACCAGAGCACCAGCCGCGCCAACAAAGACCATGAAGGGTGAACGAGACTGAGCCGCCACAGCCATGGTCGCCAGTTGTGTCTTATCCCCCAACTCGGATAAAAACACGATCAAAAAGGTGACCATTGCGGACTTCCACTCCACCGGCGCTCCTCCAACCCCAAACGTTTACCTCATCATACTCGGGAGCAGGCCGGTCCATGCCCGCCGCTCGTATTCAGGTCAGGGTTTGTTGGCGGCAGCAGTGACCCCCTTCTTATACAGGGCCAGGGCCTCCAGAATCTGCGGACGCAAAATGACAATCTCCCCCCGTGCTCCCACACGGATCAGTTGGCGGGCCTGCCAGTCCGCCAGCAGGCGGCTAATGGTGGGGCGAGAGGCGCCAATCATGCCGGCCAACTCACTTTGGGTGAGCGGCACGTGAATTTCAATCCCCGCCGGTGTCACGTGCCCCTTGCGCCGCCCCAGGTCCACCAGCCTTCTGGCCAGACGCTGCGGTAAGGTCATGGAAGCCTCCTCGACCTGGTCATTCAGGCGGCGGATCCGCTCAGCCAGGACCGTGATCACCTGCACAGATGCAGCGGGGTGGGCGTGCAGGAAACCTACAAAGTCCTCCCGATACAGGACCAGCACCTCGGTAGGCTCCAGGGACTGCACCGACGCCGAGCGCGGTCCACCGTCCAGGAGGGCCAGTTCACCAAAGAATTCACCCGCTCCAAGGACGCACATGACGACCTCCTCACCTGGCTCGAAGGACCGGGTGACCTTGACCGTACCGGAGCGAATCAGAAAAAAATAGTGACCTGGCTCCCCGTACTGAACAATGGTCTCGCCGCGGGGAAACCACCGTGTTTGCAGGTGACTGGCGAGCTCAACCAACTCCACACGGGACATGGTGGAGAAAAAGGGGATTCGGAGGAGCGACTCGACCAGCTGCAGGAGATCCTGCGACATTGCCTGCATCTCCGATCTGTTCCTGATAAGAATGAGATTGTACGCTGGACCGGCGTTCCCCTCTCCCCTGACCGCAAGCTCACCTGGTCTTTGATACCCATATATATGTTTGATCGTTACTTTTCGCGGTTTGTTCCCGTTATAAAGAGTACGAACACCCGAGGATGCCTCACGCTTCCTTGCATCTGTCTGTCCTGTGGTGTAGATTGATGTCGATACTTATTACGGAAATGATTCACAAGTGGCAATGTGCAGGTAACCTTTTATTTCGAGCGAATCTACTTAGAGAACCGATGTTTCAACGACCGCTACCACCAGCCGACAACGCCTCACATTCTCTCCGGGGGCAGGTGGGACGCATGGAATGGGACCTGTTTCGTCGAGGACGCCTGGACCAGGAGCGTCACCACGAGCTTGTTCGCGAGGCTGTGCGCAAGAACCTGAAGGATCTGGTGAGTCACGGTGACCTGATTGTGCAGGAAGGAGGCAAGAAAGTCAGGGTACCCGTGCGTGAACTGCGCGAGTACCGGTTCCGCTTTGCCCCCGAAGGTCAGCCACAGCCCGGCACGGGTACACCGCGGCCGGGAAAGGGTCAGGTCCTGGGCAAGCTCCCGGCCCCTGGCGACAGCCAGGGCCAGGGCCATGGTCAGGGTGAAGAAACCGGGGTTTACGAAGTGGAAATTGGTGTATCCGACGTAGCCGCGGCCATTTTTGCCGGTCTGGAACTGCCCAATCTGAAGCCACGGGAAAAGATCGAGCAGCCCTCGCCGGACCTGCGGGTCGAAGAGATCCGCCGGCGCGGTGCATTCAGCAATCTGGACAAGCGGCGCACCGTGCTGGAAAACATCCGGCGCAATGCACTGGATGGAGACGCCCATTTCGGCGGCCTCCTGGAGGACGACCTGCGCTTCCGCGTACCGGAAGAGCTGCCGTCCCGCCAGGATCGGGTCGCCGCTGTCTTTTTAAGGGACTGCTCAGGCAGCATGGGTGACGAGCGCAAGTACCTGAGTCGGGTGCTGGCCTTCTGGATCCTGGAGTTTCTGCGTCTGCGTTACCGCAGTACAGTCGATACGGCGTTCATCCTGCACCACATGCAGGCCTGGGAAGTGAGCCAGGACGATTTCTTCCACCTGTCCGAAGGCGGCGGCACCAGCATGACGCCGGCCTACGAGTTGGCTCTGGATCTGGTCCACGAGCGCTTCCCACCATCCCGCTACAACGTATATGCCTTTCACTTCACCGATGGCGATGCCAGCGACGACGATGGCAAGGCTCTGGTACCCCTGATGAACCTGGCAGCAGGGATTAACCTGTTCGGGTACGCCGACGTGACCGACGGCGGGCCCTTTACCAGGATGCTTCTGCGGCAGGAGCGGCCCCCGCAGTTGACCATCGCCCATGTCCCCGACCGCAACGCCATGGTTCAGGGCATCCGTACCCTGCTTTCGCCTCGGGGGGTGAAGGCATCATGAACGGAATACCGGACGAACAGGTCTGGACAATAGCCAGAGGCATGGGCCTGGACCCGTGGGAGACAGAGTTTGATGTGGTCCCGGCCAATGTCATCTACGACGTAGCCGCCCGGGCCCTGCCGGGCCGGTACAGCCATTGGACCTTCGGCAAGAGCTACTGGCGGAACAAATGGTCATACGATATGGGCCATAGCCGCATTTACGAACTGGTGGTCAACACCCGCCCCGCCCGGGCCTTCTTGCTGGAAGGCAACCGGGAAATCGAGCATCTGCTCGTCAAGGCCCACGTACTCGCCCACGTGGACTTTTTCCGCCACAACCTGCATTTCCGGGATACCGAACGGCAGATGGATGTCCTGGCTTCGCTACGGGCCGACCGCATTGCCAGCTACGAAGCCCAGCACGGGCGGGAGCCGGTGGAAGACTTTCTCACCGCCTGCCTGGCCTTTGAGTGGTGCGTGGAACCAGACCCGCCTTCCTCCGGGCGAAACACCCCCTTCCGGCCTACCCGGGACATTCTGGGCTTCCTGCTCAACCACGGCGACCACCTGCAGGAGTGGCAGCTCGACATCCTGGCCGTGGTACGGGCCGAAAGCCTGTACTTCCTGCCCCAGGCCCAGACCAAAATCATCAACGAAGGCTGGGCCAGTTACTGGCATGGGCAGATCCTGCGGGAACTACCCCTGACCGACGGCGACTACCTGGAATTTGCCAAACTGAACGCGGCCGTCACCAGTCCCCGACCGGCCGGAATCAACCCCTATCATCTGGGCCTGGCAATTCTGCGTGACGTTGAACGCATCTATGGAAAGGAACATTTGTTTGAGGTCCGCACGGTCGAATCTGACGTGTCTCTAGTCCGCAATTACCTGAGCCGTGAGGTCATTGAGAACGAAGGACTCTTTCTGTTCGAACTGCGCCAGGACCGGAACCTGGTGGTGACCGAGTCCGAAGACTGGGCCCAGGTCCGGGACGGCCTGGCCAACAGCCTGGCCAACCTGGGCCAGCCGGAAATTCTGCTGGTGGACCCCAACCACAACGGGCGCCAGGAACTGCTGCTGCACCATAATTTCGACGGACGGGAACTGCACCAGGAAGAAGCGATGCACGCAATCCGCCAGCTCCATAGCATCTGGCAGCGTCCCGTCTGGCTGCGTACCGTCGCAGGCGGGACCCGAGTGCTGCTAAAGTGCGATGAGCGGGGTCCTGACACCTCCAACACCGGCGAAAAAATCAGGGGGGATGACCGGTGGCCAGAGACCTGAACCTACTCCTGGAAGAAAACCTGCACCGCTCCCGTACCCTGGCCTGGGAAGGCAGCTTCTCCGACTACCTGCATCTGGTTATAGAGCAGCCGCATCTGGCAGCCAAGTCGCATGAACGCATCTACCGAATGTTAATGGCACCCGGTGTTGAAAAAGATGAGAAGGGTAACCTGATTCATTACCGCTTCTTTGATAATGAAATCTTTGGGATCCCCGAGGTCCAGGAGGCCATCGTCGACTATTTCCGAGCTGCCGCCCAGGGCATGGAAGTACGCAAGCGCGTGCTGCTGCTCATGGGCCCGCCCGCCGGCGGCAAGAGCACTATTGTCACGTTGCTCAAGCGGCGCCTGGCCGAATGGACTCGGACCGACGCCGGAGCCGTGTACGCCCTCAAAGGCTGCCCCCTCAACGAAGACCCCCTGCACCTGTTGCCCGAAAACGCCCGAGAGCAGCTGCGGTCAGACTACGGCATCGTCGTGGAAGGCGATCCCTGCCCGGTATGCCGTTACCGGCTGGAAAACGAGTGGGGCGGTGACCCCCGCCAGGCCCGGGTCACGCGGGTTCACTTTAACGAAGCAGCCCGGGTCGGCATCGGCACCTTTACACCCTCGGATCCCAAAAGCCAGGATATTTCCGAGCTGATCGGCTCCATGAACCTTTCCACCGTAGGCGCGTACGGCGATGAGTCCCACCCCTACGCCTATAAGTTCAACGGCGAGTTGCACGTAGCCAACCGGGGCGTCATGGAGTTCATTGAACTCCTGAAGACCGACCACCGTTTCCTGTACGTACTGCTTACCCTCGCCCAGGAGCAGGTCATCAAGGCGCCACGCTACCCTCTCATTTACTGCGATGAAGTGGTCATTAGTCATACCAATGAGGCAGAGTTCCAGCGTTTTCTGGCCGACCGCACTAACGAGGCCCTGCAGGACCGCATGCATGTCATCCGGGTGCACTACAACCTCAGGGTGAGCGAGGAGGAGAAGATTTACCGAAAACTGATTACCCATGGCAATGTCAACAACGTGCATGTCGCCCCCCTGACCCTGGAGGTGGCTGCCATGTTTGGTGTGCTCTCCCGACTGGACGAAAAGTCCGGCAGCAACATCAAGCCCATCGACAAGATGAAGCTTTACAACGGCGATATGCTGGAGGGATGGACCGAACACCAGGTCAGGGAATTACGGGAAAAGGCCCCGCGGGAAGGTATGGAAGGCCTGGGGCCACGGTTTATTATCGACGGCCTGGGCAAGGCCATGGGACGCCCGGATGTGCAGTGCATCAATCCCCTTGACGCCATCAGGGGTCTGCTGGACCATCTGGACCGCCACCCAACCGTCACCGCCGAAAGCAAGGAGCGGTACAAGAACCTGCTGGCACAGGTGCGCAAGGAATACGACCGGCTCATTACCAAGGACGTCTCCCGGGCCTTTGTGCACGCCTTTGAAGAGCAGGCACGGGGGATGGTGGAGCGGTATCTCCAGGAGACCATGGCCTGGAAGCAGAAGGACAAACTCACCGACCCGGTGACCGGGGAGCCGCGGGATGCCGACGAAAAGTTCCTGCGCTCTGTAGAAGAGCAGATTGGCGTTGCTGAACATGCCAAGAAGGAGTTTCGGGAGGAGGTTCTGACCCGTGTGGCCTACTTGGCCACCCGTGGCCAGCGGTTTGATTACACCTCCCATGCCCGCCTGCGTGAGGCGGTGGAAGGCAAGATCTTCGCCGATGTACGTGGGGTCATGAAGACCATCACCCGGACCCAGTCGCTGGACGATGGGCAGCGAAAGAAGCTGGAGGCCGTCATTGGCCAACTGACCTCTGATGGCTACTGCGACCATTGCGCTCGGGAAGTCCTGCGGTACCTGGGCAGCATCATTGACGCCTGATTGCACCACAGGAGCATGGCCCCATTCGGCAAAATGCCGAATGGGGTCATGCCTGTTATATCTGCCCTGAACTCCGCTTCACCAAGGAAATTCCACGCCATTTGGCGAAGTTACCGACCTGTTGCAACGCTAACATTGACTTTTTAGAGCAAGGAAAGAGGAGAAAAGACTCGTGAAAGTTGCTTACATCTTTAGTACTTCTGGCCATACCGCCAGCTATAAGCTGGGCAAGATGATTCTGCCCCAGCTTGAGCAGGGCACGCACGGAGCACAGGTAGTGGGCATGTTCTTTTTCGACGACAACACCTACGTGTTGCGTAAGGGCGACCCGCTGGGTGAACGGTTAGGTAAGGTTGCCCAGGAACTTGGCATCATGCTGATGCTCTGCGATCAGTGTGCACTGGAGCGGGGCCTGGCCGAAAAAGACGACTCCGGAAACTGCTACCCTGTAGGTACCGTGGAAGGGGTGCGGGTCGGGTGCTTCCCCTGCCTTTACACCGCCCTGGCTTCCAACCCGCCTGATCAGGTCATTACCCTGTGACACTTTTGCCCTATACCTGCCGCCCTGCTACCGTCGTACAATAGATTTCAAGGCAGTGCCTAACACTGGATACTTGAACTGATATCCCAGTCTTTGGGCCAGCGCCGGTACCACCTGCTGACCCTGCAGCAACAGCGGCCCAGCCATCTCGCCCAAAAGCAGCCGCAGCACGGGTCCGGGTACCGGTGCCCAGCACGGGCGCCCCAACACCCGCCCCAGGGCCTGACTAAACGAAAGATTGGTATGCAAATCCGGGGCGGTAGCGTTAATTGGCCCTTGCACTGCTGAATTCGTCAGGGCAAACTCAATCAGGCCGATGACATCGTCGCGGTGGATCCAGGGAAATGGCTGTCGCCCGTTCCCCAATGGGCCGCCAACAAATAAGCGGAACGGGAGTAGCATCCGGGCCAGCGCGCCACCGTCATCCCCCAATACAACACCCAACCTCAACAAGACGACACGTACACCCAGTTCAACGGCTCCGGTCGCTTCCAGTTCCCAATCCCGGCACACGTGTGCCAGAAAATCAGCACCGGGTGGCTCCGACTCGGTGACGTGCTCGGCGCCATGTGGCCCGTAGTATCCCACCGCAGAAGCGCTTACCAACACTTTGGGACGCCGCGGTGACCGGCCCATGGCGGCAACCAGCCGGTGAGTGGTCATGGTCCGGCTGTCCCGGATTTTGTGCTTACGGGCAGGCGTCCAACGTCCTCCGGCTATAGATTCGCCGGCGAGATTCACCACAGCATCCGCACATTCCATTTCAGCATACCAGTCCAACGTGTTGTCCCAATCCACCGCACGGACCCCTTCCGGGAGAGATCGGGTGGCCTGCTGTGCGTTTCTGGTCAGAACCGTGGCCTGATGACCTGCCTCAGCAAGCAACCGTACTAGCCCCAGTCCGACGAGCCCTGTTCCGCCTGTCACAATCACCCGCACATGGCTTCCCTCCCACCTGCTAAATCCGGACACAACATTGACCTCGCTACTATCTTACACTTTCACGGAAGATAACCGGTAAGTGTCCTTCAAACCAGTCTGTTGTGCCTGGACGATCGGCCCATGTGGGAGGGAGCATAGAGATCTGTTTTATTGTTAAACGGAAAGCGTGGGAAGTCATGTGCCTGATGCCGGTTGGCTGATTATCATTGTGATCGTTGCCGCCCTGTTTTTCGACTTCACCAATGGTTGGAATGACGCTGCCAACTCCATTGCCACCGTTGTATCTACCCGGGTGCTCAGCCCCCTGCAAGCCGTCTTTCTGGCGGCTGTACTGAACGTGGTCGGTGCCTTTGCTTCCACCGCCGTTGCCAAGACCATTGGCAGCGGGCTGGTGGACCCAACCCATATCACACAAGCCACCGTCCTGGCCGCCCTGGCCGGGGGGATCCTCTGGAACGTCGTCTGTACGTTTATGGGTCTGCCAATCAGTGCGTCCCATGCCTTGATCGGCGGCATGGTGGGCAGTGCCCTTGCCAAGGGCGGCTGGGATATCGTCAAATGGGGCGGCATCCAGACGGTACTGATTGCAATGCTGCTCTCCCCGCTTCTCGGCGGTGCTGTCGGCTGGCTGATCATGAAGTTGTTGAATATCATTTTCGCCAACTGGCCTCCGCACCGGGTGAACAAGTGGTTTAAAGTCCTCCAGCTCGTTTCGGTAGCCTTCATGTCGTTCAGCCACGGCACCAGCGACGCCCAAAAGGTGATGGGCGTCATTACTCTGGCTCTTTTCGCCGGTGGGTTTATCCAGTCCATTACCGTACCTACCTGGGTCATTTGGGCGTCTGCCACCGCCATGGGCCTTGGTACCCTGGTCGGCGGTTGGGGAGTCATCAAGACCCTGGGGATGCGCATGCTGCACCTCAAGCCGGTTCATGGGTTTGCGGCCGAAACCGGCGCAGGCATCTTCCTGACGCTAACCGCACATTTAGGTATTCCCGTCAGCACCACGCACACGATTACCGGATCCATTCTGGGGGTAGGCGTGGCAACCCGGGTATCAGCCGTGCGCTGGGGAGTTGCCAACAAGATCATTTACGCCTGGGTCCTCACACTGCCCGGTACCGCCCTTGTGTCCTACCTGACTTACAAGTTACTGAGTTTGTGGGCCGTGTGACTCTGATCGAAAAAACCCGTCCGGCCAACCCGGCGGGTTTTTTTGTTTGGAAGGAATTCGTCGCAGTTACTGCGTATCTGATACCCAGTGACACGGTTAGGAGGGGACGCGAGAGATGGGCGGATGGGTCTTCCTGACTGTTCTGGTCCTGCTCAGCCTGGGGTGCGGTTTCGCAGTCCACCGTCACCGGCGGCGTATCGCCCTGGTTGACCGCCAGGGGCAGATCCTGGCAGAGCGATTGTTCGGCCCGACGTCCGACCCATAACCAGACACGTATCCGGGGAGCCTGCGACCATGTAGGCGTCCCCGGTCTTTTTCTGTTCCACCGGCCTGCTCAATTCCTCCGGAACATCTGGCAAAGACCTGACATATGTCAGTAGCGCCCTGGTGCACCAAAGTGCTATCCTCTACTTCGGTAATCATGTCTTATGCTTGGAGAAGCCGGATAGACAAGTGCTGTATAAGGAGTGAGTCGCGTTGAGGAAGTCCGCTCTATTCGTAGGTATCGCCCTGGTGGCGACTGTTGGCCTGACCGGCTGCGGCGGCGGCGGCAACGCCGGCGGTGGTGCTGGGGCCAAGGATCTGGGCACTGTTGAGATGACCGATGACCTGAAGTTCAAGCCCGCCACCTTCAGTGGTGCCCCCGGTGAGTACAAGTTCAAGCTGGTCAACAAGGGCACCCAGGATCACGACTTCAGCATCGCCGGCACCAGCATCAAGCATGAACTGGCCGGCGGGGAGTCCAAGGACGTGACGATTACGCTTGAAAAGGCTGCCAAGTATGAGATCATCTGCAACCAGCCCGGCCATAAGGATGGCGGCATGAAGGGCACCTTCGAGGTCAAGTAAACTGTTTCAATTACAGGATACGGGCAGCCATCTGGCTGCCCGTTTGTTTTTGCGATTACAGGGGAGAATACCCACAAAGGGGGTTTCAATCTGATGCAGGGGACCATTCATTGCCAGTTTAGCTTCGAGCGTTTGCGCCCTTCCTGGGCGGCCACGGAACGGGCGGAACAGGATGCCCTCCTGAGCGAACTGCAGCTATTGCTGACCCGTCACCAACCGGTGCGGGTGGATCAGTTTCTCCCCGAAAACAGCCACCCGGACTGCGATTTTGTCCTCCGCTGGGAATCCGATAACCCCGAGGCGCTGCGTAACCTGGTACTAGAAACAAGGGCTTCTGCTCTTTTCAGGCACATCGAGACCGTGCGCACCATGAGCGGACAGACAAGGTTACCACGCTATGCAGACGCGGGGCTACTGCGGGAATTGACGCAAAGGAGACCGTCTCCAGCCCCCAAAAAGTGGGCGTTCCTGTTTTCCATCAGCCGCACCGCCGACTGGGCGCACTTTCCTGAAGGGGAACGGCGGGCTATGGTGCAGGAACACGTCACCCATGGGCTGGAGTACAGTGATGCACTCTACCGCTGCTGTTACTATTCGGAGGGGCTGGACACCCAACAGGATTACGTTTACTACATGGAAGCCAACGATCCGGGGATGGTTCAAGAAGCCTACGACAAGCTGAAGATGCTGCGGGAAGGGCGCTATTGGGGCCGCCATGAACAGGTTTTACAGGCTATCCCTGTTACCCTGTTGGAATGGCAGGAACATCTGCAAATGCGCTCCCCTGCAGCAACTTTCCAACCTGCACCCGTGCAGCCCGAAGCGAACCCGTGACCGCACCCACGCCGACCCCTATCGGGTCGGCGCTTTGCCAACAACAAATATAGCCCACCGATGTATTCGGTGGGCACTGCTTAACGTAACAGCAGTACACAGAGGATGGGCTTCTTCCAGGGGAAATCTGCGCCACAGGCAGGACGAGGAATGCTTTAGCGGGTCAAGCCCTCGACCGATTCGTACCGGTCCGCTCAACGCCTCACAGCGCTTACACTCCCGGCCGATCAACCTGGTCGTCT
>JAKFDK010000144.1:0-12604 GCA_036676195.1 Clostridia bacterium | reverse complement strand
CGGGTGTCTATACCGCAGCGGACCCGCCCGTTCCCATTCCGAACACGGAAGCGAAGCGCTGCAGGGCCGATGGTACTGAGGGCGCAAGCCCTCGGGAGAGCAGGTCGATGCCCGAGTTAATTTTCACCCCCTGCGGGAGAGATCCTCTGCAGGGCCGTCCGGACCGCTAGCTCAATTGGTAGAGCATCCGACTCTTAATCGGACGGTTATAGGTTCGAGTCCTATGCGGTCCACCATGATCCGTTGGATGCGGGTTTAGCTCAGCTGGTAGAGCGCCACCTTGCCAAGGTGGAGGTCGCGCGTTCGAACCGCGTAACCCGCTCCAATTTCGGGCGCTTAGCTCAGCGGGAGAGCACTTCCTTCACACGGAAGGGGTCACAGGTTCAATCCCTGTAGCGCCCACCATCCGGGAAGCCATCGTCTGAACAACGATGGCTTCTTCCCTTCTGCAAGTCACACTGGAAATGTTGTTTATGGGATGCTAAACAAAGGCAAGCAACGAAGTGTTGGAGAGACTTGCAATGCGGCATGACAGCGTGGTAAGATTGCTCTTGCTGACGCCGTAAGGTCAGCAGCAAATGGGGCTATAGCTCAGTTGGGAGAGCGCGTGAATCGCACTCACGAGGTCAGGGGTTCGACTCCCCTTAGCTCCACCAGTTTCCTGGAGGCGTGGTGCAGCGGCCTAGCATATCGCCCTGTCACGGCGAAGACCGCGGGTTCGAATCCCGTCGCCTCCGCCACCTTGGGGATTAGGGTAACGGTAGCCCGGCTGACTCTGGATCAGCTAGTCCTGGTTCGAATCCAGGATCCCCAGCCAAGTCTTAACTGCCCATGGCCCCAACATGTGCCCGTAGTGTAGTGGATAACACGTCAGCCTCCGGAGCTGAAGATCAGAGGTTCGAGTCCTCTCGGGCACACCACTTGATTTTGTTTCAAGGTTTGATGTCGGGCTGTAGCGCAGCTTGGTAGCGCGCTTCCTTGGGGTGGAAGAGGTCGTGGGTTCAAATCCCGCCAGCCCGACCAATTTTAAGGATCGGCCTCAAAAAGGGCCGACTTGACGGGGCGTAGCGCAGCTTGGTAGCGCGCTTGGTTCGGGACCAAGAGGTCGTGGGTTCAAATCCCGCCGCCCCGACCAGTTCAGAGGTGCAGGCCCCTGACCGTTCTGGGTCAGGGGCCTGCGACTTAACTACCAGGCGGAGACGCCGGTATGTAAAGTACCGGCATCTCCGCCTGGTTGGCTTTGCTGCCTCGAATGGGTGATGTGGTCAGTCAGTTACGCTTTCATGCGTCTGACTGGCCTTTTCTTATGATCGTGGCCATATTCCGAATCCGTTTTACCTGCCCTTGATCAGCCACGTGGCCTCGGCGCGTGTGGCGGAATTGGTGGAGAATTGCCCCCGCACTGCCGAAATTACCGTCACCGCCCCTGGCTTTTTCACCCCGCGCATGGTCATACACATATGTTCTGCTTCTATCACCACCATCGCACCACGCGGGTTCAACTTGGTCATGAAGGCGTCAGCCACCAGCGACGTCAGCCGTTCCTGTAGCTGCGGTCGACGGGCGAACCCGCCGACCACGCGTCTTTTACTATCACCATGTCCTCTCGTGCTCATCCGCAAAGGTGACTTCCAAATGGAGAGCCGGATCCTCGTAGAGGCCGGCAAACAGCTCCTCATACATATCGGCCACTCGCCGGGGGGTATCCTGGAGTCCCTCCCGGTCGGGATCTTCTCCCACCGCTTCCAGCAGCATGCGGACCGCGGCCTTGATCTTGGTCCTGTCTACACCTGGGAGAACTTCGCTGTTGACTGGCCCCATCTGCAACGCTCCCTTCAAATCGTGGTGTGAGCGACGAGCGGGTTTTTGTGCTCCGGGGAGTTTGTACGTATAGTGTAACAACAACGCCCTGGTAGATTGGTGTGACAAGCTAGGACATTTGTGCCTATTGGACTGGCAGAAGGGATCGAAATATACAAAGCAAGGCCAGGATTGTGACAAGACGTTATCATTTCTGAATCGTATTCTAAGTAGGGCGGGAAAAGCGAACTCAAGTCATAAGTAACCTGTTTTCCATGGCCCCGGTGAGTCCAACAGAGCAACTGGCCGGCCGGTCAAACATTGGCGGCCGGGTGTTTTGATGTGCGGACGCATTCCATTCCAAACGTGCCGTAACTGAGCAAGGAGGGGAATCACCTGATTGAGCATCTCCCACTCACGCTGCGTGTAAACGGCGAAACCAAACACGTTTATGTCCCGGCCAACAAGACCCTGCTTGAGGTGCTGCGGGAAGACCTGAACCTGACGGGGACCAAACACGGATGCGAAGTGGGAGAGTGTGGCGCCTGTACCATTCTGGTTGACGGTAAGCCCACACTCGCCTGCCTGACGCTGCCCGTGGAGGTGCAGGAGGCGGAGATCACCACCATTGAAGCCCTGGGTGGTCCCAGCCAGCCCCACCCGTTGCAGGAGGAATGGGCCCGGCTGGGCGCCGCCCAGTGCGGATACTGTACGCCCGGCTTTATCATGTCAACCAAGGCGTTGCTGGATAAGAATACGAATCCCACTCTCGATGAGATCAAGGAGGCCCTCTCGGGCAACCTCTGCCGGTGCACCGGGTACCTGAAGATCTTCGAGGCAGTGCAAAACGTTGCCAGGCGGCAGCAGGCCGAGCAGCAGCGCACGGCGGAGGTGGGAGACTGATGGTCACGACTTCGGCCAATCGTGCCGCGGGAAAGGGCTTTGCGGTCATCGGCGGCAGTGAAATGAAGGTGGACGGACTAGAGAAGACCACGGGCCGGACCCGCTATGCCGACGATCTGTCGTTTCCGCACCAGCTCCATGGTAAATTGCTGCGCAGCCCGCATGCCCATGCGCGGATCAAGAGCATCGACGTCAGTCAGGCGGCAGCCATGCCTGGAGTCAAGTGCATCCTCACTGGCAAGGATCTGCCGGTCTCTTTCGGTCCCCTGCCCATTTCCGAGGACGAGCACGCCCTGGCTCTGGAGAAGGTCCGCTATGTGGGTGACCCGGTAGCGGCGGTGGCGGCGGTAGACCCGGCAACCGCTGAGGCGGCATGCAAGGCGATCGTGGTTGAGTACGAGGTACTCGATACCTACATGACCATCGCTGAAGCGCTGGCCCAGAAGGGCGAGCCCATTCACACCTATACGAAGTCAGGAAACATCGCCAAGGAGGTTCCGCTGGAGTTCGGCGACGTGGAGCAGGGCTTTGCCGAGGCCGACCATATCCGCGAGGACGTCTTCTTCTACGAAGGCAACACGCACCTGCCCCTGGAGGAGCACTCTTGTACCGGGGTGCCTGAAGGGCCGGACAAGGTGACCCTTTACTCTGCTACCCAGAACCCGCACTATGCCCACCGGCTGCTGGCCAAGGTGCTGCAAATCCCGGGGGCCAACATCCGACTCGTGGCCCAGCCTGTGGGCGGCGGCTTCGGCGGCAAGTGCGATACCTTCACCCACGAGTTTGCTGCCTGCAAGATGGCCCTGTTGACCGGCCGGCCCGTCAAGTTCACCCTGAACCGCGAGGAAGTCTTTTACGCCCACCGGGGCCGTCATCCTGTGCTCATGTGGGTGAAGACCGGGTTCAGGAAGAACGGCAAAATCACTGCCATGCACTTCAAGTCGTGCCTGGACGGCGGCTCCCACGGTAGCCTTGGCGTGGCTTCCACTTACTATACCGGTGTGCTGCAGCCGTGCAGTTATAAGATCCCGCACTACAAGTTCGAGGGCATGCGGGTTTTCACCAATAAGCCTGCCTCCGGTCCCAAGCGTGGCCACGGTACTCCGCAACCCCGCACCTTGGTCGAGGTTCAACTGGATAAGGTGGCCGAGGAACTGGGGCTGGACCCTGTCAGCATCCGCCTGGTCAATGCCATTGAACCCTTTTCCAAGAGCGTAAACCACTTCCGCATCACTTCCTGCGGTCTCAAGGAGTGCATTGAGTCCGTGGTGGCGGCATCGGACTTCAAGAAGAAGTGGCGCCAGCTACCTTATGGAAAGGGCGTGGGCCTGGCTATCGGGTGCTATATCTCCGGTGCCGGCGTGCCGCAGTACTGGAACGAAGGGCCGCATTCCGAAGTTATCGTCAAGGTCGGCCGGTTCGGCGACGTTCAGTGCCTGACGGGTGCCACCGACATCGGCCAGGGTTCCAACACGGTCCACGCCAGCATCGTTGCCGAGCTGCTCGGCCTGCGGGCCAACGATATCCGGGTTATCAACGGTGACAGCGCCACTACCCCGGTTGACCTGGGCTCCTACTCCAGCCGGGTGACCTTTATGAGCGGCAACGCCGCCTTGCAGGCGGCGCAGCGTATGCGGGACCTGTTGGCGATGGCTGCGGCCACCAAGTTCGGAGTTACCCCGGACCGGGTTGAGTTTCAGAACCGCACGGTCTGCAACCGGGATCACCCTGAGCAGTCCATGGCCTGGGACGAAGTCTGTACCCTGGCTGAGTCCATTCACGGCACCCTGGCCACCACGGGCAGCTACAAGCCGCCTGATCTGGCGGGACCCTACAAGGGCGGCACCGTCGGCCCTTCGCCGGCCTACACCTATTCGGCCGCGGTGGTGCAGGCGGACGTCGACCCCGAGACGGGGCTTGTCCGGGTGGAGAAGGTCTGGATGGCCCACGACATTGGCTACCCCATCAACGAGACGCTGGTCATCGGCCAGGTCGAAGGGGGCGTGTACATGGGGTTATCCGAGGCGCTCATGGAAGAAATGGTCTACCGCAAGCAGCAGCTCAAGATCCCGTCGCTGCTGGACTACAAGAGCATTACGGCCATGGACATGCCGCCGGTGGAAACCGAGCTGATTTGCACCCATGACCCCGAAGGCCCCTTCGGTGCCAAGGAGGCTGGCCAGGGGCCGCTGCTGCCGATGATGTCAGCCCTGCTGAACGCCGTTAATGATGCGGTGGGCGTCCGTGTGGACGAGGTGCCCTGCACGCCGGAAAAGGTGCTCAAGGCCCTGGACGATAAAGCCGCCGGGGGCTCCGGGCGGTACGGGCCCAAGCAATTTATTGATCATAGGATCACCGCTAAACTCGTGAAGGCGCCGCGCCCGGCGGAGTGGGAGAACGGCCGAGAGGGGAAGATGGGCTGATGCTGCGACTGCCCAATTATTCGTATGCTGCCCCCACCACCGTGGCCGAGGCGGCCCGGCTCCTCTGTGAGCATGGACACGAGGCAATGCCGGTGGCCGGTGGCACCGATGTGATGCCCAACCTCAAGCGCCGGCAGTATCATCCGAAGGTACTGGTGGGTCTGCGCCGGGTGTCGGAACTGTGCGGAATCCGCAGTAACGGCTGCCTGACCCTGGGCGCCATGACCAGTTTGACTGAGCTAGCCGAGCACCGGGAAGTGCGCACCCAGTGGCCGGCACTGGCCACCGCCGCCCGACTGGTGGCGACGCCGCAGCTACGGAACCACGGTACCATAGGCGGAAATCTGTGCCTGAATACCCGCTGCAATTACTACAATCAGCTCGAGGACTGGCGGCTGGCCCTGGGGTCGTGCATGAAGGCCGAAGGGAGCATCTGCCAGGTGGCTCCGCGCAGTTCCCGGTGCTGGGCGGTGTCCTCCTCGGACACGGCGCCGGTGCTGGCGGCCATCGGGGCCCGGTTGCGGCTGGTCAGCCACACGGGTGGCGAGCGGGAGGTGCCCGTTGCATCTTTCTACCGGGATGACGGTATCCACTACCTGACCCGCCGGGCGGATGAGGTGCTGACAGAGGTGGTTCTGCCAGAGCGCGGGACCTGGGACCGGACTGCCTACCAGAAGCTGCGCCGGCGTGACGCCATTGACTTTCCGCTGCTCGGCGTGGCCGCTGCCGTTCGCTTTGGTGAGGGCGGCGTGGTGGACGAGATCAGCGTGGTACTGGGGGCTGTGGCTTCAGCGCCCGTGGCCTTGCCGGAGGCGGCGGTGTTCAAGGGCAGGCGGCTCGATGACGCAGAGGCCCTCGCCGAGCTGCAGGCGGTGGCGGCCAAGCGGGCCACGCCCATGGATAATACTGACGGCGACAACTTCTGGCGCAGGCGCATGGCACGCGTTTACGTGGCCCGGGCGCTCAGAGACCTGGCACAGGAGTAGTTCAGGAATGGTACCGGTAACCAGAAGAAGCGGGCCTTGCGGCCCGCTTTCTTGTACCCATATGGAGTTGTTGCTGTGTCGTTCAGACGTTGAGGCGACCCTTGCCGCCCAGGATTGCCCGTTTCAGCCGGGAGGTTGCCTCCAGAAGGCCTCCGGGCCAGATCAGGACCACCAGGATGAAGAGGACACCAAAGACATACAGGTGTCCGTCGGTCAGACGCACAGCGAGGAACTCGCGGGTCAGAACATAGAAGGCGGTGCCGAGTACCGGGCCCAAAATGGTCCCGGCCCCCCCGATCGAGACGATGATCAGAGACTCAAAGGTCCAGATCGGAGAGAAGGCATGAAATTCATAGTAGCTTACATGGTAGTACGCAAACAGGCCACCTGCCAGTCCGGCAAAGCCAGCCGAAAACGCCAGGGCCAGCAGCTTATGCCTGAGCGCCGCCACCCCGACGGCCTGGGCGGCGCTTTCATCCTCCCGCATGGCCACGATGCCCAGGCCGGCGGTGGAACGGGTCAGCCAGAACAGGAACAAGTGAATGGCCACTGCCACCAACAGGCCCAGGTAATACCGTGGCACCAGGCTGTATGCCGCCATCGCCTCGGGGGGCAGCGACGACAGGCCGGGGAGATTGTTATGGACAAGAATGCGTGTGACTTCAGCAAAGGCGAGGGTACCGATGGCGAAATAGGCACCCTTCATGCGAAAGGCGGGGACCCCCACCAGCATGCTGCCCAACGTGGCCGCCAGGCCACCCGCCGGTAGGCTAAGCCAGAGTGGCACGTCGTGGCCGAGGAGTGCGCGGGTGACCAGGGCGCCTAATCCAAAAAAGGCGGCGTGCCCGAGGTTCACCTGCCCAGCGAATCCGGCCAGGATGTTCCAGCTCTGTGCGAGGGTAACGAAGAGAAAGAGCAGGAAAAACAGGTTCAAGGTGGACTTGGCTGTGGTGAACTGCGGAACGAGGACCAGCAGGACCACGAGTGGCGCCCAGAACCACCAACGACCGGATCCCTGTTTCACTGCATCCGCACCCCCTTGCCGAACAGGCCCTGGGGGCGGAACATCAGTACGGCCAGGAAAAGCAGCAACGATACGGCCTCCCGGTAGCTACCGCCGAACAGGAAGGCGCCAATTGCCTCGGAACAGCCGAGGATGATGCCTGCGATCAGAGTGCCGAAGTTGGAGCCCAAGCCGGCGAGCACAACCACGACCAGGGCCTTGAGGGTCCACTCCAGGCCGATGTGGGGGCTGATGGAGTAACCCACGGCCACCAGGGTACCGGCCAGACCGGCCAGCCCCACACTGAGCGGGAAGGCCAGCGCATACACCTTGCGGATGTCGATCCCCATCAGGCTGGCCGACTGCCAGTTTTCGGCTGTGGCCCGGATTGCACGGCCCATCCGGGTACGGCTGAGAAAATACTGGAGTCCGCCCGCTGTTAGCAGGGCCAGGGCGAGGCCGGCGAGGCGGATCACGGGAATGCGAATGCCCCCCAGGACGAGGGACAGACGGGAATAATCGGTAATGATGCTGCGGTCGTCGGCAGTCCAGAGATGGGCGGCTGCTGTGTTCAGGATCAGGCCGAGGCCAAAGGCCACCAGGAGGGAGGTGTTTACTCGGGGTTCCTCGTCTAGCCGTACCACCCAACGGAATATTACCTGATAGAGAAGGTAGCCCAGGGCAACCAGCGCCAGACCGGTCAGCGGCAATGAGAGAAAGGGGTCCACCCCGGCCTTCTCGAGGGCCCAGAAACTAAAATAGCCGCCGATCATGAGCAGTTCACCGTGCGCAACATTGAGCACACGCATGACGCCGAAGACCAGGGACATGCCAATAGCGGCAAGGCCGTAGACGCTGCCTACGAGAATGCCAAAGACGAGGTTTTGGGCCAGTTCCTGCACTGGTCATCTCCTTCCGGTCGATCGCTGCAAAGAACGAGTTGTGGATGATCAGTCGCTACGCAGTGGTCCCGAGGTAAGCGTTACGGATGTGTGCGTCACTACGCAGAGTTTCCACCGGGCCGGCGGTTACAATGCGGCCCGATTCCAGGACATAAGCACGCTGACAAAGGCTGAGCGCCATGCCGACGCTCTGTTCCACCAACAGGATGGTGGTGCCCTGGGCGACCAGGTTCCGGAGCAGCGCGAAGATCTCGCGGACGATGATCGGTGCGACGCCCAGCGAAGGCTCGTCCAGGATCAGAAGCCTGGGCCGTGACATCAGAGCACGGGCAATGGTCAACATCTGTTGCTGTCCGCCTGAGAGACTTCCGGCCAGATGTTTCCGTCGTTCCTTCAGAATGGGAAAGGTTGAATAAATCCGATCCAGCCGCTCCGCCTGATCGGCAGCGCTCCGGGTGAGATGGGCACCGACCCACAGGTTCTCTTCAATGGTCATGGTCGAGAACAAGCCGCGTCCTTCCGGAACCAGGCATACGCCGGCGGCGACGATTTCGTGCGTGGGCACGCCCTTGATGGATTTGCCGTCCAGCAGGACATCGCCGGATTTGGGAGACAGGAGTCCCATGATGGTCTTGAGGGTGGTTGTTTTGCCTGCACCGTTGGGGCCCAGCAGGGCCACCACCTCGCCCTGCTTGACCGTTAGCGATACCTGCCATAACGCCTGCATATCTCCGTATGCGACGTCGACAGTTTTGACTTCAAGCATAAACAGCCTCCCCGAGGTACGCCTCAACCACCAGTGGGTCGTTCAAAACGGTCTGTGGGGAGCCGTCGGCGATCTTCTCACCGGCGTTCAGTACCACGACCCGGTCCGAAAGTTCTGCCACCACCGGGATGATATGTTCCACCATGACTACGGTGATGCCGGAAGCCCGGATCTCCTTGATCAGGTTGACCACCGCTTCCTGCTCGCCGGGGTTGAGCCCGGCCATTAATTCATCCAGCAGCAGGAGCTTAGGGTGGGTAGCCAGGGCTCGTCCCAATTCCAGCCGCTTGCGGTTCACCAGTGTCAGGGAACCGGCGCGGGTGTGGGCCAAATCCGCCAGGCCGACCTGCTCCAGGGTATCGAGGCAACGGCGATGCACGTTGGTCTTTACGCGCGCCGAAGCGCGGCCGTAACGGGCAGACACTTCGAGGTTCTCGAGCACAGACAGGCTGGTAAAGAGCTTGACGTGTTGGAAAGTGCGGGTCATACCCAGGTGGCAGACCTTGTATGGAGGAAGACCGGTGATATCCTGGCCGTCAAAGAGGATCTGGCCCCCGTCGGGCCGTAGGAAACCTGTTACCAGGTTGAAGGTTGTGGTTTTTCCCGACCCGTTCGGGCCAATGAGGCCCACAATTTCGTTTTGGGCCACGTCCAGGTTTACGTTCTGAGTGGCGATCAGGCCGCCGAAACGTTTGGTAAGCCCACGCACTTGCAGCAACATCGTAGGGGAGTCCTCCCATTCAACTGAACAGCAGAGCCCTGGGACCGACCCTGTCGGGTCGATCCCGGGGCGCCGCCGGTGGAATCAGAGGTTACTGACCGTAGAAGACCAGCTTAGACGTGGCACTGTCCTTGGGCCAGATGTTCTCCTGAACACCGTTCACCCACTCATTAAAGAAGTTCGGTACGGAGCCCCGACCCAACTCATCAAAGGTGACCTGACCGGAGACAGTCATCAGGTTGGTCTTGGCAATGGCATCCCGGATGGCCTTGGGGTCCAGGGTGCCGGCCCGCTCAATGGCGTCGGCGAGGATCTGGATACAGCCGTACGCAGGACCCGTCGTATCATCTGCGGGCCGGCCAAGCTTAGCCTTGTGGCTCTCGTTGAGCTTGTCCACACCCGGGTATTTGGCCGTCCAGTGCCAGCCCGGAGCGTTGATGAAGCCATTACCGATCTCCTTCAGGCTGCTCCCCCAGGTGAGCGCATCGGGGGCACGCGTGAACTGGACGACCTTGGGCTTGTACCCCAACTCAGCCATTTGCTTGGCGATGGTCATCCCGTCGGGCGGATTGGGGACCCCCAGCACAAGATCTGCACCGGCTGTCTTGGCCTTGCCGATCAGGTCGGAGAAATCCTTGGTGCCCGGGGCGTATTCCTCATCAACCACGATCTGATATCCGCCCTTGGGGGCTTTCTCCCGCCAGAGGGCTTGCATTTCCTTGCCCCAGTCAGTCTTTTCCGCCAAGATGGCGATTTTCTTGGGCATCTGGTCTGCCGGGACCATTTTCGGCAGATCGTCCAGGAACTCAGCGACCTTCGAGGACTTGGGGAACGGCGAGAAGAGGTACTTGTAGCCCTTTTTGTGAATCGATTCAAGGGCAAAGGCGACGCCCAGGTAAGGGAGCTGGTTCTTCTCGGCAATCGCCGCTGCGGCCGCATGCATGTCGCTGCCGAAACCGCCCAGATAGGCGACGATCTTGTCCTTTTCCGCCATCGTTTCCATACGGGCGACGGTCTTGGTGGGATCCGATTCATCGTCCAGGAGTACGAGTTCGAGGGGGATCTTCTTGCCGAATTCCTTCACCATGACGCCGCCGCCGGCGTTAATGTGCTCGATGCCGATCTCGTACCCGGCCTTGATCTGCAAGCCACCGGCGCCGTACCGTCCGGTGACGGGGACAGAGGCACCGACCTTGATGGAAGCCGGTGCCGGCTTGGTGGCTGCGGGGGCGCTGGTCGTTGCGGCTGGCGCGGCGGGTGCGGGTTCGGATTTGGCGGTGGGTGCAGAAGGCTGGCTTCCGCATCCCACCGCGGCGATCATAGTAGCAAGCGACAGGGCTGCTGTCGCTAAGAAACGGCGACTCTTCAAAACATGTACACCTCCTCGTTGGTCTGGGCGGACATTATCTAGACGGTTCCAGGCAACAATAACCGATTAAGCCGCGTGCTGCCCCCCTCAAATGAAATATCCGAATGAGACAGTTCGGAAAATGTCCATTGGTTTAACGGTTCGTGTAACGGAGCGCTAACACCTTGTCACATTTCAGCACCCAGTTTGTATATTTCGATCCCTTCTGCCGGAGACGGTCCACAACATCATAAAGATGGATGCCGGGCGACGGCATCCATCTGACTGACCGGCTAAAGCGGAAGAAGCTGAAATGTGCTAGTTACAGGCAAAAATTTAAAACGACGTTTCTTTTGTGAAAGCTTATACTGTGTGGTACTGGTGAAGGATGGTTGGCCAGAAATCAGAGGGGGATTGACTGCAGCGGCAAGAACTGCGCCGTAGAACAATACGTGGAGGTACTCTTAATGGCAAACGGCGGCAAGAATATGACATCACGTGATAGGGTGCTCACGACCCTCAAAGGTGGAATTCCGGACCGAATTCCCTGGATGGAAATGCGCATTGAGCCTTCGATCCAGAAAGCCGTGATGGGTGGTCGTAGGGACTTTACCCCAGAGGAACTCTGCGATGCGCTGGGCGTCGATTGCTTTGGTATCACTCCGCTGACGCCGCCCCCCCTGGTGGATCGCCAGACGCTGAACACACCGGAATACAAGAAAAAAGTCTGGTATGATCCGCCCCTGCCCTCGTGTCGGTTCTATCCGCCTCATATTGCGGAGGAAGGGATCTCAGCAACCAATGGCCGGACCTATATCGAGCACCCGTTGTTGAGGACGCCGGCCGACCTCAGGTTGTTCGATGCGTATCTGCCTGATCCGGACGATCCCAGGCCGTACGAAAAAATTCAGGACTGGCTGGCCAGGAATAAAGGCAGTCACGCTTACATGGCGGGGATCAAGATCGGGGGAGAGGATACCATTAACTGCATGGGTCTGGATACGGCTGCCCTGGCCGTTTACGATGACCCGCAGTTTCTGCGTGACGTGGTATGGCGGTATACCGAATGGTGCATTCGGGTGATTGAGCATGTCAACGAGCTTGATGTGGACTTTGTTGTTGCCTTGAATGATATGGCTGACTCCCACGGCCCGTGGTTCTCGCCCGACGTGTTCCGCGAGTTTTTCCTACCCCCCCTGCGCGAGGCCGCCCGGCACATCAAGAAGCCGTGGGTCTACCATAGCGATGGAAACATGGAAACGATGCTGCCCGATGTCTTACCGCTGGGGATGAATGCCATTCACCCCATTCAACCACCCATGGACATTGCGCGGGTGAAAAAGAATGTTGGCGACCAGGTCACCCTGGTCGGAAACGTCGATATCATCGAAACCCTGGTCAGCGCCCCGCCGGATGTGGTCGACCAGCGAGTCAGGGACCTGATCTCGGTGGCTGCTCCTGGCGGCCGCTATATGATCAGCAGTTGCCCCATCCTTGCCGATTTCTGCAGTGTCGATAACATCAAGGCCATGGCCGCGGCGATTGAAAAATACGGTTATTATCCCCTGACCGTATGACAATCTAACGGAAAAGAAATAAGGGGGGTCAGGTTTTTCCTGGCCCCCCTTTTCCTGTACGCCCGGCATGGGCGTCATCTTATCCGGTGAAAGTCCGGCATGGGTCAGGCAGTCCGACCCATTAGCCAGAGGCAAGGGTGTCCGTCGCGAGGCGGAATCTGAAGGAAGCCCGAGG
>JAKFDK010000143.1:0-17660 GCA_036676195.1 Clostridia bacterium | reverse complement strand
GCGGCGGCGGCCCGGCTGGAGAGCCACCACCGGCTGCCGTGTTTCCTGACCCCGGCAGCGGCGCCGGCGCCGCTGCCCGGACTGACCCGGATCGAGCAGCAGCAGGTCTGGCAGACCGACCGGCCGCCGGCCGGACCCCGCCGCCAACCGGACGGGGTCAGGGCCTGGCCGTTGCCCCCGGCCCTGACCCCGTTGTGGGTGGACCTGATGTTAGACGGGTTTGCCATTCCCCCGGCCATGCGCCCGCCGCTGGCGGCGGCCTGGGAGCAGGCCCGCAGCCGCCTGGCTCCAGGGGAGCGGCTGGACCTGTATCTGGCCGAAATAAACGGAAACCCCGCCGGCACCGGCGCCCTGTTCATGGACGCACACGGTGTGGCGGGGCTGTACGGTGGGGCGGTGTTGCCGGCATACCGGCGCAGCGGCCTGGGTAGCATGCTGGTGGAGCACCGCCTGACGGCGGCCTTCTGCAACGGGGCCAGGTTGGCCCTCACCCAGACCGCGTCCGACAGTGGCATCGGGCGCATCTGGGAACGCCTGGGGGCTGCGTCTACGGACCACCTGGTGCAGGTCTGGTATCCGACCTGACCGGCCCGGGGCCTGGCACCTGGCTTACAGAGGCAACTGGTTCTGAGGCCGGTCCGGCGGCCGGCGCCCGGCGGCCATTTCCGTCAGGAAGTAATCCAGCAGTTGCTCAAAGTGCTGCCAGTCGCGCACCCGGTAGCAGTCATGAAAATCGCGGTTGTAAGGGTAGTCCATCATAATACGGATGCCGGTGAAGTGCCGCAGGTTCCGGGGGGCGTCGTCGAACATGAAGTCGCCCCGGACCAGGTCCTTGCGGTAGGTAATGACGATATTGGGTTTCGGGACAAACGGCAGATGATGCCGCACCCACGCCATTTTGGCCGCCGCCGCCTCCCTGGGGCTGGCGGTGACCACTACCAGTTCGGTCCGGCGCGCCAGGCGGCCCAGTACCTCGATGCAGCCCGGAATCGGTTCCAGGTCAGCAAAAAAGTCGGGCCGGTTCAGGTAGTGGTAAATGCGCTTGCCGCACTCCGGCTTGACGAACTTGTGCCACTCCCAGGCCACAATCCGGGACAGGGTCAGATCGTCGTTCCAGTCCCGGTTATACACCGCCAGCCACTTCTTGGCCAGATTGGTGCAGATGCCGTCCAGGTCAAACAGAAGCACCGGCAGACCCTTGGGACCCATGGCCTCGTCGCCCAACGGACTCACCCCTGTGGCTTTCGGCAGGCTCCGGTCAAACAGGCCGCCGGGTTAGTATGTCCGGGCGGGCTTGCCGGGACGACTCGCCTCCGGTATAATCCTGGTGATCCAATGAATAGCGTCCGGGTGTCCTGTCCTTGCCAGGGCAGGATGAAAAGGGAAGCCGGTGCGACTCCGGCGCGGTCCCGCCACTGTAACCGGGGAGCGCCCCAGCACAACTGCCCACTGTTGCGTGTGCACGCAATGGGAAGGGGCTGGGAAGCGACGATCCGGAAGCCAGGAGACCTGCCCGGGCAGACGCGCATTCCCACCTCGCGGAAGGGGGCGATGCCGGGCGTCAAGCAGGGGGAGCCCCCACGCCTGGAACATCAGCCTTCTATCCCCGGCCGGGTGGCCGGGGTCTCTGTTTTTTCTGAAGGAGGTTGCTCCACATGTCCAGGCACCGTTGGTTGCGCGGGCTGCTGATGACTGTGCTGGCCCTGACTTTGCTGGTTTCGGCCGTCACGGCCGGGGCGGCGGCGCCCCGGGTTTCGGCCGGCACAGCCCTGCCGCCCGCCGGACAGTATCCCATGACCATCACCGACTATGAGGGCCGGCAGGTGACCATCCCGGCCGTGCCCAGACGCATCATCACGCTGGCCCCCAGCAACACCGAGATCCTGTTTGCCCTCAGCCTGGGCGATCGGGTCGTTGGTGCCGACACATACAGCGATTTTCCGGAGGCAGCCAAAGATCTGCCCCGGATCGGCGACCTGATGAACCCCAACTTCGAGGCCGTGGTGGCGGCCCAGCCCGACCTGGTACTGACCATTGGCGGTACCCGCAAGCTGTGGGAGAAGCTGGAGGAGATCGGCATTCCGGTGGTGGTGCTACAGCCGCTGAACCTCCAGCAGGTCATGGAGGCGATCCAACTGGTGGGGCGGATCACCGGCGCCGATGAAGATGCGGCGGCGACGGTGGGCGCCATGCAATACCAGTTGAAGAACATTCAGTCCAAGCTGTCTTACACGGACTACCGGCCGCGGGTCTTCTGGGAGATCTGGAACGACCCGCTGATGACGGCCGGACCGGGCTCGTTTATGGATGACCTGATCCGGCTGGCCGGTGGCACCAATCTGGCTGCCGACGCTCCCGGCCCCTGGCCGGAGGTGAGCGTCGAGGCGATCATTGCCGCTGACCCTGAAGTGATCCTTACCCCTGACCCGGTCTGGGCGGCCAAGCTGCTGAACGGCGAACTGCCGGCCTGGAACCAGACGACGGCCGTCCGCCTCCGCAACGTGTACGTGGTGGACGATAACCTGACCTCCCGTCCCGGCCCGCGTATGATTTACGGCCTGGAGCAGGTGGCCAGTTCCCTGCATCCGCTGCTGTTCTGGATTTGGTCCGGCTACTAGGCTCCCGCTGGCTGCGCCTGTGGGCACTGGTCGGGGTGCTGGCAGTCGCTCTGGTCCTGGCCGTGTGGGCCGGGGCCATCCGGCTGCCGCCCGGCCAGGTGCTGGACGCCCTGCTCGGCCGTCCGGTGCCCAAACTGGTGACTACGATCCTGTGGGACATCCGCCTGCCCCGGGTTGTGCTGGCGGCCCAGGTGGGGGCATGTCTCTCGGCGGCCGGCGCGGCCTTTCAGGGCCTGCTCCGTAACCCTATGGCCGAGCCGTATCTGCTGGGCGTCTCCGGGGGTGCCTCGGTGGGCGGCGCCCTGGCGCTGACCCTGGGGCTGCGCTGGGAGTTCATCGGGCTGGACGGCGCGCCGCTGGCCTCTTTCGTAGGGGCCCTGGCGGCGGTCACCCTGGTGTATACCCTGGCCCATGGCAGCAGCCGCCGGCTGAGCACCGGCGCCCTGCTGCTGGCGGGGGTGGCGGTGGGCACCTTCTGTACCGCCCTGATCGGCTTCATGCAGGTGCGGGTACCGGAAAAGCTGCTGCAGGCCATGGTCAACCTGCTGTCCGGCTCGGTGGCCACCGCCACCTGGCCGCAGATCGCATCGGCTACCCCGTACATGGTGGTGGGGCTGGTCATTCTGCTCGCCTTCGGCCGGGACCTGGACCTGATTCTGCTGGGCGAGGAAGCGGCCGAACAACTGGGCGTACCCATGGAGGCGACCAAGCGCTGGATCTGGGTGGGCGCGAGCCTGGCCACCGCAGCCACCGTTTCGGTGGCTGGTCTGATTCCGTTCGTCGGCCTGATTGTGCCGCACATTGTACGCCTGGTGGTGGGACCGGGTCACCGGTTTTTGCTGCCGGCATCGGCCGTTGGCGGGGCCGCCTTTCTGCTGCTGGCTGACACCCTGGGGCGTACCCTGTGGGCGCCGCAGGAGATCCGGGTGGGCGTGATCACCGGGCTGGCCGGTGCGCCGTTTTTCCTATGGCTACTTCGGCAGAACCTGGTCAGAGGGGAGTGACGGGCCGTGGCTCTGCTGACGGCGGATGATCTGCAGGTGCGCCTGGGCAGCCGTACCGTACTGGACGGGGTGACCTGTGCGTTTACCCCCGGCAGCTTCACCGGCATTGTCGGGCCCAACGGCTCGGGCAAGACCACCCTGCTGCGGGCTCTGTCCGGGGTGATGTCCCCGACCGCCGGCCAGGTCTGCCTGGACGGGCGGCCCATCCGCAGCCTGCCGCCGCGGGCGCGGGCCCGGCAGATTGCCGTGGTGGCGCAGCACCTGGCCGACGAGTTCGATTTCACCGCCGAAGAGGTGGTGGCCATGGGCCGCTACCCACACCTGGGCCGCTGGCGCAGCGAAGGCCCGACCGACCGGACACAGGTGCAGCAGGCGATGGCGGTCACCGGTACGGCTGATCTGGCGTCGCGGCGGTTTTCCAGCCTGTCCGGGGGTGAACGGCAGCGGGTGGCCATTGCCCGGGCACTGGCCCAACAGGCGCAGATCGTGCTGCTGGACGAGCCCAGTAACCATCTGGACGTGCGCCATGTGGTGAGCCTGTTTGACCTGCTGACCAGTTTGAACCGGGAGCAGGGCCTGACGGTGGTGGCGGTGCTGCACGACCTGAATCTGGCTGCCCTGTACTGTGCCCGGCTGATGCTGCTGCACCGGGGGCAGATGGTGGCCGCCGGCCGTCCGGCGGAGGTGCTGCAGCCTGAGGTGATCAACCGTGCGTACGGCAGTCAGGTGATGGTAACGACCCATCCGCTGACCGGGACGCCGCAGGTAGTGCTGGTGCCGGCGGCCCAGCCGGTGCTGCCGGCCTGCGACTGACTATGAGTTTTGCGGTGGTCGATCGGTCCAGGGCCGGGTACGCTATTAGCGGCCCGGCTCTGCGCCTCTTTGTCACGCGTAGGTGCGATTGACAAACTATGGAATTAAGAGTACGATAGTACCGCAAATCCGGAGTACCGTCCGGTCGGAAACAGAGGTGGTTAGCTGTGACCGAAACCATGAAGGCGATCGTGAAGCAGCAGCCGGCGCCCGGGGCAGCCCTCGTGGAACTGCCCATTCCGCCCATCGGGTCGGACGGGGTGCTGGTGCGGGTGCGGGCGGCCACCGTCTGCGGCACCGACTACCATATTTACGCATGGGATGCCTGGTCCCAGGGCCGGGTCAAGCCGCCCCTGACCGTCGGCCACGAGATGGCCGGCGAGGTGGTGGCGGTGGGGGCGGATGTAACGTCGGTCAAGGTGGGAGACTGCGTTTCGGCGGAGACTCATCTTGTGTGCCATGTCTGCCCGCGCTGCCGGAACGGGGAATACCACTTATGCGAGAACACCCGGATTCTGGGCGTGGATACCAACGGTGCGTTCGCCGAGTATGTGGCCCTGCCGGAATGGAACTGCTGGGTCAACGACCGGGATCTGCCCTTTGAACTGCAGTCGATCCAGGAGCCCCTGGGTAACGCCGTGCACACGGTGCTGGCCGGGGAGATCGCCGGGCAGACGGTGGCGGTGGTGGGCTGCGGTCCCATCGGCATCATGTCGGTACCGGTGGCGAAAATGTGCGGGGCGGAAGCCGTTTACGCCGTCGATGTCAATCCCTACCGCCTGCAACTGGCCCGGCAGTTGGGCGCCGATGTGGTGATCGACGCCTCGGCGCTGGATCCGGTGGCGGAAATCCGGCGGGTGACGGCCGGCTACGGAAGCGATGTGGTGCTGGAGATGTCCGGCAATCCCCGGGCGATTCAGCAGGCGGTGGCGGCGGTGCGCAACGGCGGACGGGTTTCCATGCTGGGGCTGCCCACCCGGGGGGTGGAGATCGACCTGGCCAATCAGGTGATCATGCGGGGTGTGACCCTGCAGGGCATCGCCGGGCGCAAGCTGTTCAAGACCTGGTTCCAGGTACGGTCCCTGATGCGGGCCGGCCTGGCGGAGCGTCTGGCGCCGCTGGTCACCCACCGGCTGCCCCTGGCCGAGGTGGACAGGGGCATGGAGCTGATGCGGGAGGGCCGCTGCGGCAAGGTAGTACTGACACCGTAGGGGGGGCAGAGTATGCAGTTGGATTGGGCGGCCGATGAGATCAGGGCCTTGCATGAGGCCGGGATTTATCGCCCCATGCGGGAACTGCAGACGCCGCAGGGTCCGCATTGTGTCGTGGACGGGCAGTCGGTGGTCAACCTGAGCTCCAACGATTACCTGGGCCTGTGCAACAGCCCCATGCTCAAGGAGGCGATGATGAACGCCACCCGGGAGTGGGGGGCCGGTACGGGCGCGGTCCGGACCATCATTGGCACCCAGACCCTGCACGTCCGGCTGGAGGAACGCCTGGCCCACTTCAAGCATGTGGAGGCCACGGTGGTCTTTCAGTCCGGCTTTACTTGCAATAGTGGTGTGATTCCGGTGCTGGTGGGCGAGGATGACGCCATTATTTCCGATGAACTCAACCATGCCTCGATCATTGATGGCTGCCGCCTGGCGAAGGCGCCGATTCTGCGCTATGGCCACAGCGATATGGACCACCTGGAGGCGCGCCTGCGCGAGGCCAAAGGCAACGCCCGCCGCCTGCTGGTGATCACCGACGGTGTGTTCAGCATGGATGGCGACATCGCTCTCCTGCCGCAGATTGTGCCTCTGTGCGAACAGTACGGCGCCATGCTCTATGTGGATGATGCCCACAGTTCCGGCGTGCTGGGCGCCAACGGCCGCGGCTCGGTGAACCATTTCGGGCTCGATGGCCGGGTGGATGTGCAGGTGGGCACCCTCTCGAAGGCCATCGGCGTTCTGGGTGGGTATGTGGCCAGCACCCGGGCCCTGATCGAACTGCTGTGGCACCGGGGCCGCCCGTTCCTGTTCAGCACGTCGCATCCGCCCGGGGTCGTCGCCGCCATTACCGCCGCCCTGGACCTGCTGGAGGCCAGCCCGGCGCTGGTGGAGCGCCTCTGGGAGAATACCCGGTACTTCAAGGCCGGGCTGCAGCGCCTGGGGTTCGACACGGGCCGCAGCGAGACTCCGATCACGCCGGTGATTGCCGGGGATGAGCGCAAGGCCCTGCTGCTGTCGGATCGGTTGTTTGCCCGGGGTGTGCTGGCGCAGGGGATCGTCTTCCCCACGGTGCCGCGGGGCAAGGCCCGTGTGCGGACTATCGTGACGGCTGCGCATACCCGGGCTGACCTGGACCAGGCCCTGGCGTCCTTCGAGGCGGTGGGGCGGGAACTGGCGCTGATTTGATTCTTGCCGGGCTAACGCAGAGCGGGCCACCAGATCGTTTGATCTGGTGGCCCGCCGCTGTGCGGGGCTCTGGCCAGCTGCTGTACCACCACCACGCCGTGATTGTGCGGTGCCCGGGGCGCGGCCGTACCCGAGCCGTGCGGCATATTTCTCAGGTGCGAGTTGCCCCAATGTCGGCGCAAGTTGCCCCAATGTCGGCGCAAGTTGCCCCAATGTCGGCGCAAGTTGCCCCAATGTCGGCGCAAGTTGCCCCAATGTCGGCGCGAGTTGCCTCAATGTCCGCGCAAGTTGCCCCAATGCCCACGCGAGTTGCCCCAATGTCCGCGCGAGTTGCCCCAATGCCCACGCGAGTTGCCCCAATGTCCGCGCGAGTTGCCCCAATGTCCGCGCGAGTTGCCCCAATGTCGGCGCAATTTGCCCCAATGTCCGCGCCAGTTGCCCCAATGTCCGCGCCAGTTGTCCCAATGTCCGCGCGAATTGCCCCAATGCGGATGCTGGTGCGAGCGGCACCAATGCCTTGGACCAGCCAGGCAGCGGGCACATGGCGGACAAAGAGTTTCAATTCCCCAAGGGGAATTCAGGTTATTTCCACCTTCACCCAGGACGGCAATACCACCCACGCCTGGCGACGTTTCAATTCCCCAAGGGGAATTCAGGTTATTTCCACTATCACCCTACCTGCGCAAGGGGCAGACCCTGACGGGGTTTCAATTCCCCAAGGGGAATTCAGGTTATTTCCACACTGCGTCATAAAGCTGACTTTGCCCTAGAGGTATCAGGGTTTCAATTCCCCAAGGGGAATTCAGGTTATTTCCACGCGAGGAATCCGGCATGGCCTTCGCCGAGGATGAGGAGTTTCAATTCCCCAAGGGGAATTCAGGTTATTTCCACGACATGCCCGGCATGATGTCTGAGTGGGCTGACCTGACGTTTCAATTCCCCAAGGGGAATTCAGGTTATTTCCACCTGGGCGGACAGGAGGCGTACAGGGTGGTGTATCTATGAGTTTCAATTCCCCAAGGGGAATTCAGGTTATTTCCACCGGGGTTCCGACCTGCGGGGAACGCGCTTCTACGACGGTTTCAATTCCCCAAGGGGAATTCAGGTTATTTCCACCAGATGCGCCGGATCCAGACTGCCATGATCCAGGAGGCGTTTCAATTCCCCAAGGGGAATTCAGGTTATTTCCACCATCGACGCCAAGTTCCTCCGGTTCACCCAAAGGTACGGTTTCAATTCCCCAAGGGGAATTCAGGTTATTTCCACGCGGACTTCCGGCCTACTGACCTGAGCGAGCTAATCAAGTTTCAATTCCCCAAGGGGAATTCAGGTTATTTCCACCTGGTCCGGACTACTACATGGTGGAGTACAGCCAGGACGGTTTCAATTCCCCAAGGGGAATTCAGGTTATTTCCACAGCGGCCATCTGGGGGCCTACAGCCATGCGGGCTGTAGGGCGCGATTTCGAGAACCTCGGGTCAGACATCCCGAAACCGGGGTTGTCATGCAGTGGCCTTGCGGTCAAAACCGCCTGGGATGCGCCCTACAGGATTTCGAGCACCTCCGGGGGTTTGTGCACAGGCATAGGTTCTCGAATCCAGGGTGGTAGCTGACTGCAAGCTTGCCGCAATATTTCATCCGATCGGCGCCGAGTCGTCAGCGGCTGTGGGACGAAGAGCGGTGGCCCGAGGCTGGCGCCCTCTTCATGAATTATAGCACACCTTCCGGTATGGGAGGCCAAATGACTGCCGACGGAAATGCCGCGGTGGGGGTGCCCCTGGCCCCGGACCGATCAAGCAAGCAACAGCCGACTGACCAGATCATGCACCCGGTCGAAGGGGTCAGGTGGCTGCTCGTTGCTCTGGGTCAGTTCGCCGGCCAGCCGCCCGAGGGTTTGAACCAGGGCATCGCCTCCGCCCGGGAACTTGCCGGACAGGGTTTCCTCGTTTACCCCTTCCGAAGCATGGCCAAAAACAGTTCGGTTCCGCACGCGCACGGTCTCTTCCAGGCCGTCCAGTTCGTCCAGCCAGGTTTTCAGGGTGTTCTCCTGCGCCTGCGCGGCCCACGCCAGCACAGCTCGGGCCACCGGGACAGTCAGCTTATCCTGCCATTTCAGCGGCTGGCCGTCATACTGAGTGGCGTTCAGAGCCTCGGTCAGGCCGGCCTGCTGCCGGACCGAACTCAGGTCCAGCCTGGGCCAGCCGGACCCGGGATTCTGAACCTGAACACCTGCCCGCTCCACTAACAGCGACAGCGCCATCTCCCGGAAGGCATGGGTCAGGGCGGGCAATTCCAGCCACTGCCCCCGGCGGTGGTACAGGCGGGCACTGCGGGCGATCTCCTGCAGCCGTAAGCCCTGCATGTCCGAGGTTTCTGCACTGTACAGACGGATCGCCTCATGCTCCAGTTCCATGACCGTGGCCTTGGTGGCGCCGTCGGGTGCCAGGGCAACCACCGGAGCCAGCACGCGGGCGGCGGCATCGAAGCGGAAGCACAGGCGCAGGTGCCCATAGTCCAGCAGCGCCAGACAGAGGGCATGGCGGTCGGCATCGCCGGCCGCTTCAGGGTTATCCTTTAACAGGCCATAGGCGGCCCAGTAGTCCCCGTGGTCCAGATGGCTAATGATGGTGCGAATCACCCACCGGCGCTGAATCAACCGGTCCACCTGGCTCAGGGCGGGCAGAGGCTGGTCACTGGTGGCGCTGAGCACGTGCCGCTCCGCAAAGGCTTCCATACCGGCGATCAGCAGCGCCGTGTTCATTTGCTGCGTCCCACCGGTCAAGCCAAGATAGTGGCGTGCTCCGGAAAGAGCCAGACCAGGAAGCCGGCGCAGATAAAACCGCAGGACCAGATCCCAGTCGGCGGGATTCTCGCGAAACTCATGCAACTTGACCAGCAGTCGGCGGTCAGCCAGCAAGCGCTCAATGATCTTCCCGGTAGTGACGGTATCGCTCTTGCTGTACTTGGAGTCCTGCTGGTTGGTTACAAACAGGTGGACCCGGCGCACCTGCTGCGTGTCCCGAATACGGGCCAGGAACTTATCAATAATCGGAATCGAGAGTGCCGGGGCTGCGCTATCCCAGTTGGCCAGCAGCAGTTCACCGGTACGGCGGGAGTCTTCCCTTAACCGCTCGCTGGTCACCTGCTGTCCATCCAGTTCCAGGTCCCGGGTGAGCTTCAGGTCATGGTGCCCGACATTGCAGATCAGCACAGCATCCAACGATGTCACCTCCGTGTCAGGGATCAGACCGGTTGCCACTCGCGGCAGGGGGTGCCGGGGGATCGGCAGGGGGAGAGGGGAACAGGTAGCTGGCCTGGCCAAGTCCCATGGTGACCTTGTAGCCCACACCGGTGTAAGGGACCAGGCGGGCCAGGCCGGACATGAGCGCGCTCAGTTCCGGGTTGCCGGGCGGGGCGGTAAAGGTGACCAGGCCCCGGCAGCCGATCATGGTGTAGTCCCGAAAGTGAACGGCTTCGGTGCGGAGGGCATAGCGGCTGGTGCGAACGGTACCCAGGCGCTGCGACCACTCCGGCGGCAGGCGGCAGCCGGCAAAGGCGTTGTAACGCTGCAGCAGGCTGCCGAAGACCAGGCCCGGCTCGGGGTAGATGATCTGCACGCCCTGGCGGCGGAAGCTGGTGGGGGTGTGCAGGCGCAGGCTGACTTCGGGGCTAGCCGGACCCGGCCAGATCTCTTCCCAGCCGCGGCCGGTGGGGCCATGTACTGCCTCTGCCCGGTCGCACCTGAGCACGGCGTTACCCAGCCGGACCGTCCGTCCGGGCAACTGCTGGCTGACCTGCTGCAACACGGCGTGGACCGGGGCGGACAGGCTGGTGATGCGCAGGTGGACGGTGCCGGGTACAGTCAGATGCCGACCGCCTTCAGCCCGGCGGGCGCCGGCCCCGCGCACCCCGGAGATAGAGAACGGTTTTTGCGGTGCGGCATGTACTTCCCCGGCCAGTGTCGGGTCGGCTTCATTCAGCCAGCGGAACAGGAGGGCGTGCGCCTCTTCGCCGCCCAGGCCGCGTACCTGCCCCTCCTGCACCACGGTAAAGATGAGCTTGAAAATATTCAGCATGCCGGCAGCACCGCCGGCACGGCGGGGGTAAACCCATACTGGCAGACCTCCGGCCGGCCGGGGGCCACGCCAGGCACCAGCCGCCCATAGAAGGCCCTGGGAGGATCGCCAGTGTAAAACGCAGCCCCGGCGCGCAGAAAGATCAGCGGCCGCTTGAAGGGGTTGGGCAGGTGGGCGTATGCATTGCCCAGCTTGCCGTACTTGGTGAGCAGGGTGTAAAAGCCGGCGGTGGGGTCAGCCGCTGCCGGTATGAAGTGGGCCAGGGAGACAAAACCGTTGGTGCCGGGCGGCGGCGTGTCCAGTTCGGGTACTGGCTCCAGGGCGGCCACGGTAAAGACGCCCCGGCCTACGGACCGACGTTTGCCGAAGCCACCCTGCCCGACCATGACCAACAGGTCACGCAGGCGCGCCAGCCAGGCTGCGTCCGTTTTGATGTAGACCGAGACCTGGCCGCCATCCACAAACTCTTCGTCCAGGCTGTACAGCGCCCCGCCCTCGCCGCCGGCGGTTTCGGCCAGCCGATCGACCTGGTTATGCCAGGTCACCACGCGCCGGGCCGGCGACTCTGCCGCCAGCGACGGCCGTTCACCTCGGGCCAGCGCCAGGAATTCCGGCAGGGCGACGAACTCCAGCCGCCTGAGCCGCTTGCCCTGGCGTGAGTCCGCCAGGCGCTGGGCCTTGGACCTGGGGCCGGAGTCTGCCGTCGCCGGAATCAGCGGCCGGGGCAGCAGGTGGCCGGGAAATCCGTTGGAAAGCACGAACGGCGGCTGCCGGTCTCGGTACTGGAACAGGAGCGCCGTCACGGCCTCCGGGCCTGCGCTGGCGTGCAGGGCCCAGCACAGGTGGCCGAACAGGGTGTCAGCATGAAAAGGGGTTATGTAGCTGCCCTGCAGGTGCAGCACAGCGCGGTAGGTGCGCAATCTTGCCACCTCCTACTGCCCGGCGGCGGGTACCCCGGCCGGACCGGGGTCTTCAAGCGGCCAGGGCTCTCCGTCCAGGGTGAGATTCCGGAACTCCACCTGGCCGTAACCCCGGCTGCCGCCGGCCCCCAGGTAGTGCTCCTGCACCAGCCGCAGTCCCTGACGCACCAGGTTCAGCATGTCCGCTTCCCTTTGTTCGGAAATGTCCATGTCCAGGATTTGCACCACCAACTCCAGGTCAAAGGTGGTGCCTGACGGCACCCGCTCCACCGGGCGGGGGTGGGTGGCCACTCCGGTTTGCCGGTCGATCATGTTTTCGGTTTTCACTTCCAGGGGGCTGCCGCCGCCTTCCCGGATGACCGCAAATGCTTGCTGGCTGGTGTCACTCAAAATCGCGTCCCGTACCAGCAGCCGGGTGGGGCCTAACGAGTGCTTTGGTTGTTTGTGGGGGCCGAACACGCGGCAGACCAGGCAGGTTGGTTCGGCACAGCGGCAGGGTTCACTGCCATAGCGCAACCCGGCCACCCATTCGAGGCGAGAGCGCATTTTGCCCTTGAGGCTTGAGCCGGGCACATACGGGTCGCCGGTAAGGGGGTGCTTGATCACCGGGTTGTCCACCGCGCCGATTTCCAACTGATCCTGGCTGCCGCCAATGCGCAGACCGGTCCGGCAATACAGCGTTCCCCGGATGACCCGCTGCCGTTCGAGTTTCATGCGCCCTTCTCCCCTTTCTTGTAGTGGAACGCCAACACGGCCTGAAAGTGTAGCAGAAAGCCTTTGAGAAAGCTCTTTTCATCGGTGACGTGGGCCAGGTTGGTGCGAATGAAAGCGCTGAATAGCTCAGGCACCTTGTCCTTTTTCTGCCGTTCCTCGGCCAGGGGCTTCAGCATGTGCAGTTCGGCTTGCAGTTCGGCAAATGTCCGGCCCTGGCGCAGCCGGTATTCAATGCCGCGGACGTGGGTGTAAAACTGGCGCATCTGGCTGTTGGTCAACTCCGGGTATGCCTTGCGCAGTGATCTGGCCACTGCTTGGGCGACTGTGGTCACCAGTTCCTTACGCGGGTTGCCGGCGGCATCAAAGTAGCCGGTTTTCAGGTAATCCGGAGGCAATTCGGGTGGGGGGCTGGCACCCCTGTTCGGGCCTCTATTCGGCTGCATCGCGTTCACCTCGCCGGTACATATTCAAGGCATAGCTGGCCACCGCCCGCAGGTGCAGTGCCAGGGCGGGGTCGGCGCCTGCGGCCTGTCCGGTGGCCGCCTGCCAGGCCGAGTCGCGCACTGTTTGGGCCCAGCGGGCCACTTCGGCAACTTCACCTTTATGCACGCTGGTGGTGGTCACGTTGCGTTCCAGGTCGTACGTCAGGAGCGCCAGTACCTGCATGCCGCCGGTATCCTGCCGGAACTGCCTGAGCAGGTCGGCGTACTGGAGCAGCCGGTACACAAAGCCGCTTCCCACCTGCCTGTTGCACAACCACTCCCCCAGGCGGCCGGCATGGCCCAGCAGGCTGGGCACCTGCGGCCAGGGTACTGTTTCACCAAACAGGGTGAACTGGTTGCGCCCTTCCGTCCGGCCGGGGGCGGGCTCATCTTTGGCGGCCTTGAGTGCAGCTTCGGCCCATTCGGCGGCCCGGCTCAGGGGTAATCGCGGGCTCACGGCCACCGTGCCTGCCGACAGGGTTACGCTGGGGTTGCCGGCCGTGTAGCGGTGAAAGTCGGCCTGAATGACCTGGGCCGCTTTCACGATCTGGTCCCATGGCCCAACCAGAAACAGATCGTCACCGCCGGCGAACACTGAATAACACAGGGGGAATCGTTCGGCCAGCAGTTGCGTGACATGGCCGGCGAAAAACAGGTCCAGAAAGCGGCTGAGGGCGGTAATCTGTGCCGGGGTCACCCGCTGTGCCCCGGTTTCCGATTGAAAGCCGAAGCAAAACAGGGAGCCCAACAGGTCTACGTCGGCCTTGAAATAGCCCAGGAGCGGCCGGCCGTCCGCCTGGTTCGCCAGGCAGTCAAAGTAGAGCGGGTCGCCGGCGGCCGGTTTGGGGCGCCCGGCCTGCTGGCAGATGTGGCAGTCCCCACAGAAGGCATCCAGGTCGGCGGGGGCCAGGGGGATATGATTGGCCAGGTAGCGCCGGGTGGCGCGCCCGGGGAGTTCCCGCGGTGATTCGCCCCGCAGGGTGAAGCAGGCCAGCGGGCGGGGATGATCCGGCGGGCGGTCTGGAAAGACGGCCAGGTGCAGGTCGCCCAGCAGGTGCACAGACCCGGCCGGTGCCGGACCGCGGTAAATGGCGGCGCTGCGTGCCCGGGGCAGGCGGCGGCCCAGCGCTTCCTGTGCGCGACAAGTGGCGCAGATACGCTCACCATCGGGGTCTCCCGGTGCTGTCTCCCGGTGGCAGGCCTGGCAGGTGGACCATCCCGCCGGCGGAGCTTCCTGGACAAACAGTTCCTCCTGCCAGCGCTGGCCTGCCTGCAAGGCCTGCCCCAGAGGACGGGCCTTGGCGCGTGCCATGGCGGCCTCGCATTCGGTAAGAACAGTACCGAATTCGGCCAGGCGGGCGGCCGGGAACACGTGCCAGGCCAGGTTGACGGCCACCTCGCCCCGGTAGCGCTGGAGCATCCAGTTGGACAGGTCGGCGGCTCCCTGTTCGATTCGTGCCAGGGCCGCTGGGTGGCCAGGAGTGAGGAGCAGGAACCTGCCCCCGGCATTCATGATGATGCTGGCCATGGGCGAGCCCAGCAGAACCTGCAGGTGCAGGGCTGCCGCTTCCAACAGCATGGACAGGCAGAATGAACGGGCCCGCAGCCGCTTGGCCACGCCGCCGGCGCCATGGTGGCTGGCAGCAAACAGGTACCGCTGAATTCCGGACAGGTCGCCCAGAACCAGCGCCAGGGGCGTCTGGTCATCGGGGCGAGCGGGTGCTGCGGCGTGGAGGGCACAGGCTGTGGCGGCCAGGGTGCGGGCGCTGTCCAGTGCGGTGGCGCCCGGCTGGGTACCAGGCAGGCACCAAAGATGTTGTTCCAGAGCGTCCAGCAGATGCGATTCCAGGTGGGCCGTGGCTGCTGCTGGCTGCAGTGCCGCCTGGATAGCCCAAGCGGCTTTGGCCGCGTGTTGTTGCAGGTGTTCCGGCGGGGCTTTGCCGGTCGGGGAGGGGAAGGTTGCCCCTGGGCTTAGGGGAGCGGGCGCCAGCACCTGGGGTTTGGGTAAGGGCCGGGCAGGCTCCAGTTGGACATGGCAGAACGGGGTGGTGGGCGCGGCAAGCGGCCGCCGTTCCCGGCAGCCAAGTAGCCGCATGGCTGTTTCCAGTGCTTGCTGGGCCGGGGGATCGGGGCGCAGTTCCTTTGGGATGGGGAACTGGACATGGAGCGCCTGTTCTGCTACTGTGACCAGGGCCGAGCAGGCCAGGCGAATACTGGTTTCCACCGCATGCACTCCTCACCGCGATGGGTGAGAAGATCACTTATGCACAGCGCAATGGTTTTCCTGCAGTTAATGTTGATTATTTGGGTTTGGGGTATGAGGATAGTGTTATGTGCCTTTGTTTTATGTGGAGAGTGATTGGGTGAGGTCGCCCAACCGGGCACCTAAATGATGGTGATGGAGCTGGCAAACGGATCGTCGGACCGTCCCAGGCGCGTGGCCGCTTCGGCGCAGCGGCGACACATCCGGTAGAAAATGATGCTGTCATGCTTGGCGTCCAACAGTGAACCCAACCGGATTTGCAGGCGCAGCAGATCCTCTGGCCGTAAGTCGACCTCGAAGACGCTTTCTTGCACCGGTATCCCGTAGTTTTTCATGGTCTTGTGTACGGCAGTCCGGCGCCTGTCGTCGCGAATGTCGTACACCACCACAAATCGTTCCATGTCAGCGCACCAGCATGGGGTGGTATTGCGGCAGTTCACCCTGGACCACTTTGGCCAAAAAGCGGGCCTGCAGTTCCAGCATGCGGCGGTAGGGCAGTTTGTACCCGAAAATCGGATGCGTGATTTCTTCTGACCGGCGCTGTTCCCATGCCTGGTAAAAGCGCTTGCGCGCCGCGCCAGACAGGAAACAGCCTTGCAGCGAGTGTTCGAAGTCCTCTGGCTTGATCATCCCCCGATTGATCAGGCCCATCACCACTGAGTCAGCCATGATGCGGTCGGAACTCTTCCACCAGATCCAGTGCCAGAGCCGGGCGGCCGTATTTAGCCTCATGCAGAAACCCGACATAAGGGTCCAGTCCGGCCACGCCGAGGGCCGCGACAGCTTCCTTGGTGAGCAGGGCATACGCAAAACTGAGCAGTGCGTTGACCGGGTCTGTGGGCGGGCGGCGGGTCCGTCTCTCAAAGGCGAAGGGTAGGTCTGGCCGGAGCAGACTGTTCAGCACGCTGAAATAGTGCCTGCTGCCCATGCCTTCAATGCCCCGCAGCACAGCCAGCTCGGTCGCCCCGGTGGCCCGTTCGGCGCTGGCCGACAGTTCTCTGATCGCCCGGACCAGTTCTTCGCTGTTGTGGGTGCGGCGATGGCGTACCAGCACGGTGCGCATGTTGGCGAGTTTTCCGGCCACGAACTGGCGGGCGAGTTGCAAACGGGCGGCGGGGTCCAGGTGAACCTGCACCTGGGCGATGCGCAGGACTGCGTTGCGGGAGCAGGCGGGCTGCAGCCGCCCTTCGTAGTTTCCATGCGGAGAGAGGAAGCTCACCGGGATCTCGTGCTCCAGCAGCATGCGGTGGGCAGAGGTGGAAAGGTTGACCTGTCCTGCCAGAACGACCTCATCCAGGTTCACGGCCGGTATTTCCCGCAGGGTGGTCTGATCTTTCGTAACTACCAGCCGCTCACCGGACTTGCGGATGTATGCGCCTGGCTCGTCCACGTAGAGGACTCGGCCAAGGTTGACTCCAGGCAGTGGGCGGGTGGGCGCTTCTCCTTTCTTGTGCAGGAACTGTACTTCGGATGGCAGGCAGCGTTCCTGCAAGCTGCAGCCGGTGCAGCGGACATCGTTGACTGGTTCGGGGATTTCCCCGGACTCCAGGATACGGAAGGCAGTGTCGATGGTTTTGAGCACCAATTCCCGGAGATCCTCTGTGAATTCGACCGGTACCCGTATGCGGGATTCGCCATAGTACACATAGCCCTGCTGAATCGGCCGGTCCAGGACTTCTTCCAGCACCATGGCCTGGGCACACAGTTGCACCTGGTCATGGATCTTGTCCCCGGCTTCGCCTTTTTTATACTCCACCGGGTAGATGTCATTTCGCTCTTCCAGTGCGTCGACTATTCCAATGAGTCGCAGGCGCTCGGAGGCTATCATCTGGCCTCGCCGCTGAACCGTTCCGGGACGGGAGACCGTTTCCCGCTCCTCCCGCCGCTCTTCCTCGAACTTACCCTGTAATACGTGGTGATTCTGTTCTCGGGCGCCTTCTGTAACGCGGTAATAGAAATTGCGTGGGCAGTACAGGACTTCTGCTACGGCTGAGATGGGCAGGTAATCCCTTTCCAACTCACCGGCAGACAAAGGGCACACCTCCTTGTCGTTGTTGACCATTCGGGCCGGGCCATTATTATCAGCGGGCTTCCTGGCAAGGATTTGTTTGTTTAATTCCCCAGGGGGAATTCAGGGTGTTTCCACCAGTGAGCCGGATCTGGCCGGCTACAACGTCTACCGGTTTCAATTCCCCAAGGGGAATTCTGGGTGTTTCCACACATGCAGAACCAGCCTGATGTTACCAAGTTAGAGAAGGAGTTTCAATTCCCCAAGGGGAATTCTGGGTGTTTCCACCACCCGGGACCAGGCCGGTGAGCCGGCAGCCTGGCGTGTTTCAATTCCCCAAGGGGAATTCTGGGTGTTTCCACG
>JAKFDK010000142.1:0-9935 GCA_036676195.1 Clostridia bacterium | reverse complement strand
GGTCGTGTTTGGCATGCACGTCATCCTGCCCCCGGGCAAGTGGGACATGCCCCGACCTGCTTTTCTTAGAGGATCAAAAAATCAAAGGGTAGTGAACGCAGAGGCGCGGAATGTGGGTTGTATTCGTACGCGCTGATGTTATAGGTCGTGCCGGCCGGATCGCCTGGATCGGTCGGTGGCAGACTGACACCCGCCGTTGGGGTAATCGCCTCGACCGGGATCGGCTCCCTCGTCTCTTTTGGCAGGTTGGCGAGGTAATAGCTGGACCTGACCGTGTAGCCCTTGTTCTGATTCAGCATGTCCGCCGATCCCGTTGCAACGGCGGTGACGTTACCAACCTTGTCATATACCCAGGCCTGCGCCATGTTGTTCGGGTCGGTCACCCGGACCACCCGGTGCAGAGCATCGTACTGCAGGGCAGTCGTATGGTTCAGTGGGTCCGTGGTGGCAATATGCAGACCGGCAGAATTGTACTGGTAGGTGATGATCCCACCGTCGGCCTGAATGGTGGCGGCCGTACGCCGGGCAGCATCATGCAAAACTACCTGACTGCGGCCAGCCTGGTCAATGGTCAGCACAGGCAGGCCGGAAGGGTCATAAAACGTATAGGTACTGGCGCCATCGGGTCCGGTAGTCCGAACCGGGCGGCCCACCTGATCATACTCATGATGCGTGGCGGCCGTGCCGGCGGTCCCGGCCAGGTGCCAGTCCACCACGTCCATGACCTGGCCGTCGGCGTAGTACGTAAACTCCTGCACCACATCCCGTGGCGGTGTATTGGCGGCGATGGCGCCCTCTGTCCGCAGGTTGGCATCAATGTCGCGCCTGGTGACCGACCTGAGGGTGCCGTTGGCGTTATATTCAAGGTGTGTGACGCCATCATTGGGGTCACCGGATTGCGCGACCCCCACCTGCGTTACCCAACCGTTCGCTCCCAGGGTGGTGGTGGAAACCGGCCCGACCATGGTCGCAGTCGCGCTGTTGGTCTGGGTGTAGCGCTGAACTGAGATCGTTTGGATCCGATTGCCATTGTAGGAATAAGTGTAATGGTTGCCGTGGTAAACCTGATCCCCCGTACCCGGGTCATGGCTGACCTGGGTGGACTGGTCGGTCAGATCCCCGGTGACGGTATCATACCGGCTGTCGTTGGTACGGGAGCTTACCCCGGGGGCCACCAGTTCCTGGGTATCTGCTGTCGCACCTGCGTGTTCGTAGGCCCTGGTCACGCGACCCGCTGTGTCATAGGTATATTCCGTTTTCAGGCCCCGGGCATTCGTGATGGTATACTTGCTGAAGGTTGCACCTGAAAAGGTATACTCGAAGGCGGTCGTGTTCCCGAGGGCATCGACGATTTGCTGCGGCCAGCCCCGGCCGTCCAGGACATAGGTCGTCGCGTTGCCCGATGCATCGCTGACGACTGTGGTGCCGGCAGCATGGGTATTGATGGCAGTGGCAGTGCCCAGCCCGTCCAGCAGGTAGGTTACCGCCCCGTTTACGCCATAGGCCACGTAGTTCCAGCGGCCGGCGCCGTCTTGCACCCGGGTCAGGCGGTTCAGGGAGTCATACTGGTACGTGGTCGTCTCTCCGGCCTGGTTCCTGACCTGCGCCAGGCGGCCGGCGTTGTCATATTGGTAGGTAGTCTGGCGTCCGGCCGGGTCGGTCACCGTTTGCAGGCGTCCGGCGCTGTCGTACGACAGGGTGGTGCTGCGCAGCACGGCTCCACTGGCATCCTTACTGACCATTTGCGTCAGCAGCCCCGGGCCGCCGTAAAGGTACTGGAGTTGGTTGCCGTTGCGCTCCTGAATGAAATCCAGCCGGCCGTCCGGCCGGAAGTTGTACTGGGTCAGGTCAGGGAAGTTCAGCGTCCACCCGCCTGTACCGGCATCACGCGCCAGTGTGCCGTAGTAACGGGCCTCCGGCACGTAGGCAGAGCCGGTCCAGGTAAAGCGGTGTTCGGTTCCTTCTCCAGCCGTTACAATCGCACCGTCCGCCGTCTCCGCCACTGTCCACTCGGCGCCCAGCCGCCAGCCCACCCCAAGGATGGTGCAGGCGCCGCAGTCCTGCGCGTTATAGGTGCGGGCCAGCACGTGCGGCAGGTATGGCACCGGTACGCTTACATCGACTGCGGACAGCACCAGGTTACCGCTGGACAGGTTTACCCGGGCGCTGTTCGTACCGAAGGGTAGCTGGACGAATGCCTGGCGCGGGTCCGTACCGGTCCGGCGGACGCTGGTGGCTACCGCCCCGGCCGGAGCCGACCATGGACCGGCCTGGCCGGATCTGACGGAACGGACACGATACCAGTACTGTTGGCCTTCCGCCAGCGAGGCGTCCGTGTCATTCCAAAACCAGGTGCTGATTCCGGTTGCCAGGGGGGAGCCCGTACCGGGATCAGCCCATGGGTTGCTGCCGGTGTATCGAATGACTTCGTAGGTAGTGGCTGGATCGTTGGCCGGAGTCCAGGTCAGACCGATGGTCCGGCTCCGCCCGGCCACAGCTTGTACCTGGGTGGGCGCTTCCGGTCCACTGTAGCTTTGCCTGGGTATGGCAGGCAGGGATTCGGAGGCTCTGGTCTGGCCGGCTCCGTTCTGTGCCACCACCGAATAGGTGTAACTGGTGCCTGCTGTCACGGCGGTGTCCGTGTAGGTTGTGCTGTTCACCCCGCCGGCCAGCAGGGTCCCATTCCTGAACACCTGATAGGTGACGCCCTGGTCCACATGCGCCGTGGGCGAAGGCGACCAGCTTAACTTGATTCCACCGCCAGCCATATTCTGATAGGTGAGGCCAAAGGGCTGAATTGGGGCCAGCGACTGCACGGCTGGAGTGAGCGCACTCGCTACCCCGGCGCTGGTGACAGCCTGTACCTTGTAAAAGGGGGTTCCAGTGGCAAGCGCATCGTCGTAGCTCAGGGCACTTACACCAGTGGCGACAGTGGTGGGCGATGTAAACGCACTGTCGTTTGCCCGCAGGATGGTGTAGCTGATCGTTCGGCCAGGGTTGCTGGCGGTGGATTTGGCCCAGTTCAGGCGCATTCCGCCACCCGGGCGCGGGACTACGGTCAGGTTCACGGGCGGGGTGACGCCACCCTCACCGAACGTGGCAACCGCCGCGGTGGATTCGACCATCTCCCCGGCGCTGGTGTAAGTACGGGCTTGGAGTTGGTGGGCCCCGTACGGGAATTTGGTGGCATCGATATTGAAAGTGAGGGCGCCGGCCGTCCTTGTCGTATCAGTTCCGGCCAGTACACCATCGACATAGAGTTCTGTCTTGATCAGGGAAGCCTGGCTGGAGACAGTAACCCTGGGGCTGGTGGGAACGGTGGTGTCGGGCTGACCAACGGCCGTTGGCAGCGGCAGGTTAGTGTAGGTTAGCTGTAACCTTGACCCGTACTGATAATAGGCAGGTGAAAAGAAGGTAACCGCAGGGTAGTTGAAGTTGCCGGGAACTATTTCGTTAAAGAAGAATCCATTATTAGGCACCGTGCCGTCAAGCCATGTGCGCACCATGTCGGTAACGTTAAAGCCCCACTCCGCCCTGCGCGAACCATCCCAATATATACTGTTATATCCTGTTGCGTCTGCCCAAGCGAGTCTGGCCTGAATGGGTGGACCGCAGGGTGCCGTGCTGCAACGCTCACCGCCGCCATCAGGCCACGTGGTCCCCTGCCAGCCTGGCTGATAATAACTCGCCGTACTCTTGAACCACTCCTTCTTTTCCTGCGAAATCGTAAAGGATAAAGGACAGTAGTTGCAGATGAAATTGCCACCACTGTCTACACTGGCGGGGACAACCAGCCAAAGGGTGGCATTCGAGAGGATTTGCCCCGGAACCTTAACATAGTCCCGCAAATCAAACTGCATGTGAACCAGCGTAAACGGATCGTACCCCAGCCGGAGGAAGCGATCGTCGCTGCCGACGGAATTGGGGCCAACTTGCAGCCACTGGCCGCCGGCCGTATCGATGTACAGAGTGGGGTCCAGGCGCACGGGCCAGACCCGTGTGTCGTCGTTGAGCCACTGCCGGTCTACCTCTGCCCGCAGTTGCCAGCGTCCGTCACCAAGCGGCTTGACGTCCATCTCGGCGTTGCCGCGGGCACCGGCGGCGTCCTCCACGTAGGGGGCAGGAATATAGAAGGCGCGTTCGGTGATGGAATCATCCTTAACAAACCAGACGCTGCCATTGGGCTGCCGGACCGGCGTGACACCCTCGACCCGGAGGGTGAAATCATATTTCGCCGGGGCGCCGCGGCGCAGCAGCCAGATGTTTTCAAACAGACCGGCACTGCCCACCTCGTATTCCACTGCCACGGGCGCTCCGGGCGCCTCGTAACGCATCTGGTTCTTTTTCACCTTTCCGCTGACAGGTGCGTTGCCCATGTCTTTTTCAGGTAAGTCCAGGGTGACCGATCGGCCATTATGCTCGAAACGTACCTGGTTGCCACCTGACTTGCTGGTGAAGCGCGCACTGAAGGCGTTGGCCTTGTTCCGGTGGGAGAATCCGTCGGTGTCAGCCTCCAGGGTGTTGTCGATATCCGACCATGCCCCCTTGGCCACCTCATAATGCATGGGCGCCATGGCAAGGATGATGCGGGACTCATTCCCCTTGCGCAAGATTTTGCGGAAAGCGGTACGCTGGCTGACATCTTCGACAAAGTCACCGTCCCGCGCCGGGGGTGAGACCGTGATTTCCGGCCTGACGGGCGGCGGGGGGGCTTTTCTGTCCGCCTTGGGAGCATTCTGATCTTCAGGGCTGGCCGCCGCAACTGCAGCAGGCCAGGCCACATGCAACTGCGCCAGTAAGCAAAGCAATAAGAGCCGGGCCACCAGACGCCATCGCTTGGATGGGGTAGGCACGAGCGATACCTCCTAATAAGCAGATAAATAAGCTATCCGTGCAGGTGCGCAACGGCAACTGCGCGCAACCCAGCTGCCTCCCAAATGGGCTCCTAGTCAAAGGCCTGTTGCTGGAAATGGGAGTAGGTCGTCCACGGACTGAAGTTATAGGCCCCAGCCATGAGCACCTGGTCATACTGGGTCACAATCAGGGTGTAACCAGGTCCTGCTGCCATGCCCTTGATCCTCCGATGCGATACCGTTGTACCCATGTCAACGGAAGACAATCGATCTACATAGGTGCCATCGCTCAACTGCCCCCAGGAATTGCGCCCCCAAGCCAAAAGTTCTGAATTATCGTAGTTATGATAAGCGAAAGCTGAATGGTGATCGCCGGCCACAACGAAATCAACATGGTGCAAAATGACGATTTTGGGTGTGGGCCGATTCACGCGCGTGCCATCCCCGAGTTGCCCGGCAAAATTGGCCCCCCATGCCCAAATACCAGTACCACCATCAGGTCCTCTGGCCAGGGCATGGCTCGCCCCGGCCGATATACTGGCGATACTGTAGACCCCGACCACCTGGACCGGCGTGAGTCGCGGCGTTGTCGTGCCATCGCCCAACTGGCCCATGCTGTTGGCACCCCACGAGCGTACGGTGCCATCAGACTTCAAGGCCAGGGAAAAGTCGTGGCCGCCGGAAACGGCGGTGATACCGCTTAAACTGCTGACCTGGACGGGTGTTTTACGGTCCGTGGTGGTGCCGTCACCCAACTGCCCACTCTGGTTGTAACCCCAGGTCCAGACGGTGCCGTCTGACTTGACAGCCAGGGAGTGGTAGTCGCCGGCATCAATGGCGGTGATGCCGGAGAGCCCGGATACCTGTACCGGGGTCAGACGGGTAGTGGTTGTGCTATCGCCGATCTGGCCAAAGGTGTTGTTGCCCCAGGCCCACACTGTACCATCCGATTTCAGGGCAAGGGCATGCAAGGCGCCGGCCGAAATGGCGGTGACGTCGCTCAACCCGGGGACCAATCCGGGCGTGGTGCGGTCGGTCGTGGCGCCGTTGCCCAGTTGCCCCCACGCATTGTATCCCCAGGCCCAGACTTGCCCGTCTGACCGCAGCGCCAGTGCCAAGGTGCCCCCGGCCGCCACGGCCGTGATCGGGGTGGCCGCATACGCCGTGGAGGGGCGTGTGACCAGGGCGTAGGAAACGACCAGGACCAAGACTGCCAGTAGCCCGTGTACCCGACGCCGGCGAGCGGATGGCCGGCACGACCGACATAATGAAAGCCAGGCCATGAACTTTGCGTCCTCCCTTGCTGATGCGACCGGGGCAATCTCTCAGTTCCCCATGGCCCACGGCCTGGGGTAATGCCCTGGCTCGATCTGCAGCCCGTCCACATAGTACGTGACCGAGCCGGTACCTTGAACCCGCACGCCCATGCGCATGTCCGCACCGTCACTGGCGCCGGTGGTCAACGTGGTCGAATACCGTTGCCAGGTACCGTCGGCAGTAAACGTCGTGTATGGAGCCGACACCAAATTGGAGTGGTCCCGAAGGAACAATTGCAGCGTCGTGCCGACCGGCGCCTTCACCCATGCGCTGGCGGTATACACCTGATTGGCCGCAAGTGGAATGGGCGTCGTTTCTACACCCTGGGAGGCGGAGGCCGTGTTGGGTTCCACCTTCAGTGCGGCGCCGCCAAACTTCTGCTCGGTCACGACCCGAGAAATGAGGGCTCCCGGGTTGATGTTCCACGAGGCCGCCGTGGCAAAACCTGTCGTGCCCACTTCAATACTGGATTGGTTTCGGGACAACAGGTTGACTGTGGCAGCCCCGGCGGAATAGTGACTGGTTCCGCCCAGGATCCAGGGAGTGGCGAACCGGTTTTTCTCGATTTGCAGTCCATCCAGCTCATAGGTCACGGTGGCTGAGCCGTTCACACGTACACCCATGCGCAGATCACCGCCGCTGCTGGCACCGGTCACAAATGATGTGGAGTAACGGTGCCAGTTGCCATCGCCGGTAATCGGGATCCACGGCGCTGACAGCAAGTTGCTGTGGTCACGCAGGAATAGCTGCAGGCTGGCGCCCGGTGGCGCTTTCACCCAAACGCTGGCCGTATAAACGGTATTTGCTGAAAAGGGGATCGGCGCTGTCTCTACCCCCTGATAAATCGTGGACCCATTCGTTTCTACTCGCAGCAGTGCGTTGCCAAACCTGGCGCTGTTGGACACGCGCGTCAGTGTGGCGCCTGGATTGACATTCCAACTGGCAGCGGTTCGGAACCCGGTCAGATCGGTCTCAATGCTCGACTGATTGGCGGTAAGAAGATTGGCGGTGGGACAGGCGGCCGCGCCACTGCTTGTCCCCCCCGGGATCCAGGGGGTGGCGTACGAACCTGGTTCGATTTGCAGGCCGTCCACCAAAAAAGTGGCCGCTGACGAGCCATCGATCCCCACCGCCATCCGCAGGTCAGCCACGGCCATGGCACCAGTAGTCAACGTGGTATCATACCGCTGCCAGGTACCGTCACCAATCACAGTGACATCCGGTGCGGACACCGTATTGGTATGATCACGGGTGCGCAGTCGCAGAGCCGTTCCCGGCGGCGCCTTGATCCAGGCGCTGGCCGTGTATACGGTATTGGGATAGGCAGGAATGGGGACAGTCTCCACTCCCTGACTGGCAGCACTCCCGTCCGTGGTCACCTGTAAGGCATGCGAGCCATGCCAGGCATCACTGACCCGGGAGAGGATGGCGCCGGAATTGATGTTCCAGCTGCTCAACGTCTGGAAGCCGCTGGTGTCTGTTTCGGCGCTCGACTGGTTTTCGGAGAGCACGTTAGCGCTGGAACACGAAGTACGGTAGCTGCCGGTGCCACCCAGGGTCCACGGTGCAGGCCCATGATTCTGTACCACCTGCAACCCGTCGGCATAGAAGGTGATCGACTGGGCCGACGGCGTCTCGACGATGAAATGGGTCGCAGTGGTTCCCGGCTGCGCCGTGGCGGTGATGGCGTGGCGGGTCCAGGTATCGGTCAGGGTGATGTTCGGTCCCCTGGCCAGTTCCGTTCCCGCTCCGGCACCGGTCACCCGTAGCCGCAGAGTCCCCGTACCCTTCAGGTAAACGGAAAAGGTGTAGGAAGTATGTGCACCGGTTTTGGCATCGACAAAGGTACCTTCACGGTCCGCTCCGCCGGCTGTGACCACCTTCAGAGCGGAATTCCCTTGCCAGGCGACTGTTGAATCCCGGGTCAGAACGGCAGAGCCAGATGCGGTGAACCCGGTTGTATCGGTTTCCACGCCGAACTGATTTTCCGTCAGCAGATTGTTCGATGCTGTCACCGCTTCCTGAACCAGCAGTCCATCCGCAAAGAAGGTCACGCTCTGGGCTGACGGTGTATCGACAATAAAATTGGTGAAAGTGGCACCAGCATCCGCAACGCCCACGATCCCATAGCGAGTCCATGTATCGGTCAATGCAATGTCCGGTCCAGTGCTTAACCACCTTCCGGTGCCCCCGGCACTGACACGCAGGCGGACCGTACCGGAACCCTTCAGGTATACCGAAAAGGCATAGGGCCTTCCAGGTATGGTGGCCGGCGGCACATAGAAACCCTGGCCTGCTGCACCACCGGCGGTGGTGACCCGCAGGGATGCCTTTCCATGCCAGGCTGTCGTTTCGTCCCTTTGTATCGTTGCATTCAAAGACGAAAAGTTCGGTGGCCCACTCACTTCCACATCAGCCTGGTAGTCCGAAAGGATATTGGCTGTGGCGAAAACAGTCTGTTCGACGCGCAGAGTGTCGGCGTAAAAAGTGGCTGCGCCGGCCACTGGGGTTTCGACGATAAAGTTCGTGTAGCCGGTCCCCCAGTGGGAGACAGCCGTAATGGCATACCGAGTCCACGTATCCGTCAGCAGGATATCAGGGCCGGTGGCCAGTGTCTGGCCGGTTCCCCCTCCGCTCACCCGCAGATGGACCGTTCCCGTCCCCTTCAGGAAAACGCTAAAGGTGTACGGAGTCACAGCGGTGGTGGCCGGTGCAACATAAAACCCTTCATGGGCTGCCACCCCGGGAGCCGTCACGCGCAGGGAGGCCACACCAGACTGTGCCGTGGTGGGGTCCCGCGCCAGGGTCGCACCATGGTAGGCGTTGAACCCCGCTGTGCCTGCCTCCACCTCCGCCTGGGTTTCAGTCAACAGGTTGCCTGGCTGGGCTCTTTGCTCATTGAGCGTCACCTGAGCCGTATGTTCTGCCTGCAGGCCGTCGGCATAGAAGGTGATCGCCTGGGCTGAAGGCGTGTCAACGATAAAGTTCGTGTAAGCAGTACCTTCGTCCGCCGTGGCGGTGATCGCATACCGGGTCCACCGGCTGGTCAGCGTAATGGTGGGGCCGGTTGCTACCTGTCTGCCGTTGCCGCCGGCCGACACACGCAAACGTACCTGTCCGGTTCCTTTCAGGTAAACCGAAAATGTATATGTGCTACCGGGGGTTGTGGCTGTCCACACATAGAATCCCTGGCCGGTGGCTCCCCCCTGGGTGGTGACCCGCAGGGAGTTGGCTCCTGACCACGCCTCGGCCATGTCTTTGCCCAGCGTGGCCCCCAACGGGTAAAACCCGGTCGTATCGTTCTCGGCATCCGATTGGTTTTCAGTGAGCAGGTTGACGGATGCGAACCTGGCGTCAGGGGTCATGTCTGCACTCTCATCGGCGATCTGTTGCGGGATCCCTGCAGGAGTCAGGGATACCGCAGAGCTCGGGCTGCCATATAAAGGCCCCTTCCGGGCAATCACGCGGTAGAAGGACTGTGTGCGCACCCACGACTCAGGGGAAAATGCACGGCTGGCATCCGTGGCTGGCTCAACCTGGATGCCATCAGCCCACAGGCTGCCCGTGGCCCCCTCCAGCCGAACCATGACCACTGCTTCCCACGTGTTGGCCGGTGCCCACCCGGTGGCAACAGGTCCGTCCATCGCGGCGGCCACCTGATTGGCGACCAGAGCGCCGAGGTCGGTGAGTTCGGTGACGTCGGTCCACGTCGAGATTATCGGGTCGATCCGCACGAACATGCCCACCGCGCGATCCATCCCCGGT
>JAKFDK010000141.1:0-38109 GCA_036676195.1 Clostridia bacterium | reverse complement strand
ATAAAGGGACACTGGTGGGCGCTGCAGGGATTGAACCTGCGACCCCTTCCGTGTGAAGGAAGTGCTCTCCCGCTGAGCTAAGCACCCATTCATGGAGCGGGTTACGCGATTCGAACGCGCGACCTCCACCTTGGCAAGGTGGCGCTCTACCAGCTGAGCTAAACCCGCATTTGCAGGACACTGGTGGACCGTATAGGAACCTATAACCGTCCGATTAAGAGTCGGATGCTCTACCAATTGAGCTAGCGGTCCATGCTGTCCGGCTGACCACCGGGTTATGATTATATCAAGAGCCTCTTTGCTTGGCAACTGGTACGTTGTGGATATTGAGACATCAGCCAACGGTATTTCTGCCGAAGGAGCCGTCCCATCTTCGCGTCGGCGTTGACTGACCTGCGAGGCTACGTCCACAGTCTGATCGTGGTGACGATGGCCGGCCTCAGCATTAGGACGACCGGGATGACCGGTTCGGCAAGGCGACCGGGGCCGACATGTGAAAAACCCACAATCCCGTGCCTGGCACGGGATTGTGGGTTGATGCGTCGGGTTACTGCGGCTGCGCTCCGCCGGCGACCTGGTCTGTGGCCCCCGCCCCCGGGGCGGGCTGACTTTCGCTGCGTTTACCGCCCCGGCGCACACGGCGTTCCTGCCGGCGCGCCGGTGTGTCTTCCAGGTTGCTGAACAGGACGTTCCCCCAGTTGGCATCCACCTGTTCAATCATGGTCAGGTCGATCCAGTGGTCCCTGGGAATGGTGACTTGCAGCAGGGTGAAAATATCCCCCAGGTCGGCGGCCACGGTCCGGCCTTTCCTGCTCCAGGTCAGCGGGATGCGCCCCGGTGTCGCCAGGTCACAGGGCAGCAACCCCAGGGATCGGCCTTCTCCCCGCAGCGGCTTCACTGCCTCCGGCCGGCCCTCCCGCCCTGCTGCCCGCCACAGATCCAGCAGTCGGCCGCGGGCAGCGGCTGTAAACTCCACCCAGCCTCGCCCTTCCGCACGGGCACCCCGGAACGGTTCACTGCGACGCCGGTTCGCTTCTTCGCGCAGATCAATAGGTACCAGTTGGATCGGAGAATTCTCAGCCATCTCATAGCCTCCCGTCTGTTTCTGTGCTACCTTTATCTATTTATCTCTTATTTATTTACTCTTTAATGGTAAACTAAGGGGTTTTCCATGTCAATAGGTGTCAATAAATGTTTTCCTGCATTTTGAAGACATGGATGCTGGTGCAGCCTGAGGGAAAGCCGTCGGTGCTCGCAGTGAGCGTGCCGGTGCTCGCCGTCAGCGTGCCGGTGCTCGCCGTCAGCGTGCCGGTGCTCGCCGTCAGCGCGCCGGTGCTCGCCGTCAGCGTGCCGGTGCTCGCTGTGAGCGCGCCGGTGCTCGCATTCAGCGTGCCGGTGCTCGCTGTGAGCGTGCCGGTGCTCGCATTCAGCGTGCCGGTGCTCGCTGTGAGCGTGCCGGCCAGCGCTTACTGGCGCAAGCCACAAGAGAAAGCCCTCAACCCCGTACGTAGCGGGGGTTCAGGGCTTTGTGGCGGGCGCCTGCTGGAATATCCCGGAAATAGGGGCCCTGGCCGACCGCACAGGTACCCTTCCGATCGGACACGGATCCCCTACATTCAACTCAAAAGACTACCACCGAGTCATCTCGGGGAGCTCAGGGCCGCCCAAGGGCCTCGATGACAGGTTCTTCGGTGTGGCTGAGAACCAGACCTGGTCCTATCTCCGGTCCAACACCTCCCTGTAGCTTGGCACGCAGTTCTAGCCGCCAAGTGGAACTGCCACCAAACAATTGACGAACAGGGGGCTTTCCTGGGCGCTTCAGCCGCTTTCGGGGGTCGAAAACCAGGCGGAATGGCTGAAATCCCATCTTCAGGCCGCTGTGTAAGGCGAGTTCATCAAAAATTTAAGGCTAAGCCCCCCGAGTTGGCCTTTGGAATTTGACGATCGAGAGAATCTCCCCCCGATCTCTGAACACAGACTCGCTCAGTTGGGGAACAAAGCCCGCTCAGGCGCACAGACCTGCAGGGACCAGGGTTGTGCTGCTGCGCAGGGCCGCGGCTCCCCCCACGGCTGCTTGAGCCAGAATGTCCACCCAGTGCGTCCGGCCTTACCCTGCACCAGCCCGAGAAACCAGGGTGGCCTGACCGACGGACTGACCACAAAAAGACAGAGCGGTGGCCTTCGCCACCGCCGATAACGAGGTGCCCAGCCTCCGCCCGGGGCGCTACCCGTCCCGGGGCGCACGCCCCAGGTAGGCCTGACCAACGGCGGGGTGCGCCCGCAGCTCCGCCGCCGGCCCGGACAGCACAATCCGTCCGGTCTCAAGCACGTAGCCGCGGTGCGCAATGGCCAGAGCCATGGCGGCGTTCTGTTCCACCAGCAGGACCGCGGTCCCCTGGGCGTTGATCTGCTGGATCATGCGAAAGATCTCCTGCACCAGCAACGGGGAAAGGCCCATGGAGGGCTCGTCAAGCAGCAGCAGCTCCGGACTGGCCATCAGCGCCCGGCCCATCGCCAGCATCTGCTGCTCGCCGCCGGACAGGGTGCCGGCCAACTGGCCTGCCCGCTCCTGCAGCCGGGGAAAGCTTTGCCAGACCCGCTCCAGGTTGCGGCGAAAATGCGCCGTCGGCGTGACATAGGCCCCCATTTCCAGGTTTTCGTACACCGTCAGGTTGGCGAAAATCCGGCGCCCCTCCGGGACATGGCTCATGCCCAGCGACACCATGCGGTGGGCGGGGATGCGGGTGATCTCCCGGTCGCGGTAGTGAATGGACCCCCCGCCGGGCCGCTGCAAGCCGGAAACCGTCCGCAGGGCGGTCGATTTGCCGGCGCCGTTGGCGCCGATCAGGGTGACGATTTCACCCGCCGCCACGGTAAAGGAAACGCCATGCAAGGCGGCGATGGCGCCATAACTGACCTGCAGGTCACTGACTCGGAGGATCACCCGTCCATCCCCTTTCCCAGGTAGGCCGTCAGCACACGGGGATTCTCCCGAATGCTGTCCGGGGTACCCTTGGCGATGATCTCACCGAAGTCCAGCACCACCAGCCGCTCACAAAGGTTCATGACCAGATCCATCTGGTGCTCGATCAGCAGAATGGTCAGGTTAAAGTCACGGCGGATGCCGCGGATGAACGCAGTCAGATCGGCCACTTCCGTCGGGTTCATTCCGGCCGCCGGTTCGTCCAGCAGCAGCAGCCGGGGCCTGGTCGCCAGGGCTCGCACGATTTCCAGACGGCGCTGGGCGCCGTAGGGCAGGGACCCGGCCGGACGGTGGCACAGGTCTTGCAAACCGACCGCGGCCAGGAGCGACATGGCCTCCTGGTGCAGGACCGCCTCACGCCGCCGGAAGCGCGGTGAGCGGACAAAGGCGTCAAGCAGGGAGTAGCCGGCACGCGGGTGCATGGCCGTCAGCACATTGTCCAGCACCGTCATCCCCGCAAACAGCCGGATGTTCTGAAAGGTCCGGGCGATGCCCATTTGCGTTACCCGGTACGAAGGCCATCCGGTCAGGTCCCTGCCTTCAAGCAGCACCCGCCCGGAGGTCGGCGGAAACACCCCGGTAATGACATTGAAAGCAGTGGTCTTGCCGGCGCCGTTCGGGCCGATCAAGCCCACCAGTTCACCGGGCTCCAGGTGTAGGTCGATCTGATTCAAAGCGCAAAGGCCGCCGAAATGCCGGCTCACCCCTTCACAGGCCAGCAGCGGCATGGTCATCCCCCTTCCCCGCCGGCGCAGAGCCGCCCGGCACGCCCCCAAAAGGCCAGCGCAGTTCCCGGCCGCCCCACAGGCCCTGGGGCCGCGCAATCATCACCACGACCAGCACCAGGGCATAAATGACCCCGCGCCACTCCAGGAAGTCGGCCGGCAGCACCGCCCGCAGCCATTCGAGCAGAAAGACCCAGCCGATGCCGGTGACTACCGTGCCGGTGAGACTGCCCAGGCCGCCGAGCACCACCACCAGCAAGACATCGAGTGACTTGAGAAAATCGAAGCTGCTGGGATGCAGGAAGGGATAGCGGTGGGCATACAGCCCGCCGGCCAGACCGGCCAGGGCACAGCCCAGCACAAAGGCCAGGTTCTTGCTGCGGGCGGTCTGGATGCCCATCAGGTCAGCGGCGACTTCGTCCTCGCGCACGGCGATACAGGCCCGGCCAAAGCTGGAGACAATCAGGTTGCGGCCGCACAGAACGGCCAGGACCGCCAGCCAGAAGATCCAGGCAAAGCTGGCCAGCGCCGGAATTCCCAGCATCCCGCGTGAGCCGCCCAGGGCCGGGGCGAACTTATCGGTATTGTCCATGATGACTTTTACGATGATGCCGAAACCCAGGGTGGCAATCCCCAGGTAGTCCGAGCGCAGGCGCAGAATGGGCAGACCGATCAGGTAGGCGACCGCCCCCGCCACAACGGCGCCGCTGGCCAGGGCAGCCGTGAACCAGATCTGTGACGCGCCCAGCGTTTTGGAAATCCAGCCGGCCACGTAGGCGCCGATGCCATAGAAGGCGGCATGGCCCAGGGAAAACTGGCCGGCAAACCCGTAGATGAGGCTCAGGCCCACCGCTGAGATGGTGGTGATCAGGCTCAGGTCCATGATCTGGGCCCAGTACGGCCCGATGGCCCCGGTGCGCCGCAGCCAGGCCAGGCCGGCAAAAAGGCCCAGGAGGAGCGCGGTGACCAGCACGGTTCGTCCCCGCAGTCGTTGCATGCCTGCCACCCCCTAAACCTTTTCCGGTCCGGCCTTGCCCAGCAGCCCAGCCGGCTTGGCCAGCAACACGAGGATCAGCAGTGAAAACGCCACGGCATCGCGGTAGTCGGTGGTGAGGAAGGCGGCCGTCAGCACTTCGGCCTGGCCCATCACCAGCGCCCCCAACACCGCCCCGGGGATACTGCCGATTCCGCCCAGCACCGCCGCCGTAAACGCCTTCAGCCCCGGCATGATCCCCATGAACGGGTAAATCTGTGGATACGCCAGCGCGTAGAGCGCCCCGGCGGCAGCCGCCAGTGCCGAGCCGACGGCAAAGGTAAAGGCGATCACCGCGTCAACATTGATGCCCATGAGCCGGGCGGCGTCCTGGTCGTAGGCAGCGGCACGCATGGCCTTGCCGATTCTCGTGCGCCTGACCACATACTGCAATACCACCAGCAGCACCGCCACGACCACGATCACCAGCACTTGCACCTGGTTGATGCTGATGGCCCCCAGTTGCCACTGTCGGTCGGCAAAGGGCCGGGGGACCACACGGAAATTCGGCCCGAACACAAACTTGAGACTGGAAAAATACTCAAGGAAGAGCGAGACCCCAATGGCGGTGATCAGGGCCGCAATGCGGGGCGCACGGCGGATGCGCAGCGGCCGGTAGGCCAGGCGCTCAATCGCCACGCCTACGCCGGCACTGACCGCCATGGCCACGAGCACCGCCACCGGCCAGGGCAACTGCCAGGCGTTACACGCAAAGAAGGTGACAAAGGCGCCGATCATGAAGATATCGCCGTGGGCAAAGTTGATCAATTTCACGATGCCATAGACCATGGTGTAGCCCAGGGCGATCAGCGCATACACGAAACCCAACTGCAGGCCGTTCAGCAGTTGTTCCAGCACATAAGTCACGTTGTGAACGCCTCCAGGTCAACAAGATGCGCCAGGGCGGCGGCTGATTCGCCGCGCCCTGGCGCCCGCTGTGAGCTATGGCTGAATGGTCTGGATGTACTTCTGCGTCTTGTCGGCCTGAACCTGAAGGATGACGGCCGACTTCACGGGGTTGCCGTCCTTGTCAAAAGTAACCTTGCCACTCACCGTGGGGAAGTCTTTCAGACCCTGCATGGCAGCACGGATCTTGTCCGGATCGTCGCTGTTGGCCTGGCGGATGCTCTCAAGCAGGATATTGGTCGAATCATAGAAAAGCACGGCCAGGGCGTCCGGGGCGGCCGAATACTTGGCCTGGAAGTCCTTCACCAGCTTCTGAACTTCGGGCCGGGGGTCGGCGGAGGAATAATGGTTGGTGAAGTAGCCGCCGGCCATGGTGGCATAATCGAGGTCGCTGGAGTCCCAGCCGTCGCCGCCCATCATGGGCACGTTCAGCCCGCGGGTTTTGGCCTGTTTGCCAATCAGCGACACCTTCTGGTAGTAGTCCGGCAGGTACAGGAAGTCCGGTTTGGCCTCGGCGATCTTGGTCAGGATCGCCGAAAAGTCCGCATCCTTGTCGCTGTAGGTGGCTTCGGCCACTACCTTGCCGCCGGCTGCCTGGAAACTGCTCTTGAAGTTCTCGGCCAGGCCGACGGTGTAGTCGTTGCCCTTGTCGTACAGAACGGCCGCGCTTTTCACCTTCAGCGTTTCAGCCGCAAATTTGGCCGCGACCTTCCCCTGGAAGGGGTCGATAAAGCAGGCCCGGAAAATGAAGGGTTTGCGAACACCCTTGTCGTCCACGGTCAGCTTGGCCGCCGTGGACGTGCCGGAGATCTGCACCACTTTCTGGGCATTGGCGTACTCACCGATGGGGATCGCCACTTTGGAGGTGAGGGCACCGATGATGGCCTTGGCGCCCTGCTGGGAGACCATTTTGGTCGCCACGTTAATGCCTTCGGTCGCATCGTTGCGGTCGTCGCCTACGAGCAACTCGATCTTGTAGTCCCCGGCCTTGTAGCCTGCCTGTTCCAGCGCCAGCTCGGTTCCCTTCTTCGCCGATTCGCCGAAGGTCATCACGTCGCCGGTCAGCGGGGCAATGAAGCCAACTTTGATGACCTTTGGCGCCGGAGTGGCCGCCGGCCCGGCGGGCGCAGGCGTGTCTTTGCCGGCGGCAGGGGTGGCCTGCGGTGAGCCGCACCCGGTTGCAGCCACAAGGAGCACAAGGGCCAGTGGGACGAGACGCTTCATCTGTTGAGACCTCCCTCGGAATGCTTCTGTCGGAGCCTGATTGGGGACTGCACGTGATACCTGCTGGTCATTCTCCGGCCTATACCAGTCATGGCGGGGAACCTACAGGATGTAACACGTTCCGACAAGAAAAATCGCGGGAGGTTTGAAATCCGGTCACGCCGCCTTCAGTCGGCGGTTTCTTCCAGCACCTGCAGAAAGGCTTCCAGGAACTTTTTCAGGTTGACCCGTCCGGGCAGGCCGCGACCGGTCCGGAGCCGGGCCATTTCCGCCCTGACCTGGGTAAATTCGAAAAAGACCGGGGCCAGCCGCTCAAAGCGGGGGTCGTGGTAGTCCTCAAGCCCCAGAGCCGCCAGATGGGTCAGCGCCGCCCCGGCGGCCCGGCGAATGCGCTGTTCCAGCGCCCTGAGGCCCAGCTCCCGACCGGCGTCGGGCTCGTCCCGTTGGTGCTCGGCCAGCGCGGCATAGATCTGGTGCAATTCCAGGGGGCCGCGCCGCAGGGCATTGAAACAGGGCAGACACGGCAGCCGGCAGAGATCCCGACCGCCGGCGGTGCCGAGAATGCCCAGATCGGCCAGCACCGCACGGGTGCGCCGGTGCAGGGCCTCAGCGCCAGAATCCGCCCGGCGGTTCGCCGCGGCGGTCTGCCCGCTGCTGCCGGCTGCCAGCGGGGCCAGACTGGCCTGAATCGACTGTACGGCCTGGCGCAGCCGCATGGTTTCACAGACGCGGCGCAACACCGCCTGCACTTCCGGCACATGCAGCGGCTTATGGATGAAATACTCAACCCCCGACTGGTAGGCCTTGCCGACGAGGGCCTTGGCTGTCACCTGGGAGATCATCACGTGCGCACCGGCGAATCCCTGCTGCTGCAGGTGACGCACGGTCCGCAGCCCATCCTGCCCGGGCATGAGCAGGTCCAGAATGACCACGTCCGGGCGCAGGGTCAGTGCCGCCTCGGCGCCGGACAGGCCGTCGTGCGCCCGGCCGATCACCTGGCCCAGCTCGTTCTCTTCGATGATCCACTCCAACATCCGGACCACGGCCGGGTCATCATCGATAATCAGCATCCGGCATGACATCTCAGTTCGCCGCCCCTTCGGCCACCGCTTCCAGATGTGCCCAGGGCACAGTCACCCGAAATGTGGTGCCCGCTGTGCCCGACTCCACCAGCAAGACCTCCCCGTGCACCGACCGGACCAGTTCCGCTACATGGGTCAGACCCAGGCCACCTGAGAAGCAGCCGGTCTCGGGGTTGACCTTGGTGCTGAAACCGGCGGCAAACAGACAGGCCTGATTGGCAGGACTGATGCCGGAGCCGGTGTCGGCGACTTCCACACAGAGCCGGTCGGCGACGCGGCTGGTCTGGACCGTGATCCGCCCCTGTTCCGGACAGGCCTCGATGCCATTGGTGACCAGGTTGTTCAGGATCGTGATCCAGCGGCCGAAACGTTCAGTGGCAAAATCGGCCTTCAGCTCGGTCACGAAGGTGATCTGTTTCCCCAGCGTCTGGGCATACGCGCCGTTGGTATCCAGCACCAACTGGACAACCTCGGAAAGGCGCATGGTCGGCGCCAGTCCCGGCACATCCAGCAGCCGCGACAGGGAAGCCAGGGTGCGCTGGTAGTCCTTTTTTACTTCATGAATGTCCCGGGCGATGCTGAGGGCGTCCGCCTGGGTCTGGCGTCCGCGCAGCCGCCGGTACAGGCTGTGTGCCCGTTCGGCGATGGTCTCCACCTCGGCTGCCGACTTGCGCAGGAAGAAGATATCGGTCTGTAGCTTGGACAAGAAGACCAGGCGGCTGGCATAAGCCTGGCGTTCGGCGTCCCAGCGCCGCTCCCGCTCGCTGGCCCGCGCCACCTCGAACAGGCCGGTGGCCACGGCGGCGCGGCCCACGCCGGTCAATGCTAAAATGACCACTACCCGCAGTTCCAGCGGAAACCCCCGCACCAGCAGCTCGACCAGGTTACAGCCCAGATCGGCCAGGGCCAGAATCACCACCACGGCCGCCGGTCGGTCCAGGCGCCGCTGCACCTGCCCGAGGCTGGCCAGGGTGCCCAGCGTCGTGTAGGCGATAAACTCCGGACCGTAGTGGTTCAGCGCTGCGGTCAGGGCGGGCAGCCAGTGCGGCCCGGGGTTGCCCAGCACAAAGGCGGCACTGTGATAGGCCACGATGACCAGCCCGGCAATCATGGCAACCGGCAGCGGATGCATCATGGTGAAGACCAGCGTCAGCAAGTGAAAGGTAAGGGGGCCGAGGGTAAAGCGAAATGCCGTCCCGAAGGGGCTGATGAACACCTCACCCATGACGGCGACGGCCACCCCGCCCAGCAGGGTGCGCAGCAGCCGCCCCCGCGCAGACCAGCCGGGCTGACCGGTCCGCCCGGCCGCGACACTCTGGGGTGTAGCCCGGCTGCGCCGCCGGAGCAGGGGCCAGGCCAACGCAAACCGATCTTCAGAGGGCAAACCGTGCCACCTGCCCTTGCAGGTCCCCTGCCACCTGGGCCAGGACCCGGGCCGAGGATGCTACCTCCCCCGACACCTGGGTGAGTTCCCCGACCGAAGCGGAAAAACCGGCGGCCGCCGTTGCATTGGCACCGGCCAGCTCGGCGATGCGGGCGACCGATTCGTTCACCTCGGCCGCCCCGGCTGACATCTGCTCGGTGGCTGCTGTGTTCTGTTCCGCTACCGTCTTCATGGTATCAAAGGCCGTCACAGCTTGCCGGGCGTTCTGGCACACCTGACCCAGCGCCCGGGCGATGCTGTCCACGTCCCCGGTCGCCTGCTGGACACCGGTCAGAATCTCGACCAGCTTCTGGCCGGCTGCTGCCGCCAGTTGGCTGCCGTTTTCCACCTCGCTGACGCCTTCGTGCATGGACCCGGCAGCTTCCGCCGTGTAATTTTGCACACCCTGAATCAAATCGGCGATTTGCTGGGCGGACTGGGCGGAATGATCAGCCAGGCGGCGCACCTCTCCGGCCACCACCGCAAACCCCCGGCCGGACTCGCCGGCCCGGGCGGCTTCAATGGCCGCATTCAGGGCCAGCAGGTGGGTCTGGTCGGTGATGGTCGTGATCACGTCGATGATATCCCCAATCTCGGCGGACAGCCGCTCCAAGTCCCGCATACGGTCGGCGGTCGCCCCGGCCGACCGGCGGATGCGCTGCATGCCCCGGAAAGCCTGTTCCACCACTTCGGCGCCACTCTCAGCCGCCGCCGCCGACTGCCTGGACCCCTCCGACACCGCGGCGGCGTGCTGGGCCTCACCGGTCAGGTCGCTGACGATCTGGGCCAATCGGGCATTGGCCTGCTGCACCTCGGCCACCGAAGCGCTGGTCCCCTCGGCAATCTGCCGGATGGCTTGCTGGAACTCGTCCATTGTGCGGCTGACCCCTGTGGCAGCCCGAAACTGCTCCTGTGCGTCCTGCGCCACCCGGGCGGCGGTTCGGGCCGCCGCCGCCGACACCTGTGCTGACTGGTCCGAGGTCGCCAGCAGTTTTTCCGCCGCTGCCATGACCGACTGAGTGCCGGTGCTGACCCCGGTGATCAACCGGCGCAGGTCGTGTACCATCTGGTTAAACGAGCAGGCCATGTCGCCAACCTCGTCGCCGGCGGTGGCTCGGAGTTCCTGAACTGTCAGGTCGCCCGCAGCCAGGCGCCGGGCGGCCTGCGCCACCTCGACCACCAGCCGGGAAATACTCCGGGCCTGGATCAGGCCCAGGATGACCGCCAGCACCAAGGCGGCGGGAACGGTAAAGTACCCGACCGTTTGGGCCAGCGCGGCCTGGCGTCCGGCCGCCGTGACAGCGGCGGTCTGCAACTGGCCGTACCGGGCGCTCAGGCTGCCGGTCAGCCGCGTCAGTTCGGCTTCCAGAGGTCCCCCGGCACGGGCAAACAGCTCCCTGGCCTCGTCGGCCTGACCACTGAACCGCAGGGCGGTGACCTCGCCGGCCATGGCCGCGTACTGGTCACACACGGCTTGGATCGCCTGCACCGTTTCCTGGTCGGCGGCATCCGTAACCAGGGCCAGGAGCTGCTTTACGGTAGCGTCGGCCTTGGCCTGGGCCGCCTGCAAATCCTGCAGGAACTGGGCATCTACGAACGGCATATAGCCGCGCAGTGCGGTGGCTTCCTGGGCGATCGCTTCCTGAATCTGCAAGGTGTAAAGGTTGATCGGGGCGACCTTCGTGCTGATGAACTGGTAGCGGGCATCGACGGTGCGCAGTGCAATGAGCAGGTAGAATCCCGTCAGGGACGTCAGCAGGGCCACCCCGGCAACGGTCATGGTTAGCTTGGCGGCGATGGACAGGCGCGTGCGAATCCTCCTCCATTCCCCGGCCCGGGGGACCGCCCCGTGGCCGCTGCATCAGTTAGTTCGTGTCCGCCGTCGACAAAAAACGCTCAAATCGTATCCTTGTATTCATCATTGCAAATAGTGTGCCAAGGTCCTTTATACGGCTGTGGAAGGAATATTCGCATTCATGGCGTATCACGAATGAGACATGTGATGTCTCAAGCAAGGATCGCAGTGTCTCATAAGGGAGCGCTCAGGTATGACATGGCAAACGGTACTGGACGCTTTGTATGATGGCGTCGTCATGGTGAACGCCAGTGGCATGGTCACCTATGTGAATGACGCCCATGGCCGGATCACCGGGCTGCACCGGGAAGCCGCCATCGGCCGCTTTGTCGGCGACGTCGTACCCGATACTTCCCTGCTGGAGGTACTGCGCACCCGTACACCCAAACTGAACGTCATCACCCGGGTGGGCCGGAAACTGGTGGTCTCAAACATCGTCCCGATTCTGGAGAACGAGCAGGTGCTGGGCAGTGTCTCAGTCTTTCGCGACATTTCCGAACTGATGGCATTGAACGAACGCCTGGAGGCAGCGCAAATCCGCCTTTCTGCCTTGCACCGCGAGATGGCGGATCCCCACCCCCAGATGGGGGACTGGGTCATTGGCAGAAACCCGGTGATGCGCATGGTGTATGAAACGGCCAAACGCGTGGCGGCGGTTAACTCCACGGTATTGATTACCGGCGAAAGTGGCACCGGGAAGGAGATGCTGGCCCGCTTCCTGCAGTTGCAGGGTCCCCGGGCCAGGAAGCCCTTTATCAGCGTGAACTGTGCCGCCATTCCGGAGACACTGCTGGAAAGCGAACTCTTCGGCCACGCCGAGGGCGCCTTTACCGGCGCCGCCCGCGGGGGTCAGCCCGGGCTGTTCGAGATGGCGCACCAGGGGACGCTGTTATTGGACGAAGTCGGGGATTTGCCACTGGGCCTGCAGGCCAAGCTCCTGCGGGTGTTGGAGGAAAAACAGGTGCGCCGCGTGGGCGGCCGCGCGAGCGAACCGATCGATGTTCGGGTGATTGCGGCCACCAATCGCGACCTGCGCGTCCTGCTGCTGAACGGCCAGTTTCGACCCGACCTGTTCTATCGCCTGAACGTCATTACCATGGAACTGCCACCGCTGCGGGCACGCCGGGAGGATCTGCCCCTCCTGATTCAGGCTGTTCTGACCCGGATTACCCAGCGGCTGGACCGCCCGCATGTGGTGCTCAGTCAGCCTGCCCTGCAGGCGCTGCTGCAGTATGATTACCCCGGCAATGTCCGGGAACTGGCCAACATCTTGGAGTACGCCGTCGTGCTCTGCCCCACGGACCTGATTGACCTGGCCCACCTGCCCCCGGGATTACGCCCGACCGGCCCGACGGAGGGCGCGGGTGAACTGACCGCCAGCGTGCAGGTCGCCGAGCGTGCCGCCCTGGCCGTCGCCCTCGCCCAGCACCCGACCCGGGCAGCAGCGGCCAAGGCCCTGGGGATCTCCCGCGCCACCCTGTACCGGCGGTTGCAGGTACACGGGCTGGTCTGACCGGCAGTGCCGGGAGAAAACTAATGTCGCAAATAATGCATATAAAGCAATTGTAGAACTTGAACAGGTGCCCTGAATTTGATAACACGGGTGCTGGGAGGTTTTATCACCTTGGATAACGCCACAGCATCCGCCGCCAACCCGGTCACGACAGTCGGAGCGGAATCACCGCCGCAAGGCGAACGTACCCCGGACCGGAACCGCACCGTCATGGGCATTGTCGGTTTCTCGCATCTGCTGAACCACCTGCAGAGCGGCATGGTCTCGGTCCTGTACCCGATCATGATGGCAGAACTGGGTTTCACCTACCTCGGCATCGGCCTCTTGCAGACCCTCTACCAGGTGGCGGCTCAGGGGTGCGAGGTCCTGTACGGCATCCTTTCCCGCCATGTCCAGCGGTCGGTGCTGCTGGGCGTGGGCAACGTCGTGCTGGGGTTCTGCGTTTTCACCACCGGCCTGGCCCAGAATTTCTTTCATCTTGTGGCTTCCCGGGCCTTCGCGGGCCTGGGATCCAGCGCCCAGCACCCTGTCGGCTCCTCGATCCTGGTCAGTTGCTATCCGAATGCCCGGGGCCGGATCCTCACCTATCACAACACCGCCGGCAACCTGGGCAGTTTGGTGGCCCCCGCCATCGCCGGCGGCCTGCTGTACTTCTTTGGCTGGCGCACGGTCTTCTTCATTGTGGCGGTTCCGAGCATGGTGATGGGCTTGTCATACTTTTTCCTGCGCGACATGGTGGCCAGGCCGGCCGACCGCGCCAGGGCGCCAATCAAAGGCGCCTTCCAGGACTACGTGACCTGCCTGAAGAACCGCAATGTGATGCTGATCTCGCTGATCCAGATGGCCGGCGCCGCCGGTCGCGGCACCGGTGTCAACGTGGCTTTTCTGGTTCCCTTCTTCATGGCCACCCTGGGCGTGAAGGTGGGCACCGCCTCGATCCTGGTGATGGTCTACCAGCTCGGCGGCCTGCTCGGCCCCGTGGCCATCGGCTGGCTTTATGACCGGACCAGCCGCAAGGCCGTGACGCAGGCCACGCTGTTCTTCTCCACCCTCACCACCCTCTGGCTGCTGACCCACCACGGCGTGACCGTCTGGCTGCTGCTGAACCTGGTCCTGTTCGGTGCCGTGGTCAATTCCCGCGGCTCGCTGACCCAGGCCATGGTCAGCGAGGCGGTACCCATTCACCTCACGGACGTGGCCTTCAGCCTGTACTTCTTCATCGGCTTCATTTCCGGCCCGATCTGGACCGCCATCACTGGCTGGCTCATCGACGCCCATGGCTTTGCCACCGCTTTTTCCGTGATCAGCGTCAGCTACCTGGCCGGTATGGTCCTGGCCGCCTTTACGAAGTGGCGGCGGGAAGTATGACAAGGCCCTCCACCCCGCGCCATGCGGGATGGAGGGCCTTCGCTGCCTGGTCAGGGCAGGCCGATCTTCTCGATCAGGTTGATGGTGTTGGACCATTCCTGGCCGTAAACGGTGAGGTTGAGTTCGGACCGCTTGAACCCGTCGAGGTTCGGCACCCCCGCCGGCGAGGGGACGCCGGGAATGGACGGGATCTCCCAGTTCCGTTCCGCAATTTCCTTCTGTATTTCGGGCCGGAGCAGGTATTCCACGAACTGCCGGGCCAGTTCGTAGTTCGGCCGCCCCTGCACGATGCCGATGCCGCGGATGTTGACCGGGCTGCCGATTTCGGTGGGGCCCTGGTCAGGCCACACCGCATCGACCGCTGAACCGTCGGCCTTTTCCCAGAAGTAGTAGTAATGGTTGACCCAGCCCAGGGCAAACTCGCCCCGGCCCACGGCCTGACGGACCATGCTGTCGCTGCGCAGATAGGTGGGCTCGTTCTTCATCAGGGCTTGCAGGAAGGTGGTCGTCTTCTCTTCCCCCACCAGCATCCGCAGGGCGGTCACGTTGCCGATGGTGTATTCCGAGGTGCTCTTGCCCATGGCGATCTTGCCCTTCCACTTCGGGTCGGTCAGATCGAAGACTGACTTGGGCAACTGGCTCTTATCCTTGACCAGGTTGGTGTTATACATGATCACCCGGGCCCGCAGGGTCACCGCCACCCAGGAGCCGTCCTCGGCCTTCAGGTCCTTGGGGACCTTCTCCAGGGTCGGCGATTGGTTGGGTACCAGCAGATTGTTCATGCGCAGCACTTCCATGGTGCCGGCGTCGTTGGCCCAGAACACATCCGCCTGCGGATTGCTCTTTTCCTCGCCCACCTGGTTAGCCAGCTCGGTGGCGCTCCCGGTACGCACCTTCACCGCAATGCCGGTCTCCTTGGTGAAGGCATCGGTCAGCGGCTTGATCATGTACTCGCCGCCGCCCAGGTAGAGGACAATCTCCTTCTTGCCGCCGCCGCCGGCGGGGGCGGCCTCCGGCGTTGTGCCGGGGGCGGGCTTGCCGCCCGAACAGCCGGCGAGCAGGAGGGCAGCGGATGCCACCAGGGCCGACATTTTCAGCCCGGTGCGGGTTGCGAACATGCGTGGTTCCTCCCAACCAAAGGTTAATCAGAATCCTGTGCAGTTGCAGATCAAGGGGCAGTTGCTGTCAGCGGCGGGGGCCGCTGAACGCGGCGTACAGGTCTGGGCCGGCTTCGTACAGGGTGATGTCGTGGTAAGTGGTGTAGATCAGCGGGTCACCCTGGAACTGTGCCACCGGCCGGAAGTGGCGCCTGATCTCCGTACCGGCCTCCCCCAGCCCGTTCAGAAAGGCCGAGGTGGCCAGTACCCGTTGCGGCCGGTGTGGCAGGGCAAAAAGCACCTGCTCAAAGTGGGCCGGCCGGCGCAGCCGGAAAACGGTCACCCCCGGGCTGTAGTACTTGATCGCCCGCTCCTCTTCCCAGACAAAGACAGGGGCCGTCCGCTCTTGCCGCAGGTAGTGGGCAAGCCGGACCATGGGCGGCGGCACCGCCGCCTGCGCCCGGACCAGAGGCAGGGCGGCCGCAGCCAGGGCGCCGGACAGCAGCAGCCCGGCGGCCCACCGCAGTGGCATCCGCAGTTCCCGCAACCCCCGGGCGGCATAGAGCATGACCACCGGCAGGATGGGTACCAGGTGCCGCGGATTATCCGGGTTCTGCCCCCAGTAGGCCCAGGCCAGGTAGGGCAGCAGCCAGGCCAGGGTGAACCGGGCGTCCAGCCGGCGCCAGCCCAGGCCCAACCCCACACCCAGGAGCAGCAGCACCCCCCAGCCCGGCAGCGGGTGAACGGCGGGGCCGCCCAGCCCGAGGCCCAGCCAGTTGCGCCAGTGGAACAGGTGGCCGCGGGCCGCGGCGGCGTGGGGTGCGCCCACCGCTCCGCCCCAGTCGGTCAGATGGCCGCCGGTGAAGCGGACCCCCAGCTCCAGCAGCCGGCCTGCCCCTTCCCGGGCGACCAGCCACAGCAGCCACGGCACCATACCCGCCAGCCCGCCGAGCAGGGCGGCTCCGAACCCCCGCCAGGAACGGCGCCGGAGTACCAGGACCAGGAGCGTGAGCCCCAGGGGAAAGTAGGACAGCCGTACACCCAGGGTCAGCCCCAGCGCCAGGCCGCTCAGCGCCGCCGGCCAGGTACGGCCGGTGCGGTGGTACCGCCAGGCGGCCAGCAGGAAGAGTATACACCCCAGCAGGCCAAGGCTGTCGGACATCGCCTGCCCGCTGATCAGCCAGGCGAGCGGGCTGAGCGCCAGCCAGGCCGCTGTCGCCAGGCCGGTCGTCCGGCCACCCATGGCGGTTCCCAGCAGGCAGGCCGCCCCGATGGCCAGGGCCCCGGCTGCGGCGCTCACGCCGGCCAGGGCGAGGAACGGATCCGGCTGCCAGACCTGCGCCAGCCGCCCCAGCCAGATGAAGACCGGGTAACCGGGGAAGTGGGGCTGCATGGCCAGCAGGTCGTACCGGGCGAGGGCGAGGGCAAAGTCGATGGAGTCCCAGCCCTGGGGGTGGGGAGCGATGAAGGGCAGGCGCAGGGCCAGGGCGCCGGCCGTGAGCAGGAGGGCCAGGAGCAGGTCCGCTCCGGAGAGCGGGAACGGGGCGGCGGTATCACCGCCGCCCTCCGGGCTATTCATGGAGTTACTTGGTGATGGTGAAGGTCCGGGTCGCTTCATTCCAGTCGACCTTGGCGTTCAGGTTCTCGACGATGAAGCGGGCCGGCACCAACAGGCGGCCGTTCTCGCTCTTGGCCGGCACGTCGAGTTCGATGCTCTTTCCGTTCACAGAGACCTGCTTGTTACCCGGCTGCAGGAGGATCACCTGGCCATTGGCCACCACGGAGGCCACGCCAAAGGCGTCATGCCACTTCACTTCGGCGCCCAGGGCCTCGCTGACGAAGCGGACAGGGACCAGGGTGCGGCCGTCCTCGATCTTGGCAGCGGCATCGATGGCCAGCCACTTGCCAAAGGACTTGACAGTGCCGCTGCCGATCTGGAGCTGAATCGAGTCGGCGGGGGCGGCAGCCAGCTTCAACTGGGCTGCCTGGGCGATCTCCTGCACCACCTTGGCCTCAGCGGCGGCGGCGGCCCGATCGTCGGCCAGGGTCGCCTTCACCCAGCCCTGAACGGCGGCGGCGAACTTGGACTGCGCCTCGGCGCCCAGGGCGGCGCCGGCCTGCTTTTCCAGGCCCTGAGCGATAACGGCCCCCTCAGCCAGGGCGTGGAACCGCTTGTTGTTGTCCCAGTTCTTCTCATACTCAACGGTATAGTTCTGGACATAGCCGAAGAGGCCGGCGGTCATGGCGTTCTTGATTTCTTCGCCCTTCACCAGGGCAGGATTGCCACTGACCGGGTTCAGGCGGGTTTCCACGAAGTCACGGAGATCCGGGGTCTTCTTGCCGACGTTGCCGCGGATCGACTGGAAGAAGGCCCAGCCTTCGGCCATGTGCACAGACTCGTCTTTGCCGGCGGCGGCGCCGGCCTCGATCTTGTCGGCATAGCCGCTGATGCCCATGTAGAAGGTGAGGACGAGGTTGTGGGTGACGGCGGGCTGGAGGAAGTAGAGCATCTTCAGGTCGCCGGTCTCGGCGGCTGCCTGGGCCTGGCTGAGGGCAGAATCGATCTGGTCCTCCAGGGTGGTGCCAAATGCCTTGTCACGCTTCTGCACGGTGCCGCGGACAGCTTCAAAGTAAGCGATCGCCTCGTCGATATGGTGGAGGGCACCGGCGGTGTCACCGGCCTCGGCCTTTTCCTTGGCCTTGGTGAACTCATGCTTGACGTTCAGGGTAAAGACCTTCTGGAGCGTCTTGTCGATCAACTGGGTGACAACCGCCTGGGAGATCTGGCCGGCCTCACCGGCGTTGATGAACGCCTCGATGCTCTCGTTGATGGTCTCCTTGTACTCGGTGTCACGGGCCTTCACGGTCTCCTGCAGCTTGGTCCGGTAGGCAGCACGCAGGGCGGCCCAGTCAACGGTGGGGGCCTTGGCCAGGCCGACGATATCCTGGAAGGCCGTTACCCTGGCCTGCTGTGAGGAGACGTCGGTCTTCACCGGGGGCGCTGCCGCATACACGCTGGGGACACTGACGAGCACAACCGAGGCGGTAACCACGCTGACCACGAGTTTACGAACGAGAGACATGTGTAGGGTTCCTCCCAAACAAGAATGTGTATAAGTTCGGCACCCTGGCCTAGGACCTGGCCCGGAAGCGGAGGACCAGCACAACCCCGGCCAGGGCGGCCGCCCCGAGCAGGTACCAGCCGAGTCCGATGCCGGACGATGCCGCCGGTGCCGCTTGGTCTGGGGCGGGTGCGGAGGTGGGTCCGGAGGCGGTGGGGGCACTTCCGCCGGCCGTCTGGGCACCGGCGGCAGTGCCCGGCTGCGTGTTGGGCGCAGTCTCGGGCGCTTTCTTGGGCTCTGACTCAGACGCGGCCCTGGGTTCGGCTTTGGGTTCGGCCTTGGGTTCCGTCCCGGCGGTACCGGCCGGACTGGTCTGGGCGGTGCCGGACTGCGCCGGGTCCGTAGTCGCTGTGGCAGCAGGCGCCTTGGGCTCCGGCTTCGGTTCGGCAGCAACCGGCGCCGCCGCCGCCGCCGTGGCAATGGCGGCAAAGTCAGTCGGGAAGTGCGGCTGCAGGCTGGCCAGCAGCTCGTTCATGTGGCTGTCATAAAGGTCAGGCTTGGGGGCGACCGCGCCCACCCCCAGCACGCCGGGGTTGCCCAGGGCGTCAAACGCCTTTTCCAGGTGGGCCTGGGCAGCGGCGTCCAGTTTGGCGTCAATGCCCTTGACGTAAGGGCTCATCCCATCGGTGTAGGTGACGGTGGCCCGGTTCACCAGGGTTTTGGCCGTGGCGTACTCGTTGATCGCATTGCGACCGAAGGTGAGACGGCGCTTCAGGTTCAGGTATACGATGCCGCGCATGGCCTGGGCGACGATTTCCGGGTTCCGGGCGCCGATGGCAGCCTGGACGGCTGCCGTGGCGGCCGGGCCGCCGGCATCCTTTTCAACCTCTTTGCGGACCTCGGCGTAGGCGGCGGCGGCCGCACTCCAGTCTCCTTTGTTGGCAGCGGCAACGACATTCTTGTAAGCATCGGCGAGCGGTTCGGTTTCGGACGGGCCGTACGAGTAGGCCCACGCCGCCCGGACGGGCAGGAACAGACTGAAGCAGACGAGCAGTACCAGGATTCGCATGCCATAACGCAACGTCACAGTCACCTCTGATTTACCTGCATTATCGATTGATCGGCCTGGCCGCCTGCGACCCGGGCCGGGGATCCCGGAGCATCTCCCGCCAAATGGCGGTCAGTACGTTCTTCATATAGGGGACGAATTGGACAAACGAGCGGGCAGGGTCCGGGTGGGCCGAGTAGGTGATCGGCACCTCGGCCAGCCGGAAGCCTTGTCTGAGCAGGTTCAGGGTCATGACCTGTGCATAATTGTAGTCGCTGACCAGGTGGAGGTCCCGCAGCGCTGCCCGGTTGAGGGCCCGCATGCCGGTCTGGCCGTCGCTGATCCACCGGCGGAGCAGCAGCGACTGCAACCACGTAAAGGCGTAGTTCCCCAGGCGCCGGATGAGCCGCATCCGCCGGATGTACCCGAGAAAGCGGGAGCCCAGGACGTAGTCGGCCATGTCCAGCCGGAGCGGGGCCAGCACCTCCGGAATCTGGTCCGGCGGATACTCCCCGTCGGCGTCGATCATCACCACGTAATCGGCGCCCAGCTCATAGGCCCGGCGGAAGCCGAACCGGATACAGGCGCCCAGCCCCCGGGCCGGGCCGGAAACGAGATGGTCCGCACCGGCCTCCCGGGCCACGGCAGCCGTCCGGTCGGTGGAGCCGTCATTTACCACCAGCACCTCTACCTTCAGACCAGGCAGGAACTGGCGGGGAACCTGACGGACCACGTCGCCGACGGTGCGCTCTTCATTCCGGGCCGGGATCACCACCAGCAACTTTTCCTCCCGCATCCGCAAGGGCGTCGCCGCCAGGGCTTCGGTTAAAACCGGGCCGTGGGCAGCGGCCGGAGGTCTGGCCCCCAGCAGGCCGGCGATGGTGGGCGCCAGGGAGACGATGTTGTGCGGCGTCTCCACCACCCGCCCTGCGGCGATGCCGCTCCCGGCGAGGATAAACGGCACGTACCGCTCGCCTTCGTCTATATGCCCGTGTCCGCCGATGCCCCGGGACTGGCCGTGGTCGGCCATGACGAGGAAGACGGCATCTTCCAGGAGGCCCTGCTCTTCGAGCCAGCGATAAAAGGAAGCGATCAGGGCGTCGCTCTCGCTGATTTTCTCCAGATACTCGGGATTGTGCACGCCGAGGCTGTGGCCGGTTTGATCGGTGGCGATCAGTTGCACCACGAACAGATCGGGGTTCTCGGCGGCGACAATCTCCCTGGCTCTGGCCATGATTCCGCCGTCTACCCGGTCGTTATGGGCGACGGCGGTGAATGACTGACAGTCGGAGCCAAAGGCGTCGATCAGGTGGGCGCAGGCGTACAGGATTCCTTTCTTGCCCGCCGCCCGCAGGGTGTCGAAGATCGACTCGCACTTGACCCCCAGCGACAGTACCAGGTTGCTGCGCATGCCGTGGGTTTCGGGAAGGGCACCGGTCAGCATCGAGGAGAAGCAGACGACGGTGCGGGCCGGGTAGACCGTCTCCATCCGGGTGAAGGTCGTGCCTCGGGCGGCCAGACTGTCGAGGAAGGGGGTACTGGCCAGCCGGAGCTTGTCGGGCCGGCAGCCGTCGATCACCACGGCGTAGACCCGTTTCGCCTTTGGTTCAGTGCGGACCGGGTGCGGCGGGTTGGCCGGCGGCGCCGGCTTCCAGGTAAAGAACGCCTTGTGGGCGGTCCAGGCATACACGAACAGTCCCAGGGCGAAGGCGGCGGCCGGCCAGAGCGCCGGCAGCGGGGCGCCCCCGTCGATCTGGCGGGCCGCCCATTCCATGATGCTCAGCGTGAGGAATGCTTTGGGGATCTGCTCCTGGAAATTGCCCGACGTGCTGTCGCTGTTCTCCAGGACCAGCCGCCAGAAGCGCTTGAAATTGGTCAGCGGAATGCCGATGCGCAGGTGGTAGTAGAAGCTGCCCCAGAAGAAGATCGTGAAAAACAGATGCAGCGCCAGCGCCAGCGTTAGCAGCCACGGATCAGCCGGGCGGTACAGGGCAAGCCAGCCAAACAGGGGCGCCCACAGCAGCCATCTTAAGTGAAGGGGAAAGTCGTATAAAACGTAAACGGCCGCTGCCGGCAGACCGGCCATCAGGCCGGCTCCGATCGCAGGCAGGTTGCCGTCCGCAACCGCGTGGGCGTGGTACAGGAGGAACACGCCGGCGGCAAAAATGGGGTGAAAGGCTTTCCCTTCATTCAGCAGATTCCAGGCTCGGGCTGCCACCACTTCAAAGAGGGAGGCAGAACGGGCCGTTTTCACTGTTGGTTGCAAGTGCAGCCCTCTTTCTTCGCCAGGTAACCCTGCTAAGTGATATTGATTATCATTAGCGATGATACGGGTTCGTGGAAAATCTGTCAATCCGGTTGGGCTAATTTTAACGGGGAAGTGCTTTAAATCACCTAGACATTGAAAAAGTACCAGATCCCACTCCCGTGGTTCTGGTACCGGAAGGAGAAATTGACGTAGTTGGGCTACTCCTGTAGAATGACGACGAGACTTGTTCTCATTTACTTCAGACCCCGTACGCGAGGCCGCACGCAGGAGGACTACATGTGACGCAACTACCCCTCGGCACCCGGAGGGAAACGGCCGGCAGTGTCAGCACCCCCGGGTTCCGTGCTCTCTGGGTACAGGCCTGGGGCGGCCGCCCGCCGCATCCGCTGCTCTTCATCATGGCCTTTGTCACGGCCATCCTCATGGCAGTTCCGCTCATCTACGTGCTGGTGCGGGCCGGACAGGGTTCTTCTGTCTGGGTCCGCCTCTGGCAGACCCGGATGCCCACGCTCATCATCAACAGCCTGGAACTGGCTGCCATCACGACCGTCATCGCGGCACTGATCGGTGTGCCGCTGGCCTGGCTGGTGGTCCGCACTGATTTGCCGCTGCGCCGCTACATTGGGTGGATGGCTACCCTCCCCATGGTTTATCCTTCGTTCGTGGGGGCGTTTGCCTACATTACCATGTTCGGCCGCAAGGGGCTCCTGGAGTCCATCATCAGCAATCTCGCCGGCATCCCGCCCCACGAAGTGCATCTGCCGAACATCTACGGCCTGGGCGGGACGTCTGTGGTGATGGCACTCTTTACGTATCCCTACCTGTATATGCTGGTGGCGGGTGCCTTCCGCAACCTGAACCCGAGCATGGAGGAAGCCGCCCGGGCTGCCGGGCTGAAGCCGCTGGCGGTCTTCCGGCGGGTCGTCCTGCCGCTGGTGAAGCCAGCCGTCGGGGCGGGCATGCTGCTGGTGTCGTTCCACTCTCTGGCGGAGTTCGGCACCGTGGCCATGCTCCGCCACGAGACCTTCACCAGTGCCATTTATCTGCAGCTCATCGGGCGGTATGACCGGAACGCCGCCGCCGCCCTCAGCGTGGGACTGATCCTCCTGACCATCCTGCTGGTGGTGGCCGAATCCCGCTGGCAGAGCCGTGCCCGTTACTATCAGACGGGCGGCTCATGGCGTCCGCCGCTTACGGTCCGGCTCGGCCGGTGGCGCTACCCGGCTCTGGTCTTTTCCCTGCTGGTGATTCTGGCCAGCGTGGTTGCCCCTGGTGCCCTGCTGGTCTACTGGAGCTACCGCGGCATTGTCGAGGGCGCCACCGGCGGCATCTGGGAGTACCTGTGGAACTCTCTGATCTCCTCGGGCCTGGGTGCTACCCTGGCCACACTGCTGGCCTTCCCTATCGGTTACCTGGTCACCCGCCACAGCGGATTTGCCAGCCGGCTCATCTACCGGCTCTCGTTCTCCGGCTATGCGCTGCCCGGTGTCGTCGTCGGGCTGGCGGTGATTGTGCTCTTTAACTCGTACCTGCCCTGGCTGTATGGGACGATCTGGCTTCTGACCGCCGGTTATGTCGTCCGCTTCCTGCCCGAAACACTGGGCGCCCAGCAGGCGGTGCTCACGCAGATCTCCCCCAACCTGGAGGAGGCCGCCCGGGTCAGCGGCCACTCTGTCTGGGCTGCCCTGCGGCGGGTAACCCTGCCGCTGGCGATGCCTGGCATGATCTCGGGGTGGGCCCTGGTTTTCCTGAACTGCCTGAAGGAACTGCCGGCCACGCTTCTGCTCCGCCCGGCCGGGTATGATACTTTGGCGGTCCGTCTGTGGATCTATGCCAACGAAGGGTTTTACAGCCACGGCGGCCTTCCCGGGCTGATGCTGGTCCTGCTGGCGCTCCCGCCGCTGATTCTGCTGGTGGCACGGGTGCTCAGGGGCCGGATGTCGCTCTCCTGATGGGAGGCGGGCTGAAGGTGTCCACGCTGCAGCAGGTGGCGCTGGTCTTCGGCACGGCGCTGGTGCCCACACTGGGTTCCACGGTGGCGATCCCGACCGGGGTCGCCATGGGTCTGCATCCCGTTCTCACCTGGGCGGTGGCGGTGGCCGGAGCCCTGTGTAAGGTGCCGCTCGCCATCGCACTGGCGGGCGGCTTCCGCTTCGCCGCCGGCCATCTGCCCCGGCTGGCGGCGAAGCTGGAGCGGATGGAGTCCAGGGCGGCTGCCCACCTGCCCTGGGTCCGGCGCTGGGGCTTTCCGGCGGTGGTTTTGCTGGCAGCCGTTCCGGTTCCCGGGGGCGGAATCTGGACTGCCGCCGTGGCGGGTCGGTTGCTGGGCTATTCCCGGGCGATGGTGGCAATGGCACTGGCGCTCGGCCTGATGATCGCCGGAACCGGTATGACACTGGCTGCCGTGGGTATCATCATCCCAGTGCTGTCCCACTGGCTGCGTTGACCCGGACCGTTGAGGGAGGCCTTCCCGAATGGGTGAGCAAATCTGCATCTTCGGATGCGGCTATGTCGGGCTGGCGGCCGCAGCCGTGCTGGCCGACCTGGGACACCATGTCGTGGGGGTGGACAGGGATGCCGCGCGGGTGCTCGGACTGAACGAGGGGCGGCCGCCCTTCCGGGAGCCCGGTCTGGAGGAACTTATCCGTTCGGGGCTTGGCTCCGGGCGCCTCTCCTTCACGCTGGACGGGGCAGTGGCGGCAGGTCGGAGCGGGGTTGCCATGATCGCCGTGGGCACGCCGCCGTCGGCAGGCGGGGCAGCCGACCTGAGCCAGGTGGAAGCGGTTGTCCGGTTGATTGCGGCGCAGCCCGCCGGCTGCGAACTGGTGGTGGTCAAGAGTACGGTGCCGCCGGGGACGGCGGGGCAACTGCAGGCGAGCCTGCCGAGCCGGGAGGTGGTCTCACACCCCCAGTTTCTGCGCCAGGGCAGTGCGCTGGCCGACATGCTCCATCCCCCCCGGCGGGTGGTGGGCGCCCGGTCGCCGGAGGCTGCGGAGCGGCTGATCCGCCTGTATGCCCGGGCCCCGGAGGTGCCCTTTGTCCGTACCGACCCCACCAGTGCGGAACTGGCCAAGTATGCGGGGAATGGATTCCTCGCCGCCAAGGTCTCGTTTGTGAATGCGCTGGCCCGGCTCTGCGAGACAGTGGGCGGCGACATTCAGGATGTGGTTCGGGTCATGGGGCTCGACTCCCGGATCGGCCCGGACTTCCTCCGGCCTTCGATCGGATTCGGCGGCTCCTGCCTGCCCAAGGACACGCTGGCGCTGGTCACGCTGGCGCGGGAGCACGGGCTCGCGTTTGAACCGGGGGAGGCGACGCTGGCCGTGAATGCCGCCCAGCCCGGTTGGTTCGCCGGCCGGGTGCTGGGCGCCCTGCCGCCGTCCCCGGTGGTGGCCGCGTGGGGCATCACCTTCAAGGCAGGGACAGATGATACCCGGTCGAGCGCCGCCCTGGCTGTGATCGACGTGCTCCAGGCGGAGGGTGCCACGGTTCAGGCCTACGATCCCCTGGCCCGGGCGGTGCCGGCCGGGGTACGCCAGTGCGGTTCGGCACTGGCGGCAGCGGCAGGAGCCGATGCGGTGGTGATCCTCACCGAATGGCCGGAATTCCAGGATGCTGACTGGCAGCAGGTCGCCGCGGTGATGCGGGGCCGGCAGGTCTTTGACGGGCGAAACCTGATTGATCCGGACCGGGTGGCCGGCACCGGGCTGACCCTTGTCCCGCTGGGGCGGGGGGCTGCGCTCAAGGAGGAACGTGTATGCGGGCCCTGGTAACCGGGTGCGCCGGGTTCATCGGTTCCCACCTCACCGAGATGCTCCTGGCCACGGGCTGGGAGGTGCTCGGCGCCGACTGCTTTACCGAAACTTACGGGCGCCCGCAGAAGGAAGCCAACCTTGCTGCGGCGAAGGAGCACCCCCGGTTCCGCTTTGTGGACGATGATCTTTTGGGCGCCGACCTGCAGCCGCTGCTGAACGGGGTGACCCACCTGTTTCACCTGGCCGGGGAGCCAGGGGTTCGGTCTTGCTGGGGCGATCGGTTCCCCGTGTACATCGACCGGAACCTGCTCACCACGCAGACGCTGCTGGAGGCAGTGGCAGGGCTGCCGGGCTTTCAGCGCTTCATTCTGGCGTCCACCTCCACGGTGTACGGGCTGGCAGAGACGCTGCCCACTCCGGAGAGTGTGATGCCAAGGCCCATTTCGCCGTACGGCGTGACGAAGCACGCGGCGGAGGAGATGGTCTGGCTGTACGGGAACCAGTTTGGTGTACCGGGGACGGTGCTGCGGTACTTCACCGTGTATGGCCCCCGCCAGCGGCCGGACATGGCTTTCCATCAGTTCTTTCGGGCGCTGCTGGCCGATCGCGAGATCACCCTCTTTGGCACCGGTGGACAGACCCGCGACTTTACTCATGTCAGTGACATTGTCGATGGTACCATCCGGGCGGCGCTCAGGCCGGTGGCCGGTCAGACCATTAATCTCGGGCGCGGGGAGCCGGCCCGGCTCCTTGACGTGGTGGCCACCATCGGTGGGATTGCCGGCCGTGAGCCCAGGCTGCACTTTCAGGATCCCCGCCCGGGGGAGATGGCCCACACCGCTGCCGATATCACGGTGGCCCGGCGGCTGCTGGACTACGCACCCCAGGTCGGGCTGGAGGCGGGCCTGCGCTCGCAGTTTGGGTGGATGATGCAACAGACCGCTGTATAAGGAGCGTGCACCCGTGATGGAACTTCCGTTGCAGATTGAGGGGCTCTATAAGAACTTCGGGCACACGGCGGCTCTGCGCGGGGTGGATCTGACGCTGGAGTCCGGCGAGATCCTGACCCTGCTGGGGCCGAGCGGCTGCGGCAAGACCACCACCCTGCGCCTGATCGCCGGCTTTGAGCACCCGGACGGGGGCGAGATTACCATCGCCGGTCGGCGGGCAGCCGGTGCACGCGCCTGGCTGCCGCCGGAGGACCGCGGTGTGGGCATGGTCTTCCAGGACTACGCGCTCTTCCCCCACCTCACCGTTGACGACAACGTGGGCTTTGCGTTGGACAGATTGCCCATGGCACGGCGGAAGCAGCGGGTCCAGCAACTGCTCCGCCTGGTGGGGCTCGATGGCATGGGCGACCGACACCCGCACAACCTCTCCGGCGGGCAGCAGCAGCGGGTGGCGCTGGCCCGGGCGCTGGCCAATGAGCCGGCCCTTGTTCTGTTGGATGAGCCCTTCTCCAATCTGGACGCAGCCCTCCGGGTGCAGATGCGGGAGGAGGTTCGGCGGATCCTGAAGGAGTCGAACGCCGCCGCCATCTTCGTCACCCATGATCAGAAGGATGCCCTGGCGATCTCGGACCGGGTCGTGGTGATGAACGGCGGCCAGGTGGAGCAGATCGGCACGCCCCGGGAAATCTACCAGTTCCCGCACACCGCCTTCGTGGCCCGATTCGTCGGCCAGACTAATCTGCTGACCGGCAAGATGAGCATGACCGACGAGCATTTGGTCATCACCCCGATTGGCCAGATCCCGTGCCTGCACACCCACGGCCTGCCCCGCGGGGCAGCGGCGGTGGTCTCCATCCGTCCCGACAGTTTTGAGACCGACCCCAGCGGGCCCCTGCGCGGGCTAGTGCGGCGGGTGCTCTACACGGGCAACGCGATCGAGGTGGAGGTCGAGGTCGAAGTGCAGGGGGTGGGTACCAACACGCCGCTGCTGATCCACGTACACCCGGAAGAGAACGTGGAGCCTGGTCAATGGGTTCGCTTTATGGCCCGTCCTGACTTTGTCGCCGTGATCGAGGGCGGCACCCCGTGTACGGATGCGCTCGGCGGGCTGGCCGACCAGGGACCGGTCAAACAGCCGGTCAACTACTGAGCACGGCTCGGACATGACGCCCGCCCCCACGACGGCAAGAACCCTCGACCCCGCGCCAGGCGCGGAGCCGAGGGTTTGTGTGGTGGCTCAGTCGCCCCGGCCCACATCCCTCCACATGGTGATAGGTGGTACGCAATGAGCATACGAAAGCAACGCCGTCTGATTGTACCAACAGTCGCTGTCATTGTGGTCCTGCTCGTTTGGATATCGACCAGGGCTCACGGAGTCGTAACGGTATGGGCCGTCAGCGGATCAGACGCCCCTGCAGCCTCCATCGCCCTTGTGCTGGGTGACCGGCTGGATCCAGCCGGCCAGCCCGGCCCGCACCTGAAACAGCGCCTGGACAGAGCCATTGGCCTCTTTGAGCAGAAGCGCATCGCACGCATCATGGTGAGCGGCGGCGGCCGGCCGGCGGAGGCTACAGCCGGAAAAGGGTACCTGATCGCAAACGGCATTCCGGCAGATCGAATCCTGACCGAATCCGAATCCTGTTCCACGGCGGAGAACATCATCAATAGTAAAGCAATCCTGGCGCGAGCAGGGGAAAGTGACCCGATCCTGTTGATTACGAATGGCTTTCATCTGAAACGCGCCCTGACCATTGCTGAACAGCAAGGTCTGGCTGCCTACGGCCTGGCGGCAGAGACCGAGCGCCCGCCCTTGCATACTGTATGGCCGAACCTGGTGGGTGAAGTGGCAGCACTGAGTGTCTACCCATTCTGGGTCTCGCCTTTTGACTGCCCTTAACGGCTGGAGCCGGAGCCGGAACCGCTACCGGCCACCGGTCATACAACGGACTCGGTGGCGCGGGAATCCAGGCGTCCGTTGCCGGAAGCAACGGACGCCTGCCTTGTTTCCCGTCAGTGGCTGGGGGCGCCGTGTAGGCTGAGGGTACACCTCCAGCCTGCGGCCTGTTGGCACGCCCCCCCGATTCACCCGCGGCCATCATCAATCCAGCCCAACATGGCAGAGCCGTACAAATGCCCTTTGATGTACACCGGTACAGCCAGGAGCGAAACCACCGCCCCCGTATCCCGGGCGTAAGTCTGCACCAGGAATTCCCGGCTGCCGCCGGCTGGCTCCCGCAGGTCACCGCCGGCCTGAACATACTGGTCGCGGGTGGCTGGAATCGGCAGGTGGGCGCACCTGGAGCCAAGAAAAGCGCGCACACCCCGAACCACCGCCGGCTGGTCGGCGTACATCCGCTTGGCCCGGTTGCCGGCCAGGTCTTTTTCCATCACGCCGGTCCAGTCCTTACAGTAGACCCGGTTGTGCACCGGCGTATAGGTGTTGAGGTCTGAAACGACAGTCAGGATCAGTCTGGATTCCCGGGCCAGGATGTCGTCCAGCAGTTTCTGGAGCGCTACATCCACCAGTGCATCACAGGCTGTGCTGTATTTGGGTGGGTTGAATCCACTCGCAGGCACGCGGCTGACATTGAACAGCCGGGACAGGCTCTGGACAGTGGCACCCTTGATTTCGGTGTAGCGTAGTTCCAATACATCCGGCAAGGAACACTTTCCCTGATCCACCACCTGTTCAAAGAGGCTTCGGCTGCCCTGCGCCAGCTCCCGGGCCAACTCCAGCGCACGATGAAAAAAGGTGCGGGTACGATAGCGGCCCAGGTAACGGTGGGCATTCTCAGTCAGCCCGGAGAGGGCAAAAGTTTCCTTTGCCACGTGTTCAGCCTCGGCCTGAACGGCGCCGATTCCAGCCGTTGTTTGCATAAGCGCAGTTGATAAGGACTCAATACTGGCCGTTTGTTCCTTGACCGAGGTAAAGATATGCTCCATCGCCCGGGCCGACTCCTGGGCCAGGTGCTGAAACTCTGCCAGGAGCTTCCCCGTGTCCTCCGAACGGGAGGTGGCGATGTCCACCAGGTTCCGGCTCTGAAAAATCGCCTGCTGGGCTGGCTCGATTTCCGCCACCACGGCCCGGACCAGCGTCCCGATCTCCCGGGTCTGTACAGAAGACAGTTCAGCCAGTTTACGCACCTCTTCCGCTACCACGGCAAACCCCCGCCCGTGGGCCCCTACACGGGCCGCCTCAATGGCGGCGTTCAGGGCGAGCAAATTTGTGCGGCTGGCAATGCCTTCAATCACCTGGCTGATGCGGGTAATCGCCCTGACCCGTTCCACCAGGGAGTCCAGCCTGTCCACCGTGGCGTGAATATGTTCCCGTAAAGTATGGCCGGCCTGTAATGCCTGTTTACTCAGATCATGGCCTGAGCTGGCCACTTCGTCTGCGTGCCGGGTGACCCGGGTAGCCTGCCCGGCGGCGGCTGCCACCTCTTCTACGTTTTGCTGAAACCGGGCCACCGCCTGTGTGATATCAGCCAGGCTCTGATGGGCTTCTTCAATGAGTCGGGCGACCTTGTTCAGGCGAATCGACGTATTCGCCGCCCCGGCTGCAGCTCCGGTGACGACGGAGTCAAGTCCCTCCAGCACCTCACCCAACCCTTGCACAGCCCCGCGCAGCTTTTGCCGCACTCGGGCCGCTGCGGGCGGGTGATCGGGAACACTGTCCGGCAGTACCGTCAGATCATTCAGTTCATTCTCCAGGTAGTCAGCGATGGCTGCCAGCGCAGACAGTGCCGCTTCCGGGTCGGCCGCGGCGGCTGGAAGCTCCGGAGCCTTCAGGGCAGCCGCAGGAGCTTCTTGGTGCAGGGGTAACGGAGATCCGGTGGAACTGCGGCGAAACAGGCCTTGTATCAAACATGTACACCTCCAGCCAGGTTGGACAAGCAGTCTACAGCGGCCACACAGCCCGTGCTCAAGTGTCCGCAGCCGTCCGCCGCGCAGGCAGAGTTCGATAATTCATCAAGATGCCAGCTGTTACATTCGACGAATATTTCGGTGCTTCCTCCATCGTCGCCGGCAAAGCCCAGCCCGGCTCGATTCGCCGCGCCTGCCCAGTAGCTGAACCAGGTACCTGCACGCTGCGAGTGCGCAGGGCTTCCTGCGTCCCAAGAGCAGGCTACCTATTCCGACCCATCCGATTAAGTTGTCAAATCTAGCTTGTGCCAGCATTCTTCTTGGTATACAATCAGCACATAATCACTATTAGGAACGTGAGTTTCACTATGTGGGACAAATCATCAGATAGCGCGGAGTTGGAACCGGAAACGGATTCCGCCCAGGCCGTTGCGATCCAGTCGGTGGCCCGGGCCATGCAGATTCTGGAAATCGTGGCAGCTGCAAAAGAGATTGGCGTACGAGAATTGGTGGCAAAAACCGGGCTGACCAGAAGTACCGTCCACCGCCTGTTAACCAGCCTGCAGGATCTTGGCTACCTCGCGCAGGCCACACAGAGAGGCAAATACCGCCTCTCGCTCAAGCTTTACAGCCTGGGCTGCCAGGCCGACCCGGTTGCCCGGATCCGAGAGGCTGCACGCCCCACCATGGAAGGGCTGGCCGAAACGACCGGCGAGACTGTCAATCTTGGCGTCCTCAGCGGGTCCCAGGTCGTGTATATCGACCGCATTGAGTCGGTGCACACCCTGCGCACAGTGGTCCGCGTTGGCGCCCGTGCCCCTTTTCACTGTTCCAGCATCGGGAAGGCCATTGCCGCCTTTCTGGCCCCGGAAGCCCTGGATACCTGGCTGGCCACCCTGCGCCTGCCCTCATTCACTGCCCGGACACTGACCGACCCGGCGAGTCTCCGCCAACACCTGGAGCACGTGCGGGAGCAAGGATTCGCCACCAACCTGGGGGAGCACGACGCCAATATCCTCTCTGTGGCAGCGCCGATCTTTGATCCGGCAGGCCATGTGCAGGCGGCCATCAGCATTTCCGCCCCTTCTCTGCGCATTACTGAAGACGATTGCTACCGGCTCGCGCCGCTGGTGGTGACAGCCGCTCAGGAATTTAGCCGGCATCTGGGCTGGTAGGGAACAGAACCGTGAAAGGGAGATGAAGCATGCAATCTGAACATCTGGGACACGTGCACAGCGCCGAAGTCCTGATCATCGGCGGGGGGAATGCAGGGATCAACGCCGCCATCTCGGCCTGTGAGGCCGGAGCCGACGTGTTGGTGGTGGAAAAGGCCGATCCCGCCCGCAGCGGCTCCATTGGCGGTGGGGTGGATCACTTTCTGGCCTATCTGGAGACAGGTCCTGACTGGGATACCCGGGAGGGCTTTCTGGAGTGGGTGGGGCGTGCTGCGCGCGGTGCCGTGGACCTGCAGGTACAGAACGAGGTCTACTGCAAGGGTGGCCGCGATGCCACCATGGCCCTCTACGCCAAAGTGGGCAGCCCCCTGACCCAGCCCGACGGTTCCTATTACCGCACCCAGTCGTATGGCACACCCGGCACCTACTGGATCAACTTTAACGGCAAGCACTTGAAGTTCAACCTGTACAAATACGCCCGCAAGCTAGGAGCCCGCATGCTCGCCCACGTGGTGGTCACCGGACTGCTGACCGAAGGTGATCGAGTGATCGGCTGTGTTGGCTTCCATGTGCGCACAGGCGAGTTTCATATTTGCACCGGCAAGGCCATTGTACTGGCTACCGGTAACACCAACCGTTTGTTCATGAACCACACCCCGTACCGGTTCAATACCTGGCAGTGCCCGGCCGACACGGGGACCGCACAGGCGCTGGCCTTTCAGGCCGGGGCCGCCCTGGCCAATATGGAGTACATGCGGTGGACCGTCATCCCCAAAGGCTTCAGCGCCGCCGGTCTGAACGCACTGGCCGGCATGGGCGGTAAGCTGATCAATGGCCACCATGAAGAGTTCATGTCCCGCTACCACCCCATGGGGGATAAGGCGCCACGCTACAAGGTGGTGGAGGGCGTCTGGACCGAGATTGTGGAGGGCCGGGGCCCGGTGTATATGGACTGCCGCCATCTGAACCCCGGGGAACTGAACCATCTGCGGGAACAGCTGGGGTACGACAAGGATACCCTGCCCGATTATATCCAGCAGCAGGGGTGGGACCTGACCAGGGAGCCTCTGGAGGTGATGTTTTCCGAAGGGCTGCAAAGCGGCCCGGCCGAGGTCTGCGCCAGTGGCATCATGATCGATCCCCAGTGCATGTCGACGCTGCCGGGGGTGTTTGCCGCCGGTGACTGTGCCGACCAGACCCGCTGCCTGCACCTCAGCTCGGCCGGCGGCATGCGGGCGGGGACGATGGCCGCCGGCTGGGTGGCCGATCGCCCCGGACCGCTCCCGACCGCCGACTCCGCCCAGGTGGCCCAACTGAAGGCGTTTACCTTTGCTCCACTGCAAGTGCAGAATGGCCGCCACTACACCGAGATTGAGGACGAAATTTCCCGGGTCATGTGGCAAAACGTGGGGCCCGTTCGGACGCAGAGCAGTCTGGTCTCGGCCGACCGGATACTTGACAACGTCTATGACCAGCTCAGCTCGATCGGCGCCAACGACTATCACGACCTGATGCGGGCCCACGAGGTCAGGACCATCTGGCAGATCGCCAAGGTGACCACCAACGCCTCCCTGCACCGCAAGGAATCGCGCTTCGGGGTGTATTTCAACCGCAAGGACTACCCGGAAACCAGCGAGGCGTATACAGGCCAGATGGTCTGCCGCCGGAACGGGGAACTGGGCGTGGATGTCGCCTTCCGGCCTCTCAGCTACGAGATTCCGCCTGCCTGAAAGGGGGATTCCGGTGCCACCAGTCATTATGGCCGAACGGTGTATCGGATGTGAGATTTGCGACCGGCGCTGCCCGACCGATGTGTTCCATACGGTCGACCGCCCGGAACCGGTTCAGGTGCTGGGCCGACAGGTGATCAAGGAAATTCTGGTTAAACACGGTGACGAATGTTGGCACTGTGGGGTCTGCCGGCTGGATTGTCCCACGGATGCGATTTACTACGAGTTTCCCAAGGACATGCTGGACATGCAATGGCATCCAAATTCGCTGAAGCTTCCGAATCTCGACACCTGAGGGGGTAATTTACAATGTCCCTGCAAGCCGTCCCACAGGCCCGGACCGGGAGGAATCTGGCCACCTGTCTGCTGCTGGCGTTGTCACTGGTGGCGGCCGGGTGTGGTCAGCAGGCACCGGCAGCCACCGGCAGCCAGGCGACGCCTGCTGCCAACCAGCCACAGGCCGCGCCGCCGGCCAGTAAACCGGAACAGCCTGCCCCGGTCGTACGGTACAGCTACCTGCCTACCACGAATCAGTTGCCGGCTGTAGTCGCACAGGAAAAGGGCTTTTACGAGAAACACGGTGTCAAGGTGGAACTGACCCGCGTCGCCGGTGGCGCCAAAGTGCTTGAAGGTATCATCGCCAAGAGTTTTGATGGCGGCTCCACGGGCAGTGTCCCGTTCCTGCTCGCCGTCAGCCGCGGCGCCAGCCTGGTCGGGGTAGCCGGCAATGCCACCATTATCAAGGGCAGCCCCACACAGGGGATCGTGGTCAAAAAGGACTCGCCGGTCCAAAAACTGGCCGACCTCAAAGGCAAGATCCTTGCGGTTAACACCCGTGGCTCCCTGGAGGATGTCCTGGTGAGGGCGCGCGTGCTGACCTCCCAGGGGCTGGCCGAGAAGGACGTTACCTTCGTTGAAATCCCCTTCCCGCAAATGGCCGCCATGCTGAAGGCCGACAAGGTCGACGCCATCGCCGCCTATGAGCCCTATGTCACTTCCGCCAAGAAGAACCTGGAGGTGCGGGTGCTCAGCGACATGACCGAGTTCCACCCGGCGAGCGGGCTGCCCGTGGGTCTTGTAGCCTTCCACAAGGACTTTGTCGCCGCTCAGCCAGATGCGGTCAAGCGCTTTTTGAAGGGCTACCTGGAAGCGGTGCAATGGATCAACGACCACCCGGACGAGGCGCTGACCATCGCCAGCGAACAGTTCAAGTTGGATCTGGCCCTGCTCAAGGCAATGCCGAGGGAGCAGCTCAACCCCAAGGGAACGCTTGATCTGGCGGCTTACAAGGAATTGCTGACCTGGCTGGAAACCGCCAAGTTAGTGGACAAGCCGGTTGACCTGAAAGCCGTAACCTCCACCAGCTTTTTGCCCTGAGACGGAGCACCTTCCGGATTGGGCACCAGCAGACAGGCTGTGTGAAGGAGGAACGCCCCTTGGCGTTGATTGACATCCATGAGGTACAAAAACGGTACGAAACCAGCCGGGGCCCCGGGGTCGAAGCCCTCCGCAGCATTTCGTTATCCATCGGCAGCGGTGAATTCGTCAGCCTGTTGGGTCCGAGCGGGTGCGGCAAAAGCACCTTGCTGTTCATGATTGCCGGGTTGGAACGGGCCGATGCCGGCGGAATTCGCTGTAACGGCCAACCGGTGACCGATGCCGACCGGCAACGCAGTGTCGTGTTTCAGGACTACGCCCTGCTTCCCTGGCGAACGGTGTCGGGTAACGTCGGGCTGCCGCTGGAAGGCCACCTCCGGGAGCCGGAAAAGCTGCAGGAGCGGGTGCGTCAGTACATCCACATGGTGGGCCTGAAGGGTTTTGAGCAGGCTTACCCGGCCCATTTGTCCGGCGGCATGCGGCAACGGGTGGCCCTGGCCCGTGCCCTGGCAACCGAGCCGGCGGTCTTGCTGCTGGACGAACCCTTTGCCGCCCTGGACGCCCAGATGCGGGAGATTCTACAGACTGAACTGCTGCAGATCTGGCAGCGGACGGGGACCACCATGGTATTTGTCACTCACAGCATCGACGAGGCGGTGTTCATGTCCCAGCGGGTGGTCGTGATGACCGCCCGCCCCGGCCAGATCAAGGCCCAGATCCAGATCGACGAGCCCTACCCGCGCACGCCGGAATTCCGGTCCACTGCCAGGTTTGGCCAGTGGCGTGCCCAGATTTACAATTTGCTTGCAGAGGAGCTCCCACCCCATGGACGTTACAACTGAATGGCGGCTGCGCCGGAATGGGTTGGCCCCCTGGTGGGGTTGGGTGCGGCGGGCGATCTTGCCGGTCACCGCAATCGTGCTGTGGGAGGCGTCTGTCAGGGCCGGGTGGATTGACCGACTGCTGCTGCCTGCCTTTTCGGAGGTTCTTCAGGCCCTCTGGGAAACCATACGGTCCGGGGAACTGGTCCGTCATCTGGGCCCCAGTATGCTGCGGGCAGGCGGTGGCTTCCTGATTGCGCTGGTACTGGCAGTACCCACCGGGATGTGGGTCGGCTGGAGCCCGGGCGCCAAGGAGTACCTGGGTTCCCTGCTGGAGTTGCTCCGTCCGGTGCCCCCAATTACCATCGTCCCGCTGGCCATGCTCTGGTTCGGGATCGGCAGCGCCTCCAAACTGTTCGTCATTGCTTACGGCTGTTTCTGGTCCATCTTGATCAACACCATCCTGGGTGTGGTGGAGATCAACCCTTTGCTGGTGAAGGCAGCACGGGTCATGGGCATCCGGGGCTTCGACTTTTTTCGCAAAATCCTGCTTCCGGCCGCCCTGCCGAAGATCTTTGCCGGGGTACGGATCAGTACAGGCATTGCCCTGGTGGTGCTGGTGGCCAGCGAAATGGTAGCGTCACCGAACGGCATCGGTTACATGATCATTGATGCAGAACGTACTTTTCGTACTCCCGAGATGTTTGCCGGGATCATCGTCATTTCGATCCTTGGCCTGGTACTGAACACCTTGCTGACAGAACTGGAGCGCCGGTGGTTCCATTACCGGTGATCAGGTGCAAGGCAACTGTGATCAGGTCGAAAGGAGCGCCACCGTGAGTTCCACGCCACAATCTGCGGATTCCCCTGCTTCGGCCGCGACTGCCCGGATACCCGGCCTGGCGCTCGGCCTCGGCCTGGCGGCTGTGTCCACCGTGCTGGGCACCAGGTTCCCCCTGGTGGGAGGGCCGGTCTTCGGCCTCAGCCTGGGCTTGCTGGTGCAGGCGACCGGCCGGATCGGACCCGTATTCAACCCTGGTGTCACTTACGGTGCCAAGCGCGTTCTGCAGTACGCCATTATACTACTCGGAGCCGGCCTCAGCCTGGACCAGATCATTACGACCGGCGCCAGTTCGCTGGCGGTTATGCTCAGCACGCTGGCAGCATGTCTGGTCGCCGCCTGGGGCCTGGGGCAGGTCCTGCGGATTCCGGGTAACCTGACCACGCTGATCGGGGTGGGCACGGCCATCTGCGGTGCCTCAGCCATCGCGGCGGTCTCGCCGGTGGTCGAGGCAGAGGAGCGCGAAGTGGCGTATGCGGTGTCGGCGGTGTTTGCTTTTAATATCTGCGCGGTGGTGCTTTTTCCACCCCTGGGGCATCTGCTCGGGTTGAGCGCGCACGCCTTCGGCCTCTGGGCCGGCACCGCCGTCAACGATACCTCGTCTGTGGTGGCAGTGGCCTACGCCTACGGGCAGGAGGCCGGCGTGTACGCCACCGTGGTCAAGCTGACCCGCAGCACCCTCATTATCCCCATTGCCCTGATTCTGGCAGCCTTCCGGGCCGGACGACCCCGACCGGCCCACGGCAGCGGTGCCCCGATGCAGGTGCGGCGGCTCATCCCCTGGTTTATCGTCTGGTTCCTGGTCGCCGCCCTGCTCCATACCCTGGGGGTGCTTCCGGATACGGCAATCCGGGGCGCCACGGCAGCCGGTCGGTTCCTGATTGTTGTTGCCCTGGCAGCCGTGGGCCTGTCGGCCGATTTCCGGCAGATGGTACAGACCGGTCCCCGGCCCATTCTCTTCGGGTTCCTGCTCTGGCTCACCGTCTCCGGTACGAGTCTGGTCGTGCAGGGCCTGACCGGTCAACTCTGAGTCCCGAAACCACCAGCGCCCCGGTCTTGTACCGGGGCGCTGGTTCTCTTGATTGGTCAAGGACCGGCTGGTCCTGCGGACGCGGTAGTGAGGGACACTCCGAACTCCCGCAGGAAGCGCAAGAAGGCGCTGCCCGCCAGCGAAAGGCGCTTGCTCCGGTGGCGGACAAGGTGTAACTTGCGCTCCAACCGCAGGGCGGGCACGTTCAAGACCGCCAGACGCCGGACTCGCAGGTCTGTCTGGACCGCAAGCTGTGAGACCACGGCCAGTCCCAGCCCTGCTGCGACGGCCTCCTTCACCGCCTCGGTGTTGGCCAACTCAAGAATCCGGACAACCTCCTGGCCCAGGGTCTTAATCTGGGCCATAAAGACTTCACGGGTGCTCGAACCGGGTTCTCGGAGAATAAAGGGTTCGCCCAGCAGTCGTTCTGGCGAAATCGGACCGGCCTGTAGCAGTTCATGATCAGGTGGTGCAATGATCACCATTCGGTCCGTGACCCACGGCTCTAACAGCAAGCCATCCTCACCGGTCAAGTCTTCCCCCACGATTCCCAAGTCCAAATCGTTTACGAGCAGTTTTTCTTCCATTGCGCGGGTGTTACCCAGTTCCAGGCTAATCTGAACACCGGGATACTGCCGGCGGAATGCGCCTGTTGCCCTGGGGAGCAAATAGGTCCCCGGAGTGGTACTGGCCCCGACGCGAATGTGCCCCTTATTGGGGTCCTGGAACTCAGACATGGCCTCTTCCGCGTCTCGTTCCAGGCGCAGGATTTGGTCAGCGAAATCTTTTAGCCGCTCCCCTGCTTCCGTTAGATGGACACGCCGGCCGTAGACTTCGACCAGTGGCACGCCCAGTGCCTGTTCCAGTCGCCGCACTTGCACTGAAACGGCCGGCTGGCTGATGTACAGGTGTTGTGCGGCATGCGAGAAATTCTCTGTCTGAGCAACGGCTTGAAAGACTCTCAAGTGGTGAAGGTTC
>JAKFDK010000140.1:0-85341 GCA_036676195.1 Clostridia bacterium | reverse complement strand
GCCGGGCTTGCCGGGCTGGCCGGGCTGGCCGGGCTGGCCGGGCTGGCCGGGCTGGCCGAACTCGCCGGGCTTGCCAGGCTGACCAGGCTGGCCGAACTCGCCGGGCTTACCGAACTCACCGGGCTTGCCGAACTCGCCGGGCTGACCGGGCTGACCGGGCTTGCCGAACTCGCCGGGCTTGCCGAACTCGCCGGGCTTACCGAACTCGCCGGGCTTACCGAACTCGCCGGGCTTACCGAACTCGCCGGGCTTGCCGGGCGGGCCAGGCTGGCCGAACTCGACGGGCTGACCGGGCGGGCCAAACCGCTTGCCGGCCTCTTCGGGGTTCATGATCGTTCCGTCAGGCAGCTTGATGCTGCCATCATCCTGCTTTTCCGCTCCGGGGGGCAGTGGCGGCGGGCCAACTTTGCCCGGGAATGCGGAGCCAAACAACCGGGCGGCCTCAGTCGGCGGCAAAACCTTGCCACTTTGCAGACGGACACCGCCCTCGGGGGTTAACTCCACCCCGGGAGGCAGCCCCGGCCCGGGCTGATTGGGGCCGGGCGGATTGCCGGGAGGCGGGTTAAAGCCGTTACCTTCCACCTTCTCATGCAGCACGGTTCCGTCCGGCGGCTTGATACTGCCATCTTCCCGCTTTTCGCCGCCGGGAGGCGGAGCGGGGCGGGGCGGGCGTCCGAGCTTGGTCGCAACCTCGTCCCGGGTCAGTTCAGTCCCGTCGGGCAGTTTGACACTGCCGTCTGCCTGCACCACTGTACCGGGCGGGAAGAACAGGCGAGGCCGGACCGGCTCACCAGGCTGAGGAGACTCGCCAGGCCGGAACTGCCCACCGGGCGGGGGCGGCTCCCCCGGGCCGAACTGCTCACCGGTCTGGGGTAGTGCCCCGGGCGGAGGCGGGTTGCCGGCAGCGTCCGGACCCAGACCCGGGGGCAGAGGCGGTGGGTCATGCGGACGGAGGATGGTGCCATCCGGGAGTTTCATGCTACCATCTGCCTGAATCTCAGCTCCGGGCGGCAGCGGCGGAGCATCCGCCTGCGCCTCCAGCTTGAGCTTGATCGTACGGGTTGCGGCGTCAAAGTCCACCTTGGCGCCCAATGCCTCGGCAATAAAGCGCACGGGCAACATGGTCCTGCCCTCAATGGACTTGGCCGGCACGTCCAATTCAACGACCTGCCCATTCACCAGAGCCACATTGCTGTCCAGGGGAATCCGAATCACTTTGTCCCCCAGGGTTAATATGGCTGCGCGCGTCTCAGCATCCCATTCAACAGTGGCACCCAGACTTTGCGCCAAAGCACGCACCGGCAATAAGGTGCGACCCTCCACCACGACCGGTTTCACGGGTGCGTCCACCTGGTAGCCCTCGACAATAAGCGTTGGAGTGTCTGACTCGGAAGCCTGGGCTGCAGCCGGCATGACCAGACCGACCATTGTCATACCGATGGCCAATTTCAAGGCGATTCCTGTGCGCAATGCATGTCACCCTTTCTTAAGACCACAATCCCCGCAAGGACAGTCCCAATAGCTAGACAAAGTATGAAGGACTAAAATATCTCTAAAGTTCAAGTCAACGGTCTTTGCATTCGACAGAAAAAGTATCGCTTCCTGCCTAAAAATGTAATAACCTGTATCGAATCATTGGCAGACCCTGTTGTCTGCGGGCAACCCAGCCATAGCCGCGAACCAGTCGCCACACATACCAGTTGAGTGATGTGCATTCCACCCCTTCCCTTCCCATTTGGGCTCCACACCGTCCCCTTGCTTCAAGATTAAACGAACCATCTAAGAGAAAAAGTCACCCTGGAGACAATCGGGGTGTCACCTAAGTGACTTTTTTAACGTGCCAGCCGCGCACAAGGCCCCGACCAAAGGTCGGGGACCCATCGCGGAATATACTCCGGGGCAGTCTGGATCTATTCAGATTGCCACCTATGAGGCAGCCGCCAGACCGAGCCGCGCTCGTGCATTTGATAAAAGGCCGCAAACATATCCTTCAGAATGTCCTGCTGTTGGGTAGCGTTGCCGGGCTTACCGAAGGTGGCACCAGCCGGAAACGGGCTCCATACGGCCCGCGGTGGCCGCACCAGTTCAAGAAGATCCGGGTTCACACCAGCCACCAGCGTGGAGATGCCGGCTGATTCCAGGGCCCTGGCAATCAACCCCGCCGACTGATGGCAAACCGGTGAGACGGCCCCCAGCAGGGTCAGGTCCACCTCCGCCCGGCGCAGACGCTCCACCACGTTAGGAATGTATTCAGCCAGCAGCCTGAGCGGGCGGGTGACATGGCCCATAAAGCTATACGCAAACGGTGCAACTTCCCCGATTACGCCACTATTGGCCAGTTCACGCAGACGATCCAGGGGAAACACGACGTTCAGATCTTCCTCGGCACGACACGAATCGTAATGGGCGTGGGCAATCCCCAGGTCCGCCAGTTCCAGATACCGGGCCGGGAATTCGCGAAAACTGGGATCACCGTGGGGATGAGCGCTGGCAAAGGGCTCATGAAACTGGTTCTTTAAATAAACCCCGGCCAGACTGATCAGGGCCACCCGGCTGTTCTCCAGGGATTTGCGCGGGTGTGCCCAGGGAATAAAATCATTTTGCACCCACTCGAAATCCGGATCCCAGCGGTCCCGAATCTCGTCACGCACGTGGTCAGACTGCTCCGACATGGTCTGCCTCCTCGTCTCAGGGTCAACGCCGGCTGTCCTTCTGCCCACCGGGCGAAGCCCGGGGCCTGCTGCGCCCGGCAGCCGGTGCGACTGCTATGCGTAGAATATCATACGGTTGTCGGCTGGAACAGTCAGGAACCTACCCGGTAGCGGGTTCGCAGGTGGCCCAGCAGGGGTTGCCGCTCATTCACAGCCCGTCCTGCCTCTACCTCACTGAGCAGCCAGCGCAGGGCCGCCCCCACAGCAGGTCCCGGCGGCAATGCCAGGGTTTGCATGATATCCTCACCGTTGATGGCCAGGTCCCTGATCCCAAACGGGACGCGCTCCGCCGCCATTGCCAGAATCCTTTTTTTCAGCGCCGCCGCCGGAACCGCCGGGTCGCCCCCGCCCCGCCCTGTCGCGAGCGCGTCAGCCTGCCAGAGCAACAGCAAATCATCCAGATACTCCCGTCCGATCCGACGCACCATCCGCTGGACCGTGCCCGCGCTGTCCAGGGGATCTAAGCGGAGGTTCATGTGCTGGCGCACGAGGTGGGTAACAGCTATCCGTGTCCCGGTATCATAGCGCAGCCGTGCCAGCAGGCCGTCGGCGATTTGCGCACCGGCCTCGGGATGTCCGTAAAAATGCCGACCGCGCGCGTCTACAGTCAGGCAGCAGGGCTTGCCAATGTCATGCAGCAAGGCAGCCAGCCGCAGCCGCAGGACCGCCGGCACATGCGCTAGCGCCAACAGGGAATGCTCCCAGACAGGATACTTGTGGTACTGCGACTGCTGCTCAACCCCCACCATTTCCAGCAATTCCGGTGCAAAGGCCGCCAGTAGCCCCAATTCCCTGGCCGCTTCCAGCCCCGGGATACACCAGTCGCTCAGCACCAGGCGGCTGAATTCGTCCCGAATGCGCTCCGGTGCAACAGCGGACAGGCGGCTGGCCTGCGCCCGGATCGCCGTGCGTGTCGCCGGGTGCAACCGGCAGCGCAGTTCAGCCGCCTGCCGCACCGCCCGCAGCAGGCGCAGCGGGTCCTCGGCGAACCGGGCTGCCGGATCACCACAGGCGCGGATGATCCCTGCGGCCAGATCGGTCAGGCCGCGCATGGGGTCAACCAGTCGCCCGGCCCGGCTCAGGGCCATGGCATTGATGGTGAAATCCCGGCAGGCCAGGTCTTCCTCCAGGGTCGCCCCCCGCAGACACGTCACCTCCACCCTGGCAGTGCCTGCCACGACCAGCGTGGTGCCATGGCTGAAGGCAATGGTGCGGGCAAAGCGCCGGGCCACATCAGCCGGGGATGCGACCGTAGCCACGTCCCAGTCACGCGGCTGCCGGCCGAGCAATAAGTCCCGCACGCACCCGCCCACCAACCAGGCCTGCGGCTCCAGGGCCGAGAGCACCGCCCCGACCTCTGCCGGCAATGTCAGGCGCAACCGGCGCGCCAGCACCAGGCGCCCCCATAGCACCTGGAGCCGGTAGCTCACGGCTCTTCCACCACCCCTGTAAACAAGTCGTCCGCCACCCCCGTCTGGAGCGGCCGCGTGGAATCAAGCAGTTGCCACAGGTCCGTGTGCCGGGTCTGCGCCAACGTGGCTGCGTCCAGCGCGCCCACGTGACGCACAAAGCCGGGAACCTGGGTCTGATGGCAGCGCAGGGCTGCCACCTGGGTGTCCAGGTACGGCAGCACCGGCACGCGCACATGAATCGGGTGCCGGTCGCTCTCGGTGCGGGGACTGATAGCCGCGTACAGCCGCTGGGGCTGCCAGGGCGGACCGGCCTCAGGGTACTGCGCCGGGTCCCCGGCTGCCCGGAAGGCCGCCCGGGTCCAGTCATGCACGGTGACATGGTCCGGATGCCCGGACCAGCCGTCGGCACTGAAGGTGTACATCACGTGGGGCCGCAACTCCCGCACCGCCTGTACAACCCGGCCGACGCCATCAGCACGGTCATAGTGCTGTAGTTGCTTGTCCCGCAGTCCCAGCAAGCGGAGCCGGCCAATCCCCAGCACCTGCAGGGCAGCCCTTAACTCCTCGGCCCGCACCTGCGGCAGCTCTTCCCGGCTGCAAAGGTCGGCGGTCTTCCCTTCCTCACCCAGAGTGGCGCAGACCAGCGCGACCTGAACACCGTCCCGGATGGCTCGAATGATGGTACCGGTGTTGATAAAACTCTCGTCGTCGGGGTGGGCGAACACAGCCATTAGCCTGCGCATGACGGTAAATCGATCTCCCTCCGGGATGCCCGAGCAGACTTTTTATTCTTCATCTTCATCCGGCAGTTCGGCTGTCCCCTGTGCCATCAGGTGCCGCAGGTGCGCGATCTGCGCCCGGGCCAGCCGGGTGCCGGTGGGAGTAAAAACAATGCCAAACGAATTTTCCGCCCGATCCAGTAACTCGGTGCCCAGCCGACGCAAGGCAGCCGGGGCATATTCGCCCTGATGCCCATAAGCCAGCAAGTAATTGATTGCCCCGGCAACGCCGATCTTATCGATCAGGTCCGCCTCGACCAGGATCTGCACCTCCAGCGGGCTGCGCAACCAGTACTCCCGGCCCTTGCCGGCATGATCCCGCACGGCCCGTCTGACCTGACCAATCAGGTCCGGGGTAAACTGCTGCTCGGTCAGGTAGCGTTCAGCCAGGGCCGCCCCGGAAACCGGATGGTTCTGGTATCCGGTGGGATCGAAAAAATTGGCATCATGGAACAGTGCCGCCAGGATGCACACGTCCGGATTGGCCCCTTCGGCCCGGGCAATCATGTCAGCGTGCCGGGCAACCCCCAGCGTGTGGGTCCAGCGGTACTGGGCCGACACAAACGGATACCGGGGCGGAACTGCCGGTCCGGTGCGAAACAGATGTTCCCGCACAAATACCCTGGCAGCCCGGACTTGCTCTGGCGACAACATGTCCATACCCCCCACGTAGGACCATTATATACCCGGCACGGCCGACAGAATGCCCAGCCGCTGCAGGGCCGTGGCCACCGGGTGTGGATCGTCAGCCGCCGTGACCAGCGCGCATTCAGCCTGTACGTGCGGCGGCGCCACCGCCATGGCGACCCCGGTTCCCGCCCAGCGGAGCATGGCCAGGTCGCCGGTGCTGTCGCCCAGGGCCACCACTTCCGCCGCCTGAATACCACGCCCGGCACAAAAAGCCGCCAAAGCCCGGCCCTTGTCCACTTCCCGGTGCCAGTAGAACAACGCCATATCATCCGGCTGTGGGGCATGCAGATCCCACTGGGTGGCCGGCAGACCGGCGGGGAATTCCGCCAGACAGGCATCACAGGCCTGCTTTCCGTATGCAGCGATGAACAGGGGGGACTGCACCGCCACCCGGGGCGCCAGCGAACCACTGATGTGGGTGAACGGATTCCACTGTTCCCAATGAGTAAAATCGTGCGGGCGCCGGGTGGCATGGGCAACGCCGCTGTCAAACACAGCCGAAAGGGCCCAGCCGCCGGCATCGGCTGCATTCGCCACCGCCGCGGCTGCGGCCGGATCCATACGCTGTTCCCAGATTAAATGGCCATGGCCGTCCACGACCTGAGCGCCAAGCAGGGTAATGGCCGGGGTGGTCAATCCCAGGTCCCGGTAGAAGAGTTCCATCTCCCCCCAACTGCGACCGGTCACGATAATGATCTCCAGCCCCTGCGCCATGGCCTGCCGAACTGCTGCTTTATGGACTTGCGGAACCTGTGCCGCCGCATTCAGCAGCGTACCATCCAGATCGAGTGCAATGAGCCGGTAACTCATGTTCGGGCCACCGCCTTTTCTAAAACCATTTCACCGCCGGTGGCCCTACCCCTTTGTGCTTTCGGGGGGATGGTCCCCGAGCCTGCTTCTGTGTTTACAGGGACGGGCGGCGGGTATGGTGCGTGGTGGTCTGTTCAAAGGTATAGGCCGCCTGCAGGACCGTGGCATCGGCCCCGGCCCGGCCAATGAACTGCAGCCCGACCGGCAGCCCGCCGCCGTCGCTCCCGCACGGGACCGACGCGGCCGGAAACCCCGTCAGGTTCGAGGGGCAGGTCAGTCGGTTCATACAGGTCCGAGTCTCCAGTTCCGTGCCGTCCACCACCACCGTTTCCTGACCGATGGCCGGTGCGGGAATGGGTACGGTGGGCACCACCAGCACGTCTACGTTGGCCAGCGCGGCGGCAAACTCCTCCCGGAGCTGCTGGCGCAGGCGCTGCGCTTTCACGTAAGCCGTCGCCGGCACCCGAGCACCGGCTTGCAGACGTCCCAGTACTTCGGAGCCGTAATCGTGGGGGCGCTCCTGCAGCCACTCCTCATGCCAGCAGGCCGCCTCGGCACTGATGATGGGAGCAAGGATCGACTGGCTCTGCGGCGCCAGAGGAATGGAGACTTCATGTACACTGCATCCCAGGCTTTCCAGGTGACGAACGGCCGCCTGCACCCCGGTCCGGACGGCGGGGTCCAGCAAGTCCCAGAAGTACTCCCTGGGAATGCCCAGCCGCCAGTCACACCGGAGCGCCCCGGCAAGGGCACCGGTATACCGGTCCGGTGCCTCCGTCAAGGCATCCATGCAGATGGCCAGGTCGCAGACTGTGCGCGCCAGCGGACCCATGTGGTCCAGGCTCCACGCCAGTGGCAGGGCCCCTGCCACTGGCACCAGGTCGTAGGTGGGCTTGAACCCCGCCACACCGCAGCAAGCCGCGGGAATACGGATCGACCCGCCGGTATCGGAGCCGATGCCCGCGTAGGTGGTACCGACAGCAATGCTGGCGGCCGTGCCGCCGCTGGAGCCGCCCGGCACGCAGTCAGAGCGCCACGGGTTGCGGACCGGGCCGTAGTGTGGATTGGTACTGGTGGTGCCAAAGGCGAATTCGTGCAGGAGTTGCTTGCCGGTGATCACCGCCCCGGCGGCCCTGAGTCGCCGGACAACCGGGGCGTCCTCGGCCGGAATATGATGTCTGAGGATGGTAGACCCGAAGGTGTTTGGTACACCGGCGACATCGAACAAGTCCTTGACGCCAACCGGCACCCCGTGCAGCGGCCCCCGCCACTGGCCCCGGGCCAGTTCTGCTTCCGCCTGGCGGGCCGCCGCCATGGCCTGCTCGCCTATGAGGGTTACATAACAATTCAACCGCGGCTCCAGTTCCTCAGTTCGGGTCAGCGCCGCAGCCATCACTTCCACAGGCGAGATCTCCCGCCGCCGCATGCGTTCTGACAATTCTGCAATAGACCAGAACAGCCATTCAGCCATGGGCACTCTCCTTTTCCGCCCGGCATTACTGCCACATTTCACCGCCACCGGGAACGATGAAGAGCAACCCCCGGGGATGATCCGGGGGTTGCATCAGCTAGTACTGCTGTAGGAGGTTGTACCAGGTATCGCGTTTGGCTGCCTGAAAACCAGCATCCTGGATCAGGCGAACGGCTTCGGGCGGGGTCACCAGGTAAGTGGTGCCGGCAGCGCTGACCACGTTTTCTTCCATCATGGTCCCGCCAAAGTCATTACCGCCGAAGTGCAAGGCCGCCTGCGCCAGCTTGGGTCCCTGGGTTACCCACGACACCTGCAGATTCCGGAAGTTGTCCAGCAGCAGCCGGGCCACCGCCATGATCTGAAGGTATTCCAGACCGGTCCCCAAATGATGATGGGCGCCGGTGGTCACATCTGTACCCAGCGATGTGTTGTCAGGCTGAAAGTCCCAGTGGATAAAGGCCGAATACCCACCGAACCGGTCCTGGGAGTCACGGCAACGGAGCAGGTGCTCCACCCGCTCCTCCAGGGTCTCAACGTGACCGTACATCATGGTGGCGGTGGTGTTCATCCCCAGTTCCTGGGCAGCTTCCATCACCGCGAACCACTGGTCGGTCAGGACCTTCCCCTTGCCGATCACCCGCCGCACCCGGTCGGCCAGAATCTCGCCGCCGCCGCCGGGAATAGACTTCAAGCCGGCATCCTTGAGCGCCTGCAGGCACTCCGGCACACTCATGCGGCTGATCCGGGCCAGATAGTGCACCTCGGAGGGGCTGAATCCGTGCACCGTCAGCGCAAACTTGGTCTGGATGCGCTGAATCAGTTCCTGGTAATATTCCAGCTTCAGGTCAGGATTTAGGCCGCCCTGTAACAACACTTGGGTGCCACTCTGATCCACCAGCTCCTGGCACTTCTGGTCAATGACCTCCCAGGGCAGCACATAGCCTTCGGCATCGCCCAGGTCTCGCTTGAAGGCACAGAAGGAACAACTGGCCACGCAAACGTTGGTATAGTTTATGTTTCGGTCGATTATAAACGTAACCGTGTTGTCGGGGTGGAGCTTCCGGCGGACGTAATCAGCCGCCGCGCCGATTTCCAGCAACTGCGGGCTCTTCAGCAGGGCCACGCCGTCGGCTAAGTTCAGCCGCCTGCCCTCGTACACCTTGTCCAGAATCGTGCGGATCTCTGCCTGGGCCACTCTGCCCACGTGCTACTCCCCCCACACCTTCAGCTCGGGGATCTCCGCCAGCTCACCGAGCTTGTGCGCATACCGGAGATAGGCCTCCAACCCCCGGCGGTAGCGGGGGCCGAACTCGTGCCTGATGGTGCGGAAATAGTCCTCCACCACCGGGCGTGGCAACCCCCGCCGGCGGATGCCTTCGGCCACAAGCTCCTCCGGGCGGCTCCAGGCGTAGGTCTGGCTTTCCTGCAGAAGCCGGGCCACCAGGCGCACCCCTTCCGGGTTGTGCTCGGCAAAGTCCCGCCGCAACACCCAGAGGGCATAAACCATGACCTCACCGGTCAGTGACTTCCACTCCTCACCCAGGTCCAGCGCATGCACGTTCGGGAACTGCCCGTTGCGTACAGCATGGTCTGTCAGCAAGGCGGCATCGCCGATGATCATGGCCGCATCGGCCCCAGCCAGCATCTGCTGCAAGTCGGGCTGCCTGCGGGTGTATTGCGGCTGCAGGCCATACTTCTCCTGCAGAATAATCTTGGTCAGCACCACGGCTGTGGCCGACTCGGTAGTCAGGGCCACCGTCCGCACCTGCTCCACCGGCACCCGGCTGAACAGAAAAATGCTGGCCACCCGGCCGTCGGCGCTGATGCTCAGGTCCGGCAGTACCACACATTCCCGGGCGTTGCGGGCAAACTCAATCGAGCTGATGGGCGTAATGTCCAGCCCGCCCTCCAGAAACAGCCGGTTCAGTTCGGCCGGTGCGCCCTTTTTCACGGCCACCGGCAGATCAATCACTCCATGCTCAATGCCATAGTAAACAGGTAAGCAGTTCAGGTAGTCTATATACCCCAGGCGCACCGGCCCCAGCCGCCAGACACGGTCGGCGTCGGGCGAGGCCGCCAGGGCCGCGGCCGCGCCCGGCCACTCCGAAATCGCCATACAGTGGGCCTCCCTCTTACCGGGTGAGAGAACCTGTTACTGCGATGAAACGGCGTCAAATTCCCGCAGGTGCCTGTATAACGTGTCGCGCTCCACCGCGCGCCGACCGGCCTGGCGAATCAGGTAGACCATCTCGTCCACATCCGCCGCCATGGCGGTGTCCGCCCCGGCGTCATGGATGATTTTCTCCCGTCGCACCGTTCCGTCCAGGTCGTTCACGCCAAAGCTCAGGGCGGCCTGGGCCATCTTCATGCCCATGGCCATCCAGAAAGCCCGTACATGGGGGATATTATCCAGCAGAATCCGGGCGAGGGCATGGTGGCGCAGGTCGTCCACCCCGGTGGTGGGCCGGGTGGGCGTCTGACCCCTGGCGACCATCTCCAGGGACAGGGGGGTGTTGTCCGGGTGATAGGGGAAGGAAATAAAGCACAGGAACCCGCCTGTCTCGTCCTGGCATTCCCGGATCTCCACCATGTGGTCCACCCGCTCCTCCGGCGTCTCCACATGGCCGTACAGAATCGAGACATTGGACTGCAGGCCCATGCGGTGGGCGACCCGGTGTACGTCGAGGTACTTCTGGCCGCCGATCTTGCCCGGATACAGTTCCTGCTGCACCCGCCTGGCAAAGATCTCGCCGCCCCCGCCGGGCAGCGCCGTCAAACCGTCCTCCCGCAGGTCCTCCAGCACTGCCTGTACACCCTTACGGGCCAGGCGGGCGATGAACTCCACCTCGACGGCGTCATAAGCCTGCACGCAGGCGGCGGGATGGACCCGTTTCACGGCCCGAATCACGTCCCGGTAATACTGGTAGGGCAAATACGGGTTCAGGCCGCCGATCACGTGCACCTCGGTGGCGCCCAGTTCCCGGGCAACAAGGGTTTCTTTTTCAATCTCTTCAATGTTCAGGGTGTACGCATCGGAATCCTGGCGGGGCTTGGCAAAGGCACAGAACTTACAACCGGCGTAGCACACATTCGTATGGTTTATGTGATAGTTATTGATGAAATACACGTCGTCCCCGGCCTTGCGCCGGCGGACCAGATCGGCCATGTACCCCAGTGTGAGTAAGTCCTGGGAGCGACTCAGCCGGTACCCGTCTTCCCGAGTCAGGCGGATCCCCGACTCCACCTTAATCACCAGGTCGCCCAGGGCCGATGCATGTGCGTGCCGTTCGATCAACCGTCAGGCCTCCTTCCGGGCACAGGGGGCGGCCCCTATCCCTCTGCATACTCCTGGTCAATCAGCAGCGAGGGCTTTTTCAGGCTGTCACAGCCGCACGATTTCTCGGCTGGCAGGCGGCGCAGGGTCTCCAGGATAATTTCACTGATCCTGGGCGCCTCACCGTGAAAAATGTCCTTCAGCTCCTGATGCTGCCAGTCTTCGACAATTCCCTCGGCATAATTCACAACCATATCCAGACGCGTATAACAGGCCCCGATTTCCCGGGCCAAATAAACTTCCGGGCACATGGACTGGCCCGCCAGATCAGCGCCCATGTTCTTGATCATCTGCACCTCAGCCCGGCTTTCCCAGTGGCGGCCATCGGTCACGGCGTAAATACCGCGCCGGAAGACCCGGCGGTGGTCGTTCCACTGGGTGCACTTTTCACTGGCCACGGTCAGCAGCAGTTCAGCCTGTTGCGGACACACCGGGTCGCGCATGACCAGCAGGTGCGGGCCGCCCAGTTCAACGTCCTTACGCAGGCTGAGATCGATGTAATCGTGGCACACCACCAGATCCCGAGGCTCCAGCAGGTGGTTGACGGCTCCGGCCCCACCCTCGGCCACGATCCGCCTGACGCCGGCTTCTCTGGCGATCCAGAACACCTGGCGGGAGCTGTCCGCCCGGCTCACCCCCAGCCGACGCCCGTGCATCTTGGTGGTCAGCACGGTCTTGCCGCCGACCTCCAGAAGTTTCATGATCGGGCCTTCGCCGTAAGGGGTGCGAAAAACGAGTTTCCGTTCCAGTACCCGGACATCCGCAGCGTCCAGGTCCTCCGGAAACCGGATAGCAAATGTCGATGAACCGCCCATAAAGAAATAGTCGACCTTGGGCACGGAGCCGTGGACCTTTTCCATCGGCGCAACAGCCACCCTTGTCATCTAGGTTGCAAACTCATTCTACCTGAATGCTAACGTTACCGTCTACGTAAGGAGGGAAACGGCCGGGCGCGCGCCAGGCCGCCGGCGGCCCGGCGGCAATACCGTCCCGGCCGCCGACGCCTCCGGCCCGTCAATCCCAGGCCTGAATGACCAGGAGCCAGCCGGTTTCACTGCTGATGCAAGCGCCCTCCGGCCCCAGCCGGTTGGAAACGCCCAGGCTGCTGCCCCAACTGAGCCGGGCCCCGTGCAACGGCCAGTGACAGCCGGTCGCGGCCACGCCGGTCACCTCCGGCGTCAGGGGCAGCAGGGAAAAGGTGTCGCCGGTGCGGCCATGCAGGTGCAGGCTGGCGCCCGGCGGCAACACCTGGGCAATGTTATGCTCGTTCACAACCAGCACCGGCACCGGCACCCTGGGTAGGAGCAGCAGGTTCGCCACCGTGTGGTCGAGCCGGCTGCCCACGCCGCCCACCAGAACCAGTTCGGTGGCACCGCGGGCCAGTGCCGCTTCAATCGCCAGGTGCGTATCGGTCTGGTCTTTTTCCACCGGCACCTGCTGCACCGGTGTACCCAGAGCCACAATTTGCGCGTGAACCCCGGGCGGAATCGAGTCAAAGTCTCCGATCAGCAGGTGTGGGCGCAGGCCCAGGGCCAGGGCATGAACGGCGCCGCCGTCGGCACAGATGACCAGGTCTCCGGGCCCTGGCCGCACGAGGTTACGTATGCATTCGTAGTCAGTCACCGTGCCCGCGGAAAGGACAATGGCCCGCATTTAACAACAGGGGCTCCTGAAAAGGCCCCCTCACCTCCTGCCTGCTATTGCCTGAGCTGCAGTTGCGCCAGCCGGCGCCCCTCCTGGTCCCGGACCGTGACCCGTCCATCTGGCACCAGGCCCGCCCTGGGAATCCGGATCAGCAGGGTCGGTCGGGTCAGCACCTGCATCACTATGCTGCCCGGAGCCGGGCGACGCACCTCCAGATCCACGGTGGCCTCGCCGTTCTCCACCGCAACGGACCGGAGCAGCAAGGCATAGCCACCGGTCCGTTGCTCGCCCATGTCGGCCACCACGGCAAACTCCTGAATCCAGTCCACAGTCTCCAGGTTCACTAGTGCCCGGGGGCCTTCGCCGGGCAGGCGAAAGTCCCCCTGGTGGTGGGTTACAACGTGAAACTCCACCGACATCCCCCTCCCCGGGAGGATCTGCTAGCGGGCCGTGGCCACCCGCAAGTAACGCCAGCCGTAATCCAGCCCGGACCCTATGGTTACCACCACCGCCACGCCGATGGCCCAGGGACCCAGCAGTCGCAGCAAATCCCGCAGGGGATCATACAGCCGCATGTTTTCCAACATGACCACGGTGATCGCGATGACCTGCAGCGTCGTCTTGAGCTTACCCCAGGGGCTGGCCGCGATGACCACGCCGTCTGCCGCCGCCAGGGCACGCAGACCGGTCACCGCAAACTCCCGCCCGAGAATGGCCAGGACGACCCAACTGGAGAGACTCCCCAGTTCCACCAGAGCAACGAGGGCGGCTGCTACCAGCAGCTTGTCGGCCAGGGGATCGATCAGCTTTCCCACCGTAGTCACCTGGTTATACTTGCGAGCCACGTAGCCGTCTACGCCATCGGTCGCAGCGCCCAGCACAAAAACCAGGGCAGACCAAATTTCCCCGTGGACAAGGTGGCTGAGCAGCGCATACAGCAAGAGCGGCACCAGGGCAATGCGGGTCAGGGTGATTAGGTTGGGCAAGTTCAGTGCTTTCTTCAGCATAATGTCCTCTCCCGGTCTCACTGTGCTTTATTATAGCACGCGGGCGAGGTTCCCAAGGGGGCAAGCCGCGGCTGTACATGAAAAGGAAAGGGGCGGTGCCACCACCGCCCTACTGATCCATCAGGGATGCATCCACACCGCGGTCTTGCAGAATTTTCGTCAGCCGGTTCAGTGCGTAGGAAATCCGGCTCTTAACCGTACCCACCGGGATGCTGAGAATGGTCGAGATCTCATGGTAGCCCAACTGGTGGAAATACCGCAACTCGATCACTTCCCGGTAGGCCACCGGCAGGTCGGTCATGGCACTGCCGAGTTCCCCGGAAATCCACGAGCGTTCGGCTTCCCGTTCCGGGCGGTTACCCGTGGCCGGCATGGACGGCCCCAGGGCTTCCAACACCGGCCGCTTTTTACGCATGTAATCGATGGCGTTGTTGCGGGCCACCCGGAACAACCAGGCCCGCAAATGCCCGTCCATCCGGAACGCCCCGGCTTGTTGCCAGACCTTGACCATTGTGTCCTGACAGATTTCCTCAGCCAGATACTTGTCTCCCACCATCCGCAGAGTAAACGCCAGGAGGGCGCCGCCATAGCGGTCCATGATAGTCACCAAAGCCGTTTCATCCCCACCGGAGAGACGCTGAACCAAACGTGCGTCTTCGGCATCTCCCGTTTCACAGGGCCGATACCGCTGCCGGCGTTCAAAGGAGAGGAGTCGTGCCACCTGCTGTCCCCCCTTGGGAGCTGGCGAGTCACCCTCTTGGCGATGGGATCTATGTAAACAGATTCTACATCAGGCACAAATTCCCTGCTCCACTCGTTCTCTTTATGCACCAGAGACGTTATTTCCTTTACCTTCTCGTAGGCTCATTGTACCGGCTAGTTCTGTCAGTGTGAATAGGTGTGAGAGAAAATATTTTTTTATTTCCGGATATTCATTCCTGCAACACTGGGTGTTAGCCGGCCGTAATAAGTTGCACCAATGCACCATCCCCCGTATCTTAAATGCAACAAGGCAGCCCTGGAAGCGGGCTGCCCTGTCTTTTAGAATAGCTTAAGCTGGTCGTAACCAGGCTTTTTTCTTTCGCCATTTTTCGACACGTCCTTATTCAGGTCGGGGGGAGTTACCGGGACGCCACGCTCATCCAGGGAGGGGACGGCCAAACCCAGCAGGTTCATCAGGTCAAGGGCGTTACGGACGGCGTAATTTGCCCGGTTATTATTCATTAACAGGTGGATTTCCGCGGCCTGCCCGGCCAGGTCAGCCACCAGGGGGACGAACGACTGTAACTCCGCCCGGCTGTACAGGTAATCGAACCGCTCGGCCGTTGTGCGGGCCGGTTTGTACCATGTGCCGGCGTTACGGCCATGAAACCGGATCATGGCTAGTTGTCGGTTGGTGACGGCTGTGATCAGCGGAACTGTCCCACTGCCCACCTGGGGTTCATCGCAGATCACGTGGACGGCGTCCAGTTTCGTTAACATTTGAAGGGTTTCCGGCTGTTGTGCCGGCGCGAACCAACTGCGGTGCCGGAATTCGATCGACAGGAGATCTTGCGGAAAGAACTCGCGGCACAACTGTAACCAGTCTCTGTTCTGGGTATTGGCCACAAACCACGGCGGGAACTGGAAGTGCAGGGCGGCCAGCTTGCCCACAGCACGCAGAGGCTGGATGGACTCGTCGAACTTCCGAAATACCTGGGCGATGTCCTCTTCGCCTGGCCGCGGCTCCCGGTGGTGGCGGGTCATGGCGCCATACGCCTTGACATTGAAGCGAAAATGGTCCGGCGTCCGCTGGGCCCACAGGGCGAAGTTCCGCTGCGGTTGCAGCGCGTAATAGGTACTGTCGACCTCCACCAATGGGAAAAAACGGGCGTAATACGACAGTCGGTCTCCGGGCTTGAGGTGACCTGGATAAAAGTCTTCATGGTCGGCCCAGGCGCAGGTACCCACCTTGATTTCGGCCAGTTCGATCGCCCCCTTGCCGCCGAATGTCCCCGGGGTTACGGGGGGCCGAATTCGCCACCCGGGCGGCGTAAACCTGCCACCAGTCAACAAACAAGGGACCACCCTGCGGGCGGCCCCCATTCCAGGCTGGGTTCAACTCAGGCTCTGGCTGCGGCATGGCGCTGGGCCACTGCGTCCCAGTTTACCACATTCCAGAACGCCCCCACGTAATCGGGACGCCGGTTCTGGTACTTGAGGTAGTAGGCATGCTCCCAGACGTCGAGCCCCAGAATCGGGGTACCACCCTCCATGAGGGGGTTATCCTGATTGGGCGTGCTGGTCACAGCCAGTTTGCCGTCGCGCCCGACGCTTAGCCAGGCCCAGCCGCTGCCAAAGCGAGTGGCAGCCGCCTTGCTGAATTCAGCTTTGAAGTTGTCAAAGCTGCCAAAGGTGGCGTCGATGGCGGCAGCCAGTTCACCGGTGGGGGCGCCGCCCTTTCCAGGACTCATAATCTCCCAGAAGAGCGAATGGTTATAGTGACCGCCGCCGTTGTTGCGCACCGCCGTGCGAATGTTCTCCGGAACATCGGACAGATTGCGGCACAAATCCTCAACGCTGAGGTTGGCTAACTGTGCATGGGCCTCCAGGGCCGCATTAACATTGTTGACATAGGCCTGGTGGTGCTTGCTGTGGTGGATTTCCATTGTCTGTGCGTCAATGTGCGGCTCCAGAGCGTTGTAAGCGTAAGGCAACTGGGGCAACTGGAAAGCCATAAGATTACCTCCCTCTTGTACCTGCGGCCGTGGCTGGCCATAATCTTGATGATCATGAGATTTCCGGACGGACAGATCAAATCCGATTTTGCCCACCCGCATATCCCCTATGCAGGGGCCGGATGAATTCCGGTGGCCAGACCAAGATGATGCAGAAGGCCACGTACCGGAAACTCTCTCTTCAGGTACTAGAATACGCCATGGCGAGAGGCAATTCAACTATGTTTTATCAAAAGTATTGGAAAGGAGCCTGAAAAAGCTCGCTGCTTAGCAGCCAGCCGACCCCTGGTAATGGGTCTGCCACGTTGCCGCCGCGGGCGACTTTCAGGCCGTGTCCTGCAGGGTTTCCAGCGCCATTTGCCGTTCAGGTACTACTTCCAGCAGGCGGTCGAACTGGGAAATCTTCAGCATCTCCCGGAAAAAGGGCCGGGGAGCAGCAAAAACCACGCGACCGCCTGCCTCCTGCATAGCCTGGTGGATGGCCAGGAGCGTGCTCAGGCCGCTGAAAAAGACCTGTTCGATTCCCGACAGGTCGACCAGCAGACGGGCCGCACCGGCATCAATCCAGCGCCGGATCTCGCTCTGGACCCTGGGGCTGGTCACAATGTCCAGGATACCCGCCAGTTCTATGATGGTGACACCGCTCAGTTCGGTGCGGCACATGTGCATACCATTTCCCCCTAAAGCAATTGCCAACGCGGTACTTCGCCCACCGGGTTCCACCTCAGGTGCTTTTTTCGCTGCCAGCGGCTGTGGGGGCATGACATTTTGCTCACCTGACTTGCACCCCCTCTCGCTCTCGGGGATAATCAGGATTGGAAGTTCGGCCAGCGTCATCCACTCGCCGGGCTGGAAATGGCGGGCGGGCAAGGAGTGGACCAACTGCGAATACCTAAAGCCGTGGTGGCCATTGCGGGTGGAACGGGATCCGGCAAGACAAGCATTGCCACCAATATCGTTGCCGAACTCCCGAACCATGTTTCGCTTTTGAATCATGACATGTATTACCGGGACTTTCGCCACTTGCCCCTGGCGGAACGAGCGTTGTTAAACTATGATCATCCGGACTCCTTCGATAACGAGTTATTCATCCGCCATGTCGAAGGGCTCAAAAGCGGGCGCCCCATTGAGCGCCCCTGTTATAACTTTGCCACGCACCTGCGCGACGTGCACACCGTCCTGATTGAGCCCAGGGATATCATCGTGGCCGAGGGCATCCTGGTGCTGCTGGATCCGGCCCTGCGGCCCCTGTTTGACCTCAAAGTCTTCGTTGACACCGATGCGGATGTCCGGATCCTCCGGCGGATTACCCGTGACATCCACGAACGCGGCCGGACGTTGGATTCAGTCACGGCCCAGTACCTGGCGACGGTGAAGCCGATGCATGAAGCGTTTGTCGAACCGACCAAACGGTACGCCGACATCATCATTCCCGAAGGGGTACTGAACCGGGCCGGTTTTGATGTTCTGATGGCCCGTATTCGTAGCTATTTGGACCAGGTCTGAATTGAAGGTATAGTACCATAACTTGCCATTTTATGCAAGTTTTTGAGTGTCAGGTTTGAAGTAAAGATTGTCTTGCTCCCGCTTGTGGGAACCTGACATATGGACCGGATCTCCGGCAAAGGAGGTGGACTGGTGGAAGAAATGCACGCCCGCATTGAAAAGGCGCTTGATCAGGTTCGCCCGGCGATCCGCATGGATGGCGGCGATGTTGAACTGGTTGAAATCGAGGATGGCATCGTGAAAGTACGTTTGATGGGAGCCTGCGGTGGCTGACCCATGTCAACTATGACCTTGAAATTGGGGATTGAGCGGGCGATTCGCTCGCAAGTGCCTGATATCAAGGCTGTGGAGGCCGTGTAGCCTCCCTTTACCCCTACTTACTGCCGCCTGCCGGACCGGCAGGCGGTTCGTTGCTACAGGAGGCACGTGTATGCACCCGTTCGCACTGATGGGGCTTCTCGCCGTGCTCGGTGGCGTCGTATTAATTATTGTTACGTTGTTACAATTGAGTGCGTTCGCTGGCATCGTGCTGGTCGGTAACCTGCCGCCCCTTTTAGTGTTTATCGGCGGACTGGCGCTCAGCCTTAAACGAATGCGCGCCGGTAAAGACGCTTCACCCTTGCTGATGGGGTCTTTTATTGCGGCCATGGTGCTGTGGGTGTTGCTCAACATTACCCTGTAGCCGGTGCGCGCCAAAGACGGCAGGAACCGGCGGGTGGTGACACCCGCCGGTTCCTGCCGCGCCTTCGGGGACGGATCAGGGCGCCTGCTCGGCAGCCGGTGCGTTGCTCAGCCGCCGGTCGGCGCGGACTTCCTGCCCCGACAGGACCCGCAGCAGCGAGGTGACGGTGGCCTCGCCCGGCGCCAGGCCCGACGGGATCACCCCCGGACCCCCGGCCACGACGGTGTAACGATCGCCCGGCACCAGGTTGCTGAAGCGATAGCTGCCGTCTGCCTGCGTGCGGCTGCGGTCGGTGGCCTGTACCGCACCCTCGTGCCAGAGTTCCACCACCACACCGGCCGCCACCGCGCCGTCCGGCCCGTAGACAACGCCGCCCACATCCCCGGTACGGGCCGGTGCCAGGTTAACGGTGCGCGCCCGTACCCCGGCGAGGGTCAGGGCGCCCTCGGCGGCAGTGGCGGTTTCTTCAGCACCGGTGCCGGTCCGGACCAGCAAGCTGTCTCCGGGTCCGGCCGGAAGACGGTCCAGGGCGTACCAGCCATTGGCGTCCGCTGTGGTCTCCCACGTGCGGCCGTCGGCGGCGTTCAGGACTTTGACCGTGGCCGCAGGCACCGGAAGGCCGCGGCTGTCGGCCACCCGCCCGTGCAGGCGGGCCGCCGCCGGTTGCAGCCGCAGGGTCACCCGGGCGGTGCTGCCAGGGGCGGCGGCGATATCCTGGGCTGTCGTCACCGAGCCGGGAAAGTACCCCGCCCGTTCAGCCACCACCACGTACCCGCCCTGGAGCGGGGCCGGCAGACGGTCGAACCGGAAGTCGCCGTCAGCCGCAGCTTCCATTTCGGCCACGACGCCGCTCCCTTCCCGGTAAAGGGTCACACGGGCCCGGCCCAGGGGCCGGCGCTGGTCGTCCTGTACCAGGCCGACCACCGCGCCGTTGCGGGGCCGGAGGGTGAAGTCCGCCTGGGTCACGTGGCCCTGGGTGACGTCGACAAAGGCCGCCGTGGCCGTGCCCTGGGCCGGCTGGTCGCTGGGCCAGAAGCCCTCGGCCTCTACTTGAATCACATACCCCATGCCCGCCGGCCGGGCATCTTTGGGCCGGTTGGCATCCACGTTGCCCACGTGATAACGGCCCTCGGCATCGGTCACAGCGGTGAAGGCGGCCGGGTCGTCGCCCCGGCTCAGGGTTACCCTGGCCCCGGCCAGAGGCTGGCCGGCCGGATCGGTGACCGTGCCGGCGACGGCGCCGGTGCTGTAGAATTTGCGCTCGTAGCGGAGACCGGTGATCTCTACGTAGCGGGATCCCCCCTGGTTGACGGCCACCCAGGCGCTGTCCGACGGGGCCCAGCCGGAACCAATATAGGTGCCGGGATAGGTACGTACCCGGTAGGTGCCGGCATCCACCTGGTCAAAGGTGAAGAACCCGGTGCTGTCGGTCCGGGTCCGGGCGACGGTGCCGACACCCTGCAATTGCAGTTCCACCGGCACATCGGCCATCGGTTCGCCGGTATCATTGCTGAGCCTGCCCCAGATGGAGCCGCGGACGGGCCGTACCGTGAGTCGGTCGGTTCCGGTGAAATCCTTACGGGCGCCGGGCGCCAGCGCAAAGGGATCGGACACGGCCAGAAAGTGATCCGCCGCCCAGACGCGCACCTGGTAGTCCGGGCTGTCCACCGCCGGGGCTGACAGGGCAAAGGAGCCGTCGGCCGCCGTGGTGGCGGCGGCGAGGATCCCCCAGCCCTTGCGCAGCAGTTCGACCCGGGCCCCGGCCAGCCCGGCCCCTGTCCGCACGTTGGCCACCTCCCCGGCTACTGTGGCCTGGGCGGGCTGAAGGGTGAGATCTGACCGCTTTTCTTCCCCAGCCGTGATCGATACCGCCAGGGCTGCATACGGCCGGTAACCCCGGGCGGTGACCTGGATCTGGTACGGGCCGGGCGCCGGGAGGCCGCGCAGGGTATAAATCCCTTCCGGCCCGGTCTCGGCCTCAGCCGCCAGTCCAAAGCCGGTGCGCCAGGCACTGATGCGGGCCCCGGCCACCGGTACGCCGAGGTGGTCTGATACCAGTCCGGTCAGGGTACCGGTCAGAGGGGTCATTTCTACAGTCAGGCCGGGACCGTCGGCCGCCGGGACCCACGGCCGGTCGACGGTGCTATAGCCGGTACCCCATACCCGGAGCCAGTATACGGCGGCCGGCGCGGTGATGTGGAGGCTGGCCCGGCCGCTGGCATCTGTCCCGGCGGCAGCCACGGTGCCAACGCCGGGGGCGATCAGTTCCACCCGGGCGCCGCTCAGGGGTGCACCGGCCACCCCGGTCACATTCACCTGCAGTTGCAGTCCCGCAGCCAGGGCGGTGGCTGCCGGCAGGCAGCCCAATACCAGCCCCACCATGGCCAGCCACGCCACCAGGCGCATGCGCATGGTTCAGCACCTCTTTCCGAATGGTTAATCCAGCTTCTTCCGCAGCCGCCAGACGGCCAGGGACAGGATGGCGACCGTGTACAGGCTCATCATCATCGTCTGTCGCCAGATCGTGTCCATTCCCATCCCCTTGAGGATGACACCCCGCAGCACCTGCAGGAAATAAGTCAGGGGAATCCCCAGGCTGGCGTACTGCAGCGCCTGCGGCATCGCTTCACGGGGGAACATGTAGCCAGAAAGCAGGAGGCTGGGCATCAGGAACATCTGGCTCATTTGATTGGCCTGAATCTGGTTTTGCGCCACTGTGCTGACCAGCAGGCCCAGCCCAAGCGAACTGAGCAGGAAGATAAACGCATTCACGCTCAGGACGAGCATGCTTCCGACGATCTCCATTTTGAATAAGAAGATACCAATGAGCAGGACCAGGATCACGTCGATCACGGCGATGATGATATAGGGCGCCATCTTGCCGACGATCAACTCGGCGGAGCGTACAGGTGTGACGATCAGTTGCTCCATGGTGCCCTGTTCCCGCTCCCGCACCATGGCACCGGCAATCAGGATGATGGTGGTGTTCTGTAAAATCGTGCCAACGAGGCCGGGCAGGTTGAACCGGATGCTGTCCATGTTCGGGTTATACCAGACCCGCGCCCGGACCTCGACGGGAGATTCGACCTTCATGCCGCCGCCGGACAGCCTTTGCAGCCGCTGGGCCATGATGTCGCTGCCGGTGAGCTGGCCGATCATTTCAGCGGTGGTGAGGGCGGTACGGCTGATGATGGGGTCTGATCCGTCGATGAGCACCTGGGCCCGGGCCGTCTCCCCCCGGCCGATCTGCAGGGAGTAGTCAGAGGGAATGACCAGGCCGGCCTTGACCTCACCGGCCTGGATTAGCTGGCCCACCTCTTCCGCCGAGCCGACATAGCGCACAAAGTCAAAGTACCCGGTCTGCTGAAAGCGTTCGAACAGTTCCTTGGCTGGCAGGCCGGCGTCCTGCAGGGCTACGGCGGTCGGCACCGATTTCACGTCTGTGCTGACCACATAGCCAAACATGAACATCATCATCAATGGCATGATCAGCACCATGCGCAGCGTGGTCTTGTCACGTAGCACCTGGATGAATTCCTTGCGCATCACGGCGACGAGCCGGACGAAACTCACATGCTCACCCCCCCGGTCTCAACCATGCGGGCAAAGATCGCTTCCAAATCACGCGCACCGGCCTGGTCTTTGATCTGCGTAGGCGTGCCGTACGCCACGAGGCGGCCAGCGTTGATCAGCCCCAGGTGATGGCAGTGGTCCGCTTCGTCCATGTAATGGGTGGTGACGAAGATCGTGACACCGGTGCTGGCCAACTCATACAGCAGGTCCCAGAATTCGCGCCGGGCAACCGGGTCGACGCCGCCGGTGGGTTCATCCAAAAAGAGTAGCCGCGGCCGGTGTACCAGGGCACAGGCCAGCCCCAGGCGCTGGCGCCAGCCGGTGGAAAGGGCGGCCGCCGGGATATCGTTGACGCCCTGCAGGTTCACCATGGCCAGGGCTTCTTCAATGCGCCGGCGGGCCAGAGCCCCCTGCAGGCTGTAGATGCCGGCGTAAAAGCTGATATTTTCGCCGGCCGTCAGTTCGCTGTACAGGCTGAACTTCTGGGCCATGTAGCCGATGCGCTGGCGAATGTCCTCCGAGTCGCGGGCGATATCGAAACCAAGGACAGTTCCATGCCCGGCGGATGGGGTTAATAAGCCCAATAGCATGCGAATGGTCGTGGATTTGCCGGAACCGTTCGGGCCAATGAAGCCGAAGATCTCCCCCTCTTCGACTTTGAAGTCGATCCCGTCCACGGCGACGAAGCTGCCAAACTGCTTGCGTAGCCCTGTGACCTCAATGGCCGGCACCGGCTGCACCTCCCTGCTGGATCGTCCCCGGTGTGACCAGGCCGCGGGCGAACAGTTCGTGAACAAAGACATCTTCCAGACCGACAGAAACTTCGGTGATGCCGTGCAGCCGCAGTCCCGCCGCCGCCAGGGTGTCCGCCACCTGCCGGTGGGCGCCGGCAGCGTCCTCGACCACGATGTGGACGGTATCCCCGTGCATCACGGCGGTACGTACGCCCGGCAGCTTCCCCAGGGCCTGCCGAGCCGCGAACAGGGGCTCTGCCGCCACCGCCAGCACCCGGTAGGGGAAGGTCTGTTTCAGTTCCGCCGGGGTCCCTTCAATCAGCAGGTTGCCACGGGCCATCATGCCGATGCGGTCGCACTTTTCTGCTTCGTCCATGTAGGGGGTGGATACGAGGATGGCCACGCCCTCCTGCTTGAGTTCCAGGAGGATTTGCCAGAATTCCCGCCGGCTGACCGGATCGACGCCGGTGCTGGGCTCATCCAGCAACAACACCCGGGGCCGGTGCACCAGCACCGTGCACAGGGCCAGTTTCTGCTTCATGCCGCCGGAGAGTTGACCGGCCAGCTTCTGGTTATGCCCGGTCAGGCGGGTAAAAGCCATCAGTCCGGGCACACGTTCGGCCCGTTCCTGGCGGGATACCTGATATAGGTCGGCAAAAAAGTTCAGGTTTTCGTCCAGGGTCAGGTCCTGGTACAGGGCGAAGCGTTGGGGCATGTAGCCGATCCGATTGCGGATCTGTTCCGGTTCACGCTGCAGGTCGTACCCACAAATCCGAACCTGACCGCCCTGAAAGCTGATGCTTCCGGTCAGGCAGCGGATGGTACTGGTCTTGCCGGCCCCGTCTGGTCCCACCAGCCCGTAAATGGCGCCAGGGGGCACCTGCAGGCTGAGGCCGCTGACCGCCGTGACCGTCCCGTAACGCTTCTGCAGTCCGTCAACCAAAATGGCCGGCTCCACGGCGGTCACCTCCCGCTGCTTTCGGGGAGCGCAAAGGTGACGTCGGCCGGCATGCCGGGCTTGAGTTCGCCGCCCAGCCCCTCGCGGAACTGGAGCTTGACGGCATAGACGGTGGCTGCCCGTTCCTGTTTGGTCTGGACGTTGCGGGGTGTAAATTCGGCCCGGTCGGAGATTTGCACAACCCCGGCCTTGAAGGTGCGGTCCGGGTAGGCGTCAACACTGACGCTGACGTTCATGCCCAGTTTGACCATGTTGAGCTGGTTTTCCGGCACGTAGACCCGCAGCCACAGGTCGTCGAGGTTGGCCAGGGTCGCCACGGCTGCACCGGGGGAAACCAGTGTGCCCGGTTCGGCCAGCCGCCGCATGACCACCCCGGCGGCCGGCGCCAGCAGTGTGGCCCGGTCCAGGTTCAACTGGGCCAGCCCGGCCGCTGCCTGGGCCTGGGCCACGGCGGCCTCCAGTTGCTTGATTTGCTCCGGGGTGGCCCCCTGCTGCACCAGGTCGGCCTGGGCGCGGGCGGCCCGGGCCTGGGCCGTAGCCGTGTCCAACTGCGTGGTGGCGGCGTCCATCTGCACCCGGGTGGCGGCCCCCTGGTCGTACAGTTGCTTGACGGTGTCATAATTTTTCTGGGCCCCGGCCAGCCCGGCGGCGGCCTGGCGTGCCAGTTCCTCGGCCTGGCGGACCTGTTCCGGACGTGCTCCGGCTTTGGCTTCGGCCAGGCGGGCCTCGGCCCCCTGGAGGGCGGCCTGGGCCTGTTTTAACTGCAAGGCCAGCGCGGCCACGTCCAGCCGGGCCACCGGGTCGCCCGCCTTGACCCGCTGGCCCTCTTCCACCAGCACCGCCGTTACTTTACCGGGCACTTCTGCCGCCACCGACACTTCAGTGGCGGAAATGGTCCCGGAAGTGGTGACCGGTGCATCGCTGGTGCCGCCGCACCCAGTCAGCACGGCCGCCAGGAACAGGACGGCGGCCAATCGCATTCTGCGCATTTACGTTTCGCCCCCCGGAGACTGTCCGGCAATGCCGTACAGTATAAAGTCAGTCAGGTCGTCCAACAGGTTTTCCGTGGTCACCGGGAACGGCAGGTGGGCTTGCATGGCCTTGGCCTGATCCCGGAAGTTCAGGACGACCCAGATGGCCATGGTCAGGCCCAGACCCAGAATGGCAAAATTGGGCTGCCGCCGGAGTTCGCCGGTCTGGGCCATTTTCTGCAGGGCGGGCCGTAAGTGCTCGATCCGGGTCAGCAGTACCCGGCTCATAAACAGTTCCGTCAGTTCCGGATGGTAAGGCGCCTCGGTGATCAGGATATTGAAACTATCGAGGTTTTCGGCGATCGTTTGCAGGCGGATCTGCACCATGGCCCGGATAATTGTTCTGAGATCTGCGGCTTGCTGAATCTGGGTCAGCCACCGATCAAACCCCTCCCCCACCGCCGGTTCCAGGCAGGCGATAAACAACTCTTTCTTGTCTTCAAAGTGCCGATAGATAGTACCCTCGGCAAAACCGGCCTGCCGGGCGATTTCCGCCGTGGTGGCCCCGTCGAATCCTTTTTCGGCAAACAGTTGCCGAGCCGCAGTCACAATCCGTTCACGGGTTGTTTTGGCTCGACCCATGTGATCTGCCTCCCCTGGTTTACAACTCGCCGCCTGCCTGCTGTAGCATGGCCCGGGCGGCCGCCAGATCAGCCGCCGCCTGGATACGGCTGGCTTCGGCCTGGCTGAGAGCGGCCTGGGTCCCCAGCAGTTCCACGGTGGTGGCTGCACCGGCATCAAACCGCAGTTGTGCCAGGTTCAGAGCCTCCCGTGCCTGAGCTGCGGCCGCCTGCAGGGCCCGCAGGCGCTCCCGGGCGCTGCTGACCCCCAGCCGGGCCTGCCTGACCTGCAGTCGGATGTCCGCCAGGGTTGATTCCAGTTGCAGGGCCGCTTCCTGCACGGACAGCCGGGCTGTTGCCAGGAGCGGATCGCCTTCGGGCAGGGAACGGGACAGGAGGTCAAGGTCCGCTCCCCTGGCGGTGGCGTTCAGGCGGGCAATGGTCGCATCGGCCCGCCGGTTCAGGGCCCTGGCCACCTGCTCCTCCGCATCCGCTTCTGATTCTGCCCCGGCCTGTGCGCCCGGCAGATCCGCGGCGTCGCCGCCGGGCAGTTCCCCGGCCGGCCGCAGCCCGGGTGGCACCGCAGCACCGATAGTGCGCTCCAGGGTCAGCCGGGCCACTTCCCGCCCAGCTTCCGCCGCGACCAGGGCAGCCTCCTGGGCGGAAACCTGGGCGGTGGCCTGGATCACGTCATAGCGGGCGGCTGACCCGGCCTGCAGGGCCGCCCGGGCACTGTCCGCCTGCGCCCGGGCCCGGATGAGAGCTGCCTGTTGGGCGTCGGCCAGGGCGGTGGCCTTCTGCCATTCCACATAGGCGCGGACCACGGCCAGGCGGGTGCCTTGCCGGGCCACCTCCACACTCAGGGCGGCCTGCTCCACCCCCAGCTCGGCACTTCGGCGCAGGGCTACGGCCCCTTCGGTATCGGCCGGCAGGGGTATCCCGTGACGTTGTTCCAGGGCGCGGGCCAGCCCCTGGCCCCCGGTGGCGGCAACAGAGCGGGCGCGGTCCAGTGCAAGTTGGGCCCTGGGCACCCGCAGGGCAGCCAGCTTGAGCTGAAGGCTCTGGTTTTCTGCCTGGTCCAGGGCGTCCTGCAGGCTGAGGGTAGGTGGACTGTTCGGCGCGGCGACAGACGGCGGAGGCGGCGAGGACGGCGGGAGCGATGCCGCCGCCGGGGGCGCCCCGGCCGCGGCGGCCGGGATGAACACCGCTGCCACGACGGCCAGCGCCGTGGTGGGCTGCAGAAGGCGGCGCAGGTGGATCACAGGGGGACCTCCTTTGCCGATGGATGTATGTGAGTACTCACTCACAATGTAGCACAGCGTCGTGCGGTGGGAAAGTCCCAGGCGCAAGAAACGCCTGCCCTCTCCGGTCAGGAGAGAACAGGCGCTGTTCAGCGGATTTTTCCCGGTGCAGTCCATAGCCAGCCGATGGCGGTGAGGGTTATTCCAGTCAGCGAGGACCGAAGCAACGCCAGCAGCCAGGGCGGCCAGTCTCCCCAGCTAGGGTAGGCCAGTAGCACGGCCGCCGCCGTGCCCAGCGAGGCGCCGAAGCAAAGGGCAAACCCCCGGTTGAGCTTTGTCCGCTGCAAACGACCACCCCCCGTACCTACCAGCCTATCAGAGAGGGGGGCAAATTTTCGAGGTCCGCTGGTCTCTTTTTCGGTTAGGACCATGGTCCCAGGCCAGCTCAGCCTTACGCCACCCAATGCCGACGCAGGAACGGCAGCACCTGGGCGTTGAAGGCGGCCGGGTCCTCCAACATCAGATGGTGGTACGTGCCAGGCAACTCGGCAAACAACGCTCCGGCGGCCCGGGCCAGCGCCTCGGCCCGATCGCGGGACATGATGGAGCTGTGCTCGCCGCGCACCATCAGGCCGGAACAGCGGAGCCGGGCCACCAGTGCATCGGCCTCCAGGGGCGCGTAGGCCAGGTGCCGGCGGTCGAACTTCTGGACCCAGCCGTCGGCCTGCCGGCACATGTTCTCGGTGGCAATCTGCTGCAGCCGGTCGTCGGGTACCCGGTGCTCGGCCGGCTGCAACCGGTAACGCTGCACCGCCTCTTCCAGGGTGGGGTAGACCCGGGACGGCCGCACCGCCGTCTCGGCCAGGGCGGCGAGTTCGGTCGGCGTGGCCTCTGTTTTCATGTCGGCCACCACCAGCGCCGCCACCAGGTCCGGGTGGTCCGCCGCCAGCCTGAGCCCAACGTAGCCACCCATGCTGTGGCCGACAACGGCCGCCCGGGTGATGCCCAGGCCCCGCGCCAGCGCTACCAGATCGCTGACATAGGCGCCCCAGCCGTAATCACCGGCCGGGCTGCTGTCGCCGTGGCCCCGCAAATCGGGGGCGATCACCCAAAACTCGGGTGCCAGACCCGGGGCCGACCACTCCCACCAGCCACTGTGGCAGCCGCTGGCGTGCAGGAGCAGGACCGGCGGAGCCTGCGGGTCTCCCCACTGCCGCCAGTGCAGCCGTCTGCCTTCAACCTGCAAATCGGAAATTCTTGCCGCCTCCTTGTTTCAGGACCGGCCGGCGGTACGGGCCTACCCGGCGACCGGAGCACGTTTGGCCTGCCCCAGGTAGGCCGCGTCCAGGTCCGCATTCCGGGTCAGTTCGGCCGGCGTTCCCTGGGCCCGGATCGTCCCGCGTTCCAGCACATAGGCCCGGTCAGCCACGGCCAGGGCCGCCCTGGCGTTCTGCTCGACCAACACCGTGGTGGTGCCCCGGGTCCGCAGTTGGTGCAAGACCAGGAAGATCTCCTCCACCAGGCGGGGCGCCAGACCGGTGGACGGCTCGTCCAGCAGCAGTAACCGCGGCCGGGACATCAGGCTGCGGGCAATGGCCAGCATTTGCTGTTCGCCGCCGCTCAGGCTGCCGGCTAACTGATTGCGCCGTTCCCGCAGGCGGGGCAACAGTTCCAGGACCCAATCCAACTGCTCCTGTACCTGGTGACGGTTGCGTCGACCCGCAAACCCCAGGGTATTGTAAGCGCCCAGCCGCAGGTTATCGGTTACGGTCAGGTTGGTGAACACCTGGCGCTGCTCCGGGACCAGGGATAACCCCCGGAAGACGGCATGCTCCGCTTTCAGAGCCGTAATGTCCTGACCGCCGTACACGACACGCCCGCCCACCGGCGGGTAAAGTCCCGCCAGTGTGCCGAGCAGCGTCGTCTTGCCGGCCCCGTTGGCGCCAAGTACGGCCACCAGCTCGCCTTCCCTGACCTCCATGTTCACGCCGCTCAGTGCCCGCACACTACCGCGGTCGGTGGCCAGGTCCTGCACCTGGAGCAAGGTTGGACCGAGCGTCTGGCCGGCTTCGGCCGGCGGGCGCATCGAGAATTCACCGCTGCCCAGATACGCGTCCCGAACCTGGGAATTGCGGCGAATCTCCTCCGGTGTGCCGCCGGCAATCTTCTTGCCAAAGTTCAAGACCACGATCTGATCGGCCACTTCCATCACGGTGGACACATCGTGCTCAATAAAGATGATGGCGACGCCTTTGTTCCGCAACCGCTTCATAATGGCGGCCAACTGGCGCACCTCGGCACGGGTGAGTCCGGCTGCCGGTTCATCCAGCAGCAGCAAATCGGGCTGCAGGGTCAGTGCCCTGGCCACCTCCATCAGCCGCCGTTCACCGAAGGACAGGGCCCCGGCCCTGGCTTCGGCCACAGCGGTCAGCCCCACTTCCTGCAGGGCTGCCGTTGCGTTGGCTCTGGCTGTGCGGTCCCATGCCCGTGTGGACGGCAGGGAGAACAGGCTCCCGAACAACCCCGGTCGCTTGCCGCGTGCCCAGCCGACCATCACGTTTTCCACCACCGGCAAGCCGCCAAAGGTCTGGGGGGTTTGAAAGGTACGCCCAATCCCCAGGCTGGCCACCCCTTCCGGAGATAGCTGGTGGATGGCCTTGCCGCGGAAACGAATTTCCCCCTTTGTGGGGGACCAGATACCGGTAATCAGGTTAAAGAGAGTGGTCTTCCCGGCGCCATTCGGGCCAATGACGGCCGTGATCTGACCAGGACTGACGGTAAAGCTGATATCGGAATTTGCGACCAGGCCGCCGAATTGCTTTGTTACTTCGCAAACCTGCAGGAGCGGTTCCACCGGCCATCCACCTCCTATCTTGCCGCGGCACCGCCGGCCTTGGCAAGCTGTTTGCCGTTGTCTGGCCGGGGTTGGACACGGTTTTCTCCCCGCCGGTCACGCTCGGGGAGCAGCCAGCCCATAACCCCTTCTGGCATGTACTTCAAAGAAAGAATGAGTAGCAAGCCGAAGGCCACGGACTCGAACATGGCCGTCTTGCTTTCCCCCAGCAGATGGGGAACCACAACCCGCAGGATCTCGACCAGCATATTCACAGCCATGGCTCCCACCGGGGCACCCCAGATACTGCCCAGCCCACCTACCGTAGCCATGACCAGATACCGCACCGACGCCCAGACCCCGAAGGAATCCGGGCTGATGAAGCCGATGTAGTGCGCCAACAGGCTGCCGGAAACGGCTGCATAGAGGGCGCTGACGACAAACACGCGCAGCTTGGCCCGGTGGGTACGGACTCCCACGGACCGTACCGCCAGTTCACTGTCGGCAATCGCCTTGAGGTCGCGGCCAAGGGGGGAACGCATCAGGTTATAGGCCACAACCATGCCGAGGGCGAAAATTCCCCAGACCAGGTAATAGAAACGGGCATCGGTATTGAACTTGAATCCGGCCACCGACAAGCTGGGGATGCCCAGCAACCCGGACGGCCCGCCAGTCAGGGGAAGTTCTGCGAACAGGATCGTGGCAACGATCCCGATGCCCAGCGTCGCCAGGGCCAGATAGTGCGCGCGCAGGTGTAAAGTGATGGCGCCAATGCCGGCCGCTACGAGGGCTGTTACCACAAGCGCCGCCACCATCGCCAGCCAGGGGTTCCACTTGAAGTGCACAGTCAGGATGCCGGAAACATAGGCCCCCAGGCCCACAAACGCGGCCTGACCCAGCGAAACCTGCCCGGCAAACCCCATGAGCAGAATGAGTCCCAATACCACCAGGCCCTGCAATGCGATGAAAATCCCCAGGCTGCGCAGGTAATCGTTACCCAGCGCCGGCACTGCAGCGACCGCCACCGCCACGAACGCAACCGCCGTGGCGAACAGCGCCTTGACAGGTGTTCTCGTGGCCATTGCTCTTTCCTCCTCCACGATCCGGTCGACTCCCTAAACCCGATCGGCCGCTCTGGGCGCAAACAGCCCCGAGGGTCGTACCAGCAAAATCATAATCAGGAGCAAAAAGGCCAGGGCATCCTTATAGGCCGATGAAACCAGGCCGGCGCCCACTGCTTCGAGGACCCCGAGCAGCAGGCCGCCCACCACGGCTCCCACCGAGTTGGTGAGTCCGCCGATGACGGCGGCCGAAAAACCCTTGAGTCCCAGCATCAGGCCCATGTTGTACTGGGCGAAAGTCATGGGAGTAATGGTAATACCGGCTACTGCCGCCAGCCCGGCGGACAGCGCAAAACTCAGCAAGCCGAGATGGGAGGGATTCAGACCAACCAGGCGACTGGCAGTAGGGTTGCCCATGGCAGCCCGCAGGCTGGTACCCAGGTAGGTTTTCTCAAAGAAAAGGTGGAGCAGAGCCATTACTGCAATCATAATGCCAAAGATCCAGAAACTCTGCGTCGACAAACCTGCCCCGCCGATCTGGGCCACTTCTACGGAGGAGAAGGACGGAATCGACCGGGGATCAGGTCCCCAGATGAGCAGCCCCAGTGCCTGTAAGACGATGGCCAGGCCAATGGTCAGAATGATGGGGGTTACCTCGGACGATCCCCTTTGGGTAAAGAGGATCGTCCGATAGCTCACGCCCCCCAGCACCATGGTCACCAGCACCGCCACCAGGGCCGCCCAGGGTGTGGACCACCCACGCGCCACCAGGGTACTTGCCATCATGGCTCCCACCATGGCAAAGTCCCCCTGGGCGAAATTGATGATCCTCGTCACGCTGTAGATGGTGACAAAGCCCACTGCGATCAGTGCATAGACTGCTCCGACCCCCAGGCCGGACACCACCAACTGCAGCACGTCCCTTGCGCCCAGCATGCTTGTCCACCTTCCCCGTTACGGCTGGTCCGGACGGTCAACTGGTCAGCCCTTTACTTCGGCTGGTACACAATCTTCCACTTGCCGTTTTCCATCTTGGCCACCACGTAGTCCTGAATGCTGTGGCCATTATGGTCCTGGGCGCTCATGCTCACCTTACCGGTCACGGAAATGAAGTCCTTCACGTTTTCCAGAGCCTTGCGCAGGGCTTCCCGATCTGCCTGGCCGGCCTGCTCCAGGGCCTTGGCCACCAGCATCATGTTGTCGTAACCCAGGGCGCCGGTCGGGCTGATATCTTCCTTATACCCATCCTTATATCCCTTGGCGTACACCTCAATCGCCTTACGCTGGGCATCGCCCGCCGGCAGGTTGTCGGCCACCCAGGTCTTGTCCATGGCCATGTACGTGCCTTCGACGTTCTCTGCACCCGCCAGGCTGACGTAGAAGGTGGAGGCGGCACCGTAGCTGTGGATCAGCGGCGCCTTCAGGCCCAGCTCCTTATAGTTCTTGTTGATCAGCGAGGCTGCCGGCGGGATCGCCCAGACCACGATGGCGTCGGTGTTCTGCGACCGAATGCGAGTGAGCTGGGGCTTCATGTCCTTGTCGGCGGCGGCGAACTTTTCCTTGATCGCCAGTTCAATGCCGGACCCCTGCACCGCCTTGACCAGGGCGTCCTCACCGCTCTGGCCATAGGCGTCGTTGGCGGCGAGTAGCGCGATCTTCTTGGCGCCGCTCTGCTTCAGGTGCTGCACGATCACCTCAGCCATGAACTGGCTGCGCATGACCGGCTTGAAGATATACTTCCGCTCAGCAACCGGCTCAATGAGGGCATCGGTGGAGCCCATGGATACCAGGGGTACCTTGGACTCTTCCAGGAACTTCATCATGGCCATACTGGTGGGGCTGACAGCGCCACCAAGGACAGCCAGAACGTTATCCTGGGTGACCAGCTTCTTGGCGGCCAGCAGTGCCTTGGCCGGGTCGCTTTCGCTATCCACCACTACCAGCTTGACAGGCACACCCTTGATGCCACCGGCGCCATTGATCTGGTCCACCGCCAGGCTGACGCTGTTCTTCATCGGCTGGCCCCAGACGGCGATCGGTCCGGTCAGCTCGATGGCCAGGCCAATCTTATACTCGGTCGGCTTGGGGGCTTCGGCCTTCGCCGGTTCGGGCTTGGCCGCATCCTTGGTCGTCGCTGCCGGCTGCGCCGGCTTGGCCCCCTGGTCCGCCGAGCCGCCACTACATCCGGCCAGCGCTGAGCCCAGCAGCGACACCATCAGGAACGGGACGGCCCACTTTTTCAACTTCCTCGACAGCATCTGCATCCCCACCCTCTTTCAACATGATGAGTGCGTTATCACCAGGGGGACTTGCCCCCGGTCCGCCTGTCCGCAAACTAAGGGAGCAAATAATACACGTTGGGGTTGGTGCCGGCCTCGGGCTTGAGCTGCTGCCCGTGCCGCTCCCGGATCAGGCGGGATACCTCGCTGTCGGGGTCGTCCAGGTCGCCGAAGTAACGGGCCCTGGCCATGCAGTTGGAGACACAGGCCGGCAGCAGCCCTTCGTCGAGCCGGTGGTGGCAGAAGGTACACTTGCTGACCGTGCCCACGGTATGCCGGTCCTGACCATATTCCTCGTAGGGCGTGGTGTGGCCGGCAAAGTAGCTCGGCTTTTCCTCAATGTAGTAGCGGGCATCGTACGGACAGGCCATTACGCAGGCCCGGCAGCCTGTGCAGATGTCGTCATCCACCAGCACGATGCCGTCCTTGCGCTTGAAGGTAGCGCCGGTGGGACAGACCCGCATGCAGGCCGGGTCCTCACAGTGCATGCACGGCCGGGGCAGAGCGATCTTTTGTACGTTGGGGAAGATGCCGATTTCCTTTTGCAGGACCTCGTTCCAGAAGACGCCTTTGGGCGTAAAATTTTCGGCCTTACACACGATGGTGCAGCCCTGACAGCCGACACACTTACGCAGGTCGATGACCATTCCCAGACGCATGGTTCCGCCTCCGTTCCTTACATCAGGGGTGAATAGAGCCCCACCCGCAGGAGGGCCCAGCGGAAGAACAGGCTACCCGCCAGGGCCAGCAGGCCGGTCAGGATCATCGCCAGCGGATTGGCTCCGCCTAACAGGCCCAGGACCGTCAGGCCGATGGGCACCAGGGTCCCGACCACGATCACGCCGATGACAAACACCCCGAACAACTCACCCCGCAGCAGCCGGCGTGCCGCCTCCTTCGTGGTCGGGGAGGTGACGTTCATGACCGATACATAGACCGTGGTGAGGAACAGGGCGAGCAGGAGCAGCCCCAGTTCCCACATTTCCAGGGTGGAAACCGGCAGCGGCAACCCGGGAGCGTCTCCACCCAGCAGGCCCAGAATGATCATTACGATGTCCATGCCGCCCAGGAAGCCGTAGAGCACGAACAGCAGCGGCACCAGGGTGCTGTTCCAGGCCGGAATGGACGGGGATACAGACATGACGAAACCGGTGTACATCATGACCCAGAGCCCGCAGATGACACTGGCCACCAGCAGGGTCCAGTACAATCCGGTTCCCAAATTCAGCCACTGCAGGTGGTGCAGAATTACCAGCAGCCCAGTGATGCTGAAGCCGACGATACCCCAGAACCCGCGGCTGATCCACGACTTGCCCGGTCGCATGGCCATGCGCCAGAAGCGCTCCGGCCGGCCCAGGTACAGCATGTGGCAGACGTTCTTGCCCACGGCGCAGAGCAGAAAGCCGGTGATCATACCGGAGACGAGTCCCAGATAGGCCGAAATCATGTAGGTGCCTGTGCCCAGGCCGCCCAGGAAGAAGGCGAACAGAATCAGATGACGCCATTCCTTTTGCTGGCTGTAGGGGTTACGCGTCAGGTCAAGCTGGTGGAACAACGCCGATCACCTCCACTAACTTGCGACAAGCATCTTGCCTGCTCCGGAGGGTGCCTGGCCTAGTCGCCAGGCACCCCTTCCAGTTCACGCCGCCGCGGTGCCCCGGTGCCGCCGTCCTTCAGGGGCGGCGCCTTGTACACCTTCAGCCGGGCCGACAGCTCCAGGGACAGGGTCACCGGGTCGGAGTGTTCCAGGTCGACCTCCAGCAGGTCGTTGAAGAAGACACCCTTACCTTTGGCGATGGGCATGCCATCGGCCCAGTGCCCGCTGTTGGCTGCCGCCGCGATGCACTTGGGGTGAATGCCTTCCCGCAGCAACGCCCTGGCCCGGACCTTACGGCCATGATCATTTTCCATGATAATCCAGTCGCCGTCTTTGATGCCCTTCTGCCGGCCGGTCTCGGTGTTCATGATGACTTCGTAGGTGCCGGGGGTGCGCTGGCTGACCTCGTCCAGCCAGGGGTTCTCCATGGTGAAGGCGTTGGTGTGGAGCGTGTGGCGGTAGTAGAATCCGTACATGTCGTGCTCCTGATCTTCCTTGCGCAGGAAATCGGGCACATAGGCCGCCAGCGGACTGTAATATGACTCCCAGTCCACCTTGACCCCGTACTTATCGGCAATGCGCTTGCCTTCGGTCTTGACGTCGATCAGGAATTCCAGGTAGATCGGCACCCGCACGTCAATGAAGTCCCGCCAGTACACTTCCTCGATCTTCTTGGGCCACTTGAGCACGCCGTTCTGCTTGAACCATTCCAGGCCCCGCTCAGGACCAAACAGGTTCTTGAGCCGGCGGTCACAGATCTCTTCCCAGGGGTATTTCTTGTTGGGGTCCAGCCGGTACTCACCCTTCAGGTCGTACGACAGGTTCAGGTAGCCGTTCAGATCGGGGAGAACGCCGATGCGGTCGGCGATCTCGATCAGCACTTCCTGGATGTCCCGCCGCTCCCCGGCGGGCTTGATCACCGGCTGGCGGATCGGCCAGGTCCAGGTGCCGCGGCCGGCCGGATGGTTGAAGATGAACGGGTGGTTGGGGCCCACATCGAAACGCTCCAGGTAGTTGGTGTCTGGCAGCACGATGTCGGCAAAGTCGGTGGTTTCGTTCAGGAACAGGTCAAAGGAAATCATGAAGGGAATGCGCTTGAGGGTCTCGGCCACCGTATCGGAGTTGCCAATGCTCATGACCGAGTTGGCGCCGAAGTTGACCATGATCTCGGGCCGGTACGGTAGCTTGACCTTTTCCCACAGCTCCAGTTGGTCCGAACTGGCGGGAATGGTGGACATGGCCGAGAAGGGGAAGATTTCGTGCAGGCCCATGGTTTCCACCGGTTCGCTGGGCTTGCGGATCGGGTAGGGCTTGTGCTCCACGACCCAGGCGCCGGTGATCATCAGGCCATCTTCATCAGCAGTGGGGCTGTAGTAGGGCTTTTTCGTTTCCGGATGGCCGTGGCAGACGGGGTTAAAGCCCAGAGCGCCGCCCACCCGGTCAGCCGTGCCGCAGAGCTGGTTCAACAGTTCAATGGAAGTGCAGTTGTACACCGCGTTCTTGTGCCCCTGAACACCGCGGAAGTAAATAGCGGACGCCGGGCGGTAGGGCAGGCTGTGCCCTTCCAGCTTGATGGTGCTGCCAATGCGGGCGGCGTCGGAGAACTCTTTGGCCAGGCGGCGGGTGGTGGCGGCCGGTACGCTGGTAATCTTGTAGGCGTAATCCGGGGTGTAGGTTTTGACATGATCCTTCAGGTGCGCAAACGCGGGCCGGACCTTCTGGCCGTAAACCTCATAGGTTCCCTCCAGGGCGAAGTCCTTCACGCCGGAGTCATCGAAGGGCAGCGCCCGGTTGGACACAGAATCCCATACCAGGGGCTTGTGCGTCTCCTGACACCGCAGGTAGCGGCCGTCGGGACCGATCAGATACGGGCCGTTGGACTTGAGCTTGACGTATTCGTCGTCGTACACGTTCAGGTCGTTGAGCATGACGTTGACCATGGACAGGGCCAGGGCGGCATCGGTGCCGGGGATGATGGGCACCCATTCCACGGCCTTGCTGGCAGCAAAGTTATTGACCGGGTCCACCACCACCAGCCGCATGCCCCGCTCACGGGCTTCAGCGGCCATCTGGGCAACGGCGTTGGCGGCGTGCCCGGCGCTGTGCCCCTTGCTACACCCGAAGTACAGGGTATACTCGGCAAATTCATAGTCAGGCACCAGCGACCAGGAGGCATGGTAAAGGCCGTTCAGGGTGTGGGCGGCGTTGCCGCAGTGCAGGCCGCCCCCGCCCACGTACATATTGGGGGAACCGAAGGCATGCAGGAAGGAAACCGGCAGCCCCAGCAGCACGCTGTGACAGGTGGTGGTGCCCTGGTAGAACAGCTTGCGCGGGTCATCGTCGTGCACTTTCTTGAGCCGGTCACAGACGATATTCATGGCCTCGTCCCAGGAAATTTCCTTCCAACCGGGATCGACACCCTTGCCCTTGACGGGATTGGTCCGGATCAGCGGCTTGTTCAGCCGGTTGGGATCGTACAGGGTCATGATGCCGGAAACGCCCTTGGGACAAAGCCGGCCCCAGCCACAGTCACTGTCGGGGTTGCCCTCGATCTTGATCAGGGTGCCGTTGACCACATGGCCCTTGATGCTGCAGCCGCCATAACACATGTTGCAAGCCGACGGTACCCAACGGTCTTCATAGATCTGCTTCTGCCGCTTCGCCAAGATCCTCGCCTCCCTCTTCGCTAGCCACCGGTAAACGGTTGCATGATGTAAACGCTGACCTCAGTGGGGCCGCCGGCGCTTCCGAGCCGGGTCGTCGCCTGATCTTTGGCTTCAACTTTTTCGTCGTTGACGAACACCAGCACATGGTGCTGCAACCCCAGGCGGTTGTGCCGCACTTCCATCACCCGAGAGGAAAAACGCTCGCCGTACCGTTCGGATAACTTAAGGAACAGGTCAACCACCGTAGCTTCATCCGGCAGTTCCAGGGTCTGGGCCGGTTCGTCCACCAGGGTCCGCAGTTGGCCAAACAACGTCAGTTTTACTTGTACTGCCAAGTCAGGCCGCCCCCATTCCGCTTGCATGCTCGGTTCCTGTGCGTGCAGACCAGCGAGCTAATTCTCCGGAATATCCAGCCAGGTCACCGCCGGTACATCCCGACCGGCTGCCAGAGCGGACAGGGTGTCCAGCGCCCGGCCCACGTGGCCGCGAGTGATGTCCCCGCCACCCAGCCCGGCGATGAACCCTGCCACCGGCGGCAGTCCGGCCTGCCCGCCCATGGCCGTGCGGAGTTCGGCATGGACGCAGCCGCTGCTCCACCCAAAGGAAACACTGCGGTCCAATACCCCCACCGCCTTGCGCCCCTGCATGAGGGCCAGCAGGGCGGCGGACGGGAACGGCCGTACCGAGCGCAGCTTCACCAGGCCGGCCCGCAGCCCGCGGGCACGGGCCTCCTGCACCGCGATCCGGGCCGTACCGGTGGCGCTGCCGCTGGTAATCAGCAGCAGGTCAGCGTCATCGGCCATGAAGGTATCCAGGGCGCCGCCGTATTTGCGCCCGAAGCTGCGGCCAAATTCAGCGTCAATGTTGTTCAGCACCGTCAGCGCCCGCTCCATCGCCCGGGTATGATCATGGCGGAAGCGGGTGAGCAGGTCCCCGGGGGTCAGGGGGTCCAGGGACATGACCTGAGTGGAGTCCAACTGTACATGCGGGCTGAATTTGGGCAGGAACCGGTCCACCTGTTCCTGCGCCGGTACCGATACGCCCTCGACCAGGTGGGACAGGTAAAACCCGTCATAGCAGACGTTCACCGGTAGGAGCACATCCGGGTGTTCGGCCAGGCGAAAGGCCATGATGATCGTGTCCAGGATTTCCTGGTTGTTCTCGACATAAATCTGAATCCAGCCTGCATCGCGGATGGTCATGGTATCCTGTTGCCCGCCCCACACCGTCATGGGCGAGGTGACCTCACGGTTTGCCACCCCCATCACAATGGGCAGCCGCAGGGTGGAGGTGCGCAGGTAGGGCTCAAACATATAAGCCAGACCGACCGCCGAAGTGGCGGTGAACACCCGCTCGCCCCCCAGGCAGGCACCCTGGATCACGCTCAGGGCCGAATGTTCGCTCTCGACCTCAACAAACTGGGCATCCAGTTCCCCGTCGGCCACAAACCCCGCCAGGTACTCCACCAGGGGGGTCTGCGGCGTGATTGGGTAAGCGGCCATCACCCCCGGCCGGCAGAGCCTGACTCCCAGTGCCGCCGCCTTGTTGCCACTGACTGCCTGCAGACCGGCCTGTGTTGCCATGCTCTCACCCTTCCGCCGGCTCGGGCACCATGGTGATGGCCCCGGCCGGGCATTCGTTGGCACAAATCCCGCAACCCTTGCAGAAATCCAACCCTGTGTCCATATGACCACCGGCGTCATAGCGGGCCTGTACCGGGCAGTAAAGCCAACAGGTGCCGCAGAGCCAGCACTTTTTCGCCTCGGTCACGGGTCGCTGGCTGCGCCAACTGCCGGTGGGGATCACCTGAAGGCCACGGGCCACCGGTGTTACAAAATCATCATCCCGGGTAGCCATGCTGCTCTCTCCCCCTAACCTAGCAGCCGTTTCAGGCGTGCCCAGCGCTCATCGGCCTGTACCTGCAGGGCCTGCCGCTCCGCGGGCGACAGGTGGCTGTACTTGCCGATCAGTGTCAGGTAGTCATCCAGGGGCCGGGGCGAGTAAACGGTTCGGGTCAGCCGAACCCTGCCCTCCACCGCCTCCCACAGCGAGAAGAACCTGGTTTCCACTGCCATACGGCCAATTTCAATCGTCTTTTCCGGCGGGAAATGCCAGCCCACCGGGCAGGGCGAAAACAGATGCAGGTAAGCCAGGCCATTCGTGACATTGGCCGCCTTGCGCAATTTGTGGGCGAAGTCGGCCGGGAACGCGGTACTGGCGGTGGCCACGTAAGCGGCATTGCTGGCCAGAACCACCATGGGCACATCCTTGGGCGCCTCCGGCTTGCCCCGCTTCGCCTTGCCCACCGGCGTGGTGGTGGTTTGGGTCCCGGTGGAAGTGGTGCCGCTGCGCTGCACACCGGTGTTCATGTAGCCTTCGTTGTCATAGCAGACGTACAGGATGTTTTCCCGCCGCTCGGCTGCCGCCGACAGGCACTGCAACCCGATGTCGCCGGTGGCACCGTCGCCGGCGAAAACCACCACCCGCGTGTTCTTGCTCTGGCGTTCAATCGCCCGTTGCAGGCCCGAAGCCATGGCCGCGGCGTTGTCCATCAAGGGCATGACCGTCGTCACCTTCATTCCGCTTTCGCGGCCATATCCGGGCGCACAACCGCCCATGCACCCGGGAGGAATCGCCATGATTACGTCCGGTCCCAGGGTCCTGGTGGTCAGGCGTAAGGCCAGTTCGGCGTTGCACCCCACGCAGGCGGCAAACCCGGGGCTGACCCCATCGGGACGGTCTTTGAGCGACTCGTACGTGCGCTTGATCGGGGTCCGATCCCGGAGCAGCCAGATCAGGTGCTCCAGCCTGTTATGCACGGGCGGCACCCCCCGTTGTGTATATAGCCGTTTCGTTGTACGCCCGGCGTGCCGCCCGCACGTTCTTCTCCACGTCCACGTGGAGGAATCCGGCAAAGAAGTCCCGCATGGCTACCAGCAACGGCTCCAGACCTACCCAACCGGTGGCAGCGGCCAGAGCACCTAAAATGGTGGTATTGATGACAGGCCGGCCCAGTTCTTTAGTGGCAATGCCGGTGGCGTCTACCAGGGCCACCTTCTTCACCAACGGGGACAGGTCTGTGGGCTGGCTGGTCCGGTTCAACAGCAGGATGCCATCCCCACCCAGGCCGGTATATACGTTAACAGCCCGCAGTAAGGTCGGGTCCATCACCACCACACAGTCGGGGGTATAGACCTGGGTTTTCTCCCAGATCGGCTCATGGTTCAGGCGCACAAACGCCTGCACCGGGGCCCCCCGCCGCTCAAACCCAAAGGCCGGAATGGCCGCACCATGCTTCCCTTCGGCCACCAGGGCCCGTACCAGGATTTCTGAAGCCATGACGGCCCCCTGGCCCCCGCGGCCATGAATGCGTATCTCCTTCACTGTCCACCCCCCCTGGCTTGAGCTCATTCTAGCAACAGGGCTTGTCCAACAATGCAAAGCCGGATACACAAATAAGAAAATCATCTGAGATTGAAGGATTGGCATGCGAGGCAGCGAATTCGAGTAGTCGGTAATGCGGAATACTCTGGTTTTTATACTTAATGATTAAGGATAGGTTCAAAATACGACAATAGCCGCCTTGTACAGGCGGCTCGCTGCAATCTACCGACAGAGGGAAAGGTGGCAATCAGGATGCAGCAGAACGACTTGACAGGCGTCCAGTCGCCCTTTGTCAGGAACTATGGAGGGTACTGGGACTGCTTTGCCAGCAAGGGCACCTGCCGCACGTACCCGGCTAAAACCGTGCTTTACTGCCAGGGGGAAGTGAACGACTGCCTCTTTTACGTCCGCAAAGGTACCGTCAAAATCACGATTCTGCATGCCAATGGGGCGGAAAAGATTCTGGCGATCCTGGGGCCGGGCAGCCTGTTCGGGGAAACGTTTATGGACGGATATCCCCACTTTGCCCATGCCATTACCACCGAGCGTTCGGAGATTCTCAGTTTCCCCAAGGCTCTGATTTACAAGGAACTGGAGTCGAATCCCCAGGTCATACAGGCATTTGTCATGTCGGTGCTGCGCAAGCTCAGGCTGTGTGCCCTGCAGATCGAGGACATGACCTTCCGTAGTGCCCAGAGCCGGGTTTATCACCTTGTGCATCAGTTGGCCGATATCTACGGTGTTCCCCATCCGCGGGGCAAGCGGATTCAAATCCGGATTACTCACCAGGAACTCGGCCAAATCACCGGAACTTCGCGGATTACGGCCAATAAGGTGTTAAACGATCTCCGGCGCCAGGGGGTCATCGACCTGGACAAGCGCTGGCTGGTGGTGCTGGACGAAGTCGCACTGGGCCGCCTGGCCCACAGACAGGATGGACACCAGGGAGACTAGAGTTGGGAGCATGACAAAGCGGGCCTGGATCGCCTCTGTCCCCAGAGGTCGATCCGGCCCGCTTTTTCTCCGCCTACGGCTGTGGCCGCTGGCGCGGGATTTCGTCGTCAGACGGTAGCCCGGGGGGCTGGCTACGCCCTTCCGGGCTGCGGCCGGTCGGCATCGGCTTTTTCACGTTCGCTGCCCCGGCCGGCGCTGCCGACACCGGAGTTTGACCGGGCACGTCACGCCTGGCCTCCAGGTTCCGGTGTAACAGGTACATCTCGCGGCGGAAATCGTTGCGCCCGGCCGCGGCCGAAACTGCCGCAGTCTCTGCCGCGGCCGGCGCTGCGGCCGGCGCTGCGGCCGGAGCCGAGACCGGGGCGGGGGCGGGGGCCGGGGCCGGCTGGGAGCGCGGCCTCTCGGCGAACAGCAACGGGGTGGATGCCGGTTCGAGGACAGACACGGTGGCCCCCGCCAGACCGCGCCGACGCGAGCCAGGCCCTGTGCCCGCTGCGGCAGCGACGTGCCCGGTGCCGCCCGCCGCCGCAGCGGGCGGTCGGGGGCTGAACGGCCGCAGCCAGGCCACCCGGTAGCGATAAACGGCGGCCGCCAGCACGCCCAAAACCAGGGCCTGCGCCATCCAGCCGGTGCCCGGCAGGGCAGTGCCCACCGCCAGGGTCAGCGCCTGCAGGGCCCCCAAAACAATGGCCAGAACTACCTGCCAGAGCAACGCTCCCAGACCCGCGCCCAGAATCCGCCTGAGTGCACGCAGGCTGGCCGCCGGCCACCACAGGGCAGCCAGCAGCCAGAGCGGCAGCAGCACCAGGACGGCCAGCAGGGCCAACTGGTGGAACAGCACGCCACCGGCCAGTAATAAGCCAACGCCTGCATACGCCACAGCGGCGGCCAGGGTGACCAGGGCGATGATCATCCGGCGGAAGGCGTGGTCTTCGGTCCAGGGGGCAAAGTAGACACGCCGATCAACATCGGAGGAGAAGGTCCGGTAATCGAAGTACAGCTTCAGGCGCTCAGAGGCCGGCATGGCCAGAATCCGGCCGCCCGGCAGACCGGAGGCGGCATACGCCGTCGCCGCATCGGCACTGGTGAATTCCGCCGCCAGCCATGGCTGATAGACCAGGGCATTCCACGCCACCGACCCGGCCTGTTGGATCAGACTGGGACCGTTTCCCGACCCGGTGGCTGCTGCCACCGCAGCGTGGGTCTGCACGGCAGCCGCCCGGGTGAGCTGCTGCCCTGTCTGCAGTACTGCCGGCGCCACCTCCAGTAGGGCCAGGGATGCCACCAGTACCAGTGCCGTTCCGCCCAGCGCCTGCAGCGCACGCGTCATGCGCCCGAACAGGGCGCCCACCAGGGCCCACAGCCCGGCCACTGCCAGGGCACCCGCCACCAGGGGGGCCCCCTCCACTTGCCAGAACCAGCGCCGCAGTGCCGCCATGGCGTCGGCGGCGCGCTGCGCCAGTGGTGCCAGGACATCGCCGGAAACGGCATATTCCGCTGCCCGGATGGAAAGCTGGAGCAGCCAGGCCTTGGCGGTCATCGGCAGATTGGTGGCCAGGTGCAGCAGCTTGCCCGCCGGGTCCATCATGCCAACCTGGCTGTCCAGCGCGTAGGCGTCGGCCGGGTATTGCTCGTAAAGCGGAACGGCCTCACCGTAATCGGGGGCTCCCGGTGGGCGGGGCGGCAGCAGGGCCGCCCCGCCATAGGCGGCAGCAGACCCGGCCGGGGCCGCCGCCGCCCCGGCCGGGCGTCCGCCCGCAATCAGCAGCACGAGCACGGCGGCCAGCACGCCTGGCACAAGTAGACGGCGCAGGGGTCGGCCCGGTGCCGGCACGGGCTGGCTCATGCCCGTACCTCCCCCCGCCGGGGCCGTGTGTCAAAGGCCTGCAGCAGATGCGGGAAGACCGAGTCAAGGGTAAGCACGCCCACCCGCCCCTCCAGATCCTGCATCAACGCCTGACCCGTCTCCAGCCCGCGCAGGGCGGCCACGTTCTCGGCGTCTGCCTCCAGGCTCAAAAAGGCCAGCGCCCGTTCCACCTCACCCTGGTCCTGGGAGCGGAATATCAGCTTCATGCCCACGTTGTTGCGCAGGGTTTCGTCCAACAGGTCCGCCACGTTCTGGCTCACCAGATAGACGGCGTTGTTCAGCGCCCGTCCGGTGCGTAGGAGGTGCGAAACCAGGGTACGGCCCTGACTGCTGGCCAGCAACGCCCAGGCCTCGTCCAGCAGCACGATCTTGAAGGTGCCCCGGTCCCGGCGGGTGAACTGGGTGGCAAAGGCCGTGACGGCGTGCATCAGGGCGACGGAGAGCAGTTCTTCCAGGCTGTATTCCTGCCGGGGCTTGCCCGCCGGCGGCATCACCAGTTGCTGCAGTTGCAGCACGTTCAGCCGGTGGTTCAGGTCCAGCCCCTGCTCGTGCCCCTGGCCAAAAATCAGGTTCGCGTAGGCCCGTTGGCTCAGGGCACGGTAATACTGCGCCAGGTCGGCCACGGCGGGGTCGTGTGCGCCCATGGCCTCCAGCCGGTCCACCACCCGGCCCAGGGCCGGAGACGGTTGCTGCGCCACCGCTTCCACCGCCGCCATCAGCGCCAGAAAACGTGGGTCGCCGGTGGCGATATTACCCAAGAAACTCAGGAGCGAAACGGCCAGGTTGCCCGTTTCCCGCAACCCCTCTTCATCGAGGCCGCGGGCCAGAATGAAGGGGTCCAGCCGCCCGCTGTTGGCGTCCTGCGGGCCCAGGGTAATCACCCGCAGGTGCCCCTCCAGCTCGGGCAGGTCCTGGGGCCAGTGGCCCCGCTCACCCTTGGGGTCGAGCACCAGCGCCTGCGCCCCGCTGAACACCACGGCCAGGTAAGTCAGGAGGTTGGCAGCAAAGCTCTTGCCCCCGCCCAGGGAACCCAGAAATGCCATGGATGCCGACCGGTTGAGTTGCGGTGGCAGCGCCGGGTCCATGTAAACCGGCCGGCGCAGCATCCCTGTCCGGCCCACATAAGGTCCGGTCTGATCGCCCAGGGCATGGGTGCCCAGGAACATCGAGGCTGCTACCACCTCCGGCGGCACCCGGTGGATATAGTCGCGCATCTGCCGGGGAGCGCCGGGCAGGTGCTCCACGAACGCCTTCAGTTGGTCCCCGGCCGGTACTTCCAGTCCGATCTGAAAGGAATTGAAGTGGGACTGGACATGCCGCACCCGCTCCTGCAGTTCCCTCACGTCCTGGCCGGATACCGCCGTGCTCACGCTCACCAGGGCGGTGGGAAAGCGGCGTTCCTTCAGGTCATGCTCTAACTGCGCCACCTGGTCCTGGGCCATCAGCAGCGCAATGGGCACTTCTTCCCCGGCGCGGCGGGTATGCTCGTCCTGGTCACCGATCTCCAGACGCTTGCGCCTCACCGCCGCCAGCACCTGCTCATACGGCTGTGTGGCCCAGCGCAGGGACACCTCGACCGGGAAGGGCAGGTCCTGCAGCCCATACAGCCACTCGCAGCCGGGGAAGAGCAGCTCGTCCGGCAGGTCAGCCACATAACCGAAGCTGGTCAGCCCTGTTGCCTCACCCTGTGGGGTCACCTGGGTCAGGGCCACCCGGCGCGGGTGGCTGAGGTCCATCTCCCCCTCAGTGAGGGTGGTGATTTCCGATTCCAGGGGCTGGAGCTCCACAGCGCCATCGGGTCGGGCCGTGGCCAGGGTGTCGGGCCGCCAGCCCGGCCGGTCCGGCGGCTCATCAATGCCGCGCCAAAAGGCCCGGCGAATCAGCCAGGCAATCTGCTGCTCATTGGCCCGGTCGACCTTACACACCCGGCTCAACCGTTCGTACAGGGTCTCTTCCCTGGCCAGATAATCTTCCAGTTCATCGTTCAGGAGCCGCGGCGGAGCCAGACCCAGGAACTCGTCCACAAAGCGCCTGGGCTCCTGCCACAGGCTGCGCAGGTACGGGCGCCATTGCTGCATGGCCGCCGTGGCCGGGGGCAGGCGCAGTGCCAGGTAATACTCGTAGCCTGTCCCTTCCCGGGCGCCGGCCAGGCGCGCCGCCGCCTGCGTGCAGTAGTGGGCCGCCACTTCGGCCAGGGGTCCGTCTGCTTGCTCCGCCAGGCGCTGCAAGTGTGCGGCCGCCCGCAGGGTGCGCGGGATCATCAGCAGTTGCGCTTCTGTATCCGGAAGGTCCCAGAATAGGCGCGACAGGCGCCAGAGCAGGCTCAGCCGCACCGACCGGCCCAGATGCTCGTAATGCCACGGCCGCAGCACGAAGACTGCCCAGACCTGCCGGTCTCGGCCCACGATCAGATTCTGTTCAAAATAACAGAGGGGAAAGCGCACGCCCTTCATCCCTTTTGCGAGTGATGCAGAAGGTTCCTCAGGCGCAAGCGCCTCGGTCCCGGTGAGGGTCCAAAACGTAGCCGCCCGAACCCGGCCATGGGCCGGAACCGATTCAGCCGCCGGGGACTGACCAGGTATTCCAACCAGGAGGTCAGCCACCGGAGCGGTGGCTTACCGTCCAGGCGCTGGCGGGTGAGGAACCAGGTCACGAGGCCGGGGACCAGCAGGTAACGGATGGCGGGGGAAATCCGGACCATCCCGGGCAGGTGGCTGACAACACCCATCACCAGGGCCGTTGCCGCAAACACGCCGGCCTGACGCAGGCTGACTGGAAAAGGCAGGCGGATGCGTTCAATCTGGTAAATCAGGTGTTCCTGGCGCCAAACCTGACGGTAGGTGCGAATGCGAACCTTATCCATCACCGGCCGATGATCCAGCGCGCCAGGCCCACGGCGGCCTCCTTGAAGTCAGTGCCGGCAAAGACGAACAACGCTACCAGGACCGCAAACACGGCAAAGGAGAGGAACCTGGTAAACTCCCGCCGCATCAGGTAGTACAGGGCCACCAGGCCAATCAAGGGGGCGAACAGGGCCGCCACGTTATGCTGAATCCATTCACCAATGCGGACGCCGGGGTTCACCCCGCCCCCTACGCCGGGGTTATTGGGGCTGGCGGCCAGAGCAGTGGTAACAAGGAAGGGCAGGGTACACAGGGCGGACACGACAGACCGATAGAAGCGCTGCATCAGCTAAACACCCCGCTGCAAGATCTCTTTGATATACCAACGACCGCTTTGCTCCAAGACATTCAATGTGTACCGGGTGGTTAACCGGGCCCCCGTGGACGGGTCGTGCAGCGTTACGCCGGCCAGGGCCCAGGTGTCCGCCCCCGACCGCACGAGCGTCACGTCGTCCACCGACTCCAGGGAAAACAGGTCCAGGTGCCCCGGTGCCGGCACCCCAGGTAGCAGATAGTAGCTGACGTCCTCGCCGCCGGCCCCGGTGTAGGCCCGGAAGAAGCCGGTGAGCAGCCGCCGCACCCGATCACCCTCATCGGTGACTGTCTGGCCGTAGGCCAGGGGCTCGTTAAAACCAGCGGCCGTCGGGGGCGGAATCAGGGTCGGGTAGTCGTAAACCACCCAGCCGCCTCCGCTGGGGGCGACCGGCACCGCCAGGAAGAGCGTGCGTGTGGCCGGCCCGTTCCCCGGAGCGGCCGCCACCAGCCCTGCCCCGGCCTGGGCACCTGCGGCGGCCCCAACTTCAACCCTGGCCGCCACTGTGACTAGCCAGCGCGTACTGCTGAGCGCCTGAACCCCATAAACCCACGTCGCCGACACGGTCTGGTTGCGCCCGGACGCGTCCATTTTCCATCCGGCCTGGTTATCGAGATTGGCGCTCAAATAGGGCCGCAGCCGACCGACCCGCTCCTCCGGGTCGCCGGCCCGCCAGGTCAGGTATTCACTGGCGAACAGCAGCGGGAAGGCTCGCAATCCGTCTGGCTCTACTGCTACCGCCGCCGCCTGGGCGACAGTTGGCTCAGCGGCTGTGCCGGGCAGCACAATGGTCGCCGCGCCGCGGACAAAAACCAGAAACAGGCCGGCCCAAACCAGCCAACGCAAGAGGCGCAACACAGCTCAATCTCCTCCACCGGCACCAGCATGGCGGTACAACTCTCAGGCAACCCCTGGCCCTGTTTGCAGAGTTGCACAGGCTGACTTCTTATCATTATGGCATAGAAAATCGGCCAAGTCTGCATTTATGGCCCCTATTTTTAATAACAAAAACTCAGCGATTGGAAAGATTAGTTGAGCCGCAGTCCGGGCCAGGGCCGGGCCGAGGGGTCCGGCAGCGGCTGAATGTCAACTGTCGTGCCTTAAGCATGACCATACCTCTACTCTTCCTAGTGATACCATTGTAAAACAGGAGAACCCTGAGACCAATGATCGTCTCAGGGTTCTTCCATGTGTTAGGAGCCGTTTTGCAGGGCTCACCTCAGGGCGGCTTTTGCCACGGTGACTATTCAGGGTCATCAGGCAGGAGCGGCTCCACAAACACCTCCATCTTACCGCCACAAACGGCGCCGTCGGGGACGGACGGGTCGTCCAGCAGGTCCACCATCACCAGCCGGGGCTGTCCGGAGTCCATCACCTCCAGGGCTGCACGGCGCACGCCTGCCTCGCCGCAGCCGCCGCCGATACTACCCACGATGCGACCGTCCCGGTAGACCAGCATTTTGGCCCCCACCTCCCGGGGCACGTGGCCCCAGGTATGGATGACCGTCGCCAGAGCGCACGTCTCCCGGGATTCCTGTACGGCCAGGATGGCCTGAATCAGATGGGTGTCCACCGCGCTCACCGCCCTGCCTTGACGTCATGGATCGGAACCCGGTTCATCCAGCTCAGGTGTTCTCCGGTGCCGCCCCGACGCAGCCGAACCAGTTCGGCCACCACAGCCACGGCAATCTCCTCCGGCGTGTCAGCCCCCAGGTCCAGGCCAATGGGCGCATACACCTTGGTAAAATGGGCCGGGTCGACCCCTTCTTCTGCCAGCATCTCAAACACCGCCCTGACCCGGCGCCGGCTGCCGATCATGCCGATGTACGGCAGGGGCCGGGTGATCAGTTCCCGCAGGCAGTCGGCATCGTGGCGGTGCCCCCGGGTCACCAGCACCACGTGGTGGCGCGGCCCCGGGTCCAGGCGGTGGAGCCCAGTCAGAAAGGCACTGCAATGTACCTGGTCGGCAGTGGGGAACCGGCCGGCGTGGGCGTATTCAGGGCGGTCGTCTAAAACGACGACCCTGAAGCCCGTCAGCCTGGCGATGGTCACCAGCGCCTGGGCGACGTGGCCGGCGCCCACCACCAGCAGCACTGGCGGCGGCAGATAAGGTTCTATATAGATCCGCACCGCCCCGACCGGCGTGGTGATGGCCCGGACGCCGGCCTTACCTCCGTTCAGAGCGGCCGCTGCTTCAACTGCCACCGCCTCCTGCACGATCGCCAGGCTGGTTCCGTTGCTGTCCCCCCGCCCCCCCGCGGCGGAGTCTGCCGCGCGCAGACCGTTCGCAGCCAGTCCCGTCGTCAGGAGCCCGTCCGGTCCTACCAGTAGTTTTCGACCGACCAGGCCTGGCAACTGTGGCGGGGCCTCGACAAAGGTAGCCATCACAGCCGGACGTTCCGCAGCCATCTCTGCCGCCAGCCTGCGCAGGCAATCCAACTGCCTTCGCTCCCCTCAGGTAGCTGAATGGACTTTATTTTCCTTGCTAGTCCGAGTCTTCGTGTTAATATTACATATTTAGAATGCGCGTCTCTTTAAATAATACGTAATGCATTGTATCATAATAGTGTTAATAGTTTGTAGTGCTGCTTTTATGATTTTCGCGAAAACACAGGGGGAATGCGTGTGGATCACCAGCAGGAAGACAGGTCGGCACGCGCACGAAAACTGGTCAGCCGCCGTCGGTTCGTTACCCTGACCGGTCTCGGTATCGTGGGGGCCGGCGTCCTGAGCGGGGTCAACGTGCGGGAGCGCCGGCGGCTTTCCGGGACTGCGCTGGCGAAGGAGGCGCCGGCGCCGGTGGAGGGGTACCGGCCGGCGGTACGGGTGACCATTACCCTGAATGTGAACGGTACAGACCAGACCCTCAGTGTCGATACCCGGGCCAGCCTGGCCCTGGTCCTACGCGACAGCCTGGGGCTGACCGGTACCCACGTTACCTGCGACCGGGGCGAATGCGGGGCCTGTACAGTGGTGATGGACGGGAAGGCAGCCCTCTCCTGTACCGTCCTGGCGGTGCAGGCCCAGGGCAAGAAGATCCTGTCCGTCGAGGGGCTGGCCAAGGGCGACCAGTTGGACCCGATCCAGGAAGCATTCATCAAACATGACGGGATGCAATGTGGGTTTTGCACCTCCGGCCAGGTCATGTCTTTGAAAGCCCTGTTCCTGCAGAACCCCAAGGCCAGCGAGGAGGACATCCGCCAGGCGGTGGCCGGCAATATCTGCCGCTGCGGCGCCTACCAGGGCATCATCGCCGCCGGGCTGGCGGCGGCGAAGAAAATCGGCGGCTAAGAAGGGGGTCCAGGCAGTGCCGTTCGTTAGAACCAGAGTGGAGATCGAAGGCCACGTCTCCTACATAACAACCGAGATCCCGGAGGTTGAAGCGCCCCACTGGGGTCCTGACCAAAAGTTCAACGTGGTGGGACAACGGCTGCCCCGCATCGACGGCCATAATCGGGTGACCGGCCGGGCCACTTACTCGGTGGACTACAAGTTTCCGGGACTGCTCACCTGCAAGGTACTGCGTAGTCCTTACCCGCATGCCCGCATTATGGATATTGACACCAGCGCCGCCGAAAAGGTGCCGGGTGTGCTGGGCATTCTCACGCACAAGAACATGGACATGCGGTTCAGTGCGATGCAGCGGGTTTTTGAGCCAGTGGTCCGGTATGTGGGTGACGAAGTGGCGGCAGTGGCGGCCGAAGACGAGTTCGCCGCCCGCGACGCCCTGGATCTGATCAAGGTCACCTATGAGCCCCTGCCCTTTGTTCTGGATCCGCTGGAAGCCCTGAAAGCCGGCGCCCCCAAGGTGCATCCGGACGGTAACCTGACCGGCGGCAAGCCCCGGGTCCTGGGCCGGGGTGACGTGCAGAAGGGCCTGGCCGAGGCGGATACCGTGGTGGAACTGACCATGACGGTGCCGGTGCAGACCCACTGCTGCATGGAGCCCCATGGCTGCACCGTCAAGTGGGACGGGGATGAACTGACCAGCTATGAATCAACCCAGACGGTCTACCTGGTCCAGCGCGCCCTGGCCAGTGCCTTCAACCTGCCCCGCAACAAGGTGCGGGTGATCATGCAGTACGTGGGCGGCGGCTTTGGCTCCAAAACGGGCATGGACAAGCACAGCCTGATCGCCGGCGAACTGGCCCGGCGGACGGCCCGGCCGGTACGGCTGCACGCCGACCGCTGGGAGGAAGTGACCGTCAAGGGGCACCGCCCCCTGACCGTACAGAAGGTGAAGATCGGCGCCAAAAAAGACGGCACCCTCACCGCCATCCATCTGGTGGCCTACATTCAGGCAGGCGCCTACGCCACCGGCCCCAGCAACCCCGGGGGCGTCTTCCGGGAAATGTACGCCTGCCCCAACGTCCGCACCGAGGAGCACGGGGTACGGGTGAACATCCACTCCACTCGGGCCATGCGCGGCCCCGGCAACGTGGAGGGCATGGCGGCCCTGGAACTGGCCATTGACCAGCTTGGCTATAAGCTGGGCATGGACCCGATGGAGATCAGGCGCAAGAACTATACGCCCTACGGCGACCAGGCGGCTAATATCCCGTATACCAGCAAGGGCCTGCTCGAAGCGTACGACATGGGCGCCAAGGCCATTGACTGGACCAAAAACCGGCACAAGCAGCCCGGAAGTGACCCCGGCCCAGTCAAGCGCGGCATCGGCATGGGCAGCCTGATCTGGAGCGGCGGCGGCGGCCCGCCCTCGGGGGCCAATGTGGTGCTGGACATGGACGGCACCGTGACGGTGCAATCGGCCTTCAACGAACTGGGTGAAGGGCCCAAGACCATTGCCGCCATGGTCTGTGCCGAGGAACTGGGTGTGCCCTATGAAAGCGTCAAGGTCTACTGCGGCGATACCCAGGGCCTGCCCATCGACCAGGCTTCGTACGGCAGCCGGGTCACCCCGTCGCTGATGCCGGCCATTCGCAACGCGGCTCTGGACGCCAGGCGGAAGGTACTCCAGGCGGCGGCGGCCTTCATGGACCTGAAGGAAGAGGACCTGGTGCTGGAAAAAGGGGTCATCGGCGTCAAGGGGAACGCGGCCAAGAATATGACGCTGCAAAAGTTGATGAGCAGCCTCACCCACGTCATCACCGGGACCGGTTTCCGGGGTCCGAACCCTTCCACCCACCGGATCAATGTTTTTGGCGCCCAGTTCTGCGAGGTGGAAGTGGACACCCGCACCGGCCAGGTGAAGATTCTGCGCTTCGTGGCCGCCCATGACTGCGGGCGGGCCATTAACCCCATGCTGGTGGAAAGCCAAATCTACAGCGGCCTGTACCAGGGTATTGGCTACGTCATGACCGAGGAGCGGGTCTACGACCGCAACTCCGGCGTGAATCTGTCCAGCAACTATGTGGACTACAAGCTGCCCACCAGCCTCGACAGCCCGTCCCTGACTCCGATGATCGTCCCCCAGGTGGACATGTTTTCGAACAACACCGGCACCAAGGGAATGGCAGAGCCCCCCTGCATCCCCACCGCCCCGGCTGTGCTCAACGCTGTGTACAACGCCACCGGCATCATGTTCACGGAGTTTCCGCTTACGCCGGCGCGGGTACTCAAGGCGCTGCAGGAAAAACGCGCGTAAGGAGGGGCCACGGATGAAAAGCTTTGTCTACGCAGCGCCCAAGGCGATCGCCGAGGCCACCGCTCTCCTGGCGGGCATGGGGGAGAAGGCACTGCCCCTGGCCGGCGGCACCGACCTGGTCGGCCTGATGAAAAGCCGGCTGGTGGTGCCAGAGAACCTGGTGGACCTGAAGGAAATCCCCAATCTGAGTTATATCCGGGAGGAGGGCGCGGAAGTCCGCATCGGCGCCACCACAACGGTGGCAGAGGTGGCGGCATCCGCCCTGCTGCAAAAGCGGTACCCACTCCTGACCCGGGCGGCCGGCCTGGTGGCCTCGACCCAGATCCGCAATATTGGCACCCTGGGTGGCAACCTGTGCCAGCGGCCGCGCTGCTGGTACTTTCGGAACGGCATGACCCCCTGCCTGCGCCGGGACAACACCTACTGCTCGGCCGTGCTGGGCGAAAACCAGTACCACGCCATCCTGGGCGGCGCCGGGTGCTTTTATAGCTACCCTGGCGATCTGGGTCCGGCCCTGATGGCCCTTGGCGCCCGGGCGAAGGTGACCGGCCCCAAGGGCAGCCGGGTGATCTCCCTGGAGGAGTTTTACGTGCTGCCGGCCCGGGACGTGCGCCGTGAGACGGCCCTGGCCCCAGGTGAGATTCTGGAAGAAGTGCAGATTCCGGCCTGGCCGCAGTCGGCCCGGGGGGTCTACCTGAAGTTCCGCCAGCGCAACGTGTACGACTTTGCCATCGCGTCGGTCGCGCTGAACCTGCAGCTCGAGGGGGGCCTGGTCCGGGACCTGCGCCTGGTACTGGGTGCGGTGGCGCCGGTACCCTGGCGGGCCCTTGTGGCCGAAGCTGTGCTCAAGGGCCAGAAGCTGACAGCCGAGCTGATCGACAAGGCCATCACCGCCGAACTGGCCAACGCCCGGCCCATGAGCGGCAACGCGTACAAGGTGGAACTGGTGGGACAGCTCATCCGGCAGGCGGTCTCCGCCGCCTCCGCCTGACGGCAGCAAGGGAGGGAAACGCGACAGATGGCCGATCAAACAGAACTGCAGGTCTCCAGGCGCAAATTGCTGGTGACCGGCGGGGTCGGAGCCGTGGCAGCAGTCCTCGGCCTGGCCCGGGTAGCCGCCCCTGCCAGTGCGGAGGCACCGCCGCTCTCCGAAGGCGTGATTTACCCGGACGCGCAACTGTGCGTGGGCTGCCTGGGGTGCGAGGTAGCCTGCAGCACCTGGCATGTCAGCCAGGGCCTGTCCGCTGTGCCCCGAATCCGCATCCTGAATAAGAGCGGGGCCGTGGCGCCCCTGGTCAGCCAGTCCGCCGGTGGCAAGACCACCTATGTGCCCAGCCCGTGCAAGCAGTGCCCGGACCCTGAGTGCTATGCCGTCTGCCCGGCAGATGCCCTGCGCATCGACGCCAAAACGGGCGCCCGCTACATTGAGGAGTCTGTGTGCACTGCCTGCGGCAAGTGCGCCACCGCCTGCCCCTTCCCGTCCGAGGGTCCGCTGGCCTCTCTGGCCGGTGAACTGAAGGGGACCCGCATCTTCTTCGACCCGGATCGCAATGTGTACGTGAAATGTGACCTGTGCCGCGGGCGCGACGGCGGTCCGGCCTGTGTCGCCACCTGTCCCGTGAACCATGCCATTCTGGTCGGGACCGTGAAGAGCGATCATCTGTGCCTGGAGGTGCGGCGCTCAGACAAGGCCACCTACCAGCAGATTCCGTAAGGGGGCGTCAGCATGGAGCCGTGGCAGCCAAAAAGTGATTTGTTCATTCTGAACCACCGCTTTGCCCAGGCGGTGCTGTTCCTGGTGGCCGCCGGGATCGCCCTGGGTATCGTGCGGGCCCTGTTCCGGCGCCGTTACCCCAACCTGCAGGGTGATTCCGTCCAGCGTCACTCCCCCGGAGTGGCCGTGGCGCACTGGGTCAACGCTGTCGGCGTGATCCTGTGTTTGATTTCGGGCTTTACCATCTTGCCTTACGTGCGCACCGCGGTCAGCAAGCTGGCCCTGTACCAGATCCACTTGATCGGGGCGGGTCTGACCCTGGTGGCCCTGCTGGCGGTGGCGGTTCAGGCTAACCTGGGCGGCAGCAAGCGCCAGATCTTTCCCCGGGCGGCCGACTTGCAGGCCATGTGGCTGGAACTGCTGGCCTATGCCGGCCTGCTGGGAGACGAGGGCATTCTGGGCTTCCGGGGCCTGCAGTGGCCGGCCGCCTGGCGCCGCAGCCTGGAAAGGTCCACCGGCTACCGCCGATTCCATGGCAAGAATGGCAAGTATCTGGCCACGGAAAAGGTGCTTTCTTATCCCCTGTGGGCCCTGATCATCCTGGTGGTGGTGGCCACGGGCATCATCAAGGCCGTGCGCTATATCTACCCGGTGCCGCAGGTGGTTACGGAGTGGTCCACCCGGCTCCACGACTGGTCACTGTGGGCCGCGCTGGTGATGCTGTTGGTCCACGCCGGTGCCGTGGTCCTGGTTCGCAGTAACTGGCCGCTCTTGGCCTCCATGTTTACCACCCGGGTGTCGGCAGCCTACGCCCGGGCACGCCATGCCCTCTGGTATGCCGAACTGACCGCAGAGGCCGAGCAGGCGGCTGAGCAGGCGGCCGCCCAGGCCCGGGGCGCGGGCGAAAAGGCCGTACCCCGCGGCGGAACAGCCAAGGGCAGGTCGTAGTCCGATATGGCCGGTCAGGAACACACGGACCCGCTCCGGCGGCAGTTCCTGCAAAGGTTTTTCCACTCTGCGGCCGATACGGCCCTGCAGATGGCCAGCCGCACGATTGAAGTGGAAGATCCACCGCCCCCAGCCCAGCCGCCAGCCCTGCCCGCCACAGCGGCGGAGCCGGCGGCGCCGCCGGCTCCGCCGCCGATGCTCGTGATCTGTCTCTGGCCCGGCAGCTCCGGATTGGCCCTGGCCCGGTTCGCCGCCGCCAGGGCGCCGGAGCCCGCCCGGGTGCCCTTACAGTTGGCAGAACTGCCCATGGCCGGCCCGGAGGAACTGTCGCTGCTGGTCGCCGGGGCTGATCTGCTGGTTCTGCCTCTGACCGAAGCCGCCACGCTGCACGCCCATTTTGGCGGCCTGCGCCTCCTCGGCCTGCTGGGTCCGGAGCCGGCGCTGCTGCTGGGCCCGGCGCCCCGGGCGCCCATTCTGGTGGTTCTGGGCGACGGTATGCTGGAAACGGTGGGCCACTGCCTGGCTGCAGCCGGGGCGGCCGGCCCCTGGCCGAGTCCTTACCTGCTGGATACCGGCGGGGCGGTACTGGCCGCGCTGGCAGCCGGCCCCAGCGGGGCCGCGCTGCTGTGCGGCGAAACCCTGGACCAGGCCCTGGCCCTGCCGGGGGTGCAGGTGCTGGCTGACCCCTGGTTGGCCTGGCAATCCCGGCCGATTCCGCCCGTCCCCTGGCTGCCCCTAACCGGCCTGTTTGCCACCTCCGCCGCCTGGGCCGCCTACCCCGCCACCCTCACGGCACTGACGGATGAACTCGCCGCGCATCTGGCCGCCGGAACCGACGCCCGGCGTTACCACCCCGCCCCTGCTGTTCGCCCCTGGCTGGAGCCATTCCTGACCTATCTGGCCGCGCAGGTGCCTGATGCCTGCGGCGGGGCGGCCCCGAGCCCTGACTTCTATGGTGAGGTCTAGTCAAACGGGCCGCCGGGCGCGGCCGGCCGTCTGGTTCCTGGCGCCGGTGTCCCTGGCGGCTGTATTGCTGGGGATGGCGGCCGTGCTTCTGGGTCCGGCGGCCCCGGCCGCTGCCTATACCCGCGCACAGGCCACCGCCGGGGAGCGGACCTTTAGCCGGCACTGCATCGAGTGCCACGGCCTGGGCGGGGTGGGTGACTCCGGCCCCACGCTGCGCGGCCCGAACTTCGCCCGCCGCTGGCCTGCCGTAGAGGATACCGCCATGTTCATCCGTAACCGCATGCCGCCTGAAGAGCAAGGGATTCTGACCAACCAGCAGGTGTACGAGGTCCTGGCCTACTTCCTGTCCTTACGCCAGGTGCCTGCAGACGACCAGCCCCTGACCCCCGTCACGGCCAGGGTGCAGACGTGGCCGCCCGACCTCGCCTTTATGATGGCCGTGGCTGCCACCGGCGGCAGCCACGGTAACCCGGCCGCCGGGGTCACGGTGCAGGGCGAGGCGACCCCGGTCAGACAAATAGCCGCCACCCCCGACGACGCCCAGGTGCGAACAGAGGGCACACCCTGGCTGATGCCGGCCCTATGGGGGCTGGGGCTGACCGGAATCGGCTTTTTGGCCTGGAAGATGTTTGCCCGCTGACCGCCGGAGGTGATGACGCTCTGATAGCCGCCGTGATCCTGGCTGCCGGCGAGTCCAGCCGCATGGGCCAGTTGAAAGCCCTGCTGCCCTGGGACGGTGTGCCCTTGCTCACCTATCAGTTGAACCAGTTGCAGGCCGCCGGGGTCGACGAGATCGTGGCGGTTGTGGGCCACCAGGCGCGCCGGCTGCTGCCCCTCCTTGGACGCCCCGGGGTGCGAACGGTCCTGAACACAGCCTATCAGGCCGGCAAGACCACCAGTATCCGGGCCGGGGCAGAGGCCGTATCGCCCGGCGCGGCCGCCGTGCTGGTGGCGGCTGCCGACCAACCCCTGTCCGCCGCCACGGTCTCCACGCTGATACACACCTGGCGGGTCACCGACGCCAGGGTAGCCGTGCCCCGGTACAACGGCCGCCCCGGTCACCCGCCCCTGTTCGCAGGGAGCCTCATCCCTGACCTGCTGCAAGTGCAGGAACAAACCCAGGGCCTGCGTCAGGTCAGGACGACCTATCGGGAGTCTACCTGCTACGCCGATGTGGCCGACCCTTTGATTCACCTGAACCTGAACACACCGGATGCCTATGCGGCGGCCCGGCTCCTGCTGGCAAAGCCGGCGGCCCGGACATCGTGATGGCATGAAAAAGGTCCCTCGGCAAGTGGCCGAGGGACCTTTTTCGCGGCAACGCTCGTGCCGAAGCATGTATTATTTTGCCCTGGATATGCCGTTTTTGTCACAATACCGATCTATACACGCTTATTCGTTGAATAACATTGAAAACCGCGTATAATTAGCACTATCCGATAATAGTCGCGGCAACTACGAACGGTCTGACCGGGTGTGGTCTGTCAGGATCACACGACCATGCCGTTGCGAAGACGCCGACCCAGAAAGGGGAAGAGATGTGCGCTGGGGAATGGCAATCGACCTAAAACGATGTGTTGGCTGCAACTCCTGTGCTCTGGCCTGCAAGTCCGAGAATGGGACCCCTCCGGGCGTTTTCTGGCTGCAGGTTCTTGAGGATGAAGTAGGGCGCTTCCCGAACGTGACCAGGGAGTTCTTTCCAACCCGGTGCATGCACTGTGCCTCGCCGCCCTGCGTGCCGGTATGCCCCACTGGGGCTACGTACAAGCGGGCCAAGGACGGGTTGGTGCTCCAAAACTACGAGGCATGCATTGGCTGCGGTGCCTGCGTGATTGCTTGTCCGTACCAGGCACGGACGATCTCCGACGGCCCGCAGTACTACTATCCGGAAGGACCCACGCCGCATGAAGCCAACCATCCGCGCAAGCCCCCGGCGGGTGTCGCCCAGAAGTGCACGTTCTGTGTCCACCGCCTTGATCAGGGGTTGGAGCCGGCCTGTGTGCAGACCTGCCCGGCGCGAGCGATCACCATTGGTGATCTGGATGACCCGAACAGCGAGCTCTCGCGCCTGATTCGCGATCGACATGGGGTACAACCGCGGGCTGACCTCGGTACCGATCCGTCGCTCTATTACCTCTACTGATGAAAGGGCGAGGTATCCGTGCAGGCTGAACAGACAGAGTTCTCACGAAAATTTCGCAGCCAAACCCAGTGGAACTGGCAGGTCGCCCTGGATCTGTTCAGTGGCGGACTGGGGGGCGGGCTGTTCCTGATCTCCGTCTGGACCGGCTCGCTTACCGGCGCCTGGGTTGCGGTTGGCCTGGTACTGTTTGCAGCACTGGTACTGATGAGTCACCTTCACCGGCCCATGCACTTTTGGCGTGCCTTCCGGGGTGTTTCCACCTCCTGGATCAGTCGCGGGGCGCTGTTTGTCACGCTATTTTTTATTTTTGCCGTTCTGGCTTTGTTACCGGGAGTGGGTGGGGCCGTTCAGACCTCCTGGGCAGATACCCATGTCGCCGGCAAGGCGCTGTTAGTACTGGCCGGCATCACGGCGGCCCTGGTGGTGATCTACCCGGGCTTTGTGCTGACCTCCTCGCCCAGCATCCCGTTCTGGCATACCCCCCTGCTACCGGTGCTATTTGTCACCTATTCCCTGGGTGGTGCCATGCTGTTGCTGTTCTTGCTCGGGGGCGTGCCACTTGCAGCTACCCACGACCTGATGGCCAGTGTCGCCCTCCCCCTCGCCGCCCTCAATGCGGTGCTCCTCGCTTTCTATCTCGAGGTGATGCGGCGTTCCACTGCCGCGGCGCGGGAGTCAGTACGGCGGCTGACCAAGGGTCACTTGTCAGGCCTGTTTTACGGGGGCGTGGTCGGCCTGGGACTGGTGCTGCCGCTGCTCCTCCTGGCGGCGGCGACGGCGACGGGAATGCCGGCTGCCTGGGTGCAGGTGGCGGCGGTCGCCACCCTGATCGGCGGGTATCTGTTCCGGTATAGTCTGCTGCGGGCCGGCATTTACGGGTCACCCGTCTAGTCCGACAGCCGTCACGGCAGGGAGGGGAACCGGTGCCACAGTTGAGCGTGCACTACCTGGGCTTTCTGCAACAACTGGCCGGGGTATCCGAGGAGCGGGTAGAGGTACCGCCGGGTGCCACGGTGCGAGACCTGCTGGCGGTCTTGCAGCACAATCGGAGTGACGATATCGGGGTAGCCCTGCTCACCCGCGGCGGCCAGTTGCGGGAAGGGGCGCGGGTCATCGTCGGCGGCCGCAACGTGAGTGAATTCCAGGGTTTGGATACCGTGTTACAGAATGAAGGCGAGGTCGCGGTGGTGGTGGGCATGGATCCCATCTCCGGGGGCTGACCGTTAACAGACGAAGAGCCGCTTTCGGCTCGGTGAAGGAGGCAATGCGTGTGGCGGAGACCGCCAAGGCTGCACAGGATGACGTTTGGGTACACTCCGTCTGTGATATGTGTTTTACCTTCTGTGGGATTAAAGTTCACCGAGTCAACGGTGTGGTGCAAAAGATCGAAGGGGATCCCGAATGCCCCCACAACTGGGGGAAGCTTTGCGGCAAGGGACAGTCCGGGCTGATGGGACTGTATGATCCAAGCCGGATCAAGACACCGATGAAGCGCACCAACCCGCAGAAAGGCATTGGGGTTGACCCCGGCTGGGTACCCATCAGTTGGGAAGAGGCACTGGAAACGGCAGCTAAAATCCTCGGCGATGTGCGGAAGGACGATCCGCGCAAGCTCACCATCACCACCTTCGATCCCCCGGCCCACGCCACCATCGTACCGGCCTGGTCGGCGGCCTATGGTACGCCCAACGGCCACTGGTCCGGCTACTTCTGTGGCAACTACCTGCATTCATCCATGTACCTGACTAACGGTACATTCCATTCGGATTTCGATGTCGAGCACTGTAAATATGTCATCCTGTTGGGAAACCAGGCCGGATTCATGATGGGTCTTAACCCGAACATCATGACCCAGAAGATGGCCGATGCCCGGGTCAAGGGCCTGAAGGTGGTGTCGGTGGATCCGGTATGCTCTCATGCGGGTGCCAAGGCCAACGAATGGGTGCCCATCCGGCCAGGGACCGACGCCGCCCTGATCCTGGCGATGGTCAACGTCCTGCTCAATGATCTGAACATCTATGATGCCGAGTTCATCCAGCGGTACACCAACGGGCCGTATCTGGTGAGCGCCGACGGACTCTACGTGCGGGATGCGGCCGGCAAACCACAGGTGTGGAACAATCAGGGCCAGCAGGCTTGCTGCCATGACCAGGGGGCGACCGATTTGGCCCTGGCGGGCAACTTCACCGTTGATGGCACCGCCTGCCAGCCGGCCTTTCAGCGTTTGAAGGAGCATGTCCGACAGTTCACGCCGGAGTGGGCGTCCCAGATCACCACCATCCCGGCGGCCACCATCCGGCGGCTGGCGCGGGAGTTCGGGGAAGCGGCGCAAATCGGTTCCACCATCACCATCAAGGGCAAGACCATGCCCTACCGGCCGGTGGCGGTGAATATCTACCGGGGCGCGGGTGCCCACAAGCACGGCGTGCACGTGGCCCTGTCGATGCAGATCCTGAACATGATCGTCGGGGCTTTCTACCGCCCGGGCGGTCACCGGGGCATCAACCTGGTGGGTCCGGACGGCCGGTGGGGTCCCAGCGAGGCTGACGGGCTGGTGGTTCCCCCCGAGCGCATCGGTCACGGCGTCAACTACTACCGCTGGCGGGTCAAGCGTCCGGAGACGATGGGAGCCAACGAACTGTATCCCATCTCCACCAACCGCAGCCCCATGTATCAGATCAGCACCCTGAACCCTGACCGCATCAAACTGCCCTACCAGCCGGAAGTGCTCATCATCTGCCGGCGCAACCACTTCATGGCCAACGTCAACCATGACGTCACGGCCGAAACCCTCAACCGATTCAAACACGTGATCTTTATGGGCACGCATCTGGACGAGATGTCCTATTTTGCCGATCTCGTGTTCCCGGACGCCCACTACCTGGAGAAGCTCGAACTGTTCCCCAACGGCTTCCACGCCGCTGTATCCCCGGCCACCGGCCACTACTACTGGGGCGTGCGCCAGCCCGTGGTGGAACCGCCACCGGGGGTGCGTCCCTGGACGGATATTCTGCTCGAACTGGCGGAGCGGATCGGCTTCCTGGGCGACGTGTACCGGGTGCTGAACGCCCGCTTCCACCTGAAAGAGCCCTATCAGTTGGACCCGAAAAAGAAGTACACCCGGGAAGAAATCTTCGATCGCTGGGCCAAGTCCACCCTGGGCCAGGAAAAGGGCCTGGGCTGGATGCAGGGCCACGGCTATCACAAGCAGGAGCGTACCGCAGACGAGCTCTACCCGATTGACCTGGCGCAGGTCCGCTTCCCGATCTATTTCGAAAACATCCTGCGGGCAGGGCGGGATGTGGAGGCCATGACCCGGGAACTGGAGATCGAGTGGGATACTTCAGACTACATGCCGCTGCCGGTGTGGAAGCCCTGCCCTGCGTTCAGAGAACAGCCCGGGAATGAACTGTATGCTGTCAGCTTCCGCCTGCCGACGCATTTCCAGTCCATTACAGCCCAGAACCCGTGGCTGCAGGAGTTCGCCCAGCATAACCCCTACGCGCAAAAGATGCTCGTTAACACCGTCACAGCGCAGGCCCTGGGGATTCACGACGGCGACACCATCGAGGTGGAATCCTCGGTGGCGCGGGTAGAGGGTGTTGCCAGGGTCACTGAACTGATTCACCCGGAGGTCATCGGCATGGCCGGGCACTTCGGCGCCTGGGCCAAGGGCAAGCCGGTGGCACGGGGCAAGGGTGCCAACTTCAGCCACCTGCTGCCGATGGACATCGAGCACATGGACTGGGTGTCCTCCGGTGTGGACGCTTGCGTCCGGGTAAAGGTGCGAAAAGCAGGAGCAGCGGCAAAGCGGTGACCGCAGTCGCCGCAGGCGCCGCGCCCGGATGATGCCCGGGCTGAACCGGCGTCAACACGGATCAAGTGGGGGGTTGCACATGATGTCCCGTGGTAAGGGTCGGAAGGCGGCTTTTGGCAGGTTCCTGGTTCTGGCGATGACGGGGCTGACTGCCCTGGGGTGCGGACAGGCCAAACCGGCGGCGCAGCCGGCGGCACAGCCCGCGGCAGCAAAGGCGCCGGAGAAGTCCTTTGACGCCGCCGCGTATTACAAGGGAAAGGAAATCAAGCTGATCGTTCCGTTCGAACCCGGCGGGAGCCTTGATGTGAGCGCACGGTTGCTGGCCCCGGTTCTGAGCCAGTACATTCCCGGTCAGCCCAATGTGGTGGTTGAGAACCGGCCCGGTGCCGGGGGGGTAACCGGCATGAACTACTTCTACTCATCGGTAAAACCCGATGGCTATACCATCATCCATGCCTCGCTTCCGGAATTCAACCAGTTGTGGGCCGAGGCCAGCCGGGCGAATTACGATGTTTCGAAAATGCCGGCCCTGGGCGGGTTGAGTGAGGGCAGCATGACCTACATGTCGGCCAAGAAAGGCATCAAGAACGCCAAGGACCTGTACGGCCGGGAGGGCGTCTTCTACGCCGCCGTGCGGTCGCCCGCCAGTACGACCACGGTGGACATGCTCTCATCGTTAACCGCCCTGGGGCTGAAGTTCAAAGCGGTGCAGTATCCCGGCGGTGCCGGTGAGGCCAGGCCGGCGGTACTGAAGGGCGAGGCAGACTTCTTTAACGACTCGCCGACGGCCTACTGGAAGTCGCTGGATAGCGAAGTCAAGAACGGCACCATCGTGGCGGCCTGGCAAACCGGTCTGCTCCGTGGGGACGACATTGTCCGGGACGAACGGATGGACCATATCCCCACCTTTGCTGAGGTTTATAAGGAAGCAACCGGAAAAGACCTGTCCGGTGAGGCGCTGGAGGAGCAGAAGCTGGTTGCAGGCTCGCGGTCGGCCAACCGCACCTTCCTGATGCCCCCCGGCACGCCCCAGGAAATTGTCGATGCCGTGGGGGCGGCGCTGGTCAAGGCGTTCCAGGACGAGAAGTGGATCAGCAAAAACCAGGTGAAAGGCAAGCCCCTTGGCTATGTGGATGGCAAGACCTATACCCAGATCTCCAAACGGATGCTTTCTACGCCCAAGACCATCGTGGAGCGGCATCTCCAGCGTTGGAAGGAAGGGACATCTTGATCAAGGGGTGAGCCCTATTGCTCGAAACAATCTGGACCACCCTGCTCGGCCTGTTTGAACCCATGCATTTGCTGGCGCTCCTGGGTGGCGTTCTGACAGGGATGATATTCGGGGCCGTTCCAGGTCTGAATGGCATCACCGGGCTGGCTCTGCTCCTGCCCTTCATGTTCACTCTGGACGCGTCAACAGCGGTCGCCATGGCCATTGGCCTGCTGTCGGTTGTCCATACCACTGACACGATCCCCGCCGTCCTGTTTGGTGTCCCCGGTACCTCTGCCGCACAGGCCACCATACTGGATGGTCAGCCCCTGGCCAGGCAGGGGCAGGCCCAGCGGGCGCTGGCGGTGGCCTTTGTGGCGTCGATGGTGGGCGGGCTGTTCGGGTCGCTGGTCCTGGGCCTGTCCCTGCCGATCTTAAGGCCCCTGGTGCTGGCGTTTGGCTCCCCTGAGCTGTTTATGGTTGGCCTCACAGGAATCACCATGGTGGCGGCTTTGAGTTCCGGCAGTTTGGTCCGGGGTCTGCTGGCAGGTTCGGCGGGGTTGATGCTCTCCATGGTGGGCCTGGCCAAGACCGTTGCTTTCCCCCGCTGGACCTTCGGCGGGACCTACCTGATGGACGGTCTGCCACTGGTAGCGGTGGTTCTGGGGGTCTTCGCCGTGCCCGAGGTCATGGAAATGTATATCCGTGGCAAGGAGATGGCCGACCGGCAGGCCGTGCTCAAAGGGAGTGCAATGGCAGGGGTTTGGGGCGCCATCCGGGAGGTCTGGAAACACAAGTTTCTGGTGCTCCGGTGCAGCCTGATCGGCTCATGGGTTGGCTTCATTCCCGGCCTGGGCACGGCCGTTGTGGACTGGTTTGCCTATAGCCACGCCATGTCGACAGAGCGGGGGGCCCGCGAAACCTTCGGCAAAGGCGACATTCGCGGGGTCATGGCTCCCGAAAGCGCCAACAACAGCACCATTGGCGGGGATCTGATTCCCACCCTGGCCTTCGGAATACCGGGCAGCACCTCGATGGCCCTGTTTCTCACGGCGTTGATGCATCACAACATTACGCCCGGCCCCAGCATGCTGACTACCCACCGGGAAACCACCCTGCTGATCATCTGGAGCCTGGCCATTGCCAATGTCCTCGCCGGCACGCTCTGTCTGCTGTTGACCCGGCAAATTGCCCTGATCACCACCTTACCCGCCCATTATCTGACCCCGGTGATCCTGGTGGTTATCGTGTTTGGTTCCTTCCAGGTTTCAAACCGGGTCGGCGACCTGATCGTGCTGCTGGTGTTCTCGGTGCTGGGCTGGTGTATGAAAGCCACCGGGTGGCCGCGGCCGCCGCTGATTCTGGGCTTTGTGCTCGGGCCGATTATCGAGAACTACCTGGTGATCTCTCTGAACCGGTATGGTGCAACCTGGGTGACCCGTCCGCTCGTGGTGGTGCTGGCGCTCTGTATGCTCGCTACCATCATTTCCGGGATTTTCTCGTCACGCAGGAAGCCGGCGGCGGCGTCAGACGAGGCCGCAAGGAGTGCAGTCATACCATGAACGGCCTGCCGAGGCACCTGGTCTCGTGGATGATGTTTGGCCTGTTCCTGTTCATGGGGCTGACGCTGCTGATGGCGGCCGAAACCTGGCCATGGCGTGCCCGGATTGTCCCTCTGGCGATCGTCGGGTTCGGGCTGGTTTGTGCCGTGGTGGAGTTGGTTACGCCGCACGTCGGGTTCCTCCGGCAACGTTTGAGCCCATCCGGGCTGATGGATCTGACGGTTGAGTCCAACTTACCGGCTGCCGCTGTGCGGCTGCAGGCAGGGATCGCTCTGGGGTGGCTCGTTTTGTTGATCGCCGGGATCCTCCTGATCGGATTCTATATGACCACGTTTACCGTCGTGCTTGCCTATCTGCGGTGGAAAGCCAAAGCGTCCTGGCTGCGGGCCCTGGTGACGGCAACGGTCCTGTGGACGGTGTTCTTCTTTGGCCTGGGCAGTATCACCACAGTCCCCTGGCCAGATCCCCTGTTGCTGCAGTGGTTCTGACCCCGCTTTGGGGGCAGTGACGTTAGGGCAGTGATCAGTTGCATCGTTCCTGAACGCGTACATGTCGGAAGGATTGCCGACATGTACGCGTTCTCGTTCTTCTAAAAGCAAATGGGTCCTGCTAAAGTGGTCAAAAAATGCCACAGGCGTTTGATTCTTTGGACTAGAAGTTTGGCAACGAGTAGTAGGTTTAACTGTTCGGGGAGGCACTAAAGTGTGAACGACAGCTCAGTTTCTCTGCTCGAAATCGTGCTGATGCTGTGCCTGGGCAGCATGCTCTCCATTGGGGGGGGTAACGGCTTCGTGGCCATCATGCAGAGCCGCTGGGTGACCCCGGGTCACCTGGATCCGGCCCTGTTTGCCTGGGTGATTGCCCTGGGCCATCTCACCCCCGGCCCCAAGGCTGGCTTTATCGCCGGGGTGGGCTATTACTTGCGCGGGCTGCCGGGCGCCCTGGCGGCGACCCTGGGTATCCTGATCCCATCCTGCCTCAGCTCTGGCGCGGTTGCCTATGGCATGGACCGCTTTCGGCCCGTCATTAACCGCATTTCCCCTCCGGCATCCTTCGTTGTCAGTGGGTTAATCGCCGCCACCGCCTGGGAGACGGCGGTCCCTATGAGCCTGGGCGTGCCGGAGGTGATGGCCGTAGCTGCCGTGGCCTACCTGGTAGGCCGGCGGGATATGGACCCGGTCTGGGCTGTGCTCGGCGCAGTGGGGTTCGGCGGCATCCGGGCGTTTCTGCACGGGTAACGGATCCGGAACACCGGCGGCGGCACCGTCGGTCCGGGCGAACCGGCGTGGCGTCATCCGATAGCACCGCTTGAATACACGAATGAAGTGACTGGGGTCCTCGTACCCCACCCGAGCGGCGACTTTTTCGACCGTCAGGGGGGTGGTAAGCAAAAGGTGCCTGGCATTCTCCAAACGGACACGGGTCAGGTATTCCTGAAAGGACATTCCGGTTTCCTGAGAAAACAGCCGACTGAAATAGCAGTAACTGAGCCCCATCATCCGGGCGACTTCTTCCAAAGACGGGCCCCGGTGATAATGGGCAGCGATGTATTGAACTGCCAGCCGCGCCGTCTGCCGGCGATCGCGCAGGCGGTGGTGCCTGACGGCTTTCAGCAGTTGGTCCGTCAGGCTGTGAACGACCCGAAAGACCTCCGCCCGGGATTTGGCGTGGATAATGCGCTGTGCGTTATTGAATACGGATTCCATCTGCCCCTCCGCAGGAGCCCCGGATTGAAAGCACTTGCGAATCAACACGACCATCAGATGAATCGCGTCTGACTGCAACCGCGGCAAACTGTGGCAAGTCTCGCCCAAGGCGGAAAACATTTGCTCCAGGGCCTGCAATGCCTCTGTGCGCTGCCCGGAAAGAATCGCGTGCCTGAGCACCCGCTCGCTGGTGAACGGGTAGCGGTAGCGCCTGAACTCGGCATCAGCCTTGGCCGGTAGCATACCCTGGCCGCCTCCTCTGCACGTGCGCTGCAATGAAGCTATAGCGGAATTTGCTAGACTAATAGTAGCATTCGCAAAAAGTACCGTCTAATATATAGATAGCATGCCTTTCATATCCCAAATGGAATGAATGCGTGTTATGGGTGAAAGGCCTAGAGTACGAATACTGGGGTGATTCCCTACGTGGATTTGCGCTTACTACAGTATTTTCGGCGAATCGTCCAGTTGGGGAGTATCACCCGGGCTGCCCAGGAGATGTATATTGCGCAGCCGGCCCTCAGCAAAAGAGTCGCCCGACTGGAAGAAGAGGTGGGTGTCCGCCTCTTTGAACGTAGCGGACGCCTCCTTCAACTTACCCCGGCCGGCCGTATCCTGCTCGTGCATGCCGAACGGATCCTGGGCGAATGGGAGCAGTGCCAACAAGCCATTGGGGAACTGAACCATCCGAAACGGGCCAGTACCCGATCATCCTTTCTTCCCTCGACCGCTGGTATAAGGAGTTCCTCACACCGATCTGCCAGCGTCACCATATGACTCTGGAGCCGCAGCTGGTGATCCGCAGTTATGAAACCATCAAACGGCTCGTTCGGGCCGGACTGGGTATCGCTCTGGTTCCCCGGGTTGTGTGTCAGGATGAACAGCCGGGCACGGGCGGCGCGGTAGCAACGATCCCGATTGACCCGCCCATTCAGCGGGAGACGGCCTGGATTCAACAGCGAAACCGCACCCGATCAGCCGCTTGTGATGAATTCTTCGAGTTCCTGACTACGGGTCTGCCGTCCCAACCCGGGTGCCCGTAACGAGGTGCTGCTAAAAGGAGAAAAAGGCCGTTCCCAAGGCGGGAACTGCCAGTTTCCGATGTGCCAACAGAACGAGCAGGTACCGGGCTGCCGGCCCGCTGGCTAGAGACCGGCCGCGGCCATGGTCACCTTGGTCTGGTAGTACTGCCAGAGCTTGAGAAACCGCTCTTGCTTGAATACCTCGACAAAAATGGCCTGGCACTGCTCAGGGGACAGCGGTTGCGGTGTGCCGATGCAGCAGGCATCCTTATACATACGGGCGTTCCCTTCCATGTGCACGGCGAGGTAGAACGCCTCCTCAATGCCCGCCCCCACCGTCAGCGAACCGTGTGCCCCCAGGATCACGGCCCGCCCGTCGCCCAGGGTTCGGGCCAGTGCCGTCCCCTGCTCGGGCCGGGTCACCAGGGTCGAGTCCGGGTAGATGGGCACGCGGCCCACGGCCGCACCACGGAAATAATAGGGCTCCATCGGCTTGCCCACCATACCGAACAGGGTCGTGCAGGGGGCATGCAGGTGCAACACCGCCCCCACGTCTGGCCGCGCCTTGTAAACCTCGGTATGCATCACGATCTCCACCGGCGGCAGCGCGTCCCCCTCCAGCAGTTGCCCGGCCAGATCCACGGTAACGATGCTGTCTGCGGTCACCCGGGCCCGGGGGGCCAGGCGTGAGTTCACCAGAATACGGTCCGTACCGGGAATACGAATGCTGGCGTGGCCACTGTTGTCCATCAGGCCGGTCCATTCAGACATCCGCACCGCCAGCGCGACCTTCTCCTTGAGCGCAGCCATGTCAGACACGGTCTGTTGTGCCCCTTCCCATGTCGTCCGTACAGTCGCCGGGCCGTGCCCGGCGACCATGACCATACCGTTGATCTACATGAACCAGCGGATCAACCCTTCGGGCAGTGAGATATGGAAGACCTGGCCCAGAACCCCCCACAAGAACAGCAGGGTGCCGGCCGTTGCCGTAATACTGGTCAGCCACCCTTCACGGGCGGACCATCGCAGGTACAGAAACATGAAAACAGCCGCTCCGGCCACGGTCCCCAGGGCCCCCGTAATAATCAGACAGCCCAGGATCCAGAGCCAGAAGGTGGCCTCCGTCCGGATGGCCTGCGCCGACTCTGCCCGGTCCTGCGCCGGGGCATCGGGCGACGGCCCGGCGCCCGGCGGCGGCGTTACGGCGCGTTTACGGAAGGTCTGCGCGAGGTGAGCCAGTACCAGCAGCAGGCCGGGTACCGCCATGACCTGTACAAACAGCCGGGGACCGGCTGGCCAGTGCAGGGCGGTGACCAGAGCAAGTAGAAAGAGCAGCGCCAGCACAACGGGTGCTGCCATCTTCACGCCACCGCCTCCTTCTGGCTCCGGCGGTCCCGCCGGCTCGACAGCGCCGCATGCACGAGACTGGCGATCAGAACCAGCCCGATGATGATCACCCCGGGCCGCGTCAGCCACGTAAACCCGTAGCGCTGGACCGAAATGAACAGGTACTGGCTGGCCACCGGGCCCAGTACCAGGCCGAGCGCCAGGGGCGGCCGTGGCCAGTCCAGTTTCTTGAGCGTCCAGCCCACCAGCCCGAAGACCAGCAGCATGATGAGGTCAGCCAAATTACCCGTGGCCTGCACGGCCGCGACAAAGACCGCCACCAAGATGAAGGCTGACAGCAACCCGATGCGGACATAAGACAGTTTGGCAATCTGGCTCGTCAGGAACATGCACAGGATGCCACCCATGATGTTGGCAATGGCCAGCGTCCAGACCATGGTGAGGGTGATATGGAGGTGCTTGGTGACCATTTCGGGACCCGGCGTGATCCCGGCCATGGTCAGAGCGCCGAGCAAGATGACCATCATCATGCTCCCCGGCACGCCAAACGCCACCGTCGGAATCAGCGCGCCGCCAACCTTGGCATTGTTGGCGGCCTCGGGGGCAATCACGCCCCGCACATCCCCCTTGCCTAGCTTCTCCCGGTCCTTGATCGTCTGTGCCGCGTGGGCGTAAGCCACCCAGTCTACCACCTCGGAACCCATGCCGGGTACAAGGCCCACATACACCCCGATCAGACTGCACCGTACCACCAGGAACCAATTCTTGAACGTATCCCTGATGCCACGGAACAGGCCCCTGCTGATGCCAGCCATCGTGCCCTGGGTGGCAAGGCTCTGGCCGCGGCCGACCGTCTCGATCAGTTCCGGCAAAGCGAATATCCCCAGGGCGACCGGGATAAAGGGCAGGCCATCAAACAGGTAAAGCTGATCGAAGGTCCAGCGGTAAATGGCAGTCTCCGGGTCCTGCCCGATCATACTGAGCAGCACACCGAAAAGGGCCAGGGCCAGACCGATCAGGGGAACGCGGCCGGTCAGGGTGCCGACCATCGAAACCCCCAGCAAGGAGACCATCAGCAGTTCGGGCGAACCCATGGATAATACCAGGGGCTCCAAAACCGGCAACGTCAGAAGCAGGACAATGGCTCCGAACAGCCCGCCGAGGATGGAACTGGTATACGAAGCGCCGAAGGCGCGCCCAGCCTCACCGTTCTTGGTCATCGAGAAACCGTCCAGGATAGTGGCCTGTGCGGCGGAGGTGCCGGGGACCCCCATCAGGATGGCGGGAATCGTATCCCCCGTGTTCACCACGGCGGCCAGGCCAACCAGGAGGATCATGGTCGTGTCGGGCGGCAGGTCGAACACAAAGGGCAACAGCAGCGTCAGCCCGGTAATGCCGCCAAGACCTGGCACCGCCCCCAGGATCAGCCCGGCTACCACGGCGACAAAGAGCAAGCCCAGGTTCATGGGCGTGAAAATGTTGGCAAAAGCCTGCAGGCTGGCTTCGAACACGGCTTCACTTCCTCACTGGGGTGCGGCCCCTAGTCGCTCAGATTCGCCCTGACCTCGGGCGGGGTCTCGGCGAAGGCTGCAAAGGCGGCAGCGGCCTCCTTGCCAACGGTGATCAGGTCCTCAGCGGCAAAAACCTTCAGCGCGGCCTTCTGGTAGTCGGCTGATGCCCCCATGCGATCAAAGGCCGTGACCAGTTCGTTGTAAGTCTCGGCCGGCGTGCCAGGCGGCAACCAGAAGGAGACGCCAAAGGAATAAACCCCAATGAGGGCCTTAACGGTGGGCCACTGCTCGGCCTCTTCCGGGTTCCTGCCGCTCACCTCTTTGTAAAGCTCTGATAGCAGCGGCACGTTGGCGGAACGAGGGTCTCGGATCACCTTGTCGCCCTTGAAGATCCCGGATTGGAAGAGCGGCACCAGTTCATTCCGCTGAACGTGTGGATCAATCTCGGTGAGGTAAGACGTGGCGTTGGTCCACGACATCTCGGTTTCGCCCTTGATCGTCGACAGGCGGATGTCGCCGTAGCCCTTGTAACCGGTGACCTGCTTGACCGGGTAGCCCAGCATCTCCGCCGCCACCCGGTCCATGGTGGCCTGCGACGAGGTGGGGGTCGTATGGCCGGAGATGACCGGCCGCCCCAGCTTCGTCAGGTCCTTGCCGGTCTTGGCGACATCAGGCCGTCCATATGCGACCGTACCCGTGCCGAAGGCCGCCACCAGCGGCATCTTCAGCAGGTCATACTCATGGCCTTTCGCTCCGGTAATCCAGCGGATCGGGATGCCTGTGGAAGCCACGGCAATGGTCAGCCCATCGGGTTTGGACTGATACACATGGTTGAAGCCAATGGCGCCACCGCCGCCGGTCTTGTTCTCAACCAGGATTAACGGGTTTCCCGGGATATAACTGCGGAGCTGCTCAGCCACAAAGCGGGCACGCACGTCGGTGCCCGCGCCCGGGCTGAACGGGACGATGAACTTGATGGTCTTGCCTTCGAAGGAAGGTGACTTGGCCGGGGCAGCCGGAGCAGAGTCCACCTTGGGTGCCGCGGGTCCCTGAGCGGCAGCCGTTTCACCCTTTGACACCTGTGCGGGGTCCTTGTCCTGCCGGGTCGGGGCGGTACCCTGCCCACACGCCGTCAACAACAAGGTACAGATGACTGTCAACACTGCCATACCCTTTTTCACGTCAACACCTCCTGGTGATGTTCTGGCCCCGCCGACTGCTGCCCCGGATGGCCACCCAGGTCAGCGCCGGGCCTTGGCTGCCACCGTGCGCACCTGCACCCGCACGCAGGAATCCACCCCCGAGGAAACCGGGTCGATATGTTCCCAGTCCAGCGCCAGTAACTGATTGAAATTGGCACCCTTGCCCTGGGTGGCAATGGGTTTACCCTTGGCCCAGGCGCCGAAGTGGCCGGAAATCCCGATCACTTCGGGGTGGATCAGTTCCGTTACCTTGACCACGCCTTCCACCCGACCGGAATGTGATTGCACCTCTACGCTGTCTCCGTCGGCAATTCCCAACTGGCGCGCCGTGGCGGTGTTGATGAGGAACTTCTGGGCATACGGGTTCACCTGTGCGACCACTTGCAGCCACGGGTTCTGCGCGCTCACCGACTGGTAGTGGGTCGGCAGCCGGTAATTCACGGCCCACAGCCCATCCCCCGGCTTCTCCCGGAACGACGGGCACGGCTTCCAGACCGGCAGGGCGAGGTAGTCTGAGGTATCCCACCACTCCATGCCCAGTTCCCGGGTGACCGCCCGCACCTCGGCGCCGGCCCGCTGAATATTTTCAAAGTAGAGGGGGAAACGAACCCCCAACATCTCCACCGGGTAGCGTTCATCCAGCGTCCGCTTTACGCTGTGGTAGCCGTTTTTCTTGAACCAGTCAAGCCCCTTGTCGGGGCCGAACTGGGACTTGGCATAGCGATCATAGATATCGGCGATGTGGTACTGCTGCTTGGTTCCCAGCTGGTGAGGCTCCTTCAGGTGCAGCACGGCGTTCAAAACCCGGTAGACGTCGTCCAGGAAACCCATGCGTTCCGCAATCTGCAGCAGTGTCTCGGACCAGGGCTTGACCCCCGGCGGCGGCTCTACCACGGGCTGGCGCACGCCCCAGTAGGCATGGTTGGTGTTCATGGCAATGGAGACCGTGAAGTTGTTTGGGAACAGCTCCAACTTCTCCAGGTAGTGGGCGTCCGGGAAAACGACATCTGCGAATTCGGCACACTCATCCAGATGCGTGGCAAAGACAACGACGAACTTGTAGTTCTGGTATGCCTGCACGGCCACCGTCTTGTTGACGTCGCTCAGGAAGTGGTTGCGTCGGCACACGATCAGAACTTCGGGGCGGTACGGCAGGTGAACCCGGTGCGGGTCCAGGCTTGACATCTGATACATGGGACTGCGGTTGGTGGACACAGGGAACAGTTCACACAGACCCATGGTTTCGGGCGCCTTGACGTCGAAGCGGTAGTAGTTAACGCCATGGCCAATCTGGTCGGGCGGCACAATCAGACCGTCTTCCTGGCTCGGCTGCCACCGCCCCTCCGGCCCGATCAGGTTCATGCCCCGGTGCCCGCCGGGACGGTAAAAGCAGCCCACCAGCATGTTCAAAATCTGTACCGACAGCGCCGTCAGCACGCCGTGCTTGTGAGCACCTGACCCCCGGTAGATGTTCACCGCCACCGGCCGGTAGGGGAAGGTCCGGCCCTCGATGGTGATGGTCGAACCGATCTGCGCCGCCGTGCCAAACTCGTTGGCCAGCCGCCGGATGTTGGCAGCCGGGATCGAGGTGATGTTAGAGGCCCATTCCGGCGTCATGGGACGCAGGTGCTCTTTCAGGAGCACAAAGGCGGGCCGGCAGGAGACGCCGTCAACCTGATAGGTGCCCTCCAGGGCGGGCTCCGCACCCCGGCATCATGGGTGCGCGCCTGACCAGAGGCGGGGTCCCAAACCTGAGGCTTGCCGGCGGCGTCCCGGACATAATAGCCGTCGTTGCCCACCAGGTACGGGGCGTTGCTGTATTGCCTCAGGAAGGGGGAGTCGTACAGATTCATCTCGTGGAGCAGCACGTGCGACATGGCCAGCATCAGAGCGCCGTCGGTGCCGGGACGGATGGGCACCCACTCATCGGCCTTGGAGGCCGCGTGGGAGCAAATGGGGTCCACCGCCACCACATGCATGCCCCTGGCCCGGGCTTCCGCCATTTTTTGCGTGGTGGTGTTGGCGTTCACCCCAATCATGAAGCCAGACTGGTTGCCCAGCAGAATCAGGTAGTTGCAGTATTCGATATCATAGTCGGAATGAAAGGTGCCGTTGGTCAGATACATGGATGAGTGCAGGTAGTTGCCACAGTAGTACCCCACCCAGTGACTGTTGGGTGTGCCGTAGGCCGCGCACCAGGCTTCCACGGCCTTATGAATCACCGGCACGTCGAAGCTTGAAACCACAACCTTGCGTGGATCGTCCTTACGCACCTCATTCGGTTTCTTGGCCACGATATCGATGGCCTCATCCCAACTGATGGGCTGCCACTGGGGGTCAACACCGATGCCCTTTTCCGGGTTGGTACGCTTCAGCGGGGTCTTGACCCGGCTGGGGTCGTACAGACCGATCACACCCGCCTGGCCCTTGGCGCAGACCTTGCCGCGGCTGTTGGGAGCGTCGGGATCCCCTTCGATCTTGACCACCGTGCCGTTCACACGGTGGGCAAGAATACCACAGTACGAGAAACAGTTATCGCAAACTGTATGTAACCATTCGTCGTCCTTGACCTGGTTGGCGTTCGCCATGTCCTTTGCCCCTTCCTCAACGGATTCCCGTCTAACCCCCGGCGACTGGCCAGAGCCCAAACAGCACGCTGACCTCTGTACCCGTCAGGGGGGTATCCAGTCCCTGCAGTTCATTAACGTTGCGGTTGCTCACCAGTACCCGGGCGGCCTCGCGCAGGCGCCCCTGGCGAGTGAGCACGGCAGCGGCCAGATCCTCACCCCGCCTGTCCCGCAGGACTGCGAGCAGATCTCCCACCGTGGCGGCCGGCGGCATCTCCACCTCTTCCTCCTGCACCCCGGCCACCTGCTGCAGAAAGCCCACGTGGCGCACCTTGAATGTCGGCATGGGCACCTCCCCCCTAGACGGGCGGGCCGTAGATGCCAGCCTTGAGCAGTGACTGCCGGAAGAGCAGACCGCCAACCAGCGCCGGTACGGCGGCTACCTGCATCCAGATGGCCGGCGCGTCCATGGCCAGCCCGATCCCCAGCAGGACCGCCGGCAGCACCAGGCCCACACCGATCACGCCAAACAGGAACAGGCCCGCCAGCCGTCCCCGCATGAGCCACTGTACCGACTCCTGCGCCGCCGCTGTCGACCGCTTCATGATCTCGAGGTGGAAGAACAGCAGCACCAGGCACAATCCCAGGAATGTCAGGGCGAGTCCAGGCACGGTTTTGGCCACCGCAGCGGGCACTTCTCCCACCAGGGCGAGCATCAGCACGCCGCCGGCTACGGAAAAACCCGCAAACAGCACGGGCAGCAGGGGGCTGTTCCAGAAGGGGATGCTGGGCGAGGCAGCCAGCACGAAACCGGGGTAGACCATCACCAGCACCGCGGCGATGGCGGCCAGTACCGCCAGCGTTTTGCCCAGGCCGCCCAGCGCCTGCCAGGGGGACTGCGCCGCACCCCCGGTGAGCAGGGCGAGGGCAGCCAGGATGATGAACAGTGTCATATAGATCGCACCCCGGCTGATCCAGGAGGATTTGGCCCGGGCAAAGGCGCGCCAGAACCGCGTGGGGTGGCCGAGGTGCGAGAGCAGCACCAGGCCGGCAAAGGCCACCAGGGCAACGGCAATCCATGCCCCCAGGGGCGAACCGGCCCACAGGGAGATCAGGAACAGCCCCGCGCCCAGCCCGCCGGAAAACAGGTCCAACGCTACCCGCCACGACCAGTGCGTCTGGCTGCGCCACTCCAGTGCAAATTGCATCTCCATCGAGATCCCACCTTTTCAGTACATCCGGTACACCGCGTCCGCGGCGCCAGGTCAGTCAAGATAGTAGAGCGACGGGTCCGTGCCCAGGTCTGCACGGGGGCGCACCGCGTGCCGTTTCCGGATCAGTTGCGAGATCTCGCTCGTCGGGTCGTCCAGGTCGCCAACGGTGATGGCGCTGGTCGGGCAGGTCTGCACACAGGCCGGCGGCAGTCCCTGGTCGATGCGGTGTACGCAGAAGTTGCACTTCTGGGCTACTCCCACCGGCGGCCGGCGCGGGTTCTGCTCTTCGTAGGGTGTGGGACCCTCGGAGTAGTAGTAGCGCTCTTCCTCGGGGAGATAGCGCGCCTGATAGGGGCAGGCGGTCACGCAGGCGCCGCAGCCGAGGCAGGCATCGTAGTCGGTCATGACTATCCCGTCTTTTTCACGCCGATACGTGGCCCCGGAGGGGCAGACCGGAACGCAAGGCGGGGAGGCACAATGGTTGCAGCGGGTTGGAATAAACTCCCGGCGAGCATTCGGGTAGTGTCCTACCTCGTACTCCAGCACCTTCATCCAAAAGACTTCAGGCTGAGTACCATTTTCTGCCTTGCAGGCAATGACACATGAGTTGCAGCCGATGCAGCGTTTGAGATCAATGGCCATTCCCAAGCGCACGTCAAGACCCCTTTCTGCATGAATGCGCGAGATCGATCGGCGGGCGTCTGATCCAGAGGGTCCAGGGACCTTGATCACCCCCTTAACGGCTACCCTGCGTCTGTCCCTTGTCAGTTGCCCCAGAGCTGCTTGAAGAAGCCCGCGGTCTCCAGGGTCTGGACAAACTTGTCCTCCATCAGGGCTTGCGGCTTGACCACCTTGGCCTTGGGCTGCCGTTCGCCCAGTTCGTCCAGGATGGTCTGCATCCCGGGTACAGAAGGGTGGGGGATCTTGGCCATCAGCGGCTCGTACACGGCGTAGGTTTGCTCCAGCATCTCGGTGTTGTCGGTGTTGGCCAACTTGCCGATCATCTTCAGGGCAAAGGCTTTATCGGTCTTGAAGCGGTGCAGCCCTTCCGCGTAAGCCTGCACGAAGCGCTGCACCAGGTCGGGGTTCTTCTCGATCTGGCGCCGGGTGGTAATGGCACCCGTCTGCTGGTACTGCAGGCCCAGGTCGGCCAGGAAGATCAGTTGCCGGAACCCCTCCGCCGCTGCCTTCACGTTCGAGGGGGAATCCATGATACCAGCATCTACCGCACCGCTCTTCATTCCAGCCAGGATGCTGGGCGTGTCGTTTAACTGGACGATCCCCACCTCCTGCTCCGGGATGTTCCAGTGCTTGAGGGCGTAGCGGACGGCGAAGTGCATGGCACTGCCGAAACGGGTAATGCCGATCTTCTTGCCCTTCAGGTCCTCGGGCATCTTGATGTCCGGGGTGGTCATGAGATAAAACAGCAAGGTGTACACCGTGCCGGCCACCATCACCGTGTCGGCCCCGGCCACGTTGGCTTCAGCCATGGACTGGCCGCCCATCACGGCAAAGGGGATGTCCCCGGCCACTACGGCCTGGGTCAGCTTGGAACTGCCGGCCACAAAGACGATCTCGGCGTCAATGCCGTACTTGTCGAAAATGCCGGCCTCCTTGGCCACTAACGGGATGACCTGAGAGGCGGTGACAGAACTGTAACCCACCCGCACCTTGTCCTTCTGGGCAGGCACGGTCGGGCTACCCGACGCCGCCTGCTGCGCTGCTCCCTGCTGCGCTGCTCCCTTATGAGACGCCGGCGGCCCGCCGCCGCACCCCACCAGGACCATGACGGCGGTCAGGACCAGGGACACCATCCGCACGTTACACCTGAACATCACAACCCCTCCCCTGTTGATCGGCCAGGATCCCGGACGAGCCTTCGTTTTTTCATCTGAAAACATTGTATATTTACGCGCAGTGCATAAGTGGGATATTTCATCTATTTCAGAAACTTACTGTGGCAAGATTTGTCCTTCCGATATAATCTTTTTGACTACACCCGACAAATCCGGTCCAAAAGGGCGCGGCAAGGAGCCGCCAACACCGGGCGTGTGGCCGAATCCGGCCGACAACCGCCAGAAGCTCCGACAATCACAAATGTTGCCCATCTGATCTCAAAGTATTCATATGAATAAAGTTCCCGCCAACGTCATGCTGATAGACAGGGAAGACCACTCTGTCAGGGACTGAGGTGAGTCCAGGTGTACTTTGCCATTACTGCATTGGTGGCGTTCCTGGCTGGTATCATAAAGGTGGGCCTGGGGATGGGCGCGGGGATCCTGTTCACCCCCATCCTCACCCTCCTCATGGGACCGCCGGTGGCCATTGCCACCATGGCCCTGCTGCTCCTGACCGCTAACCTGGACGCGTTGGTACGGTACTGGCGTTACGTTCAGTGGCGCACGGTGGCAGTCATCGCACCCACCGCGCTCCTGTTTTCGGTGATGGGTACCGTTTTGATCGTCCGTCTCCCGGCGGGCCCGGTGAGCAAGGCGATCGGCGTGATCAGCGTGGCGGTCGGCCTGTTTCGCCTCTGGCGGGCCCGGGTCGGCGCCGAGCCGATTCGGCTGCGTCCGTCACTTTGGAACGGACTGGTCATTGGTGCCATTGGCGGGCTCTTGAATGGAATGAGCACCGGTGGCGGCCTGGTGTTGGGACTCTATCTGCTGGCGCTGGGACTCCCCAAGCAGCAGTTTGTCGCCACCGCCCCGGTGCTGGTGTTCCTGCTCGACCTGACCAAGCTGAGCGTCATCTGGGGCCTGGGTGCATTTCCGATTATGGTGTTCAAGCCTGTTCTGGCGGCTCTGCCCCTGCTGTTCGTGGGCGGGTACGTGGGCGGTTACCTGAACAACCGGCTCTCGGAAAGCCGTTTCCACACCGCCCTGTCGGTGGGTGTGGTCGTGATCGGTTGCCTGCTGGTGGCACGGTAACAGCACACGGCCGTGGGTGCCGATGCCGCCGCCGTAACCGTGGGCCTTCGTCTCGGGGAGCTTCTCGGCATCCGTTGGCCCGATGTCGATCTGACAGCCGGCACCGTACCCTCACCACCACCGTCGGGACGCCACTGAACCCATCGAACATCCACCACCAGAGCTGTCACAAGATCCTGGAGCGGGCCGGCTGCCCCCGCATCCGGTTCCATGATCTGAGGCACTCAGCAGCCACGCTGATGCTGGCCCAGGGGGTGCAGGCCCGGGTCCTGCAGGAAGTGTTGGGGCATGCGCAGATTCAGGTTACACTCGGTACCTATGGACACGTGCTTCCGCAGCAAAAGAAAGCAGCCGCGCAGGCAGTGGATAACTACCTGGCGGCCGTCGAGAGAAAGGCCTCGGACGCATTAGCTTGTACCTTGAGAGCGCAGTCGCCACAGACCCTATGTCGGAACTGCAATTGGCAGTCGACGCCGCCCGGAAAGAGGTGAATCGACTTGGGGGGCTGTTGGCTAAGGACCAGGAGCAGGAACTGGTGGCTTCATTTCTCAACCGTCTCGGCCTGCAGATGACGGAATGGGCCAAAGAATTACAGCTTGAGCATAGCGCCAGTCCCGTCCGGTTGGACATGAGTAGGCTCACACTAGTGGTAGACCGTGAGGACCGTCCAATCCCGATGGACCGAATGGGCAGCGGTGAAAACTGGGTTGGATACCACCTTGTCGCTCTTCTGGCCCTACATAAGTTGTTCGTCCAAAAGGAGCGCCCTGTTCCTCGATTCCTATTCTTGGATCAGCCGACGCAGGTTTACTTCCCTTCGGAAAAAGAAGAGGATATGCATGGGTCTGAGGATGCGCTCAAGGATGAGGACCGTCAGGCAGTGCGAAGGATGTTCGGGCTCATCTTTCGGGTTTGTGAGTCTCTTGCCCCTCATTTTCAGATCATTATCACGGACCATGCCAACCTCCCGACTGGGGACTTTCAGGAAGCCATCGTCGAAAACTGGCGGGGCGACAAAGCCCTCGTTCCGACGGATTGGATCCAGGATGCCTTATCGCAAGGAGACTGAGCTCCCAAAAACCTCCTCACCTCTTCTGTGGTAGGGTGAAATAAACCGCCCCGAGACTCCAGAGCGGCTCTCGGGGCAATATTCATTGTGGACCCAGATAGAGTCAGACTGCCAACCGAGTGATTGGAAGTTAGTACCTGGGCGATCCAAATGGTATCGCGAAGTTGTGCATCGCCCAGCTCAAGGAACAGGGACAGCTTGAGCGAGCCGGCCAACTCATCCGGGTGACAAGCCACCACGATCCGGGGCGTCGCCTCCGCCAACCGCTGAAACAGCTGTGTTTGATAAACTAAGACGAACGCCTCAGCATGGGCCGACGAGGTGAACAGGTCGATGTAAGGCTGCAAGCTCACCAGATTCCCTTCCCGATCCCGAAGGACCCAGATCTGCTCCAGAGCCGCCATCGCCCCCCAGACCTCTGGGGCATTGCCAATGCCCAGACTACGGGCGACGGCTTTTTCCAGCTCGCTCAGCGGGTCCGGGCGGTTGTCGGCGCAAAGCTGGGCCAGGTGGCCAATCAGGTCTGTCTCCGGAGCTTCCGTGCCCGGTTCGCTGTCCACCTGTCGTAAGAAGTCGGCCAAATACTGCCCTTCTATGGCCACGGCGTCTGGGGCCCCCATGTCCACCACCAGGGCCAGCCGTCCCTTGGCGGCCAGGATCGTCTCCTTAATGTGCCCGGCGGGCACCCGACTCGCACCCTCTGCATTGACCCCACTCGGCTGGCCATAGCGCTCCAGCATGTCTTCCATGACGGTGGCATAGCGCTGCACGACTTTCTGGAATTGCTCCGGGGTCGGCGCAAAGGCCGGCGGGCTGATGCGCCGTCACCACGGCAGCGATGGGCCGAACACGATCCGGTTCAGTGTGCAAGTGCGGAAGTCGGTCATGATTTGGCCCTTGGTGACCTGATCGGCCGTCAAGTAGGCCCCCGCTGATCCCCAGGCGAGGATGGCCACTGCAGCAGGTCGTTCAGCAGAGCACGGGCCATACCAGCAAACACCTGGACGAACTGCTCGGCGTACTCCTGGTTCAGGCCAAGCTCGCCCGGGGTCAAGATCCCCTCGGTCCACTCCTTTTTCCGCAGCCGTGAGTCCACCAGTTGCAGCACCAGTTCCCCCGCCCGGCCTGACCGGCTGGGTCGTGTGCCCACGTAGAGGGCAAGGGGCTCCCACTGGTGCAGGTTCACCATAAGCCAACGCCACGGGTATCCCCTTGTGGCTCTCGTCGATCCGCAAGGCTTGGACCTCTATTTTGTGCAGCCTAACTTTGCCGACATCCTGTAAGCCCCCCTCTGCGGCACAGACGGCGGGCAGGAGGTTACCGGTGAAGCCAGGTTCTAACCGATGTAGTCGGGATCGATTTCGCAAGAGTTGATGCATGGACATACCGAACCCGGGCGGCGGTTCACTCGTATTTAATGATGAAACGATTTGAACCGCCACAGATTCCGTTAGCCCTGACGCCTCGATAAGGAGGGAGAGTGTGGAGATCCGGGAACTCACCGAAGGACGGATCATCGGCATTGACCCCGAACGGCTCCAGCTTCCGTTGTACGCTGACCCGCCCCGCATACGGGTAGGGGCGCCCGGCACCATCGTCGGCAACGTCGGTCTGTACGTCATGTTGACCGACGTCTTTAAGCGCCAAACCGGCAAGACGGAACCGACCCTGGCCACCGTAGTCTTCCGGGAAGTGAATAAGGAAATCTTCCTGTTGGTCGCTCCAGCCGAGGTTTCCGGCCCCAACGTTTACGAGCTGAAGTTCGAAAGCAACACCAAAGCGCCGACGATTCGTGGTCTGAAGCCCCTGTTCGAAGCGGCCAAGATCATCCTGCGCGACGATGTGTGGTACGACCTGAAAACCGAGATGGTCCGGGATGCGCAGTTGGGATACGCCGTGGCGGGGAATTGGACCGAGGCCGACGCCTGGCAGCCGGTCACGGATCGGGAGGCGGCGGCCGGTCAGCAACACAGCGGACCGGTGGGTGCCCCGCCGGCGGACTCGCCCGGTACGTAGGCGTTGAGGGGACGGTGTGGCACCGTCCCCTCGCCCTTTTTCCCCCCGCCTTCCACCGGAAGCTGTCATCGTCGGCCCCGATGCTTTCTGCACCAGCCCCGACGCTTTCTGCACCAGCCCCGACGCTTTCTACACCGGCCCCGACGCTTTCTGCACCGGCCCCGACGCTTTTTGCACCGGCCCCGACGTTTTCTGTACCGGTCCCGACCACTTCTGCATCGACCCCGACGCTTTCTGCACCGACCCCGACCGTTTCTGCACCGGCCCGGACGCTTTCTGCACCGGCCCGGACGCTATCTGCACCGGCCTCGACGCTTTCTGCACCGGCCCCGACCGCTTCTGCATCCGCCCATCCGCCGCGGCGGATTTCCCCACAAACGCCCCTACTCTCTGGGGACACGTGCCTGAGTTTGCGTCTTGCCGTCCCTTCCTTCCAGCACAAAGGTGAGCTGGTTGTTGCATCCATCCGCCGGCACGTTGAAGGTCCAGGCCTGGCCGCTGGCGGTCGCCAGTTCGTGTGTGCCCCACCATATCCCCGTTCATGCCCCCGCGGTACGGATTGGGAATAGCGGACCGCTCTTACACTCTTGTTAGATCATGTTTGCTTGCATAGCCAGGAATCAGGAGTTCCGCCGGCCACTCATCGAGCCCGGTGGACGTGCCAACCGCGATCACTACTCACAGGGATTCGTTGCCCCCAACAGACGCAAAGGCCAAACACGCCGATCAGGTTGTTGGCCGTCAGGGCCCAGACCTGCAAAGTACTGAGTATGGCCCGGACCAGATCCGTGTACAGCAGCAGCCTTCGTGAATCCAGCCGGTCAGCCACGGCACCGGCCAGCGGACTGATCAGCAATGAAGGTGCCCGCTGCGCCAGGAGAATGCCAGCGCGGGCCATAGGGGAGTGTTCAGTGGCACCGAAGACCCAAAACAAGAGGGCCATGTCCCGAACCCAGTCCCCCGCCATGGACAGTGCCTGGCCGGTCCACAAATATACACAGTTCCGGTTCATGAAAAGCGGTTTCAAAGCGCCACCCACCCATTCGGGGACAAATTGGACCGCCCGATTACTGGAGGGTATTGGCTATCTGGCAAGTCCAGCCATCGCCAATACCTGCGGGAGCGTATCACTCAACCCGATCCAGGATTGCTCGCAGTCCGGGTTAATGGCAATCGCCGGTTGCCGTGGGCTCAGACTCTTGAACAGGGGTCTGGCGGGTACGAGCACAGGGGAGATGGGTGGCAGGTTGGGCTTCTTCCGCCTGATCTCGGCTATGAACGCCTCGGCATGGGCTGCTGAGGTGAAAAGGGCGATGTAAGGCTGCAGGCTCACCAGATTCCCTTCCCGATCTCGAAGGACCCAGATCTGCTCCAGGGCCGCCATCGCCCCCCAGACCTCCGGGGCGTTACCCAGGCCCAGGCTGCGCGCGACGGCTTTTTCCAGCTCGCTCAGCGGGTCCGGGCGGTTGTCGGCGCAAAGCTGGGCCAGGTGGCCAATCAGGTCTGTCTCCGGAGCTTCCGTGCCCGGTTCGCTGCTCACCAGCCGTAAGAAGTCGGCCAGATACTGCCCTTCTATGGCCACGGCGTCTGCGGCCCCCATGTCCACCACCAGGGCCAGCCGCCCCTTGGCGGCCAGGATCGTCTCCCTGATGTGGCTGGCAGGCACCCAACTGGCGCCCTCGGCGTTGATCCCACTCTCCTGGCCATAGCGCTGTGCCTGTTCGGCGGAGGTGAAAACGCACAGGGCGTTGCGGGCGGTACCGGGGACCCGAATCGTCGCCGGTGGCATGCCCACCGTCCACCATTCCCGCCGCGCCGCCAGTTCCGGCAGACTGGCTTCCAGCATCAGTGCCCGGATATCTTCCTTGTCTGCTTTCAGCGCCTGGGCCGTCCCATAGTCCAGTACGACGCCGTCGCTTTCGTCTGCCAGGGCATAGCGGGCCGCACCTGCCACCGGCATCGAAAAGATCACCACCTTCTTGTCTATCCCGGCAGCCCGTGCCGTCTGGTCACTGGTGAACAGGGCCAGCCGCCGCTGGTTATTCAGGGCATCGCGAATGATCAACATCGGCAGTTGGTCAGGTACGACCGGGCGGCCGTCGTCCGGGACCAGACCCAGGGCATGCACGGCAGACAGGGCAGCCACCGCCCGGGCCAGATCCCGGCTGCGGGGTGCGCCGTTGCGGATGGCCGCTGCAGCCTGCTGAACATCAGCCGGCTGGTAGGGCGCGGCAGCCGTAAAGGTGGTCAGCAGGTCTTCCATGGCGATGGCATGGCGCTGGGCAGCTTTCCGAAACTGCTCCGGGGCCGGCGTAAATGCCGGCGGGCTGATGCGCCGCCACCACGGCAACAGTGGGCCACACTCGACCCGGTTCAGTTTACAGGTGCGGAAGTCGGTCACCGCCTGGTCCCTGGACACCGGGCCGGCCGATACGTAGAACCCTTCCCGGCCCTCGTTCGGGGATGGCACTGGCAGCAGGTCATCCAGCAGAGCACGGGCGATTCCGGCAAACGCCAGAACAAACTGCCTGGCATTCTCCTCGTCCAGGCCCAGGTCGCCCGGGGTCAATACCCCCTCGGTCCACTCCTTTTTCCGCAGCCTTGAGTCCACCAGTTGCAGCACCAATTCCCCCGCCCGACCTGACCGGCTGGGCCGGGCGCCCACGCAGAGGGCAAGGGGCTCCCACTGGTGCAGGTTGACCTTGAACCACCGCGCTGTCTCGGGCTTTTCCGCCATGGTTCCCACCTCCGCAAGCCTTGTTTGAGCCCTGTCCCTGTTCGCCTGGCCGGAACTCGTGCAGGCGAAGGAAAAGAGAAGCGGCCTGGGGCTCAGCTTGAGCCGCAGACCGCGCATACCGGTTTTTGTTTGTTGGCCGCCTGTTTGCTTTGACACCACGATCCCTCCGGCCAGTTGAGCTTAAACCTTTTCCCAGAAGCGACCATTCCAGGTGAACATTCTGGTCTCTTTCCGGACCTGAACTTCGGATTTCTTGACCCACTTGTCGGACAGGTACTTCTCGTAACGGCGAAAGCCCAACTTATAGGCCAGGTCTACGTCCGGGGTTTCCAGACAGTACTCGTCGTCCCGTTCACCCGTGATGGGGAACTCGTGGCCCTGGTAGGTTGCGAAGAAGTGCTCTTCCCAGCGGTACTCGATCTGGTCGTAGGGAACCCACGCCATGAATTCGCCTGGCTTGAGTTCTTCGGTCAGGCCTAGTTCTGCAGCCATCTGTGCGTCCGTCGTACCTATCAGTAACATGCACTTCTCGTCGTCATAACTCACATCTCGTAACACGCATCCCCTGAACTTTGCCCTCCATCTTGTCACACTACGGTCCTCCCCCTGAACCAACCCACTTAGCCCCGTTAAAGGTAAACGTCTGTAGAATCTCACCGTTCCGCCCTATTATCTGGGCTTCGGCTCCGGCTGGAATACGACGCCTGCCATTAAGGAGCCATTCAGGTACAACCCTACGCCCCTTATAGGCGGTATACCCGTTCCGAGTGGAGACATAGTTGGTTGGCCAGTAACCCTTGCCGTCCAACCGCTCGTCGAATGGGATCTGCACTAGATCCTCCATTTGCTCATTTTGGCGTCTCATCTTGGACAGCGGTACTCGTAGGACAACCACGAAATCTTCATTCGCATAGCTCCAATCTTCCACTGTCCGTAAGGCAAGCAGGTCCTTGTAGTCCTCGGCCGTGACGGCACCCTCCAGGTGCTCGGCCAGGGCGACATGGCCGCCAATCGTCCCTTCTTCGCCCTTCGCCATCAACGCCAGGAAGTCATCGTACTTCATTGTCTTCGCCAGGGTGGCATTCGCCGGAATCGGAATCCGCCGCCGTACAGCCACCAGAATCCGGATCTGCTCCGGCGTCAGATCCTCCACCGGCAGCATACGCAGCAGGTGGAACTCGGTCTCCGACATCCCCAGTTCGCTGAGTGCTTCCCGGATAATCTTGCCCAGGGGTCCGTCTCCCAGGCGGCTGGGTCCGGACATCGCTGCCTCCAGCGCCTGTTCCACGCGGGTGCGGCTAGTGAACACGGCCAGATCAAACTCTTTTTTCGTCATCT
>JAKFDK010000139.1:0-16092 GCA_036676195.1 Clostridia bacterium | reverse complement strand
AAAGTATCAGCCTTCGGCTTTGCCGGAGGCTGTTCATCTTGTAGGGGCATCAAGGCTAGACGCTATCTTCGTTTCAATTCCTTCCAGTTTCAATTCCTTCCAGGACTACGATCAGCTTGCCAGCATCGAGCGCCTGAATCCTGGCCACGAGATCATCCATGTTTCAATTCCTTCCAGGACTACGATCAGCTTGCCAGCCGGCAGCCTGGCCCCCGATCCGTTTCAGAGCATCCAGGTTTCAATTCCTTCCAGGACTACGATCAGCTTGCCAGCAAAAGATATAAGGAGGTTGATGTCTATTTAGTTAAGTTTCAATTCCTTCCAGGACTACGATCAGCTTGCCAGTGGTCTAGCAGCGTCGCGCCTTCAACTTTGGTCATGAGTTTCAATTCCTTCCAGGACTACGATCAGCTTGCCAGTTGGTCATCATCACAGCCACAAGAGGCGCTCAGATGTTTCAATTCCTTCCAGGACTACGATCAGCTTGCCAGCAGGACAATCAGCAGCAGAATGAATCACTGAGCACCGTTTCAATTCCTTCCAGGACTACGATCAGCTTGCCAGTATACATCATGCACGGAAGATGATTAGAGCAGGTCGTTTCAATTCCTTCCAGGACTACGATCAGCTTGCCAGCCCGGCGGCAACTGTCGTAAACATCAACCGACCTATGTTTCAATTCCTTCCAGGACTACGATCAGCTTGCCAGGGGTACACGCAACGCCCTGAAACACGGCGCCTACTCCGTTTCAATTCCTTCCAGGACTACGATCAGCTTGCCAGATGGCAACTTCCGTCGCGCCCGGGCGCCTCGGACGATGTAGGTTTCAATTCCTTCCAGGACTACGATCAGCTTGCCAGTTGACCGGGTAGGCAGTATTGCCAAGGACAACGCGACGTTTCAATTCCTTCCAGGACTACGATCAGCTTGCCAGGAAACCCCCGTTCGACAGAGCAGGGGTTGAATTTAGTTTCAATTCCTTCCAGGACTACGATCAGCTTGCCAGGCAACAGTGCCAGCGCCTCTACCGCGACAGCCGCATTGTTTCAATTCCTTCCAGGACTACGATCAGCTTGCCAGGTCCCCCAGCGTTGAGGTGCAACGGGACCTGATCACGTTTCAATTCCTTCCAGGACTACGATCAGCTTGCCAGCACCCTGGGCGTGGGTGGCTCAAGAGAATTGCCGGATCGTTTCAATTCCTTCCAGGACTACGATCAGCTTGCCAGCCGCACGCTCCAAGGCGTGGGCGAGGAGATCCGCAAGTTTCAATTCCTTCCAGGACTACGATCAGCTTGCCAGGGACCATGGCCACATGCCCGATGCCGCTGGGGTTCAGCCGTTTCAATTCCTTCCAGGACTACGATCAGCTTGCCAGCAGTCAGCCGCTGGTGCGAGGTTGCGCAGGTAGACAGGAGGTTTCAATTCCTTCCAGGACTACGATCAGCTTGCCAGGCCGGCCGTCGCCCAGGACCACGCGCTCGCCCTCATGGGGTTTCAATTCCTTCCAGGACTACGATCAGCTTGCCAGGCGGTGCGATCAATCCCGGTAACAGCGGTGGGCCACTGGTTTCAATTCCTTCCAGGACTACGATCAGCTTGCCAGAGAATAGCTGCTCGCCTGACCAGCGGATATCATCCAGGTTTCAATTCCTTCCAGGACTACGATCAGCTTGCCAGTCAGCTCCCGCATGGTGTCGTTCGCCAACAGATATCGGACGTTTCAATTCCTTCCAGGACTACGATCAGCTTGCCAGAGCAACCCGCTCGTGCGGGCCACAGGTGCGGGTTTCGGGGCTGCTTTCCGAGAGGCGCGGATTTTGGGCCTTTGCCACGGTGTCTCCAACCCAGTGCAACCTCCCTCTACCCCAGTTCCGGAGCGGCTTCCGAGCGGCGCCAGGGATTTGGCGGGTACTCCGCCGCTCGGAAGCGATCACAGGATCAGTCCGGGGGGCAGCCGGCACGGCCAACCGTCTCGATACGGCGCTGACAGGACTCACACAGAAAATAGAAGCGAATCTGGTCCTGGCTGCGGTTATTGATCCCGGCCAGCCGGTCCTGCAGGAGCAAGATCTGTTCCTGAGTCAGATCGCATTCCATCACACTTTACTGAACCGGGAAGCCGGCAGATTTCAGAGTCTTAAGAACCCGAGCGCGTCAGCGGTCATCGTGAATGTCGTAGGTTACCACAAGAAACACAGACTTCCCGCTCCTCTATTTTACCGCGAACGGAACATAGCGGGGAAGTTCGCCGGTCAGAACTTTGGCCAAAATGCGGGCTTGAAGTTGGAAGGCAGTGCGGTAATCGGGGCGGTACCCAAAGTGCGGGTGCGTGATGGCCGTCTCCTTGCGCTCCTCATACTTGCGCCGGAACTCGCGAAGGAAATCGCGGGACATACGCATACCGTTCAGCTCTGACTCGAAGCACTCCGGCGTGACCATATCGTTGTTAATCATGGTCATCACGACTGAGTCCATAATGATGGATCGGAACTCCTCCATCAGGTCCAGCGCAAGCGACGGGCGCCCGTAGCGGAAGCGGTGCAGGAACCCCACATAAGGATCCAGACCGGCACTGCTCAGAGCCCCCATCAAGTCGTTGCAGAGCGGGGTATACCCCATGCTCAGCATCGCGTTCAACAGATCGGTAGGAGGCCGCTGTCTGCGGTGCTCGCATGCAAGGGCGCCCTTAGGGCTTGCAAGAGTAGCATCTGCTGCTGTGTCAGGTCGCAATCTATTACGCCGTACTGAGCCGGGAGGCCGGCAGATTTCGGATCCGGGTGCGCCAACGGTTGTCCTGCCAGGTGTATGTCAACCGTGGCCCGGCTTTACGTGTCGCGTCTACCACTGGCGGGTGTTTGCCGTCCTACGTCGTTGGCGGGAAGCACTGCCCGAGTGCCGACCGTTCACGACAGCCTGGTGGAGCACAGGGTCACCCGCACGTCGGTGAAAACACCGTAGCCAACCGCCGTCTTGCCACCAGCCCCCATGATCTCCAGGGCATCCTTCAGCAGGCTCACGCCGGCTCTCAGGTCCGCCTGCGCTGCGGCCTCAGCACGCCCCTGCGGACCGGCGGAGCTTGGGCATGGGGCCAGAGCAAACCGAAACCGTTGTCGCGGAGCCACCGCCAAAAAGGGGATTGGAACCGGCTCCTGGCAGTCCGCCGGCGGCTTTTGCGGCTCCCGGTAATACTCGGGGTAATGGGGCGTGAAAATGTCGAGTTCCAGGTTGGGCACCTGCAATGGCAGCGCGTCGAATACCACCAGTGTCCCGGCCCCGGTGGTGGACTGATCGCCAAACAGGCGGTCCACCTCTCGGGGGTCCTGGACGGCCCCCCATTTGTCGGCCCAGGCACGGGTCAGTCCCTTCACGCTGGACCCCGGGTAGTAAGGCAAGCCGAGGATCGGGTGCCACAGCAGCCCGGTTTCAAGCGGGTGGCCATTGCCCAATCCGGCAACCAGCCGCCAGTGGGTAGACGCCTCAATCAGAGCTCCCCCAAGGGACCGCACAAGCTGTTCCTGCCTGTTCAGGCATGCAGACAGCACGCTGCCCGCCGCGCGCTTGCCGCTTTCATACCACTTCAGAAAGCGGTCCAGGAACTCACCCTTCATTGTCGGCGCCGGCGGCTGCATCGTGCCCTCGGAGCCAATGGTCCACGCGTCCACGTACTTGTCGTAGAGCAAACCTGCATGTGCGGATGCAAGGGCAGCCGGCACCGGGGTCTGGTCGGTGGGCAGAAACGGGGTGGCATGAGCGAAGAACCCCAGCCCACGATAGAGGGGTAACGAGAACAGCCGGGCTGGCGGAGCCGACTGATGCCCAGTCCCCTGTGAGGCACCCTGGCCGTCTGATCGCCCGGCGCTCCTCATCGCCTTGGGAGCGCCCACATTCCGTGATTGCGGCCCACCGCTTCGCTCACCCGGAGTCGGTCGGTTGCCGGAACCCCGTGGTTTCATGGGCTATTCACCTGCCCCGAATTCGGCCGCAGCCAGCTTGCGCAGCCAGGTGAACAGGCGCAGGCACTCCTCCTGGGCACTCAGGTAGTCGGCGCGGCTGCCGTCGATCAGTTGCCTCATCAGTTCCGGCGGCCCACAGCGGTAAATGCGCATGGGGTGCTCATGATCCGGCTCGCCGCTGAGCCACCCCTGCAAGTGCTGATAAAGCTGATGGGCTGCCGGGCCTTCCTCCTTGCCCTGGCGGGAGAGCAGAAACGCCAAGGCCTGTCCCAACCCGTTGGTGAGGATGCGAATCGGCGTGCGGTCAATCTGGGTAGCCATCTTGGGACGAAGTTCGATGGCCACTTCCCGGACAAAGTCCAGGCAATAGGCAGCCCGCTTCTGTTCCAGCAAGCGATTCATGCCGGCTCACCCGCCTTGACTAATTGCAGACGGCACCAGCCCTGCCCCACTGTTTCGTTGCCACCGACCTGAAGATAGGGGCGCTCCCGGCAGAGCGCATCCAAAGCGCCCGCCACCGCCGCAGCCGGCTGCAGTTCCGGGCAATTGTCCCGGTGCACCCGTGCATCTTCGGCCAGCAGCAGAGCGTACAGGAGGGTCTCCATTGGCAAAGTCTCTTCGTACCACAGGTTTCCGCCACCGCCGGTGGTCGTCTTCCTGTCATTCAGGTGGATGCGCACCGAGATCTGGGTGCAATGCCGGACGAAATGCGTGAAGTCGTCGTCGGCGACCAGGACCACCCGACCAGCCAGATCCCTGGCCAGATCACCGGGAACCAGTGCGCCCAGGGCAGCAAAGAGGTCGGCCGGACCGGCCTGGACCGCGAAGGCCAGCTCCTCCAAGACAAGCGGAGTGGCAAATCCAGGCGGGGTCAGTGCCTGACCGCGCTCCACCTGCGGCGGACTGGGAATGCGGCTCCCGTCCAGCCCGACCAGGGCCAGATCCCGCTGCAGGCGGCGGAGGACCAGCGGGCAGGTCACCCAGACAAACACCTGCTGCAGACTGCGTACGGGGAAGGCGAGACAACGCGCATCGGTGACCGCCAGGGCGCCGGCGCCATCCGCAGCCTTGCGGGTCGCCGGACCGAAGATCACCTCCACCACCTTCTCCTCCTGCCAGACCCGCTCCGCCACCGCGCGCAGGCTGCCCTTCAGACCACTGGCGGCAATCATCGGAAATTGGGTGTGTACCTCGCGCTGAACCGGCAGGTCCACGACACCGGTGCTCTGACCCGTACCGGGATGGAGCGGTGTCAGGGCGTGCATGATCAGCAAACGGTCAACCTGTACCAGGCGGAGGTCTTGTACCGAGCGTACCCGCAGCAATTCGGGCCGCCGGCTGGCGAGTTTCCCTGAACAACTGCCAAAGCGTCCACGATGGACTTCAGTTGCTCAGGCAAACTGCCAGGAAACCCTCGCCCGGGCAGGCTCTTCAGCCCATCCAGGGCGCGGTCCAGTGCACCGTCGGGCTCAGATCCGTCAGGGCGCGGGACGCCCCGGAGGAGATGCTGACGTGACCCAGCTCAGATTCGGTCCAGACCGCCATATGCCCGTAGCGGTCACGATATTGCCCAAACTGCGGCTCGGCCAGCAATTGCTCTGCGATGGCCAGTGCTTCGTGCCTCTGCATGGCTAGTACCCTCCGGTTTCACGGTTCCACCCAGCCCCCGCGGATTTCGTACATCGAGGGTCCGTCGCCGATACGCAATCTGATCGGCAAGGGTGCCCCCAAACCTCGCCGCCAGACCCGGCATGAACGCCAGGTATGCCGGCAGGCGTCTACTTGCCCTGATCAAGTATCTGCTTGAGGCTTGCCAGCTTGGACCACCGTGGGTCCATGGGCCGATCGGCTGCCTTGGACTTGGCGGCAGGCGGTGATTTCACTGGCGGCGGCGCAGGTGCCGGTCCTGGCTGCCCAGCGCCCCCGTGGGCTCCACCATGGTCGGGCACCTGTGTGCGGCGGGTTGTCCACATTCGGTGCAGATAGCCAAAGACCAGGAGGAGGCCCTGCACCGACCGCACTGGCGCCAGTTCCGGCCGCCTGAACCTGGGCGGGGTTCCCGGAACAACCTCCAGAGCGTCCACGATGGACCGCAGTTGCTCAGGCAGGCTGCCCGTAAACCCCCAATCTGGCAGGCGCTTCAACCTATTCATGGCTCGTCCCAGGGCACCATCAGGTTCCGATCCGTCGAGCCGCAAGGTTCCCCGGAGGAGGCGCCTGACAAGGCCCAGCGCGGAGTCGGTCCAGACCGCCGGCCGCTCGGAACGGTCACGGTACCGCCCAAACTCCCGGTCCGCCAACAGTTGCTCTGCAACGGCCAGCGCTTCATGCCTTTGCATGGCTAGTACCCTCCGGTTTCGCGGTCCCACCCGGGTCCATTCGGACTCCGGACATCGAGGATGCGCCGCAGTGCCGCGATCTGACCGGCCAGCGCGGGCACGGCATTTGCGTGCTGCGCAGCCAGATCCGGCAGCCACGTGTCGGCGCCGGGCTCAGGGGCGAAGCCCTTACGGACGACTGCCGAAACCACTGAGAGCTTGATGCTGCCCAGGTATGCCGGTTTGCCGTACCCAATTTTGGGGGCGAACGTGCCGTCAAGCCCCATGGCGAAGCAGAGCAAGCTCAACTCCGGGCGTGTCAGATTCTGAAATCGCAGTTCGCCCGTAAACCTGGTGCCTTTCGGCACAACTTCATAGACCTGGCGGCCCCGCTTGGCGACACTGTCGACACCCCGGCCGTGGTAGTAGAATTTCCGGCCCCTGAGCAGCCCCGAATCCGGGTCGCGGTAGATGGCGTCTATTCCCGGATGCGGACCCTGAAGCTGGGCGAGGTTGAGATGATCCGGTCGTACCGGTTCAACAGCCGGGAAGTCGCCGAAGCTGACGCGCCCCTTGTACCGGGTGGTACTCTCCATGAAGCCGAACAGGCCGCAGGCCGAACAGACCTCCCGCCCGGAGGTTCCGCCGTTACACGGCCGCTGGTTCGCCTGCGGCAGTTCGGATGGGCGCCGTCCATTTGTCAAGGACGGCGAACAACTGGCGCTTGCCGCCTCGGAGATGGCACGAATGCAGCCCTTCAGGCTGGAGCCGGGGATGACGAGGGTGTCAGCAGACCGGTGAAACCCGGCTACGATCATCCCTGTCTCCCCAACTCGGTACTCACCCGTGCCGATATGAACGGGCTGCAGCGCTTCGATCTGCAGTTCAATTACGCCATGATACCGATCTCGGCGTAGCTCATTGTGGCCGGGGACGATGGTCCTGACGACCTGCGGCGCGATCGGCACGAACCCGTAGGGTTTGCCGGCCAGGCGGTTCGCATCGCCCCTATCCACGTGCCGACGCCTCCTCCCGGTCTGCCGCGATGGCCCTGGCCATGTCGACCTGGGCCATGCCGTTGAGCAGGTCAGCCCCGTTGATTGTGGCTTCATGAGCCGTCAGTCCGCGTGTGTAAGCGACAGGCACCGCCAGGCGGTCACCACTGCGGTAACCGGCACACTCTCCGTCAGGCGCGTCTTTCCGATAGTCCCGCACCCGGACCGATACGCTGGGAATGGTGACCCGGCCGAAGCCCCGGCTGGTGCCGCCGCCCATCCCCAGGAAGCCAAGGTTGAGGTCTTCCAGAACGATCAACAGCAGGCCCAATTGCCAGGTGGCAAAGTTGGTCAGGGTGATCTCTCCCGCAAAACAGCCCGACTCCACAATTTCAGGTGTGAAAAGGGCTCCGCCCCTGGCGGCGCCACTGATTCGATCAATCGCTACGTTCTTGCGCTGCCCCAGAACCAGCGGGCGGCCCTCCACCGGAAAGGCATCGCGGAACGCCACGCGACTGCCCAGCCGGAAGCTGCCGTACAACCTACAGACCGGGCAGTGGTGCTGATACCTTTCCGTGCCGTCCCGGCTGGCCATGTCCTCCCGTTTGCCGCAAGTTTCCTTGGAGAACAGGTTGCAGACCTGGATGCCGGTTCCGGCCAACAGCCCGCGCAGCACCTGCTCACTGCGGGAGCGAAACACGCCCTTCTGCGAGCTGCCCGGGATATAGACGCTCTTGATGCCGGTTGCGGGATCCACAGAGCGCACAAACTGCATGTCCGGAATGGTCGGGTCCAGCGCCGTCTCGTCACCCTGGCGGATCAGAAGCGGGCCCTTGGTCTCCAGCTCAAACGCGATGCGCGCTTCGTTGACGAGCCGCTTAAACACCAGGCCCACCTCCAAACGCCTTTCGCAATGCCGTGTAGGCTTCCTGCCACGTCACCTGTTCGCCCAGATCGCCAATGGCCTTTTCAAGAGCGCCCCGCGCCACGCTGCCTGCGGCGGCCGGTTGCCAGACAGCATCAATCAACTGTTGCGGACCGTAATCTGTTTCGGTCACCTCGACCAGCTTGACGCGGCCCAGACCGCTGCCGGTCTTCGCTCCCATCAGGATCTCGCCGGCTTCCAGCGCCCGGACCAGGAGCCTGGTGTCCTTCACCTGCTCATCTGACGGGTTTTCCAGTGTCAGTTCAAACTGAAAGCGGGCCCCGGGAGCCACCAGTTCCAGGTCGTACTTGGCCGTGTCGCGGGCGGTACGGGTATCGACGTCAATCGCAACCCCGTGGCGCCTTTCCACCCGAATGGCGGAGCGAGGTTCGGGCAGCAGGTCGGCGATCAGGAGCCGGCCGGCAAACTGCTGGCTGCCGAACAGCCGGCATACCGGACACAACTCGTCCCAGATGGCCTGCGCCAGCCCTTCCGGGTTGTCCTTGAACTGTTCTTTTAACGTCTTGGCGCGCTCCACCCCCGCCGGCTGATGCAAACAGTCTGAAGCAGCGACGCCTTTCGAGGCAAGCCACGGACCGCCACTTTCGTGCAGCCGCGCCAGGAACGACCGCAGAATCCCTTTCATGGAGGAGCCCGGGATATAGGGCTGCCCGTCGGGCAGCCGGATGACGGCATTGTCCACCGAGGTCGGATCCAGACTGTCCGAGGTACCGCCGATATGCAGACCGGTCTCGATTGTCAGAATGCCTTTCACACGGAAACGCCGCCGGAAGGTGTCGTATAACCCCTGCATCACCTTGTCGCTCACCCCTTCTGCGCTACGGCGGCGCGGTAGAGATACCCGAAGAAGAGCGCGAGTTGATCCAGCTTTTCACGTTCACTGGCTCCTGGCCTGCGATCCGTCAGGGTTTTGGCACGTTCGAGGACCACGGTCCCGGCCTTCTTACCACCGTCCAGTGGGGCTCCCCATCCCTTACCCTTTGCCCGTCCCACCTGATACTCGATGAGGGCGAAGATCTCGGCTACGGCCAGAGCCTCCCGGCAGGCGTCGAGCAGCGATCGGAACTGGGTGAGGCCGATTCCATCGTCGCCCATGGCACGCGTCAGGGCAGCGGCGGTCTCCCTGGCGAGTTGCACCAGGTGTTCGCGCTCAGCAGCGGACGCTTCGGCTGGCATGTCAGCACACCGACCTTTCCATGTGGTACTGCGCACAGATCTCCACCCGGCCCAATCCATCTTCGGTTTGCTGCCCGATGCCCGAATGGCTTGCCGTGGCCAACGCGTGGGTCAGGCCGCCAACATCGCTGCTGGGGTGGAGGAGCACCAGGACGGAGCCGCCGATCAGCAGATTCCGGGGCGCCGCCCAATTACCGTCCAGGAGCCGCCAGCCGCCGCGCAACTGGTAGCCGGTAAAGGCGTGGGCGATCTCCCAGCCAGGCAGGGCTCGATCCAGAGCCAGAGCCGCCCGCAGCGCCGCCAGCGACTCGGGTGTGGTCAAAGCGGAAGGGACTGCAGGAGCACCCGGTTCCATGGCCGCGGGCGTGACCAGGGTGAGGCTGATGTACGTCCCCGGGCTGTCAGGCAAGCCGACGGCGGCGAACTGGCGCCTGAGAATGCGGTTGAACCGCAGCACCCGCTCAGTGAGGTTAGCCTCAGGCAATGAATGGCTGGAAGTCAGCGTCGCCGCGCAGTGACCGAGCCCGCTGGAGGTACGGGCACCCACCCGAAGCTCCAACTGGCCGTCCGGGGGTGCAGGGGCCGTGATCGGGCCGGCGAAGGTTGTTCCGGCGGCCATCGGCAGAATGGTGTATAACTGACCCTGAGCAGCCGTGCCCCGCACCGGGTCGATCTGCAGCCTTGTCCAGCTGTGCTTTGGCGGCCGCTGCACTGCCTGCAGACAGCGCGGATCATACCAGCCGGACAGGTTCTCCAGGCGCTCACCGCACGCCTGGCACCTGAACAGCGGCCGCTGCCACTGTGCTGTGACTCCATCGCGCAGGCGCTTTTGCCAGGCACTGCGCATGATCAGGGTGTCAACGAGCGGATGCTTGTCACGCTCAAACTTGCAGCCCATGGCTGTCAGGGGAAACGGGTGCGCACCCTGGGGAGTGGCGAAGCCAATCCGCATATCAGCAAACCCTTCGCACCAGGCCGCCCAGTGACAGCCCCGGCAAGACTCTCCGCCCTGGTATTCAACGTAATACCGCCGGTCCTGTGGCTGCCGGACCGGATCGAAATACGGGCACTGATCCAGAATCGTTCTGGCCAGCGCCGCCCGGAGGCGGTTGCCCGGAATCTGATCCATTGATTCGTTGAACTGCGTGTCGGTCTGCCGGTCCCCGATCAGCACCGGCGACAGGGCCTGGAGTTCCAGTTTCCACGCTTTCATCGTTGCCAAGCTTCTGCCCACCCCCGCCAGATATCGTCGGCGATTGACTGACCATTAACCGTGAGCGCCGGCACGAACCGGCCGTGGCCCAGGCCGCGACTCTTTGCCCACCCGAGGGATGTCACTAGCCGAATGCCCAGGCCCAGCAGCCCGATGGAAGCGTGCGCAGACCGTTGCTCCTCGGCGTAGACAGCACCGGTGATCTGACCCGCAAACGTCGGGTGGGTTGAGCATTCCGCCGCCACCAAAGCCTGGTCCAGCACGGTGCGCCGGTGAGCGTCGATGGCGATTCCGGTCTTGACCATTTCGCCGTTCCGCCCCTGTGACCGGCCGGCGTTGGTATCCACCGGGGTCAGCGGACCAATAAACAGACTGCCTGGTGAAGCCCCCGGGCTGCCGAACATGAGGCAAACAGCGCAGGTACACGGCAGTCCATCTCTGTGCCTGGTTCCGCCCAGCGACCGGTAAGCCATCAAGGTATGCGCCCGCAGGCGCCCCTTGACGGTAGACCCCGGAATGGCGGGCAGCCCTGTGCTGTCGCGCAGCAGATACTTGTGCAGCAGTCCGCCATCTGCGCCTGAGCCGACATGCAGGGGAGAAGCTGCCTGCCACTGCAGGTCAAGGCGGAGCATGGCCTTGTCAGTCATGGGTTCCGCCCTCCTTGACATACTCGAACAGTTCAACTACATCCACCCATGGGCTCTTGTGTATGCCTTGCACCTGGAGGAAAGGCCCGTCCCCCTGAACAGCGTAGGCCGCCCGGAGGCGCTGCCAGGACTGCTTGAACGCCTGGCCGCTATCCTTGTTTTTCTTCATTCGCCTGGCCAGTTGATAGAGGTAGTAGAGTTGGGCCTCCTCCAACCCCAGCGTCGTGACGGCATGACGGAGGTTGTGCAAGGCTGATCGCTCCCAAAATCGATGCGTCTTCAAATCATGGACGAAGGACCGGAATGCATCGGCCTCGGACCATGTGAACGGACGTAAGGTAGCAGCAGCGTTCTGAAGCCGACCGGCCAACTGCATTCGGCGGCTTGTGACACCGCCGTCCAAGACCTGACCGGACTCCAGTGCCACCACTTCGACCGTGCCGCCGATCCTGGTGCCCGTAAGCTTCCTGGCTGCCTGCTTGGCCAGCTTCAACAGGTCGTGCAGCGCTACGTCGAATGCCTGTCTCACCGGCATATGCACAGGCGCAATGGCGACTCCGATTGACATGGTGATGGTGTACTGTGGCTCGCCCTCTTCAGCGGTCAGATTGGCGAAGGCGCGCTCAAACCGGCGGCCCAGACTGGTGGCGATCTCCAGGCAGCCCCCGGCCGGACCCAGGAAGAACAGGTCGTCGCCGCCCAGGGCGACAAACTCCACCTTCTCGACCCCGTGTTCCTGGAGGGCGTCAAAGACCGCCTTTACCACCGTGTTTTCGGTCCGCTGGCTGAACAGCCGGAATTCCGCCAGGCTCCGCAGTTCGGTGACGACCTTGCCCATGTTGTTGCCGTCGCCATAGTAGACGGCGTAGCGGGACTCATCGGCCAGGAGGTCGATGGTCTGTGGCGGCGCAATCCCTTGTATTCCGGCAGTGTGGCAGTATTCGTGAAACAGGCGCGCCCTGGCGTCGGTCCCGGCCGTGAACTTGTACAGGCATGAGCAGCATAGATGGAGCTCTTCTCCCGCCAGCGGCGTGACCGTCTGGGGCTTCCGGATGCCGCAGAGGTCGCAGCGCTCTGCCTGAGACTCATGTGTGTACATCAGGGTGAGGTAGCGGCCAGCCCTGTAGTTGATGTCCGGATCACCGTATCCATCCGGGGGAACCGGCAATCGGCTCATCTGGCGTTCGCTGAGCGCCGTTTCCAGGTCATCCAGGCATGTCCTGGCTGCGTCAGCCAGATCCCGCGCCTTCAGGATGATGGCCGCTGCCGTGCACTGCGCTGTCACCGTCACCCGCTCATACAAGCGTTCAATGTGCCTGGCAACGCCGGCGCCTTCACCGGCAGGAACTACGGCAAGGACATGCCCGCCCCCGGCGTAGACAACCATCTCCGGAGAAAAAGGAGCATCGCTGAACAGGCCGGGAATGCGGTTCAGGTTAATGTCATCAAGCAGCCAGCTGGCGCCGCGGATGGATTTGAGGTGGTTAGTCTCCAGGAAATACTGCTTGATCTTGACCGTTCCGCCCTTTACCAGATCGACCCTGGCGTCGCCCAACTCAGGAGCCGGCCGTCCCAACGCCACGTTGTCGGCTGCAAGCAGCCACTGAAACAGGACGGGGTCCTCCAGGCCAGCCGGTGGCTCAGTCGGGAGGTCGGGGTATTCGGCCAGCCCGAAGAGCAAGCTGGCTTTCCGCAGTTGCGGCCAATCCGGGTGCCGTGACCCGCCGAACAGGGCGCCGAAGATGGCGGTGCGCAGCATGGCCCGGTCGACCAGCCGGGCGGAACGGGGGGGTGCTTGTCCGGGGCCGCTGTACTCATGCGGGTCAGCCGGCAAGGCAGCGGCTGCGAGCGCCTCTGAGATGAGGCGTGCGTAGATCTGGTCTGCAGGTTGGTCCCGCAGTTCGGCCAGCGCCGCCTGTGCTATGTGCACCGCCGCCTGGCGCTCCATCCGGAACCGGGTTCGTGTCAGCGGATCGACCCAGACCAGGTCACCGGGGGCTGCAGGTGATATCTGCCAGGCCTGATCTGTGGCGGTGATGATCGGCTTCCACTCAGCGCATCGCACCAGGTGCACCTCCGTTACTTCGCTTCGCTTAGACGGGCTCCAGGTCAAACCGCTGGGGAAACTGGCGTGTCGTCTCGAATCCGAAGCGGTTCTCCTGTGCCCGGTCGCAGGCGATGACGAAGGCTTCGATCCGTTCTGCCGCCTTCTCAAAGTCCGCCTGGCTGACCGGTGTGAATCCGTGCGCCATCAGTGAGTGGTTCCGCATGGCCAGCACGTTTTTGAGGCGGTCGGCATGCTGTGCATACACTGCGCCTGCGGGGTGGTGCAGGTCCGCCAGCAGCTCATAGGCCTGAACCAGCGCCAACGCGACTTTTCCGTTCTGAGGGCTCCCCATTGCCGTACTTGGCCTGAAGGGCGGCCGACAGAAGCGTAACGTCAACCTGGCCGGTATAGATCGGGACCGGCCGACGCTGCAGGGCAATCTGGGCATAGAGCTCCAGGGCCCGATACAATCGCGCCAACGCATCATCGTAACGCCCCTGCACGCCGCGCCGACGGGCGTTATGGAGAAAGTCGTAGACCGGGTCGAAATCAAGCGTCCGAGGTGAGGCTTGCGCCTGGGCAGCGCCAGCGCCCGGTGCCTGCAAAATGGCGACGCTTTTGGCAGAGCGGTCCAGCAACCTCACGCACTCTCTGGGTATTACGTTGCTGCACACAGCCAGGTTCTTTCGAGCCGGCTCATAGTTCAGAACGTCCCAGTGGCCAAGACCGCGGGCCAGCGCACGGAGCAGTTGGAGCCGGTTGGAGAGAGGTATCTCCACAGGCGGTCCCGTGAACTCATCCAGCAAGTGGTCGGCTGCGGGATAATCGAAGCGCTCGAAACACGCCAGTGCCATCTGCAGCCGCCGGCGGACATGCAGGTCTCGGACTTCGTAGGACCTGCAGTACTCTGTGCCTTCATCCACCTGATGCAGTGAGGGCCGGTGTCCCAACACAGCGCACAGGATGCACCTGCCGTCGTCAAAGGCCGCCATCATCGCACCTGCCGACATGGCCTTTGTCGCGCCAGTGTAGTTGACGATGACCACGGCTTCCGGATTCTCCTTCCGAATCTGCTGCAGCACCTTCCTGACCACCGAGTACGCCTCAATTGGATCTTCATGGTCTTTCAGCTTGACCGCCTCATAGCACTCCGGCGGGACGCCCGCCTGCACCACAATCGCCTCCCGTCCCGGGTCATCAGGGCGGCTGCCGTCACATGGTTTGCCCGGCCCGTCCACCTGAGGTCTGGTCTCGGCGGAGCAGACGAAAATAATCCGGCTGGGCTTGTATTGACGAATGGACTCCACAACCAGGCCTGACCTGCCACCAACCGTCGCGATCAGGATGGACAGGCGGCCCACCTCCTCCTCGTAATACACATAACGCTGCGGCGGCGAGTCTCACCACGGACTGGCCGGCGCCTGCCTGTACGGCCGCGGGGTCAGTATCCGTTCCACGTGCGTCTCGCTGCCTCTTTAAGTGGGCAGGCGCCGATACAGCGGCCCCCAGGGCTCATAGCCTTTCTGGCTGTTCAGGTGGTACAGTTGAGTGAGGCACCCGTTGCCCAACTCGGCTCCCACGACCAGCGCAAGTGGGAGGGGCGCCTTCACGAAAAGGTGAATGCAGTCGCATCCCTGCTCAAGCAGCGTAATCCGCTTTCTCCTGAACTCATCGAGGATAGCTTCCATGCTGTCCGGGCTAAGCTGGCCTTTATAGTGAACATGCTCATCGGCAACTCTGCCGGATGATTTGCTCCCCCACGGCTGTTGCGACACATAACCCTTCACTTGGGCATCGATCGGTTCAGGCCCCACTGCGATGCTCAGGACCCCGGGACGGGTGCCCGGTGTTGCCTGTATGTCGCGGAGCGTCGCAATGCGGCGGTTCTCCATCTGCCGCACCTTCAACCATGTGAGTGCCGAGAGGATCAGGACAGCAACTCCGAGGATGTCTGACATGCGGCTTATCCAATCCCATACCTGTACTCCCGTAAGCACAGCAACACCCGCTTTCTCAGAGTTTGGGGCCGGTACAGAGTCGGACCTGATGGCGCCCAGTTTGGCCGGCACCAGAGATACGGCGATGTATACAGCTAATTGATTGATGTACGTGCAAAGCGCTTCAATTATAGTACTTGGCCACCTACTGTACGTTTCCTGCAATGTTTTGACGGTTTAGGCGAGCGCGGACAGATCTTCGGGATCTCGATGGGGGACCCGGTCTTTTCCGCGACTCCACGGTGATCTGTCCCAGCGCGCGGGGCCAGTACTTGCCTGCATGCACGGCCGGTGCGCCGGATCAGAGCCCTCGTCCGTCGCGCGTTTCCGGCAGCGTGGCTTTTCCAGCCACCGCCAGGGTCACCGTCACGCTTCGGGCACCGCTGTGCCACCGCACGTCGGCCTTGGCTTCCTGGCAGACCCAGAACAGGTCCCCTACGCGCCATAGTCCTCGTCCTCCTCATGGACGAGGTATGCACAGGTGGTCAACTCACCTCAGTTCCGGTCAACCCACTACGCGTAACCAGCCAAGGAGGCGGTGTGGCGTGAAAACACCTGCCACCAGTAGACCCTGTTGTCATGAAACGACTGGCGAGCAGCGGGTTTTCTTGGCTATTCAGGGGCTCTCGAGAGTGGAAAACCGAGTCGAGTGGCCGAAATCCCATCTTGAGGGCACAGTCGGAGACCTTTCGCTGCCCATGACCACTCATGGGAGACTATTCCGCTTTCCAGGACAATGATCAGCGTGATCCGGTTTCGTTCTGGTCGGATGTGACCACCGGTGGGTCGGGTGGCGT
>JAKFDK010000138.1:0-54513 GCA_036676195.1 Clostridia bacterium | reverse complement strand
GAGTGAGGTGTTTCCAGCCATGGCCCCTGTCCGCATTGTACACTGCGCAGATTTTCATCTTGACCGGCCTTTCCGGGGCCTTGAGCCAACCACCGCGCGAACCCGGGCGTTGGAGCTGCTCGAAGCATTTCACCGCACAACGGAGCTCGCCCGTCAGCGCGCCGCCGATCTGTTTCTGGTGGCCGGTGATCTGTTTGAGCACCGCTGGGTACTGCCCGAAACCATCCGTAGCGTGGCCGGCGCCCTGGAGTGCCTTAATATCCCGGTCTTTATCGCGCCGGGCAATCACGATCCACTCGTAGCCTCCTCCTATTACGTTACCTACCGATGGCCGGCCAACGTCCATATTTTCGGACCTGCCTGGGAGTCGGTCTCTCTGCCACATCTGAATGCAGTGGTCTGGGGGGTGGGTTTTGACCGCTGGGAAGTCCGGGAGCAGCCGTTGGCCGGTTTCCGTGCCGCCGCCGACGCACAGACAGTTCAAATCGGGCTCATGCATGGAACTGCCGTTTTACCGGGAACGAGGGCAGACGAAGGCGTGTATGCCCCGTTCAGCCCTGAACAAGTAGCGGCATCGGGCCTTGACTACCTGGCCCTCGGACACTTCCACTGCACCGGCAGCGTGGGAGACATCGCCTATTATCCGGGCAGCCCCGAAGGTCTTGACTTCGGTCAGCAGGGTGATCACGGCGTCCTCATCAGTGAAGTCAGCAAGGGACGGGTTCACACCGAACTGGTACCCGTCGGTTTGCGCAGATGTGTCCGGGCCGAGGTAGACATCTCCGGCTGCGGCACCAGTGAGGAAGTAGCTCTGCGAATACGCGCGGCCGTTCCGGACGAGGAGCGCCGGCGACACCTGTACCGGGTGACACTGGCAGGCCGTCACCAGCGGGGATTCGAAATTCACCCGGGAGAACTCCGCGCTGCTCTGCAAAGTGAATTCTATTCGCTTGGTATTACGAACGCGGCCGCCCCGGACTGGGATCTGGATGCGCTGGCAACCAGGCATGACCTGCAGGGTGCCCTGGTCCGCCAGATCAGATCTGCCATGTCGGCAGCTACTGATGAACGGGAGTATCGGCGCCTGGAATGGGCCTGCCGGCTTGGGCTTGAGGCCATGGAGCGGGAAGTGGGCGGAAAATGAGACTCGAACAGTTGCTACTGCATGCGTTCGGGAAATTTCAAGGCACAGAACTGCATCTGTCGCCCGGGCTGAACGTGATCTATGGACCCAATGAAGCAGGCAAGTCCACGGTCCAGCGCTTCATTCAGGGGATGCTGTACGGTTTCTGGAAGCCAGGGGCACGCCGGCGCACCTCGACCGAGGAAATGGAACAATATGCCCCGTGGGAGGGAACTGCCTACAGGGGTGTGTTGACATACCGCCTTGACAGCACAGGGCGCCGGGTACGGGTGGAACGCTCGTTTGGCCCGAACAGCCGGATTATGGTCACTGATGCCGATACCGGTACCATCCTGAACTTTGCCCAGGACGAGCGCAAGGAACTGTTATTTGCCCGGGAACACACAGGGCTGAGTGAATCGGAATTCATGCGCACAGCCTGTGTTGGCCAGCAACAGACCCGGGTAATCGGCGATGCCGACCTGGTCAACCGCCTGAACAATCTGCGGAATACAGGGCAGGAAGACCTGTCGGTACAACGTGTTCTGGATCGCCTGGAAGCGCGGCGCCAGAATGTCATGCATCGGCTACGCCCCGGAAAGGAAGCCCTCGATCATCTGGACCAGGAACTGACACGCCTGGCCCGGGACCGTGAAGAAGCCCTGGCCGGTGCCGGGCGGCTACGGGAACTGGAACAGGAGCTGGAACAGACCCAGGCCGTGCAGGCGGCGGAACAGCTCCGGCAGGAAACGGCAATGCTCTCTTCGGCCGAGGCCGCCATGGCTGAATTCGAGCGCCTTGAGACACGACTGGCTGAACTTGCTCCTTATGCGGCATTTCCACTGGAACTGCAAGCCGAGGTCAGTCAATTGGCCGGCAAGATCGATGCCCTGATGGATGAGGTCACTCAGGCCCGGGCCGAAAACACCGAAGCCGCGCGGCGCCATACAGCGGCCATGGCCGCCCTGGCCCCGTGGGCGGCATGTCAGTTACTTCCGCCCGATACAGCCACCCAGGCCGGTATACTCTTGACCCGCTGGCGAGATGCCCACCGCGAACGTGCCCGCAAGCGTTCCCCGCTGGGAGCCCGCCGGGCAGAATTAGCCGACCTGGAGGCGCGGCTGGCGACAGCCCGGTCCGCCGGGGATCTGCGAGCGGTGCAGGAACAACTGTCAGCCCTGGACCAGACCCTGGCTGCGGCAGGGGTGCGGGAGCCGGCGGAGTGGTGCGCTCGCCTCAGACAGGCCCTGGCACGGGCCAGACGTCGGGCCGTAATGGCCACTCCACTCTTTATGCTGTCGGCTGTCAGCGGCGTGGCGGCAGGAGGGCTGGGCCTGTTCGTTCACCCGACTTTCTGGGCACTGTTGCTGGCGGCTGCCGGACTGTTGGTCCTGGCTATCCGGAGTGCTGCTGCCCGTATCCAGACAGAGGCCCTTGAACGGGATCTTGGCATCGCTGAGCAAGCCAACCGCACCTGGGAAGAGATTCAAAAGAAACTGCAGGTTCATACGCGGGACGAAGGCCACGAGCAGTTGCGGGCCTGGACACGTCTGGCAGAAGATGCGGAACACCGCCGCCGGAACCTGGCGGCGGACGACGCAGAAGTTGCTCTTCATACCCAGCGGGCCAATGACGCCGAACTGGCGCTGGGCCTCCTGGCCGATCCTGTAAGGGCACTGCTGCCATCCGAGGCGGGGGTCGAGGCAACGGTCCAGGCCCTGGTCAGCCTGCTGCAGAGCTATGAGCAGGCCGAGCAGTCAGTCCGGGAGGCAGCCGCTGGTGCCCAAGCCGCCGCCCGGCGTCTCGATCGGCTTGAGCGCGACCTGACCGCAGTTGCCCAGGCGGAGGCTGAACTGTTGGCCCGTGCCGGTGCCCCTGACCGTGCCGGGTTTTCTGCCGGGTGCGCCGCCAGCCAGGAGTGGCGCAGCGCCTCCGTTCGTATGGAACACGTAACCCGTGAACTCATCCGCTATCTGGGAGAGGAAGGACGCGCAGGGTGGGCGGCAGCCCTGGCAACCGCCCGCACCCGAGTGGAGGCTGCCGCTACCGCCGACACGCCGGTTACTGTCTCCGGGGTAGCGGCAGACTTGCCGGAACTCACAGAGCGCACCCGGCGCCTTGAACGCGAGGCGGCCCGGTTAAGGGGACACCTTGAGCGGGCATTTGCCGGAACCGCCGCCCTGGCCGAACTGGAGATTCAGGCCACCGGTGCCCGATTGGCCGTACAAGAGCTGGAGGAGGAAAAAGCCGCCCTGGAGCTGGCCAAAGAACAGATCAAGCAGGCAGCGGAAGCCATGCACCGGGAATTTGCCCCGCAACTGAACACGCAATTGGCAAAGGTACTGCCGCAACTGACCAATGGTCGGTACTCCGGCGCCGCTGTTGATGAAAAGCTATCTGTGCAGGTAGACGTACCTGGTACCGGCCGCCGGGTGGCGGGTGACTATCTCAGTGCCGGAACCCGAGACCAACTGTACCTGGCTTTACGCATCGCCCTGCTCGAACTGTTAGTGCCGACCGGTAAAGAAACACCGCCGTTACTGCTGGATGACCCGTTTGTGCAGTGCGATGAGGAGCGTCTGGCGGGCTGCATGCAACTGTTGGCACAGTTGGCCCAAAACTACCAGATCGTCTTGTTTACCTGCCACCGCCGGGAGCTGGAGTTTGCCCGGGCGTGCGGGCAATTGCACACGATCCTGCTTCCGGTTACAGAGCGGACCCGGTGAGCACTGGGACGGGACGCCAGGGATTCCACCCGTCCGGGCGTCCGTAAGGCCGCCCTTTTTTCTGTGCGCTTTGCGGCCTTGCAACTGAGACCCTTCTCATGACGACGGCCAACCCTGGTTCTTTCCGGGTCCGCACAACTGCCACCGCCCAAGTGAACGAGATGGTGATACTATTGAATTGTAGGCTCGATCAGCCAAGGCTTGCTTGACTGTGCAACCCGCGAGCCACCCTCGCTACGGACTACGAAGGATTTAGCCGGTTCCGCAGGGAATCCCGTCCAAGGACAAGGGGGTGCCGCAAGTGGACGCCTTCGTCCGCTTAAATGCCACCAAAAAAGGCAAGACACACATTTTGGAATGGAAGCTCGGTCTGGAAAATAGTGAACCGCCGGTATCCCTCGAGTGGTATCGTGTAGGGACGGACACCCCACCCCTGGCACCGGAGATGATGTTCAGCTATCTCTTTCTCTGGAGCCTGAAAGGTGCAGGTCCGGTGTTTCTACACCACCAGGAATGGGACCTTGAGCGGGATGATCTGGCGGGTGGTGTGTGGCGACGCCCGGAGGCTGACATTCAGAAGTTGGCCGCCCACTTTCCTACCCGGCGCATTGAGTGGGAATTGACAGGCCGGATCGTAGCCGGTCGTGGTCTCCTGGCGTTGCGGGCCTGGTGGGAACCCAATCCCGTATTGTTGGCTGCCCCCCGGACCTGGACAGATCTGTATTATGCCCTGGCAGCGGCGTCTGGCCGGGATGCCGCCGCCAAGTCCGCCTGGTTCTATCCCGTCGCCGCCGCCACCACGGTGGACGAGATGAGCCACCATATTCGTGATCGCGGCGAAGCCGGCGCACCCCCATGGCCTTTGCCCAAAGGATGCGCCCTGCTGGTGTTTGCTGAGCACGGTCAGGATCAGGGCTACAGGACTGCCCTGCAGTTTGTGTGCAAGAATGCCGGTATTCGCGACCGTGTGCTCTATATGGGGACCAAGTTTAATGCCTTCCTGGCTGAATTGGCCGGGCACCCGGAGCAGGATCTGCATTCACTGATCCTGGAATGGGCGAACCAGACCCACCTGCCCCCAGGGCCAGTGCAAGAGCCATCGCCAGCAGAGCGAGATCCAATTCAATCGCAGCAAAACCACGGCCAACCTTGAACCCAATGGCTCCGACCATGACGATTGCCAGGGTAACAGCACCGGCCCGTACCGCCAATCCGCAGAGCATGGCGATGGCGGCCAGGCATTCGGTTAACCCCACCGGTAGCCACAGGCCGGACGGAGCACCCAGCGCAACGAAACGGGCAGCGACGGTAGCTGGAGCTGTCAGCTTTGGCAACCCATGTACCAAGAAAATGATTCCCAAAATAAGTCGCAGCGGTAGGTGCCAGGTAAGACCGCGCAGCACATCCCCACCCCCTCCTTAACGTATGGGGGTGGGGAACTGTTTCATGCCCTTAATCACCATGCTTGGCACTTGGGTGACGCCAGATATACCACAGCAGCCCGATCACCCCGAAGGTGATCCCCATGTCGGCGACGTTAAAGACCTGGAAGACAAAAACCAGCGGATTAATTTCCAGGAAGTCGGTCACCATTCCCCACCGCAGGCGGTCATGCAGATTGCCCAGGGCACCGCCGAGCAACATTCCCAGGGCCAGTCGCTCCAGACGCCCTTGGGTCTGGCGTGCATAGTAGAGCATCCCCACCACCACGGCAGCAGCCAGGGTCGCCAGAATCCAGCGCTGTCCGGTCAGGAGTCCGTAGGCAGCACCTGGGTTGCGAACATAGTGGAGGGTGAATAAGTCATGAATCACGGGTAGCGCCTGGCCCTCAACCATCCGGGACATCACGATCAATTTAGTGACAATATCCAGGGTCAGCACGGCTGCAGCCGTCAAGAGCGTCGTGAGCAAAGTGGAACCTCCAACCGATCCGTTATTTCTTTCGTTGTTTCCGAGGAGTTCCGATCACAGTGGCGGGGAGCCCTCAGCGCAGACTCAGCCCCGTCGGGCACTCCGGAACAAGGGGCTCCCGTTCGGTTCGCCCCAGTGCCCTTGTTTCCCTTCTCTGGTTAATATGGACCGGAACACAGCGGCAAACGTCATCAGTGGGTTAACTGCCCACACTGGGCCCACCGGAGCCAGGGCCGCGCGCCACGGCCAGATACTGGCCAAAGGACAGTAAACCTCCGCAGGCGCCCAAAAGCATGCAGGTCGCACCCACCCAGGACACCGCGAGCCCGGCCAGGTACAGGCAACCTGCCATCACAGCGATGGCCACTGCCATATTGCCCACCGCCCATACCACGGGATGCCGGTCAAACTCCCGCACCGCTGCGGTGACGGTCCCAACCAGGAAAGCGGTGGCACAAAGTATACTGAGCAGCGTCAAAAATAACCCGGGTGCCACCCGACCCAGGTCTGATTGCCAGAGTTCGGATTGCTGTCCCACCGGTATCGTACGGGGCAACAGCCAGCGCCCCAGCCAGCCCAGCGGCAAAGCACCGATAAACGCAGATATCCGCACCATCGGGCGCGCCAGCACAGATGCCACTGCCAGTAACTGGTCCAGCGATATCAACCCACCCACGCCCGCTCCCCCCCGACTGTTAGTTCCCACCACTTCGTGAGCACCGGACAAAAGCCTTTATGCCCACAGGCAATTGGCGCCGGGGCACCAGAACCTGGCGGTGCCAGGGTGGGGACAGTCAGGCGACTGGCATAACGATTGACGTTACCACTGTAAGAGAAGTAGAATTTAAAGTGACTTCAGCCCGGAAAGTAGCCGGTAGGGAGGGTTGCTCTGTGGGCAGTGAGACCTGCTTGGTGGAAGCGACCCTACGGGTCATTGGGGCGAAATGGACACTCCTCATTCTCCGCGACTTGCTGGAAGGTACGCGGCGATTCAGCGAACTGCAGCGTTCCCTGGAAGGCGTCAGTCCGAAATGTCTTTCGGACCGGCTCAAGGAGTTGGAGCAGGAGGAAATCGTCATTCGGACCGTATATCCCGAAGTACCTCCCCGGGTTGAATATGCCCTGACCGAAAAGGGGCGTGCCCTTGGCTGCATCATTGACGCCATGCGCGATTGGGGTCAGCAGTATGCCTTCTGCGGCGAGGAGCAGCCCAAGCAGGCCGCCAAATAAATGCACAATGATGGAGCAGCCGGCAGGCAACCGGCTGCTTTTTGTATCAAATCGGCTGAGCCCGGGCGAAGCTGGCGCGATCAGTGGACAATGGATATTTGATACGGGGGTATCCTGCTTGGCCCTGCATATCTCTCAAACCGGGGGAACAGCCCGGATTGTCCTTGACTACCCACCCATGAACCAGATTGACGCAATGGCCCGGTCTGAACTGTTCACCGCCCTGCAACGGCTGGCCACAGACCCGGCTGTGCGAGTGCTGGTGATTACAGGGGCCGGCGAACATGCCTTCTGCGCTGGTGCAGACCTGAACGAAGTGGCTGCCCTGGCACCTGACCGCCGCAGAAGCACTGCAGTGGGGCTTGGTCAATCGCATGGTCCCCATTGGCGAACTCTACGGCGCGGTGGATGCCCTGGTGGCCGACATCGTGGCCCGGCCGCCCCAGGCCTTACACCGCGGCAAGGTGCTCCTGAATACGGCCCCCGATCTGTCCCGCTCCGAGCACGATCACCGGCACCGGCACCGGCAGTCCTTTGTCGATCTGGCCTGCACCCCCGCCCACCGCACCGCCGTTCAGTCCTTTCTGGCCCGCCGAAAGGAACAGAGGCCACACCCATGAGGTGAACAACGGAGCGACCGAGGCCGTCTCCTGTAGCACAGTTTGGATCTGGAGGTGTTGAATCTGGCCGCACTTTTTACCCCTCTTACTCTGCGCAGTCTCACGCTGCCCAACCGGATTGTCATGTCCCCCATGTGGCAGGACATCGCCGGCCTCGACGGCAAGGCAACCGACTGGCACCTGGTGCACCTGGGTGCCCGAGCTGTCGGCGGCGTTGGTTTGATCATGCAGGAGGCCACCGCGGTGGAGAGCCGGGGCCGCATCGGCACGGCCGACCTGGGCATTTGGAACGACGAGCAAGTGCCGCCCCTGCGGCGTATGGTGGATTTTGTACACAGCCAGGGTGCCACCATCGGCATCCAACTGGCCCACGCCGGTCGCAAAGCCTGGGGTGTCACCAAGGGGATCGGTCCGGAACCCATTGTGGGCCCAGGCCCGCTGCGCTTCTCCCCCTCATTCGCTGAACCGCAGGAGTTGGATCAGGCCGAGATCAGCCAGATTGTCGCGTCCTTTCAGGCCGCGGCCCGCCGGGCACTGGCGGCTGGCTATGATCTGGTTGAATTGCATGGTGCCCACGGCTACTTGTTGCATTCCTTCCTTTCACCGCTTACCAACCAGCGAACCGATGAGTATGGCGGCAGCCTGACCAACCGGATGCGGCTGTGGGTGGAAACCGTTCAGGCTATCCAGGCGGTGTGGCCCGCGGAAAAACCCCTGTTCGTGCGTATTTCCGGGACAGACTACCTGCCGGGCGGGCTGACCCCCACTGTTCACGTTGAGGTGGCACGGATTCTGAAGGAACTAGGCGTCGATCTGATCGACTGCTCCTCCGGAGGACTTACCCCGGCCTCGAAACCCGCCACGCTGGAGCCTGGTTATCAGGTCTCCATTGCGGAACTGATTCGCCGGGAGGCCGGCATTGCCACCGGTGCTGTGGGCTTGATCACAGAAGCGAACCAGGCTGAACAGATTCTGGCCCAGGGCCAGGCCGACCTGATCCTGCTGGGACGGGCGCTGTTGCGTAACCCAAATTGGGCACTCCACGCCGCCCGTACCCTTGGGGTGGACATTCCCTGGCCCGGACCCTATGTAACGGCTAAGGTGTAAGGACATGCCTGCCCTTAATTCCCCCTACCTCTACTCTTATCGGCCGCTCCCTGCGCCCTGGCTGGTGGGGGGCTGGGTATTGGTGTGGAGTCTGATCGGCTTTCTCTTGATGGGTCTGGACAAGTGGCAGGCCCGGCGGGGCGGCAGGCGCGTTCCGGAGCGCACCTTTCTGGGCATTGCCCTGGTGGGGGGAAGTCCGGGGCTGGCACTGGGCACGGTCACCTTCCGCCACAAGACCAGGCATTTCTGGTTCGCCTGGGGCTTGCCTATTCTGATGCTGGTGCAGGTACTGATCATCGGCCGGGCTTTTTTGCGCTGAGGTCAGGACGGATAAACAGGAGCCGGGGGATCTCCCCGGCTCCTGCCATTTCAGTTGATGATCAGTCTCCCGCTACCGTTTCGGGCGTCTGCGCGGCAGCCACCTGAACCCGACCACCGCCCAGGCCCTGTTTCGCCACGTACATGGCGGTATCAGCCGCGTCCACCAGCCTCCGGCACGTCTGCGCATGCTCCGGGTAAACCGCTATCCCCACAGAGGCAGACAGGCGTTCAACCCGTCCGCGGGCGGGCACCCACCTTTCCTGGTCCAGGCGGCGTAAGATTTCCTCCCCCACTGCCCGGGCATGGCTCACGCGGGTATTGGGCAGCACCAACAGAAACTCGTCACCCCCGGACCGCCCGGCATGGTCCCCGGGCCGGGAGCATGCGCGCAGGACGGTACCGACCCGGCGGAGCACTTCGTCCCCGGCTGAATGCCCGAAGGTATCATTAAAGAACTTGAATCGGTCCAAGTCCACGACTGCGACAGCCAGGGGCTGACCGGACCACTCGGCCCGCAGCAACTCCCGTTCTAACAAATCATGAATCCGGCGGGCGTTACACAGGCCGGTCAGGCTATCGGTCACGGCCAGTCGCCGATAATGCTGCAACACTTCTGCCGTACGCCGGTGCGCCCCATATAGCCCGCCCACCAGTGCGGGAATAAAACCGAACCAGACCAGATCCATCAACCAATGGGTCCAGGATACTGGAAACTGGGGTTGGGCCCACACCCCCAGTATGGCGGCAAATGCGGTGCACGAGGTCACCACCGGCCACTGACGCATCCGACGGAAGTCAGCGGAACCGGCCAGGGCAACCACCAGGACAAACGCCAGAAGGCGGTAGGCGGGCAAACGGGTGGGGTCACCTGCCAGAGCCCAGCTAATCATCACCAGGCACCCGGCTGCCGTCACCGGTCGAATCAGCCGGTGTCCTGCCTGGTTCAGCAGCAGGTAGCCGCACAAGCCGGCAGCCGCCAGAATAAGCCGCAATGACAAGGCTCCGGGTAAGGCAGCACCAATGCCCACGGCCAGGACGGCACCACCCAGTCCGACACCCGTTAACCACCGGTCTGACCGCATCACTGGTCACCCCCGATGCAGGACCTGCGGATTAGTTCCTGCTATATACTTTGTCGAAGATACCTTTCGATTCGGTAAGGGGGGATGTGAGGGTTAGTTTCTTTAAGGCGTCCGGATCAAATACCTGCAGCAGGTGCCGCCCTTGGCGATGCATTCCACCCGCTCGATCAACGGGGTTTCAAGAACAGTCTTAAACAACTCCAGTTCATGGTCACAGGCATGGGTATACTTGCGTGCGACGGAATGGACAGGACAGTTAAATTCCTTCAGGATAAACGGGCCGCCATTCGCTGGCTTTTCCCAGCCCGCCAGATACCCGTTGCTGTTCTGGATCTCCGTCAGTCGGGCCACCCGCTCCTCCAGGTTCTTGCCGGTACAAACATGGGGACCATATTTCTTCAACAGCTCTTCCTCACGCCGGGTGAAGAACTGGTTGACTACGCTCAAATCCTCGGCCAACGAGGCCATGAAGTCGAGCATTTCCACACTGAGGGCACCATACTTCTTCGGAAACAGATCTTCTGCTGCCTCCGTAAGGTTATAGACCCGCGTGGGCCGCCCCATGGGCTGCCTTTCCTGGACCGAATCCACCAGCCCATCTCGCTCCAGGGCGGTAAGGTGGCGGCGTACCGCAACATGGGTGATCCCCAGGCGCTCGCCGAGTTCTGCCACCGTAAGTGGCCCGGCTGTGCGCAACAGGTTCACGATTTCACGCCGGGTGGAATGTTCCTCGGCGGAACTCGTGATGGTGGTCATTGGGTCACGCTCCTCAGGTATCCGTGTAGTTCTATTCTAGCACAAAACCGGCGTCTAGCCGACTTTATCAACTTATTAGTATAGCTACGGGTACAAACTGTTTGATTTCCCACCCACCGTGGGAAGGAAAGTACAGCAATGCGTTGAATCTAACCCCCCGACGGGACTCCACAAGTCGGCGGAGGTAGCCCGTTCTCTGCGAGGGAGGGCTTTTAATGCCGTGGGTGCTGGGTGTAGACGGTGGGGGCAACAAGACTATTGCCCTGGTTGCCAACGAAAAAGGGAAAGTACTCGGTCGGGGGGAAGCCGGGCCGGCCAACTATCATACCTCTGGTCTCGGCCGAGCCGTTGAGGCCATCCGCATGGCCACCCAGGGGGCCATTGCCGACTCCGGCCTCGTTCCCCAGGCGCTCGCTGCCTGTTTCTTCGCCGTAGCCGGAGTAGACCGCCCGGTGGACCGGCAGGTAATGGCCAGTGCGCTGGCCGGGCTGGACCTGGGCGGCCGCGTACTGCTTGACCATAATGCGGCTGCCACCCTGGCTGGTGCCACCGGCAACCGACCGGGTGCAGTCGTCATCGCCGGAACCGGTTCCATTGCCTATGCGGAAAACGAGCAAGGAGCCACCGCCCGCGCCGGCGGATATGGCCCGGTGCTGGGCGATGAAGGCAGTGCCTACGACATTGGCCGCAGGGCCTTGTTGGCGGCGATTCGCCACGAGGATGGACGCGGCCCCGCCACAGCACTTACCCAGTTGCTGAAAGATCGCTTCATGCTGGACAACATGTTGGACCTGACCCATTTGGTACACGGGGAACCGCCGGCGTTGGGCCGGGCGGAGATCAGCCACCTGGCACCATTGGTGATTCAGACTGCCCAGTCCGGCGATGCTGTAACCAAGGAGATTCTGCGGATTGCCGGTCGGGAACTGGGAATTGCCGGTGCTTCGGTGCTGAGCCAACTGCCATTTGCCGGGCCAGAAGTGCCGGTAGCCGGCAGCGGTGATGTATTTGGTGCGGGTAACATTCTCACCCTGCCCATGCAGCAGGTCCTGCGCAGCACCTGTCCCGGAGCCGTACTGATTGCTCCCAGGCACACGCCTGCGTATGGCGCCACCCTGCTTGCATTGCGGGCGGTCGGCATTCATCTGCAGGATACACTGCCAGGAGAGGGCAACCACGCTGGTTAGCGCTCTTAAACCCAGGCGCCCCCGCCCACCGGTGGAGGCGCCTGATTTGTTGGTAGGCAAATGCCGCCTCAGTACCGATCGCCCTGCGGACCCGTAGTTCGGGGGGCCGGGGGCAGGCTCCCGGACTGGGGCGGTCCGTCTGGCATGGGCGTCAGCGGCATGGCCAGGTCAGAACCGTGCACGAGTTCGGCCAGGGTCGGCAGGAATTCCACCACCGACCGCCCGCCGCCGACCTGTGCGGCCATGTCGGCCAGGGTACGCATGGCCGCCGGATCACTGACAAACCGGACCTCCACGATATACGGATATTTTTGCTGAATGCTAGTCGCAATGGCGTTCTGGACATTGCCCAGGTTGCTGTTCTTCGGGGCGATGTTCGGGCCACCGTAACCCGGCGGGCTGCCGGCAGCCGGCCCGCCGCCGGAAACAGAGGTCGGTGAACCGCCGGGGATGGTCGGACCCGGGGCATGACCCCCGCCGGGCCGGGCCGCCGTCTGCCCCGGGGCACCGCCGGCAGTGGCTGAATGTCCGGTGGCACCTGGACTACTGGTTAAACCGCCGCCGCGGGTGGTATGCGTACTGGACCCGCCGTTGCCGGTGGGAGTCGCCCCCGGCCGTGTCTCAACGGTGGGGCCCGGTCCCGGTACGATGCCCGGCTGATCCAGGTTGATGGCCAGCAGCGCCACGTTCCCCAGTACCAGCCCGGCCGTACGGCCAGCCCCGGGTTCGCCCGCGGCCACCCGGGTAACGTCCTGGTTCACATCTACCATATTGGTTGCCCGGTTCCCCGCCTCTCCCGGGCGCCTGACCTCACTCGGACATCCGGTCAGGAGTCCAGCCACCAGCGTGCCTGCTGCCAGCGGCAGCAAGGTGCGGGGCCACGTGCGCTTCATGGGACCAGCTCCTTCCTGTCCCAGTCTCTCGCACGATAGGTTTTCTCCACTCCCGGCAACCGATACACTTGAGGTCTGAACTGCTGCCAGACGATCGATAAAGGGGCTGTGCACCCGGGCGGTGCGCAGCCCCTTCCAGATCTACGCCGGGCGAGCCGCGGCGATGATCTCCTTGACCTTCTCCTTACCTAGCAGATGGACAAAGCCACCGATGCGGGGGCCGCTGTCCGTTCCCAGCAGGACGTTGTACAGCAACCGGAAGTACTCCTTGGGCGCCAGGCCGTGGCGTTTGGCCACCTCGTAGACCTCGTGCTGGATGGCCGCAGCGTCGTCTTCCCGATCAATGACGGCGATGAACGCATCCACTAGCCCCCACTGCTCCGCAGTAAGCTCAGGCACCTGGCGGGAAGGCAGGATGAAGTCCTCGTAATAGTTGCGGGCTTTTTCGAGCAGTTCCAGAATGAACGTCTTGTGCTCGCCCACGGCCCGATCGCCATAGGTCCGCTCCAGGTAGGGCCAGAGATGCTCAGGATCAGAGAGGCCGATGGCCGACATCAGGTTAATCAGGTCACTGAAGCGCAGCCCGCCCAGGTCGGGCCGGTCGCCGTGGTAATAGATAAAGCGGTACTGGGGATCGTCCTTACTCATGGTGAGGACATCGTCCATGAACTTGATCACGGTATCCTCAGCCAGCTTCTTCTGTTCCCGCGGGTTCTTAAACATGAGAAGGTTTACTGCGTCCTGGGTACCCCAGCGGTGGAAATTCTCGATCTTGATGCCCTCGCCCACCGACTTGGAGATCTTCCTGCCCTCGGCAGTCAGGAACATTTCATAGAACATCTGGACTGGCACCTTGCCGCCCAGGATTTTTACAATTTCCGACGAGATCTTGGCCGACTCGATCAGGTCCTTGCCGTACATCTCGTAGTTGACCGGGAAGTAAAACCAGCGGGCGGCCCAGTCGATTTTCCAGCCCAGCTTGCCCTTACCGTCCAGGGCGTCCTGCTCACCGCTGTGGCCGCAGCCGGTCACGCCCCGGAACTCACCGGTACAGGTGTAGGCCACACGGGTAGTCTGCGGATCCCACTCCTTGACCACCGTGGTATTGACACGCCCGCAGTTCTGGCATGCCGGCTGCCAGAAGAACCAACTCTGACGGGTCTCTTCCCGCATGGTGGGAAGCATGAGGTCCAGGATCTCCTGGCCGTGCTTGAAGAGCGCCCGAATCGTATCGTTATAATGCCCGCCGTTATACATATCAGCAGAGGAGACAAACCGGTAGGGAATTCCGGTTGTGTCCAGCATCTGCACCAGCAGACGATTCATGTGGGCGCTGTACGAGGCACAGCAGCCGTATGGGTCGGGAATCCGGGAGACCGGCTTACCCAGATGCTCCTCCAACCAGGGCGCGTCAATATTCTTGGGAATCTTGCGCAGGCCGTCCATGTCGTCGGAGAATACGACGATCTCAAAGGACTTTCCGAGCTCCTGCAGGCCCATGCCCACGTAAAACGTGCGCACTACTTCACCGACGGTGCCCATATGCGGGTGGCCGGATGGGCCAAAGCCGGTTTCCAGAATATATCTTTCCCTGGCCGGCCACCGCTCGGCTATCCGCCTGGCTTCCAGTTGCGGCCACAGGTTGCTCATGGAGATGCCTCCTCAAAAAGTCTAACCGTTAGTATACGATGGTTATCTCTGACATTCAAGCAGCCCGACGCACCCAAACTGCTCGGTCTGCTGAATAAGATAGTAATGACAATCTGTACCGAACATGTCCGACCCAGCATCCGTTTTATTGGGTAGAGGATTCTGCCCCGGGGCAGGATCGGAAATGGGGTGAGGGCATGGGGGATCAGGGACCGTTTCGGGTGGCCATGGCTACGCTCCGGCACACCCCAGCCCTGTGGCTGCTGGCTCTGGCCTGGGATCTGGCCCGCTGGGGGCTGGCCCTGGCCCTGACACCGGCCGGCCTGGCCTGGATCCGCTGGGAGTTTCATCTGGGCTGGCAAACGGCCCTGCCCCGGGAGGGGTGGTTCACCCGCCTGCTCCTGCCACCGGCCATGCCGGGTTCAGAACAACTGGGCGTGTCGTATGGCGCCCAGCCCCCGGTGACCCCGGATTGGAACTGGTTTCATTGGTCGACCACGTTAGTTGTGGCTGTTATGTTCATTCTGGAGCCGCTGGTGCGGGCCGGATATCTGCACCTGGCCAACGGTGCCCTCCATGGGGTTCGCCCCAGCCTGCGCAGCTTCTGGCGGGGGATCGGTCGCTATGGGGCCCGGTTCTTCCTCCTGGCCTGCCTTTGGCTGCCCATCGGTCTGTGGTTGAGCAACGGGGACCATGGCCTGCCGCATGTGGTCTTGCTGGGGCTGGAAACGGTACTGACCGCGTGCTTCTATGTTGCCCAGTTCGTGATCATAACCGACGACGCGCACCTGCTCCAGGCTCTGCCCGGGGCACTGCCTCTGGCCTGGCTGTGCCTGCCTGCCCTGATCGGGCCGGCGCTCCTCTCGGCGGTTGTGTCCGGGCTGCTGACCGCGGGGCTGTCGGCCGTGCATGGGCTGCATCCCCTGGTCGTCGGGCCCCTCTGGAGTGTGGCCGGTACAGCCCTCACTCTTTACCTGCTGGCCGCATGGCAGGACGGGATCAACACCCGGTCGGAGCCAAGAATGTCCTGGTCCTGCCGACAATGCGGGGTACAAAACAGCACCGAAGCCATGGGCTGTTGCGTCTGTGACCAGCCCCGGAATTCGGTCCAACACGGCTGAACCGTTCCCTGGCAACAGACTCCGCCCCGGGGCGGGGTCTGCTCCGTTTTGGTACACAATTTTTTTGCACCGTACCGTCTTACCCGTAACCAGATGGAAAATCTGACGTTACTGCAGGTGATACAACCCTGGGTGCACTCTGGAACGGCAAGAGGTGCTGTAGCGCGATGAGTCCTTCATCTTCCCTGGTTTTGAACTTTGAACATGAGGTGCGAAGCAGTGAACGACAACTGCTTCGCATGGCCCAGAATTTGATGGGCAGCGAGGCTGATGCCTGGGACGCCTATCAGGAGGCGCTCATCCGCGCCTATACCCGACTCACCCAGTACCGTGGCGATTCCCGCTTTTCCACCTGGCTCTACCGGATCCTTTACCATACCTGTTACGATGAGCTGCGCCGCCGCCGGCGCCGGCCGCTGCCTCTCGGGTTTCCCACTCCCCCCGGGAACGATGCTGTCCGCCCGGAAGCCCATACCCTGCCCACCCCAATGGACCAGTGTGGCGCGCCAGACCCCGCTGCCCTGGCCGAGCAGCGGGAGATGCAACAAACGATACGCCGGGCGGTGGGTCACCTGAGCCAACCTTACCGGGAGATCGTCCAGATGCGGGAACTTGACGGCCTGACCTACGAAGAGATCTCCTCTGCCCTGCGCCTGCCGCCGGGAACAGTCAAGTCCCGGCTAAACCGGGCCCGGGCCCGCCTGAAGCGTCACCTGCAGTGTACGCCGGCGTAAGGGAAGTGAGCCGCGGGCTAATCCGGGGGTGCGGCGGTATACGTCCAGACCAGGGCCTCGGCCAGGTCGCGGCGCCAAAAGGCCATGGTATGCCCGGAGGGTCGTTCACCGCCCCCCAGCTCCATCCCGCGGGTATGCAGGTGCGCCGCCACGTTGGCGGCATCGCCGGCCACATCCAGACCAAAAATGTTCTGTTCGTACTGGCCCCAGGTCAGCCATAAACGCACCCTGGGGCCGGAAAAAGCAGCCGCTGCATCCCCAAGTATGGGCGGCAGGGCCGCCGGGCTCTGAATCAGGGCCCGCCCCCACTGCTCCGGCTGCAGCAACACCGCCTGCAGCATCGCCGCCGCTCCGGCCGACTGCCCGAGCAGTGCCCGCCCCATTCGATCCTGCCGCACCGGAAAGGCTGCCTCAACCGCCGGTGCCAGTTCCGTGCGCAGGAAGCGCGGCCAGGCATCGCCCCGCAGTCCAGGCAACAGCTCCAGGGTACGCATGATGGGATTCAGCTCCGGCACGATGCCGACTACCACCAGGGGTGGCAGACGCCCGGCCGAGGTCAGGGCAAATGCCGTTTGCAGCAGGTGGCCTTCGTCCAGGTAGAAGGGGCCGTCCGCCACGTACAGGACCGGGCAAGGGGATTGATCTGAACAGTCGGGCGGCACGTGCACCTCTACGGTCACCGTCCGGCCCAATGCCGCACTGGGAATGGTCAGTTCCTGCCGCTCTCCCGACGCCCGCTGCCGGGGTGGCTCATCCCCGGGCGCGTCCGGTCCCAGGTAGATAGACCAACTGGTGTTCAGCGCCGTGGAAACTCGCGGGTTTCGTTCATCCGGCTGGCTGCGGCCGTCCACCAGAAACCGATAGGGCAGTACGGCATCGCGCCGCAGAGGTTCTGCACGTACCCACAGGTCCGTGCCGGCGACGCGCTCCAGCCGGGCAGGTTGCCAGTTCGTCCAGTCGCCCGCCAGGGCCACTTCCTGCGCCTGCCCGAAGTAAAAAAAGTGCACCAGTTCGGCTTCGATCAGCGGTGTGCCCTGGCGCTGGAGGAGCTCGTCCCAGGCGGTAACCAGTTCTTGCTGCTGATCCGGGGCTGCTGATAGCAGGGCGGCACGTGCCGCCCGCCAGGTCGGGGGCACTCCATGACCGGCGTAGGCCGCAGCCATACGGAGCGGCGCCGGGGCTGCCGGTCCGGCCGGCGGTGACGGGCCGGCAGCCCACGGCTGCCGGAGTGGCAGGAACCGCGGAGCCGCCGGACCTGTCAGCCCGGCCGCCAAGACCGCCAGCAGGAATACAACCAACCACCGCAATCGACCCGACCTCCTCCGTGGCTCTGTGCATCCTATAGGATGAGCCAAAGGAGGTGACTCAGATGAACATGAACCCTGGCGAACCACAGGAAACAACTGCCAGAGGCTACCAGGATGTTCTGACACAGGGCGATTTGCTGGAACAGGTCGGGAAGCCCCCTGAACGAAAGACCTCGCACCCCAGACAGGAGGCGGAACCGGCCGCAGCCTGGCAAGTGGTGATGGGAAAGGTGCCGGGCGGCGGCCCGGCCCGGGACCAGAGGGACGCCTGACCGCGTCACCGGGACGCCATCTCTGGCGTCCCGGTGCCAACTCTACGGTGGCTTTAAAGCCCCAGTTCCGCTTTGGTCAAAGGACCAATGGCCGCCAGCGCCTGCGGTCCCTGCTGCCAGGCCCGGGCAGCCGCCAGCACGTCGGCGACGGTGACGGCATCAACCCTTTCGGCGACTTCCTCCGGAGTGATGATGCGGTCAAGCAGAACCAGGTGCTCACCTACCCGGTTCATCCGCTCGGTCATGGACTCCAGGCCCAGGATCACGCTGCTCTTGAGTTGCGCCTGTGCCCGCCGCAGTTCAAGTTCCGTCGCCGGTTCATCGGCTGCTCGGGCCAGTTCCTGCCGGATCAGGTCAGCCGCCCGGCTGGCCTTTTCCGGTGGTACTGCGGCGTAAACGCCGACGATGCCGCCGGTCAGGTACGACTCATGAAACGAATACACGCTATAGGCCAGCCCCTCCTCCTCCCGGATCCGCTGGAACATCCGGGAACTGACGCCACCACCCAGGAGGGTACTTAGCACCATCACCGGGTAGATAGCGAGATCCGTCAGGGCTGGTCCGGAGGTACCAAATACCAGATGCGCCTGGTCCATACGCCGCCGGCGCAGCAACACGGCCGGCACCGGGCGGCCCGGCCGCGGCAACCGGCGGGTCCGTTGCCCGCGCCACGTGCCAAATACAGCGGCCGCGGCCGCAATCGCTTCGTTCGGGTTCACAGCTCCGGCCAGGGAAATGACCGCATTGTCCGGGGTGTACAGATCCCGGTGCAGCGCCAGAAGCTGGTCACGGGTCAGGGCACCGACTGTCTGGACCGTGCCGGCTACCGGACGCCCCAGGGGGTGCCGCCCCCACAGGGCGCGATCCAGGGTCTGCATCACCTTGCTTTCCGGCACGTCCTCGTCACCCTTGATCTCTTCGAGGATGACCTGCCGCTCCCGTTCCAGATCCTCGGGGTCCAGCTTGCTGTCCAGGACGAGCTCGCCCAAAATCCCCAGGGCTTCCCGCCAATACTCGGTGAGCACCCACCCGTAGTAGCAGGTAGTCTCACGGCCGGTGGTGGCGTTAAATTCGCCTCCGGTGCGATCCATCAGGTCCGCCAGTTCCCGGGCGCTGTGTTGGTTCGTCCCCTTGAACAGCATGTGCTCCAGAAAATGCGCACCACCGTACTCCCCTGGCCGCTCCAGATGCGACCCGGCGCCGACCCATACCCCCACGGCAACCGATCGGGCATGGGCAACCGGCTCCACGGCTACCCGTAAGCCATTCGGCAGAATGTGTATCATCAAATTGGTCTCCATGCCCCCCATTATCAGCAGTCCGGCCAACCCTGTCCATAAACCGGTCGCCCACAACCGGGCACAACATAGCCGCAGGGCCTCCCGGCAAGGGCGGGAAAAGCTGCCTGCGGCAAGACTGTTGAGACATACGTGACGGCGTAGAACGGCCCCTTACGGAACACTAACAAGGGATTCCCTTGCTTCCAGCCTAACGAACGATCTCTATGATTTCGTACTCAATCTGACCAACCGGAGCCTGTACGTATACCCGGGTCCCGGGACGGTGGCCAAGAATGGCCTGCCCAACCGGTGATTCGTTGGAGATCTTCCGGGCATTGGGGTTGGCCTCGACGGAACTGACAATGGTATATTCCTCGATGTCCCCGAACTCCAGGTCCTTGATGCGCACCGTGCTGCCCAGACGAACCACATCGGTATCAACCGCTGCCTCGGCATTCTCCTGAACCCGAGCGTTGCGGAGGATCTTTTCCAGTTGGGCAATCCGGCCCTCAACGAATCCCTGCTCGTTCCGGGCGTCGTCATACTCGGAGTTCTCGCTCAGGTCTCCCAGAGCCCGGGCCTCCTTGAGTCGGTTGGCGACCTCCTTGCGCTTGGTGTTCCGCAGGTAGTCCAACTCGTCTTGTATCTTCTTCAAGCCTTCAGCAGACAGGATGATCTCCTTTTCTTCCATCGCACGCTCTCTCCTTAAGCCTCTACGCGGAGTGGCCTTAGTTTAACCAAAGAAGGGGCGGCGTTCCGGTTTTAGGGAGTGCCGTCCACCTATCCCATTTATACAACGTCGGGGCGGGTATGTCCAACCCCCCTCTCCCATGCACAGACGAAATCAGCAAAGCTTTGGTTCGCTGGTGAAGGGTTTATGGCCCGGCTCGACGTCTGATCAGATGTAACTGTGTAAGGGAGGGAACCGCTGTGAGGCGATCCTGGAGCTGGTGGCCCCTACTATTGATTGGGCTCGGTCTGATTTTGCTACTTGATAATCTGGGCTTTAACGTAACCATTCGCCAATTCTGGCCGGTGCTATTAATCATCATGGGGCTGAGCATGCTGATGCCTCGCCGGCCCAGGGTCTACCAGGCACCCGTTGTGCCGCCGCCACCACCGCCGCCGCCGGCTCCGGACGGGGAAGACCAGGCCCGTCCGACCGAATAGCCGGCCGTTCCGGCACCGCCCTACTGCGGCCCCCCGAAAATCGTATGCCGGAGGGTTTCATCCGGCCGGGCCGGATCCACCACCACCGCATGCAACTGACTGCCTTGCCCCGGGTTCACGCACAGCGTTGACCCTAACCGTTCCCAATAGCGACCGGACACCTGGGGTGCCTCATGGATATGGCCGTGCAGAGCCAGGGGCGCCCCGCTGGCGCTGAGAAATGCCCGTACCGCCCGACTGCCCACCGGCTGCCCGTTCGTGATCCGGTCCAGGGCTGTATCAAAGGGGGGGCCGTGGAACACGTAAATGGTCCGGGCCGGGTCCTGCGCACGGGGCAGGGCAGCCAGTTCATCTTCAATGGAGGGCCGGGCGCTCAGGTAGGCAGGCACTTCGACCGCCACCGTGTGATCGACCTGACTGATCAACCCGGACCAGTTGGGGACCGGGTCACCCGGCAGGTCCCGGCGGTCATTATCCTTGATATAAAAGGGCGTTGGAGGGACACGCGGATAACCGATGAGCGTCCAGCTCCCCTCTACTTCCACCGCCCGGTGGTCCAGCAGCGTGAGCCGGCCGGATGCCGCCAGTTCCTCCAGGTAAGGGTACGCGGCTGACCAGTCACCATTCCCTGCAATCGCATACACAGGCAGCTCGGCGGTGGCCAAAATGGCCGGCAGTTCCCGCCGGGCAAAATCCCGTTGTGGGCCAATCTCGCGGCCGAGCGGAAAGAGGTCCCCCCCAAGAACCAGCAGATCGGCCTGTTCCTGCCGGGCAAAATCGAGGGTAGCGCGGTACAACTCCACATTCCCGTGCAAATCGCTGGTAAAGGCCAAACGCATGGAACGCCCCCCTGACTGCCACTCCAACTCGCTTACAATAATAAAGTTATACCATGCTGTTGCGTTGCGGAGGAATCGTGGTTGGGAATACCCAACCAATGTTTTTGAATGTCCCTGTCAAGGAGTGAGTATACATGTCGGACTATTACCGGCCAGAATCTGCCAACAGTCGCCTGTGGCAACCGGGACAGCGGCTGCCGGTGACCGGTTCCGTAGTGGCCGCCATGCAGGACGAGATCAAGAACCGGGGGCTCAAACTGAATCCGCTGGGTGCAGCTGCAATACTGCCCGGCAGTATTCATGAACTGATGATCACCACACAGGCGGATGCCGGGCCGGGTGCGACCATTGGCGATATTTATCTAGTCGGCTTCTTTACGGTTGAACAGGGAAGCGTCATCACGGTCGGCGACGGCTTGTATGTCGGGGATACACTGGTGGGACACTTTGCCGGGGTAGACGAGGGGCACTTGCCGAACCACCTCAACATGGTATTTAAGAGTTGGGAGCCATACGACGGGCGTGCGCTGGGTGTTGCGATCGGCACTCGGATTCGTATTGGGCCAGAATAGTCCGGACGTGTGAATCAAAAAAGCCCGGGCGGCAGCGCCACCCGGGCCTTGCAACCGTTGCAGTTGTCTGCCCCGGCATCCTTACACAGAGCCGGGCTGGGTCGGGCCGGTCAGCGCCGTGGGACTGCTGGCGCCGGCAATCTGGGATTCGGCCAGGCGGATCATCTTCCGCACCATGTGGCCACCCACGGCACCGTTGACCTTGGAGGGCAGGTCACCCTTATAACCCTGGTAGTTGCCGATGCCAAGCTCCTGAGCAGTCTCAAACTTGAGCTGGTCCAGAGCCTGGAAAGCCTGCGGCACTACCTTCTGGTTGGTGTTCGGCATGCGATTTCACCTCCCTTGCGGCTTCTGGTCATAGCATGGGCTGTCTGTGCCTACGTTATGAAAAGCAAGTCGTGGCAAAAGTAGGACCGCTTTGGCTGTCTGGGTGAATTCTGGACTTGATGGCGAGCCCCGTCTTTTCGATACTATAGGGTAACGGAGGTGAGCATCATGCTGCCCGGGGGCATCGGCGGAATTGGCCGTCCCAGTGCAGACGTGCGGGTGCAACAACCGCAAAATGCTCCCTCCCTGCGGGCTGGTGACATGATCACAGCCAGGGTTGAAAGCGTCGATGGCCACGATGCCTGGCTGCGGGTGGCCGGACAGTTGATCCGGGCCCGGGCCGAACTTCCCCTTCGGGCCGGTGAAACCGTGACCCTCTGGGTGCAGTCCGCCGGGGACCCGGTCTGGCTAAGGCGGATTGAGCCCGGTCCCGAGGCGGGCACCGGCTTCGGACCGTCTGCGCCGGCCCCGGAAACTCCGGCTCATCTGCCGTCGCCGGCGGCACCGGCGGGTGAACAGGTATCGGCCGCCATCCGGGCTCTGGTCACCTACCGGTTACAGCCGGAGGCCGGCCAGGTAGACAAGCTGGTCCGCCTCCTGGCGGGATTTCCGGCCGGTGAACAGGAGATGGCAGCCTCAGCCGCCGCCTGGCTGATCACGCATGGCCAGAATCCCACACCGACCACTGTCCGTCAGTTGCTGGATCAGGTAACCGGCCCCACTCCCTTTGCCCTGCGCCCGCGCTTGAAGGAACTGGCCCGCTTACTGCGTGTGGCTGCCCTGGAGGCGGTTTCCAGTGATGATCCTGAACTGGCGGACAAACTGGCAGCCCTGGCCGACGAACTGGAGAACTGGGGCTGGCAGGCGCCGCGGGAACGGCACCACACCGTCACCGGGGCCAGGGGCGAATCATCCGCCGGTGAGGCTTCTCCGTCTCCCCGCAACCTGCCGGCTGCCCTGCAGGAAGCCAGCGAACTACTCGGTGATCCGGCGGCCTCTGAAGGGCGGGAAGCCGCCCGAAACGCCCTTTCTGAAACCAGCAACCTGCTGGCCAACGTGAGACGGCAACTGCAGCCCCGCCAGAGCGGTTGGGATATGGGCTGGATGGTGGTTCCCCTGCCGGTGCAGGTTTCGGGCTGGCGCGGCGACGTTCTGCTGGCGCGGCGCCGACAGGAGGGCCGGGCTGCCTCTGGCAATCCGGACGCCGCGGCGGAGCAGGAAGTCCACCTGTTTTTCTATGCTCCCCACCTTGGGGCCCTGGGCATCCATTTGCGCCTGCACCACGGTGCCCTGGGGGCGACCATAACGGCCAGCAGCGACGATGCCCGCAGCGCCCTGGAAGAGGCATTACCGGCCCTGACCAGGAGCCTGGCTGACGCCGGCTTTGCGGTTGGGCGCCTGGTGGCGCTGCAGGGTGACCCGGTGCCGCCACTGGTCCTGTTGACACCGGATCGGGGGCTGCCGACCCGGTTGGACCTGCGCATGTAATCAGGGGGGGCCGGTATGTCTGAGCATGCATCCGGGCAGCCACGTAAACAGGCGGCCGCCCTGCGCTATGACCCCAAGAAGGCGGCGCCGGAAGTGGTGGCCGCCGGATTCGGGGTGGTGGCCGAACGGCTGATTGAAGTGGCCGAGGCCCACGGCGTCCCGATCCGACACGAACCTGACCTGGCCTCTGCCCTGGTCTCGCTGGGCGTGGGGGCGGAGATTCCGCCGGAACTGTACGCCGCGGTGGCAGAACTGCTGGCCTGGGTCGCCAGCGTGGATGAGGACCGCGGCCGCCGCCTGGTCACCCGCTAATCCCCGATCTGGAAAGGACCGGGCCTGCCCTGGCCCGGTCCGCTGCTTTATGACTGCTGCCGCGGCGGCCCACCCGGCAACTCCAGCCCCGCCAGGGTGAGCTGGTGGGTCCCCGCTCCGGTCACGGCGGCCGTACCGCTGATGGCTCCCGCCCGGACCAGGGCAGTGGCAAGTGGGCGGGCAATGCCCTGGCGCGCCAGCCGGTCAGCCAGGTCCACCGGGCTGGAAAAGGGGCCACCGGCTGCCCGTTCCGTCACAATGGCCCTGGCGGTGGCCGGACCGATCCCCTTGACTTGCAGCAACCCGGCCCGGATCGCCCTGTCCCCTTCCACCTGGTAAGTCAGGTCACTGTGGTTTACGTCCGGCGGGAGCAGCGCCACCCCCCGCCGGGCAGCCTCGCGCATGTAGGCCGCCGGACCCAGTCCCCCTACCTCGGCGGCCAGGAGCGCGGCAAAATACGGCGCCGGGTAATGTGCCTTCAGGTAAGCCGTCCAGTATGCGACCAGGGCATAGGCCGTGGTGTGGGCCCGGTTAAAGGTGTACCCGGCATGGGTGGCCAGCCACCGCCAGACTGTATCCGCCTCGGCCAATGCCAGCCCCTGGCGGCGGGCTCCCTCTACAAACCGTGTCTGCCATACCGCCGCGGCGTGATCGCTGCGGCCCAGGGCCCGCCGCAGGCTGTCCGCCTCGCCGGGGCTGAAACCGGCCACATCCCTGGCCACCAGCATCACCTGTTCCTGGTACAGCAAAACCCCGTAAGTGTCAGACAGAGCATCGGCCAGAGCCGGGTGCGGCACCTCTACCGGTGCCTTGCCACGGCGCCGTGCCACGTAATGGGTCACCGCCCCGGCCTGCATCGGTCCCGGCCGGTACATGGCCAGCAGGGCGACCAGGTCGGTAAACCGCTCCGGTTTCACCTGGCGCAGGAGCTGCCGCATTCCGGGGCTGTCCAACTGAAAAGCGCCAATGGCTTCCCCGGCAGCCAGCAGTGCGTAAGTGGCCGGGTCAGCGGGCTCCATTTCCTCGAGCTTCAGCCCTGTAACCCGGGCCTGAACCTCGGCAATCACGGTCAGGTTGCGCAACCCCAGCAGATCAAGCTTGATCAGGCCCAGTCCAGCCAGATCTTCTGCCTGGTACTGGGTCACCACCTCGCCGCCCCCGGTTCGCATCAGGGGGACCAGATCAGGCAGTGACCCCGGGCCAATCACGACCCCGGCGGCGTGGACCGTCACGTTCCACGGGCGCCCTTCCAGTATCGCTGCCTCAGCAACCAGGCTGCGCAGGGGCTCCCGGTCGGGATGCAGTGCCTGCAGTTCCGGCCGTTCCCGCAGGCACTGCGCCAGCGAATCAGCCCCGCCGCCCCGGTGCCCGGGGAGCAGACGCGCCACCTGGTTGACCACGGCCGGGTCAGTGCCCAGCAGCCGCCCCGCCTCGCGCACCGCGCCCCGCGGTCCCAGCGTGCTCAACAGGCCGCACTGGGCCACTGCCTGATTCCCCCATCGCCGGTACAGGTATTCCAGCACTTGCGGGCGGCCCCGGGAGCACAGGTCCAGATCCACATCCGGGAAATCCGCGCGCTCCGGGTTCAGGAACCGCTCGAAGTAAAGGCCGGCCGACACCGGATCGATGGCGGTGATGCCTAGACAGTACACAGCCAGACTGCCCACCGCCGACCCACGCCCCGGGCCGACGGGAACATTCTGCGCCCGGGCAAAGCGTACCAGGTCCCACAGGACCAGGAAATAGCCGGCCATTCCGAGCTGGCAGATCACGTCCAGTTCGTGCTCCAGTCGTGCCTGGTATCCCGGCCGGTTCTGCAGGCCGAGGTCAGCCAGGCCGGTGCGGGCCAGGTGGCACAGGTAGGCGGCCTCGGAGACCCGGCCCGGGGCCGGAAAACGGGGAAATCGGGGACGGGCATCGGGAAAGGCCGGGCGGCAGCGTTCAGCCAGGGCCGGGAGCGTCAGGTCGGGTAATCCGGCAGCCGGTCCGAAGGCGGCGTCAGGAAAGAGTTCCGATAGGCCCGCCACTGCCCGGGCGGCCTCGGCGGAACGGCCGGTGGCCATCAGGCGGGCGGCGGCGCTGCGGGGGCCGGCCCAGGCCACCAGACCGACACGAAACTCCGGCAGGCGTTCCACCGCCAGACCCGGCCCCTTGCCCCCGGCCGGCTCCAGATGCGCCGTCGTGACGGCGCGGCTCAGGCTGCGGTACCCTTCGGGTCCGTCGGCGAACAGCACCAGTTCGTCCCGTTCGCCCAGGGCGCCCACCAGGGTAAGGGTCACGCCGGAAACCGGCTGCAGCCCCAGGCGCCGGGCTTCGGCCTGCAGTCGGGGCAAACCCCACAGGGCATTCCAGTCGGCCAGGGCCAGTGCCTGGCTGCCCGCTGCTGCCGCCTGCTCGGCCAGCGCGGCGACCGACAGGTGACCGCGCCGCAGGCTATAGTGGCTTTGCGCGTACAGCACCTGTCCACCCCCGTTTGCAAACACCTGTTCGATAAATATTTTATTGCAGGAACACCCTGCTGTCAGCAGAAAATGCTTGCAGGAGGTGGATTTTAAATGCTCGGGCAATTGCTAAAGAAGTCCCCTGCCCGCTCTTTCACCAGCCTGCTCGCCGCCCTGATCTGCTGGCTGGCCGGGCTGGGGGCCCACCTGGCCGCCGCAGCCGCACCGGGACCGGCACCGGCACCAGCCGCTGCTCCCGGCGGGCTGGCTGCCCCCGTGGGCACAGCCGTCGGGGTGGCAGCGGCCGAGATTATGTATGACTTTCGCTCTGACCGGCCCGGTCATATCGCCATTGCCCCCTGGGCAACGGCCCGGTATACCCTGGAGAACCCGACCGACCGGGTACAGCAGGTCCCGCTGGCCATGCTGTACCAGCAGGGGCTGAGCAGCCCTTACCTGGAAAACGAGTTCTTCATCACCTGGCAGGGGCAGGAGACGCTTTGGCCCGCCAACCCCGCTCGGGTATTTCAAATTGCCGTGCCGCGCAACGATTTAAGCCCTCCCCGGCTCCGCTACCTGAACCCAACTACGGGGGAGAGAGCCGGCGAGTATGAAACAGACGGCACCCCCCTGGCCTACGAACTGACCCAGATCACGCTGGCCCCGCACGACCGGCAGGACCTGACGATCCGCTACCGCCACTCATATACCACCTGCCAGTCCTGTGGGTCACGGGAACCCCACTGGTACTGGACGGTACCCCTCACGGCCCTGCGGGGCTGGGCCTACTTCCGGAATGTGAAGCTGGTGGCCCTGACACCCCCGGACGTAAGCCTGTCCACCGATCCACCCCTGCAGGGCGCACCGGGGCCGGGGCCGGGCGAGCAGACCTTCACCGGCCAGTACGATACGCTGCCGCCCGCTGACCTGCACATGGCTGCCGTGCTGCACCGGCCGTTGCTGGATTTGGAACAGTGGCCCTGGTACCTGGTGGCTCTGGTCATCGGCGGTGGTGCCCTCTGGTGGCAGTACCGCAGTTCGGCGCGGGCGCAGCAGAGCGGGTCACAGGCAAGGCCACGGACCGGTCGGGCGACTGGCTAGAGCCCGGCCAGATACCAGTCCGGGCGCACCTGCCTGAGCGCCTCATACAGGACAATGGCTGCTGCATTGGACACGTTGAGGGAACGGGCCCCTGGTAACATGGGGATTCGGATCGCCCCGGCCGGGGCCTCAGCCACCACTTCATCCGGCAGGCCGCGGCTTTCCGGGCCGAACACCAGGCAGTCACCGTCCCCGTACATAACATCGGTATGACTGCGGTCGGCCCGGGTACTGGTGTACCACAGTCGGCCACCGGGCAGGGCGCGGCGGAAGGCAGCCCAGGAGGTGTGTTCCACCACCTGAACCTCATGCCAGTAGTCCATGCCCGCCCGCCGCAGGTGCCGGTCAGTGAGATAGAAGCCCAGTGGATGAATCAGGTGCAGCACGGTACCGGTAGCGGCACAGGTGCGGGCAATATTGCCGGTATTGTGGGGGATCTCTGGCTGGTAAAGGACTACATGCAGTAACATAAATGCCTCCCTGTCTCACCTGAGCTCCAGGGTCAGCGTGTGGGCCGGCGGCAGCCTGACCAGCACGGTGCGGGCCTCGGCATTATACCACCAGCCCAGTTCCGCCTGATCAAAAGTCCGGCGGGTGCGCAACCGGGGAATGTTTCCCTCCCTGTCGCAGGATACCTGGTCAGGGGCAGCGTCCTGCCAGACCCGAAATTCCCATGGACGGGGCGGACGCGTCCCGGCCAGACCGCCGCGGGGCGGGGCCACTGTCAGCGTTACCACGCCATCCTCCCGCCGGCCCCTGAGGGGAGTCACCAGGTAATCACCGTGCTCGTGGGCCCGGGTCATGCCATCATCCTCGTACAGGTCGAAGTACGTCTGCTGATCGTGCGGGTAATAGGTCACCGTCAGCCGGTCTGTGGGCGCAAGCTCACCGGTATGCCGTACCGCCGGTCCCAGGGGAATCAGGCTGCCGGCCCGGACGAACAGGGGAATCCGCTCCAGCGGGGCAGCGGCCGTAATCCGGCGTCGGCCAGTGTAGACCCTTCCGGTCCAGAAATCGTACCAGGTGCCTTCCGGCAAATAGACCGGGCGGCGGCGGACCCCTTCGGCCAGCACCGGTGCCACCAACAACTCCCGGCCCCAGAGAAATTGGTCGGCCAAATTCGTAACCTGCGGATCGTGGGGAAACTCCAAAACCAGCGGGCGCATCAGGGGTGCGCCGGTGTGGGCGGCAACCCAGGTGTAAGTATAATTATACGGCAACATCCGGTACCGCAGGCGCAGGAAGTCTGCCACAATCTGTTCAGCTTCCTCGCCGAAGGCCCAGGGTTCCCGATTCTGCTGGCTGGCGTGGGGGCGCACCAACGGGTTGAAGGTGGCGAACTGCACCCAGCGGATGTACAGTTCCGGGCTGGTGTCCTTACCACAGTGAAGGAACCCGCCGACGTCGCTGTTCCAGCCGGGAATGCCGATCATGCCGGTGTTCATGCCCATCACCGGCTGGTCGGCCAGCGCCCCCCAGGTATTGCAGACGTCGCCGGACCAGACGCTGGCACCGTAGCGCTGCACACCGGCCCAGCCGGACCGGCTCATGATAAAGGTGCGCTGGTCGGGGGCATAGGTACGGACAGCCATGTCCACTGCCTCGACCATCCGCAGGCCTTCCAGGTTGTGCATCGCCGGGGCGGACCCCCCATAGTGCAGCATTTCCGGATGGTGCAGTTCCGGCTCGTTCAGGTCGGTCCACCAGCCCTCAATGCCCAGTTGAATCAGCGGCCGGTGCTCACTGGCCCACCAGTGCTGCACCTCCGGGTTGGAAAAGTCGAGCAGACCGACCCGTTCGCTGTGCCACCAGGGCATCACCCAGGAGCCACCGCCCATGGCCAGGGGGCGCCGAACCAGGTAACCCTTGCGGTTGGCTTCCCGAAACAGGCGGGATGCCTCACCCACGTATGGCTCCTCAATGACAATCGTTCGAAAGCCCTGCTCCTTCAGGCGGGCGATCATTTCCTTGGGACGGGGGAAGGCGGCGGTGTTAAACCTAATGTCCCCCATGTACCTGAACCAGTACAAATCCAGGATGATGGCATCACAGGGGATGTCCCGGTGGCGGAAGGTACGCGCCAGGGTTTCGACCTCCTGGCGGTTCTGATACCCAAATTTGGACTGCAGAAACCCCAGGGTCCACAGGGGCGGAATGGTCGGGCGCCCGGTCAGCCGCGTGTAGTGGTCCAGCACTCCGTACATGTCGGGGCCAGCAATCACGTAATAGGCCATTGGCCCGCCACCGGCCCGGTAACTCCACCGTCCGCCCTTTCCGGCCTCAGTGGTCGTGAAGTCCACCTCGGCCGGCCAGGGATTGTCGACAAAAACGCCGTAGCCGACCCGGCTGATCACCAGAGGGACCACGAACCGGGATGGTCCCGGCAAATGCTTGTTCCACACGGTGTAGCGGTGTCCGCTGGCTTCGAGGGTCACCGGACCGAAATGCTGGTCTGCTTCCCCCAGGCCATAATACCGGTCTTCCGGGCGGGCGGCAAACTCGGCCACAACCTGCCAGCCGTCATAGCCCATGCCCGCCGCCTCACTGAACAGGTACTGTCCCTGTTCATCCAGGAAGGTAAGGTGAAAGGGGGCCCGGTATACCTGCACCTGCAGCAACCCCGCCCTGACCAACAGATGATCAGCGTGCTCCTCCACATGTAGTTCCGGACCCCGGCTGCCATCGCGCACGGCCGGGTCAATGGCCGGCGAGGGGTCGGCCGGGGTGTTATGCGGAGGCTCCCAAAAACCCCCGCGGAACAGCCTGACTTCCAGGGCGCCGGAAAGCATGGCTTGCAGGCGCACCTGCTCTTGACCGCAGTTTAACCACAGCCGATTTCCGTCGAGGGTGTAAGTCCTGAGAGGGCCAGGCCGGTGCAACGGTACAACCACCTTCCGGATTGTCCACCATAATTTGGGCCCTTATCCATTTTGACACCAGCACCATAGCGGGAACAAGTGCTGTCGAACCACGGGAATTCGCGCCTGATCAGCCCTCCGACACCCCGAAAGTTTGCAGCATAGCCTGATAAAGGCCCCTCCGACTTCGCAGACAGGAGAGGGGGAGCACTATGAAGGTCACACAACTGTCAGACCTGGGCCTGATCGTGGTCCTGTTGGCCCTGCTGGGCCGGATTTCCATCAGTACGGCCTTGCTGGTCCTGGTGCTGACCGGAGAGTTAAGCTTCGTCACGTAGCCGTTGCCGACCAGATACCGCAGATGACGGGGCCGGGGCCTGGGCAGCCGGCCCAGGCCCCGGCCTTGTCCAGCTTTAGCCCCGCTCCAGGTAGCGTTCCCGTTCCCAGCAGGTGACCACGCTGTCATACTGGGTCTGCTCTACCCGGGCCATGTTGAGGTAGTGTTCCACCACTGCCTCACCAAACATGTGCCGGGCCATGCTGCTTTGTTCCAGCAGGTCCATGGCCTCCCGAAGCGACCGGGGTACCCGCGGCACGCCCTGGGCGGCGTAACCGTTGCCAGTATACTCAGGTGGGGGTTCCAGCTCCCGCTCAATGCCATACAGGCCCGACGCAATCACAGCGGCGTAAGCCAGGTAAGGATTGGTGTCGCCGCCGGGGAACCGGTTCTCAACGCGCAGCGCTTTGCCGCTGCCCACGACCCGGAAGCCACAGGTGCGGTTGTCCCTGGCCCAGACAATGTGAACCGGGGCCCAGCTCAGGGTGGCGTAACGCTTGTAGGAGTTGACGTTGGGGGCAAAAAACACCGCCAATTCGCGGGCGCACGCCATTAAGCCACCCAGGAACCAGCGCATGGTGGCGGACATTTCGCCACTGTGCGGATCGGGAAACAGGTTACGGGTACCGTCCTTGTCCCACAGGCTGACGTGAATGTGGCCGCTGCTTCCGGTCCAGGTATGATCCGGTTTGGCCATAAAGGTAACCGCATAACCGTTCTGCAAAGCGATTTCCTTGGCCCCGTGTTTGAACAGGGCATGCCGGTCGGCCGCCTCCAGCGCATCAGCGTAATGCATGTTCACCTCATGCTGACCCGGTGCGGCCTCGCCTTTGCTGCACTCAATGGGGATGCCGGCAGCCGTCATCTGGTTCCGGAACTGGCGGTAGAGCGGTTCCGCCTTTGTTCCCTGCAGCAGATGATAATCTTCGTTATACCAGCCAAAGGGCTCCAGCCCGTGAAAGTTCTTGCGGTGGGCGCCTTCATAGGTTTCCCGCAGCAGGTAGAATTCCAATTCAGAAGCCATTTTGACGCTGAACCCCATTTGTGCCGCCCGTTCAAGCTGCCGCCGCAGCACCTGGCGGGGGGCCACCGGCACCGGGTCTCCCCCCGCCTGTTCGGCGTCACACAGCACCACCGCCGTATGCGGTAACCAGGGCAGAACTCGGAGGGTGTTCAGGTCCGGCACGGCCAGCCAGTCACCGTAACCCTGTTCCCAGCTCAACAACCGGTATCCGGGCGGGCAGCTCATCTCCATTTCAGTGCCAAGCAGGTAGTTGCAAAAGTGACTGCCGTGCTCCAGCACATGTTCCAGGAAGTAGCCGCCGGTAAAGCGCTTGCCCATCAGTCGCCCCTGCATGTCTACAATGGCCGGAATAACGGTATCCACCTGTCCACTTCGGATCAGTTCCCTCAGAGTCCCCGAATCAATGCACCCGGCCGGGCCGCCTCCATCGGACATGAACTGCCTACCCCCTCTGTCCTTTTACCCCGGGGTCGCGCCGATCCGGCGCGGGCACCCCTGCGGGGTCCGAGCAAGTGTATGCGCGCCAAATTGAAACATGATTCTGTAGGTAATCCTTTGACGGGGAAAACAACTCTCCTGTCGCGGCGTGATACCCTTCGGTGGCCGCAGTACCGGTCCCCCTCCAGGGTACAAAAACTGGCTCCCCGGGCCGGGGAGGCAGTCTTGTTGTTATGCCGCGTGTGTTCACGCGCACTACAGAAGTCTAGCCAAATAATTCCCCGGAGTTGTCTTGGCGTCCGGGTCCCCTTACGCTGATCTGAGAATCACTCTATATGGGATAGGTTGAGACATGAGCTTTTCAACTTTATGCGCACACATTGAAACCCTCGTGGGCCGGGATCCCGGGCAGCGCGGCTGCAGTTGCCTGATTGAACCAGGTGATTTGGCGGCGGCGGCCCGGTCGATGGCTGCCGCCGCCAACGTACTGATCGCGACCGGATTTCCGCAGGCCAGTGGCGAGGCCGAAACCGACGGCCCGCCCGGCGCCCTGGCCCTGGCCGCAGCACTGGCTGCGCTGGGCAAGCAGGTACAACTGGTGGCCGAGCCCCGGATCCTGGCGGTTCTAACGGCTGGTGCTCTGGCCCTGGACCGGCGTCTGACGCCAATTCCGTTTGCAGAAGGCACCGCAGGGGCATTTCACCCCGACCTGCTGGTCAGCGTAGAACGACCTGGCCGCGCGGCCGACGGGCACTACTACAACCTGCGCGGGGAGTGCATCACGCACCGGGTGGCCCCGGTCGATGCCTTGTTTCTGGGCTCGGCTGCCAGTGTGGGCATCGGGGACGGCGGCAACGAGGTCGGCATGGGCAAGGTCTACGGGCGGATTGCCACCGCTGTGCGCCACGGACAGCGGGTAGCCAGCGTCGTTCCCTGCTCCCACCTGGTAACGGCGGGCGTATCCAACTGGGGCGCCTGGGGCCTGGTGGCGGCACTGAGCGCACTGACCGGGCGGCCCCTTTTGCATGGCCCGGCAACCGAAGTGGCCCTGATGACAGGCATCGTTGCAGCCGGTGCCATTGACGGAGTAACCGGGCAGGCCGCTCTCACCGTAGATGGGTTGCCCCTGGCTGAACACCTGCAAATGCTGGAGGCGCTGCACGCCCTGCCGTTGGCGGCGGCGGCAGGCATATAGCCGAAAACGGAGCCCGTAAGGGCTCCGTTTTCCGCCATGGTGTATCCGTCGTTCAGTGCCGCAGGAACAGACCGCCTACGGCCAGCGCAGCCACGACCCCGTACAGGGGGCTGAGGCCAAAGAACTGGACACTGACCCAGTAACCCAGCGCCAGGACCAGCGGCACCCATCCGGCGCCGACGGCGTAGGGAAAGAAGTCTGCCGCCATCATGGCCAACATGACGAAGACTACCGGCCGGATGCCCTTGACCATGCCGCCGACCACAGGACTGTCTTTAAACCTGGTCAACAGAGCGTAGAGCACAATCATCAGCACAGCCGTAGGTCCGACTGTGCCCAATAATGCCGCCAGAGCCCCCGGCACGCCGGCCACTTTGTAGCCAATGTAGGTGGTCAACTTGGTGGCAATGGGGCCGGGCAGGGCGTTGCCAAAAGCCAGCGCCTGCCCGAATTCCTCTTTGCTCATCCACTGGTAGTTCTGGACGGCCTCTACTTCATACAGCGGAATGATCGAAGGACCACCGCCGTAGCCCAGCAGTGTGGCTCGTCCCAGCCCAAAACAGATGTCCCACAGCACCCTGGGATGCATGACTTGTCACCCTTGTTCGTGCGATTGGCACTGTATGAAGTACGCTTTCGCCAAAGGTGACACCTGCAGACCAGTCTGCCTTACTCGGCCACCGGCCCGGCCGATACGATTTCCGGAGCCACCTCGCCGAACTTGGTAAAGTTACGGGCAAACAAACCAGCCAGGCGGCGAGCCTCCTGGTCGTAGGCGGCCTTGTCGGACCACGTATTCCGGGGCTGCAGAACCTCCGCCGGGACACCCGGGACAGACGCCGGAACCAGTACATTGAAGTTCGGGTCGGCCGTATACTCGACATTGTCCAGTTCTCCGGCCAGTGCGGCGGTGACCATGGCCCGGGTGTAGCTCAGCTTCATGCGGCTACCAACCCCGTACGGGCCCGCGGACCAGCCAGTGTTAACCAGGAAGACACGGGTGTTATGCTCCGTGATCTTGCGGCCGAGCAGGTCCGCGTACACGGTAGGCCGCAATGGCAGGAACGGCGAACCAAAACAGGTGGAGAAGGTCGCTTCCGGCGAGGTCACGCCCCGCTCCGTCCCGGCCAGCTTGCTGGTGTAACCGGAGAGGAAATGGTACATGGCCTGTTCCTTGGTCAGCTTGCTGATGGGCGGCAGCACACCGGAGGCGTCAGCCGTCAGGAAGATTACCGTGTTCGGATGGCCGGCGGCACCGGGAATCAGGGCACCCGGAATATAATCTACCGGGTAAGCAGCCCGGGTGTTCTCGGTCAGTTTGTCGGAGTCGTAATCAACCTGGCGGCTTTCCTCATCAACCACCACGTTCTCCAGCACCGAGCCGAAGCGGATGGCGTCGAAGATCTGCGGTTCCTTCTCACGGGTCAGGTTGATGCACTTGGCATAGCAGCCGCCCTCGATGTTGAACACGCCGCTGTCAGACCAGCCGTGCTCGTCGTCGCCGACCAGAAGCCGGTTCGGATCAGCCGAAAGGGTGGTCTTACCGGTGCCGGAAAGGCCGAAGAAAAGGGCGACCTTCCCGTCTGCTCCCACATTGGCGGAGCAGTGCATCGAGAAAACGCCCTGCAGCGGCAACAGGTAGTTCATTACGCTGAAAATGGATTTCTTGATTTCACCGGCATACTGGGTGCCACCAATCAGCACCACACGCCGGGTGAAGGACACAATGATGAAGGCTTCCGAATTGGTGCCATCCCGAGCCGGATCAGCCTTGAATCCGGGGGCGCTGATGACGGTGAACTGTGGGGCGTGGTTGGCCAGTTCCTCTGCCGTGGGCCGAATGAAGAGCTGGTGGGCAAACAGGTTCTGCCAGGCCAGTTCGTTCACAACCCGAATCGGCAGGCGGAAACGCGTGTCAGCCCCGGCAAAGCCGTCAAATACAAAGGTTTCCCGGGTGTTCAGGTATTCGATCACACGGTTGTACAGGGCGTTGAACCGCTCAGGGGCAAACGGCTGGTTGACCGGACCCCAGGCAATATTTTCGTGGACCTCAGGTTCATCGACCACAAACTTATCCTTGGGGGAACGCCCGGTGTACTTGCCAGTGGTGGCGATGAAGGCCCCGCTCGCCGCCAGCTTCCCTTCACCCCTGGCCAGGGTCCGCTCGATCAGTTGAGCGGGAGAAAGGTTGCGGTGCTGGGGACCCTCGTGCTTCGTCACCTGAAATTCGCGTTCCTGGATGCTCATAACCACAGCCCTTCCGTGCAAAGATTTCGTCTGCGGGTGGCAGATACACATATAGTAATAGTATGGAGGTAAGCCGACGCCGTCCTGCGACAGTTTTTGAGGCCCCTTCGTCAGTGTTGCTGCCGAAAGAACCAGCGCAGAACGAGTCCAAACCATAAAAACCCCAGGGCAGAGAGAATCACTTTTCGCCCGCCATACAGCCAACTGCCAGGGTCCATCCCCAAAAGCAGCTTTCTGGCTGCCAACCAGGCGCCGGAACCCAGCACCACAAAGAGAAACTCCCTCCAGTACTGGCGGATGACCCTAAACCCTTCCTTGAAGTCTTCCATAAGCACAAGGATACACCAGATGATCGGTTGGAGGTAGTCCCCTACTAGCTGCTTGTAACGGAAAAAAGCGAGTCACCCGGAGATGTCGCCAGGGTGCTCGCTCTTTCGGACTAATGCCCTTTCAAGCCAAAAAAGATTTGCTGTGCTGCTTCCATAATTCCTTCTGACAGCGTCGGATGCGGGTGAATGGTCCGGGCTACATCCTCGACGGTCGCCGCCATCTCCAACGCCAGGGTGGCTGCGGCCACCAGTTCCGACACTTCCGGACCCACCATGTGCACACCCAGCACCACGCCGGTCTGTTTGTTCGCCACCAGCTTGACAACGCCGTCTGTTTCGCCCATGGTCATAGCCCGGCCCGAAGCCGTGTAGGGGAATTTGGCCACCGCCACCTCGTGGCCGGCTGCCCGGGCGGCCGCTTCCGACAGGCCCACATAGGCAATCTCCGGATCGGTAAACACCACGGCCGGTACCGCCACCCAATCGCACGCACTTTTCTTACCGGCAATCACCTCAGCGGCGATTTTGCCCTGATGGCTGGCCTTATGGGCCAGCAGCACACCGCCGGCCACGTCTCCGACCGCAAAGATATGCGGCACATTCGTCCGGCATTCATCGGTGACCGGTATAAAACCTTTCACGTCGGTCTGCACTCCGGCTGCAGCCAGGCCAAGACCTTCGGTATAAGGCTTGCGTCCCACTGAAACCAGAATCCTGTCACCGTCCAGCACCGCTTCCTGACCGTCACCCAGGGTCACCTGCAAGCCGGTGGCGCCCACGCCTCTGGCTTTGGCCTGCAGGTGTACCGTGATGCCCAGTTTGCGTAGCTTGCGCATCAGCACCTGGATCAGATCCGGGTCGGTCCCGGGCAAGACCTGCTCTGCTGCCTCCACAACGGTAACCTCGGCCCCGAGTTTCCGGTAGCAGATCCCCAGTTCCAGGCCAATGTACCCACCGCCCACCACCACCAGGTGGCGGGGGATCTCTTTGAGGGCCAGCGCGTCACCCGCTGTCAGCACCCGCTCGTGGTCAAACTTCAGAAACGGCAGTTCGGCGGTCACAGAGCCCGTTGCGATGATGCAGTGCTGGAAGGCAACCACCCGGCTTCCCCCCTGGGGATCCTCCACCTGCACCTCACGGGGTCCGGTGAAGCGCGCCCGGCCCTTGACCACTGTCACCTGGTTGCTCTTCATCAGGAAGCCAATGCCCTGGGTCAGGCGACCGATCACTTTCTTCTTCCATACCTGCAGTTGTTCGGCATTGACCTTGACTGCACCCTCAACGGTGATGCCCCGCTCGGCTACTTCCTGAATGCGATGCACGATGCCGGCGGAATGGATCAGGGCCTTGGAAGGGATACAGCCACGCTGCAGACAGGTACCGCCCAGTTCATCCATTTCAACCAGCGTGACGACCTTGCCCAGTTGGGCTGCCCGCACCGCCGCCTCGTACCCGCCCGGGCCGCCGCCGACCACGAGGACCTCCGTCTCTTGTCTGTTGCTGTCTATCACCATGTGATCCCCATGCCTCCATCAGTAGCAGCGCGGATACACCCGCAGCCCGGCTCCTGGACGGCCAGTGCTGCTCACCGTAAAACGTGCCACTGCAAATTTGGAAAGACCCTGCCCACTGACCATTGCAAGACCCGTATCATGCCAAAAAATCAGGACCCGCCGCCAGGTACGACAGGTCCGCAAACCACGTCCGTAATCAGTTCGGAATGACCTGGGGCACCCGCTTCACGATGACGGGATGCTGCTTCTGCAGGATGAAAGCCGGGTAACACTCAGCCGTCTGGCCCCGGGTCAGAATCTGATGCGAGCTGAGGATATACAGCCACTCATCCCGTAGCTCTGGATCCGCCGGGAAGGACGGGCACTCCTCCAGAGCGTTGAGAACTTCTTCCTCCGGGGCAATGTCCCGGTTCTGAAAGATCCGCACCAGGGCGGTCAGAATACCGTCCCGCGCGCTCAGCACCTCGCGCACCATGTCCTGCTCCTGGCGCAGATAAGCCCCCGTGGTAGGCCTGCTGCCAAACTGGTTCGGCTGCTGACGAATCACAACAATACCGGTCTCGTTGGCCACACGGATGGCCCGTTCCATTTCCTGCTGGCCGTTCATTCCCAGTTGCTGGCGCAACAACCCCATCGACATCCAGCCGTAACCGGTACGGTTGAGGTAATGGTCCATGATCAGGATCAGGCGGCGCAACATGGGCGTGATATCCTCGCCGGGGATCACCTGCTGAACCAGCGGATGATCTTCGACGAGATAGAGGGCAGAGGTCGGGAAGTCCGGGTTTTTTGGATTGTCCCTTTTTTCCAACCTTAAAATCCCCTCAGAAATACACAGGTCGATCCAGGCGCGCCGTTCGACTTCACCCTGTATACCCTGCGGCATACACTCGTCCTGGCTCAGGGCTTTGTCCAACAAACTGTAGGCCACCCAGGTGGCGCCCAGCATATTGGCCAGAGCCTTGCGCACGTGCATGACCACCTGCTGTACGCTCTGAAGGGTATGGGTGACGGTGAGATTATCCTTCTTGAGCAGAATAAATGTCGTATCCGTGCCGGGCCGCTTCGGGTTCGGCTGCTTCTTGGTTTCCATGATGCCGGCTTCCAGACAGCGTACGATGAGCAGACGCCGCTGTTCACTGTCTTCACCAAACAGTGTGTTCATCGACATCTCGTGCATCAAAGTCAGGAAGGGCACCTGGACCCATCCCTTGGCCAGCATAACCGACTCCGACCGCAAAATCAGCGCCTTGACCGCCATGTCCCGGTGGACCGTCACGTCGGACCCTGTGCGGGTGGTGAACTCCCCGGCCGGCTGAGCAGGCATGACGCCGTGGCGGGCTAGAAGGTCCTGGATTTTGACCATTTCTGCCACCCGATACATCAGGCGCGACGAAATGGAGCCCTCTACCCCCCACATGATGACCCGCTTGGACTCCTGCTGGAGAATGCGGATGACGTGCATAAAGTCCCCGTCGCCCGTGACTAGAATGAAGACATCGGCATCCCGGCCGGGGATACGTAGAAACTCCTGGATGGCCAGGCTCATGACGAGGTCGGCATTGTCCTTGCGTCCGCCCTCAACATATTCAGGTTTGATATCATGTCGGTCGAAGATCGACATGGCCTCGGGAAAGATATCCCACGGGGCGTAAGCGCGCGCACAAACAGCCTCTCCGTGGCGTGCAGCTTCGGCCTTAAATACTTCCGCAAGCTGCTTGTGTGTTACATGTAGGTTCTGTCCGCGGAGGCTCTTGAACACGTTTTCATAGTCAATAAACAGTGCACACGTGGCCACGGCCGTACCTCCATATAGGTTTACCCTGAATAGCCTTCTTTTACGGCCCAGGTAACCGCCGCGCGCTGGTTCCGGCCCCCATCCCCCTGCCGCCGGAAACACTGGCGTGACAATCTTCGCCCCTCTCTCAAATATTCGAGACCCACATTCTTTTACCCTCCCAAATGGGAGTGACTTGGGAGGGAATTCGCACCGGTATACTCCCGAGCGACCAAATTATCTCTACCCAACCATGAAACAGCAAATTCCGGGAAGTTGGCCGACCCGGCGCGATTCCAGCATCCGCCGGGCATAGTTTCAAAACGGCCGCCAACCCCGGGGCTACCCCCGGGGTTTTGCGCACAAGGGTCGACCGACTTACCTGTCCATAACCAGCACCATCACAGCTTTCTGAGCATGCAACCGGTTTTCGGCTTCTTCCCAGACGACCGACCTGGGACCGTCGATCACGCCGGCGCTGACCTCTTCCCCCCGATGGGCGGGCAGGCAATGCATAAAGATCACTTCCGGGTGGGCCAGAGCCATGAGCTTTTCATCCACAGACCAGCCCCGGAAGGCCTGCACCCGTGCTGCGTGCTCTTTTTCCTGACCCATGCTGGCCCAGACATCGGTGTACACCACATCGGCTGCCCGTACGGCCTCAGCCGGGTCATGCACCACCGTCACCGTACCGCCGGACAAAGCCGCGTCGGCCCGCGCCTCGGCTACCACGTCAGGGTCGGGCTGGTAGCCCTCGGGGCAGCCAACCACCACGTGCATGCCAAACTTGGCACCGCCATGCAGCAGGCTGTGGGCCATGTTGTTGCCGTCGCCCACATACGCCAGACGCAGACCGGTCAGGCGCCCCTTTTTCTCCACAATGGTGAGCAGGTCGGCCAGTACCTGGCAGGGATGCTCACGGTCAGTCAGCCCATTGATCACCGGGCACTCAGCCCAACGGGCGAGTTCCCGAACTTCATCGTGGCTGTACGTGCGAATCATAATGCCGTCCACGTAACGGGACAGCACCCTGGCGGTATCAGCCACCGTCTCCCCGCGCCCCAACTGGATGTCGGTAGGGCTCAGGAACAGAGCCTGCCCGCCGAGCTGGAACATGCCCACCTCAAAGGAAACCCGGGTACGGGTGGATGACTTGGCAAAAATCATGCCCAGGGACTTGCCCTTCAGTGGCTGATCAATCATGCCCGCCTTCTGCCGGGCCTTCAGGTCCCGGGCCGTATGCAGGGCCACCGCCAGCTCTTCCCGGCTCCAATCGTGGAGCGAGATGAAGTCCCGACCCTTGAGCGCAAACCGCGCAGCCAGGGTCTGAACCCGGTCAAGGGAGAGGGAGTCGGCCGTCTGGTGTAGCGGCACCGGTGCAGACATGGGGCGATTCCTCCTGCGTCACCTGTATCTCTCTTATGGTATCGCATAATTATTCATACGGCAAGGGTTTTATCCGCATATGTATGCAAGCAGATCTGAACCCCCGCCGCCTGAACCGGAGGCGCGCCCCTGCCCAAAGCCGCCAAAGCCTAAAAAGCCATAGGGGTATCATAGTATGATCTACGAGGGTACGGAAGGGGGCCTGTCAAGGCTGGCGAGCGGTATCTACTGGATGACCGGAAGTTTCTGGCTATCAGCCGGACTGCCGCATGTTCCCGGCATGCCAACGCCAGACTAACCCTTACCATTGCTCTACGGAGGCTGATTCTGGCATGTGGTTCTGGGGCCTGCTGTTCTTTCTGGCGGCGCTGGCGATTCTTTACCGCATGTTCACCGGCCCCGGACGGCGCCGCCCCGCTCCCCTGGGCAAGGGCGACCTTCTGGTCAAGCCAACCCGCGCAGACGACGGTCCCGGTCACCAGGCCGTGCTGGGTCCGGATCAGACGAACGTGAACCCGCCCGAGTCGTATGTGATTCACCACGAGGGTAAGGGCCAGGGCATGGACGTGGCCGGCGCCGCGCTGCAGGAGCGTACCCAGCGGGTAACGGCCGATGCCCCCGGAGACGCCGGGGTACCGGCTAACATCCCCGGCCGGACGCCGGTGTATGAAGAGGAAATCGTCGCCGGGGCGACCGGTGACACCGGTGACGGGGCCAGGGGTCCGCTGCGCCCGTCCGCCGCAGGCACCCATATGGAAGCCGCAGCGGAACTGGCCTATCCGTTCCGTACCGCGCCCTATGTAGGCACCCACAAGGAGCAGGCCGGAGCGGGCCAGACGCCCCGGGAACAACTGCGTCACCGGGTGATCGATCTTGCCGCCCGGATGCGGACCGGCCCGACCCCGTCGCACCCCGGACAGGGCAACCAGGATCCGGGCCACCAGGCGAAATCCGACGGCGCCGCCGAAGACCGCGACCACTGGGCGCCGCTGCAGGATTCGGCCGCACCACCGGCCGGCTATGATGTGGATGAAGTGGTGCTGCTCCCAACCGCTCCCGGTCGGGGTTATGCGTACTGGGAACTGGGTGGCGGCGCAGAAGGGCGCCTGCCTGCACCGGTGCTGGCAAGCAGCCGCCGGGCCCTGCGCATCTACGATCTGACCTGCGACGCCCTCTGCGCCCAGTATGAGGTCGGTGAACTGCACGACCACTGGTGGTTGGATCTGCCCCACCACGGGCACGAATATGCTGCGGAACTGGGACGGGTGGACAGTGCCGGGCAATGGCTGCCCCTCGCCCGCTCGGCGCCGCTGCAAACGCCCTGGGCCGGTGTAACCCCGCTCGGCGCCGGCGGCTGGTCGCCAGGGGCCCGCGCCTGAGCCGGCCATCCGCACTCGGTCGCTGCCGACCACACATGGCTCCGATCTGGGCTGGAGGTGGCTGCTTGGAACCCCGAGGCTACGTGGCGCTGGTTCTGCATGCACATCTGCCATACGTTCGGCACCCGGAGGATCCCAACGCCCTGGAGCAACGCTGGCTCTTTGAGGCCATCACCGAGTGCTATCTGCCCCTGGCAGAAGTGCTGGACAATCTCAGTCGGGACCGGGTTCCCTTTCAGGTGGCGCTGTCACTCAGCCCCACCCTGTTGAACATGCTCACCGATCCGTTGCTGCTGGGCCAATACCGGCAGCACCTGAACCACATGCAGGAGCTGGCGGACCTGGAGGTCAGGCGTACGTCTCACCATGCCCCGGAGCACGAAGTGGCCCGGATGTACCAGCACCTGCTGGACCGGCGCTCCCGGCAGTGGGAAGAGATCAACGGCAACCTGCCCGGCGCCCTGCACCGGCACCAGGGCGAGGGCCGGTTGGAACTGTTAACCACCGGGGCCAGCCATGGTTTCCTGCCCTTACTGGCACCGGCACAGACGGCTGTAAAGGCCCAGGTTGCCGTGGCTGTGGCTGAATTCCGCCGGGTGTTCGGGGAATCGCCCCAGGGCTTCTGGCTGCCCGAATGCGGGTATTACCCCGGGGTGGAGCAGGTACTGGCGGATCAGGGCATCCGCTACACCTGCCTGGAAACCCACGGCTTGCTCGATGCCAGACCGGCGCCGGATCACGGTGTTTACGCCCCGATCCGGTCCGCCGCCGGGGTGGACATGTTTGCCCGGGACCCGGAGACGTCACGGCAGGTCTGGAGCAACAAGGAAGGCTATCCGGGCGATTATGCCTACCGGGAGTATTACCGTGACATTGGTTTTGACCTGGACCCGCAACAACTGGGACCGCACCAGCACCCAAGCGGCTGCCGGGTAGCCACTGGGCTGAAGTATTACCGGGTGACCGGCCCCGGCGCCCACAAGGAACTTTACAACCCCGCCGTGGCCACCGCCACAGCCGCCCGGCACGCCAGTCATTTCGTGTGGTGCCGCAACCGCCAGATCGGCGCCCTGGCGGCCGGTATGAAGCGCCCGCCGCTGGTGGTGGCACCGTATGACGCCGAACTGTTCGGCCACTGGTGGTTCGAAGGTCCCCACTGGCTGGAACAGGTAGCCCGCCAGACCGCCGCCAACGGCGAGTACGCCCTGGTCACACCGTCGGAATATCTGCGGCGGTATGGTGCCGCGAATTCGGTTCAGCCCGCGGCCAGTTCCTGGGGGAATGCCGGCTACTATGATTACTGGCTGAACGGCGACAACCACTGGGTCTGGCGACATATCCACCACGCCAGCCGGCGCATGGCCGGCCTGGTCCGGCAACATGGCGAGGCATCGGCGACCAGTCCGGCGGGCCAGGCCCTGCGCCAGGCCGGGCGAGAATTGCTGCTGGCCCAGGCAAGCGACTGGCCGTTCATTCTCCACAGCGGCACCCAGGTGGATTACGCTCGGCGGCGGATCACCGCACATCTGGGCCGATTCCACCGTATTCATGAGCGACTCACGGCCGGGCAGGCCCCGGATGAGCCCTGGCTGCGGGCGATTCAGGGCGCAGACAACTGCTTTCCCGAACTCGATCCGGCCATGTTCGCCGACTGAGGCGCGCCGTAACAGCCCCGCAGCTTGCGGGGCTGTTACGGCGCGGCCATCGCCTAAACGGTAAACTGGATCATCTGCTCCTGCAGATGGTGGGCAATCCGGGCCAAGCCCTGGGCCGAAGCAGCCACCTCCCGCGCCGAAGCACTCGTTCCGGCCATGGCCGCGGAAACTTCAGCCGAAGCGGCGGCGTTTTCACCGGCTACCCGGGCAATTTGCTCAACCAGGTGTGCCACCTCGGCAGCACCGGCCGTCATCTCCTCGGTTGCGGCTGTGTATTCCTCCGTTACCGCCGCCATATGGTCAAAAGCTTGTACAACGCTGCGGGCATCAGCCTGCAGTGTGGCGGCAGCCCGGGCGATTCCCTCTACCCCGGACGCGGCGGCAGACACCGCCTGCAGAATCTCCTGCAGAGAACGCCCGGCTTCCACCGCCAGGCTGCTTCCGCCCTCCACTTCAGCCATGCCAACTGCCATCGCCTGCACCGCCTGACGGGTGCTGCCCTGAATATTGTCGATCAGGGTGGCAATCTCTCTGGCCGAATGGGCGGAGCGTTCCGCCAGCTTGCGCACCTCCTCCGCCACCACCGCAAAGCCGCGACCGTGGTCCCCCGCCCGGGCCGCTTCGATGGCTGCGTTCAGGGCCAGCAGGTTCGTTTGGTCCGCAATCTCGGTAATGACCTCGGTAATGGCCCCAATCTGTGCCGACAACTGTTGCAGGTCAGCCATGCGGGCCGACGAATCGCCCACCGCCCGCCGGATGCGTTCCATCCGTTCGCCGGTTCGCTCCACCACCGCGACGCCACTGTGCGCTGTCTGCGCGGCCTGGTTAGATCCAGTTTCGGCGGCGGCGGCGTTGGCGGCCACGGCTTCCAGGCCGGCGACCATTTGCATCAACAATTGCGACGACCTCTGCACCTCCGCCGCCGACTGGCCGGCGCCCTGGGCGATTTCCTGAATCGTAAGCTGAAGCTGTTCGATCGTGCGGTTCACCTCGTCGGCTGACCTCGCCTGTTCGGTGGCACCTGCCGAGACCTGACCCACCGCCCGCGTCGCGCTGTCTGCAGCCTTGGCCGCCTGATTAGAGGCAGCCGAAAGTTCGTCGGCTGAAGACAGAACCGATCTGGTTTCCACCGACACGTGCTGGATCAGCCCACGCAAATTGCGCATCATCTGATTAAAGGCCACACTCATCTGGCCAATTTCGTCGCGTTTGTCCATCTGAAGTGCCCCTACGGTCAGATCACCGGCGGCCAGCCGGTCGGCCGCCCCGGCCACCAGACCCAGGGGAACGGTAATCGACTTGCCCACACCCCGGCTGACCAGTCCGGAAACTACCATAGCCACGAGCACGATGACCGCACTGATCAGCATGCCCTGCTGCATGGAGCGGCTGATTTCGTCATTGAGCCGGGACGCTACCCTCTGATTCAATTCGACCAGTTGAGCCAAAGTGACAATGGCTTCATCAAAGGCGGCGCCACCCTTGCCTGAATAAATCATTAACTGGGCTGCCCGCGCTTCCCCGGCGCTGCTGGCTTCCAGCACGTTGCCCCTGGCCTGCACGTAACGGTCCCAGCCTTCCCTGAACCTGGCCAGACCTGCCTGTTCCTCCGAGTCCAGGTGGCCCCCCGCGTACTGGGTCAGTACCCCCTGCAGTTGCTGTTCCAACTGAGCAACGGTCTCTTCCTGTTTCCGCTTCTCGGCCGAACTCGGAGCAATGGTCTGTTTCACCATCCCGGCCCAGATCCGGTGAGCAAGGTCGTTCACCTGTCCAAGCTGCTGAATGGACACGGTCCGCTCGTGGTATAACGCCGCAGCCCCGGCAGCCATTTGCTTCATGGTGAAATACGAAAACCCACCCGTGACGAACAGCATCGCCAGTGCCACCCCGGCAGAGAGAAAGAGCTTGGTTACCACGCGCATGTTACCGAACAGCTTTTTCATGAACAGCACCTCCTCCGTTCCGGGCGACTGATTCCCAAAAGGGCGGGGCACCTGACAGGCGCCCCACCCCTCTCGTTCGACGGCCTTGCGGCCTGCACCACACTACTGCACCGTCATCAATACCACGCCACTGCAAATGAGTATGGCCGAACCCGCGACACTGCGGGTCAACTCTTCCTGTCGCCCCAGCAGCAGAACGCTCAGGAACATGGTGAACATCGGCTCCAAAGCGGCAATGACATGAGTGGTGGCCGTGTGCGAAAACCGTAAGGACAGGAAGGTGCTCAACTGGGCCAGGCTACCGAGTATTCCGGCCAGGAAGAAGAGCCCCAGTCCGGCGGCAGGCGCCCGGAAAACGGCCTTAACCTCACCCCTGATCACAGCAAACGGCAGGTAGGCTCCCAGTGCAACCAGGGCCCCAATGGCACTGCCGACAGCCGCATCAGGCCAAAAGTTCAGACCAGCCTTACGCAGAAGCATACCGGCCGAGAACGCTGCGCCACTGGCAATGCCCAGCCAAATGGCGGCGTGGGTCGACCCCGACACCCTGACGGATGCCTTCAGCCGGGCCTGCTCCCGGGAGAGGAGGAGCAGCCCGGCCATCACTGAAGTGGTTCCGGCCACAGCCAGAAGGCCGGGGCGCTCCCCGAGTAAAATAGCCCCCAGAATCAAGGTATACACCGGAGCGGCGCTCTTCCAGGCACTGGCCCGTGAAGGTCCTAAAACCTCAACACTGCGAAAGTACAGCCAACGCCCCATCAAGGTTGTGCTAAACCCGGCCAGAATGAACCAGAGGACCGCCATCCCGTTTGGGGTTCCCCCCCGCCCTGGCAGGGGCAGGAGAAGGAACCCCAGGTTGGCCACCGCGCCCAGGACCTGGGTCACAAGGTAACCGGCACCGCCGTCTACCCTTTGTAGTCCTGAGCGAACCGCGATATTATAGGCCGCCCAAAACAGGCCGATGGCCAACGCAAAGAGTGCTCCCATGCTTACCGGAACTCCTGCAGCAAGTGTTCAAACTGCTCCGACCCCAGGCGCAGGTCGACCCCTGTCAGCGGGCTGGACGGCAGATTGGGCAACTGCTCCTCGTACGTCTTTTTATTGACCTGGTACAGTACACCGGTAATGTGTTCAGCGGATTCCTCCAGCTTGGCCAGCGCGGCCGCCTTGTTGGTGCAGTCGTAATTCGGGTCGGCGCTGACGTCGGTCAGGACTTCCTTGAACCAGGCATAAGTATTGCGCTTGTTAAAGGTTACGCAGGGGCTGAAGATGTTCACCATCGAGAACCCCTTATGCCGGATGGCCTGCTCCACCACCCTGGTCATGCCAGCCGGGTCGCCGGCAAAGGCCTGGCCAACAAAGGTGGCTCCACAGGTAATGGCCAGCTCCAGCGGATGAATCGGTTCCTCGAAGGCACCTTCGGGGTGAGTCTTGGTGCAGTGGCCGGGCTCACTGGTCGGGGAAGTCTGGCCAGTGGTAAGGCCATAGATATGATTATCCATAACGATATAGGTGATATCTACGTTCCGCCGGGCCGCGTGCACGAAGTGCCCCACACCAATGCCGAACCCGTCGCCGTCGCCACCGGCTGCAATCACCGTCAGGTTCCGGTTGGCCACCTTCACGGCTGCGGCGGTGGGCAGCACCCGGCCGTGCAGGGTGTGAACGCCGTAAGAACCGAAATGCTGCGAAATCTTGCCCGAACAACCAATGCCGGAAACCACCACCATATCTTCAGGCGCCACCCCCACATTCAGGGAGGCCTTTTGCAACGACGCCAGTACGGCGAAGTCACCGCAGCCAGGGCACCAGGTGGGGCGTTGACTGGCCTTGTAACTATCCAACGACAACACCAGAGAGCACCTCCTTGCAAGCAGCCAGCACATCGGACTTGAACAGCGGATTGCCATCGTATTTGAGGAAGCTCCGGATCTTTTCGTGGCAGCCCACGTGCTGCTTGATCAACCCGGCCAACTGGCCGCTGATCGCCTGCTCCACCACCACCACGTGGCGGGCGTCCTGAATCAGGCGGGCCACCCGGCCGGTGGGGAAGGGCGCCAACGAACCGATGTGCAAGTGCGCAATCCTGGCCCCTTCGCCCGCCAGTTGCCGGCGCACTTCACCGATGGGGCCAAAAGTGGAACCCCAGCCCACCACCAGCACTTCCGGCGCCTCCGGGCCGTCGTAATGGATGCCCATGGGCTGCGCCTCGTAGCCGGCCATTTTGCGCTGGCGCTTGTGCACCTGCGCCAGGCGCATGGGCGGGTCCTCAATCTCATACCCAACCTCGTCATGCTCGTTGCCCAGGCAGACATAGCGGCCGCCGGCCTGTCCGGGAATGGAACGAGGTGAAATGCCAGACTCCGTAATGGCGTAGCGGCGGAACTCCTTGGCACCGCTGGTCTTCAGTTCTTCCGCTGTGACCAGGTGGCCCCGGTCAATGGTGACCTGATCAAAGTCGAGCCGGTCCACCGACTGCTTGGATTGCCCCAGATACATGTCCGAGGACAGGATCACCGGGATCTGATACTTTTCGGCCAGGTTAAAAGATTCGGCGGCAAAGCTGAAACATTCCTCCATGGTCGAGGGCGCCAGCACAATCCGGGGGATATCTCCGTGCGAACCGTACACCATCTCGTTCAGGTCGCCCTGCTCGGTCTTGGTGGGCAGGCCCGTGCTGGGGCCGCCCCGCTGCACATTTATAATCACCAGGGGCACCTCGGCGATGCCCGCCAGACCCAGAGCCTCCATCATCAGCGAGAACCCCGGGCCGGAAGTCGATGTCATGGCCCGCGTGCCGGCGAACGCCCCGCCAATCGCCATGTTAATAGCCGCCAGCTCGTCTTCTGCCTGTAGTACGGCACCGCCGACGTCGGAGAAGTGCTTGATCATCCGGTACATCACGTCAGTGGCCGGAGTAATCGGATAGGCCGCCAGGAACCGGCAGCCACCGGCCAGCGCCCCCAGGGCCAGGGCCTCATTGCCGGAAATAAAGAGCCGCTCGGTGCGGGGCAGTTCCGGTAACTGCGGCAGGCCGCGGTCTACCTTCCACCCCTGCTGCTCCACATAACTGTGGCCGAGGTGAACGGCAGCCAGGTTGTCTTCGACCACCTTGCCACCCTTTTTGGCGCCAAAGCGCTCTTCAATCAGCGCACCCAGGGAGCGCTCCCCCAGCCCCAGCAGACCGGCGGCAGCCCCCAGAGCGACAATATTCTTCATGATTGGCGAACCCAGGTCACGGGCCACCTTGCTCCACGGCACCGGGCACAGCAGAAGGTCCGTCCGCCCGTGAACGTTGGCCTCAAAGTCCGCGTCGTAAACAAGCACGCCGCCATGCCGCAATTCATGGATGTTTTCGTTGATCGACAGTTGATCAAAAGCGAGCAGCATATCGAGGGAATCACCGTGATGACGCACTGGCACTGTCGCTACCCGAATCTTATAGTTGGTGTGCCCGCCCTTGACCAGGGACTGGTAGTGTCGGTAGGCGAAGCAGTAGTACCCCAGCCGGTGCAAGGTCAGCGCAAAGGTTTCGCCTGCGCTGTCGATTCCCTCACCCTGCGCGCCGCCAATCTTCCATGTGTATTCCATGCGTCTACCTCCCCTTACAATCACTCATCATCGATGAGTACCGCTGAATAAAAGGGTATCCCTCTTGGGGAACCCTGAATCCCGGTCAGTCCTCAGCCAATACAAGCCCTTCTTCACGCTTGGCCTTATGCACTTCGTCCCGCAAGGCGCCCCAGATGTGATCAAAGAGTTCGGTAAACCGCGGGTTGTTCCGAATGTGGGTAATATCCCGGGGACGAGGCAGATCAATGTCGGCCACTGACTTGATCTGTCCGGGGTGAGCAGTCATGATCATGACCTGGTCGCCCAAGTTGAGCGCCTCATCAATGGAATGGGTGATATAAATAACTGTCTTACCAGTCCCCTCCCAGATACGCAGCAGTTCCTGCTGGAGCAGGATCTTGTTCTGCTCGTCCAGGGCCGAGAACGGCTCGTCCATCAGCAGGATCTCCGGGTCGTTGGCAAAGGCACGGGCAATCGACACCCGCTGCTTCATGCCGCCGGAGAGCTGGTGCGGAAAAGCATCCTGAAACTTGGTCAGCCCCACCATCTTGATATACCGGTCGGCTACTGCGATCCGCTCGTCCTTGGGGACTCCACGTAGCCGCAGCCCATATGCCACGTTTTCCCGCACCGTCATCCAGGGTAACACAGACTTGTCCTGAAAGACCATAGAGTTCAGGGGGCGGTCCTTACCCGACCTCTTCACTTCCAGATGTCCGTCTGTATGTTCCTCCAACCCAGCAATGATGCGCAGGAGCGTAGTTTTTCCACAACCAGACGGGCCCACGATTGCCAGGAATTTTCCCTCCGGAACGGTAAACGTGATGTCCTTGAGGGCGGTCACAACACTGCCGTTGCGGGCGGTAAATTCCTTACTGAGGCCGCTAACGGTGATCTTAGCCTGAGCCTTCACATCAGCCTGCCTCCCAAGCGCTACTGTTTCCAGGGCAATACCTTGCGCTCCAACTCATCCAGGCCAACCGAAAACAGATAGCCCAGCAGCGCCATCAGCGTAAGTCCAACGAACATGCGCTCCATCAAGAAGGTCTGGTAGCCAGTCCAAATCATGTAGCCAATCCCGTTCTTGGCACCGATCATCTCAGCAGCCACGATCAGCAGCAGCGCCATCCCCATGCCCAGCTTCAACCCCGTGAAGATCAGCGGCATGGCACCCGGTAAGGCAATCGTCAGATAATAATCTTTCCGGCTGGCTCCGAAATTTCGGGCTACATCCAGGTAAATCTTATCGATATTAATGACACCCGCCACCGTGTTGATCAGCACCAGGAAAAACACACCGATGGCAATGGTAACCACCTTGGAGGATTCGCCAATCCCGAACAGCAGCATGATCAGGGGGAGCATGGCCAGTTTGGGAATCGGATAGAGCGCCGCAACCATGGGGTCCAGTACAGCCCGAACCAGCGGAAACAGCCCCATGGTCAGGCCGATTAATAGTCCCGGAATAGCGCCGACCATGAAACCAACGAAAATCCGGAAGAGACTGACCCCAACCGCCGACCAGAGTTCACCTGAAACAATCATCTCATAAAAGGTTCCGACTATCCCTGAGGGCGGCGGGAAAAACCGCACATCCAACAAGCGGGTCTGCACCAGCAATTCCCAGAGGATAACCAGTAAAAACGGGGAGACGATTGACAGGATTCGCTCCCGCCGAAGCTGCCTTTCAGCAGCCGTAGGAGCTCGCCTGGCCGGTCGCTGCGTCTTCGCGATCGCCACGGATTGCTCAGCAGCCACGAGTAAACCCCCTCCTGTGTAGCGGGAAGCCGGGCCGTGGGGAGCCCGGCCTCCTCCCACCCTCGATTACTTGTAGTCGCCCACGTGCTTCTTCGCAGCGTCCACCAGAGAGAGGTCGATCATCTTGTCAAGGCTCACATCAGCCTTGACCGAACCCTTGGCCTTGTACCAGTTATACTGGTCGACCAGGTTGTCCTTGAAGACAGCCCCGTTCGGGTTCAGGCCGGTGACCTTGACCGCCTTCCAGACTTCCTTATCCTTCAGTTCGGAGTACTTGGACAGAATGTCGATGATGGCATCGGTGTTCTGGCCCTTAATGAACGCATCGTTGTAATCCCGCAGGCCCTTCAGATAGGCCACCATGAAGCGCTCGGCCACAGCCTTGTTGTTGGCAAACTTCGGGCTGGCCAGCACCACGGCGATCTGACCGCCGGGTAGGAACTCAGTGGTGTCCTTGAAGCGAACCGCGATGCCCTTTTGTTCTGCCTGGGCAATCATCGGTTCAATCTGCATGCCAACTTCAATGGACTTGTTGGCCAGGGCCAGGTTCATGTCGGGCGGACCCAGAGGGATCAGTTCCACGTCCTTGGTGGTCAAACCTCCCTTGGCCAGCGCCTTTTCCACGGTGTACTCGTTCAGAGTACCCACCGAGAAAACACCGATCTTCTTGCCCTTCAGGTCCTTATAGTCCTTGATCTGGTCGGCCAGATCCTTGCGGACCACCATGTTGAAGTAGGACTTGCCGGGGTTATTGGTGCCTTTATCGGCAATGATCCGGATTTCCAGGCCACGGGCGACGGCATTGAACAGGTTTGCGCCGGTAATGCCGCCAGCCACATCGATCTCACCGGAGGCGATGGCCGGGAGCATATCGCCCGACGACTCGAAAGGCTTGATGTCTACTTCCAGGCCCAGTTCCTTAAAATAGCCCTTGGCGTGGGCAATATAGAAGCCGGCACCAGAAGGCGAACCGTCCTCAGCTACCCAGAGCTTCTGGGCGGGAGAAAGCGGGGTCAGCTTTGCGGCCTCAGCGCCGGCAGCAGGAGCGGGAGCGGCCGGGGCCTTTTGCTCCGGGGCGGCGGGCTTGGCACCACCACAGGCGGTAAGAGACAGGGCCATGACGGTTACGACGCTAAAAAGCGTGGTACGACACTTGCGGAACACTCGCGGCACCCCCCTGAAAAATTTCGCAGCTAGATCCGGACCGAAACCCCTCAACAGTTCGCCTGGCCCTAACCCCTCCCCCATCCCCCACCAGAGCCTAACTTCCCTCATCAGTGAGGAGCGCCGATATAATTCGACAGATTCAATTAGATACCTTCACTATTTGGCTGCAAATTAAGATAGGCGACCAAGGATTCAAAGAGCCGCTGCACACCCTGTGCCACTACATCGACCACCAGCACAGGCAGGCTTTGACTCATATCCCCACACAACCGCTCGATCTCCACGAAGGCCGCCCGGTAACCGCCACCTGCTTGTTGCTCGGGATAAAACGGATTGAGGCTACAGGCTAGCAGGGGTATTCGCCGGCCCACACCCAAGTGGCAGCGTCCGGACAGACGCTCCAGCAGGGCCTGCGTCTGCACCGGCGGACCCGCCAGGGCCAGCCGGATCGGATCAGAGAACGTACAGGAGGCAGCAGCCGACCATCCGGTCCAGTCGACCAGGAGCGTCAGGGCTTCCATAGCCACCACCCCCTGGATGGTCAGGGAAGTCGCCGGTGGCAGAGTGGCCAGAAGTTCACGGGCGGCTCGGGCCGACAGGAGATTCGCAACCGTTACGGCCCCGGCGGGTCCGGGTTGGACCGATAAACCAAACATCCAGACCAGGGCGGCTGTTTCGGCCACCAGTAGCGAAACTTCCCGATGGCGGGCGGCCCCCGTGGCCAGGATCAGGCCGTCCAACCCCACCATCGGAAACATGCGGCCGAAGGCGCCGTCCACCAGGCAAAGATCGGCACCAAAGGAACCCAGCTTACGCAGCACTGTGCTCAAACCGGCACCGGTGGGCGGGCCGGCCAGGGCAATCAGGCCGGGCTCAACGACACGGGCACATACGACCTCACCCAGAGCAGTCAGCACTCCGGTTCGTCCCAATGTCTCCAGCCTGGCAGCGGCGGCCTTCAGCGTCCCCTCGGCGGTTGCCACCAGGGCGCCCGCCTCAAGGTGGATCCGGGGCTTGGGCAGACTGGTAAGATGATCGAATTCCTCGCCGTCATATCCGATACTGGTCACGGCAGGTCGCAGTTTCCTGACACCCATTTCAGCCAGAATCGCCGTGAGACAGGTTGTTTTTCCCGTGTTCTTGGCCGTTCCGGCCACGCCTATGGCGTGCACTCCGCCTTCCTCCTCACTGTTCCCCGCCCGGCACGCCCGGGGTGTGCACCGTCTGCCGGGGAACCCAGGAGGCCCTGGTACATGGCCGGAACAAAGCCAACTTCGGCTACCTGCACTAGGACCCCCGCGATGGCGGTCAGCAGCTCGTCGGCCAGGGCGGCTGCCCGCGGGGTCGGCGTAATGCCGGCACCGCCAAAGAAGCGGAAGGTTTCCCGCACCGCCCGCAGGGAGTCAACCCGCGAGGCGCTCACGATTGGTCCGCCAGAATACGCCTCGTCGGTGGAGGCGATGGTCACAGCCTCCACTTCGAGCACTGCCGCCAGAACAGCATGCAGGGCGGTGGTCATGGCCGACTGGACCCGATCCTCGGTATGCGTCATAAAGCCCACCGGCGCCCCCGGCCAGATCGGGGCATCCATAATCTGGCGCAGGGCCATGACCTTGGCAGAATTGAAGTCAACATAATTGTCATCCATCAGACCCCGGATCAGGCTTTCCGGGCCGTTGCAGAACAGCGGCTGTAAGATCGGTGTTCCACCCAGGCGCCGGCCAATGTGCGCCGTAATCAACATGCCGGCAAAGGCCTTATGGGCAGGTACCCCGGCCAGTTCTTCATTAGTGACCACATCATAAGCCAGCCCGTAATGGGCGGCCAACCGCAGGGCTTCCAGACCATCCACAGCCAGACGTTCCGGATCGGTACCGCCAGCCATGGCCCCATAAGCAATATTGATCTTGGTCAGGTCGGCCCCGACCTCTCCGGCCAGCAGAACCGTCTCCGGGGTGTTCAGTCCCCGGTGGGCCCGCACCTGGAACAGGGTGTGACTGGCCAGGGCCTGTTTGACTCGGCCGAGGTTTTCGGCGGTAATGATGGTACCGTCGCCCCGGTGGGAGAGAGCGCCTTCCAATAGCCCTTCCGTCCGCGCTCCCCAGGACGGGTCAAAGTGCACAACCCCATCGGCCGACCAGGCCTCCAGCACCTTGACATGGGCAATATCCGTGACCAGACAACCGGTGCCGTACTGGGTGAATACCAGCGGGCGGGTCCGGCCCCGGCGAATCTCATCCGGCGGGCCCTGGGCATCCGAACGCCGGCAATACTCTTCCAGGCGCTGAAACTCCTGGCAGCCAATTTGCCGGACGGCCTCCGGCAGGACACCAGTGCCGTAAAAGGCGGCTACGGCTCCATCG
>JAKFDK010000137.1:0-83660 GCA_036676195.1 Clostridia bacterium | reverse complement strand
GGTTCCAATTTCGAGACCCGAGGCGGCCGGGGCTTGTAACGGGGTGCCTCCTGTGCGTCAATGTACTTGCGGACTGTCTTGCGATCCATGCCGGTAATCCGAGCGATGGCCCGCCTACTGAAAACTTTGGCTCGCAGTTCCCTAATGTTAAACATTTCCCTCGTCCTAACCAAGTTTGTAGACACCTCGTCCTTGCCAGGGACTGAGTGTCTCTTCTTCGATAGGGCGGGGGAATTCATCCCACCAACAGGGGCTCCACCAGGGCTGCACTGCCCACAGCATGCGTCTGCATCGGTTTGGTGTGTACTTTAGAAGACCCCCCTTTCAACGTACACTATGTTAACTTGGGGGCCAGGGTTGCCGACCTCGCGAAAGGGGTCACAACCAGATCAGACTCTGTCAGTCCCCTAATGGCCCAAGGCGCGCGGGTCTGCTCCAGCCGCCGGACACCCCGGGTCGTCTGGTCCCGCAGAGAAGGCCGGTGGGCGGAATTCGACTTGCCACACAAAAAAGGGCCGGTTCAGGACAACGGTCCTTTAAGCCGATGCGCTTCACGACGGGCTCGCACGTAAAAAAGGCGACCCACCGGTCGCCAAGATCTGAGATAGAATGAGTAGCAGGGGCGGCATCGGAATTGACCTCGAAAGGGGAAGATGCCCCGACGTCTTCGGCTCAGGAGAAGGTACTGAGCGCCCTGACGGTCGCCATTCTGATCGACGCCTACATCCGCATACAGAACAAGCTGATCCCGTCACTGGTTCTGTGGCTGGCGAGTGTGGTCAGCCACCAGGCTCCTTCACCAAAACCGATTTACGCCCCTGCTACTGCCATAGCATAACCCGGATGGACGCCTTTATGCGTCCATCCGTTTTTGCACCATCGCACGGGTGAAGGTGGCCATGCCGGAGGAGAGGTGTGGCCGGTCGGCAGCACGTCGCAGCGCCCGTGCCTACTGCCCCGAGGGGGGCTCCAGCACCTGCCCGGTGTACGCGTGCACAATCACACGGCCGGCCGGGCGCCGCTCGCCGCGGGTCAGCAGCGTGACCACCCACACATGGTACTCCTGCTGCAACACCATATACCCCTTCCGGAACACCGCCTCGCCTACCTCCACGTGGGCAGGGTCAACGCTGGTCAGGGCTGCCTGAATCGCCCGGTCCCGGTCGATCGGCCGGGGCGCATCCGGAAAGTGCGGCGGTTCAGCCTGCATGACCCCGAGCTGCTCGCCGGTCAGGGCATCCAGGTACACCACCAGCCGGTTGCCGTAGGTGAAAACGGCCTCCACCACCCATGTGGGGCGTTTCACCCCGGACTTCCCGGGCAGCTCATACGCCTCGACAAAGCGAGCCTGCCAGGCAGCATCCGGCTGGACCCGGCGGGCCAGTTCCAGCGCCCGCTCCTGCTGTATGTACAGCGAGGTGCCCGGAGCCAGCACCTGCACCGTGTGGGAGGCAATCACCGCAAAGCGGCGGTCGCCATCCCGAACCAGGCCGGGCTCATCCGGGTAATCCGGGGATACTTCCGCGCAGAGGCTCAGGCGCACCCGCTCCCGGGGTGGGTCGGACCATTGCAGAGTCCACTCCCCCGGCGCAGACTCCACGGGCAGGAGGGTAGCCAGGAGCGGGGAAAAGGGGTCCATGCCGCCGCCGGCATGGACAAGCCAGCGCACGCTACGGGTATGTACCACGCGGGCGGTGATCCTGGGGGCAGAGGGCAGCACCCAGACCACATCCTGTGGGACTTCCTCGATGCGGATTTCGCCCAGGTGCAGTTCTTCTACGGCCGAACGCGGCGGCGAGGCGGCGGGCGCCGGCGGCTCGGGGATCTCCCCGACCGGCTGTGAGGCGGGCGCCGTGCAGCCGGTAAGCAGCAGCAGGCTGAGTACGAACATGAACTTCCGCATGGTGGGCCTCCCGGGCATGGCAGTGTCGTCTTCTCACTGCCTTTGCTAACGATTGGCCGCCTCCTTCGGTTACGGGACAGACGAGGCGTCATGGCCTATTCCACGGACACCGCCCCCCTTCTTCCGGCATCATCCGAAGACTTCCACAAGGCCATCATGGTTTTCGTCTTACCTCTGCCAGATTCCAAAAGGCCGCCATGTTTTTCGCCGGAACTCTATCAGATTCCAAAAGGCCGCCATGTTTTTCGCCTGACCTCGATCAGATTCCAAAAGGCCGCCATGTTTTTCGCCTGACCTCGATCAGATTTCAAAGGGCAGCCATGGTTTTCGCCTGACCTCGATCAGATTTCAAAGAGCAGCCATGGTTTTCGCCTGACCTCTACCAGATTTCAAAGGGCAGCCATGTTTTTCGCCTGACCTCTATCAGATTCCAAAAGAACGCCATGTTTTTCGCCTGAACCTATCAGATGCCAAAAGGCCGCCATCGTTTTCGCCTGACCTCTACCGGATTCCACAAAACCATTTCTACCCGATCACATGCGCCATGATCAGCTTCCGCCGGACCTCATCGCTCCGGCACGGCAGACAAATCCCCAGCTCATCCCAGCAAGCGGCTCCGAAAAGTGGTCGGCGCCCACCCGGGGCAGGGGTCTGGCGGACCTCCAGTCAAAGTCAATGGCCGGCTCAAATCGGTAGGCCACAGGCACATTCCGGTCTAGACCGGAAGCCGGGGCCACCTCCTGTAGCGCCCTCGAATACTGTCGAACGAAAGTTCGCCCAAACAGTCAGCCGGACCCCGAAAAAGAGGTCCGGCTGGTGTATCATGGAACCGGAGCCTGGCGGCCAGTGTCCCCGAGAAGGGGGTGCTAGTCGGTGAAGATCACGATCGAACTGGACGCTGCTTTGGTCGTCTGGGTCGTCCTGATCATCTTCCGCTATGCACTCGCTGCTAGAAAGTAGCATCTGTAGTTCCAATCTAGATGATTGGCAGCTGCCGATCTCATTCGTGGGACGGCGACTGTAGGCTCCCAGGCGTCTGCTAGCACCGGGCGCCTGCTCTTATTTTGCTCCGCAGATGGTGGACTTATGAGGCGGGCCTCATCGCTCAGGTACGGCAGGCCGATCCCCCGCTCATACCAGTGGGCTGCCTCAGAAGAGCCGCTTGAAGGCCAGGCGGCAGAAAGCCAGCCCGGTCTTGTCATTCACGGGCTCCGGGGTCGGGCAGGGGGGTGAGGTGGCGGAACTCGACCTGCACAGTCTGGGTGCCTGCGGGGATGGCGTGGGCCGGGCCGTTGGGGTTGGCGCCGTCCCAGTCGTCCAGCACCAGGGTATCCCCCACCCGGATCCGGCAGCCGCCGGTGTGCTGGGCGTGAAAACGGTAAGTTCCGGCCGCAAGTGCTTCTGCCCCGTGGCCCGCAGCGAGAACTGGCCCCGGGACAGCGGGCTGGCCACCGGTGGGGAAGAGTCACAACTGCGAAAGGAAAAGGACTCGGGGAATTTCCCCGAGTCCGGATGACGGATTACGGATGGCTGGCAGGCGGAATGGACTGGCGCATCTTGCGCCTTGACGGCAGCGAACTCGAATGTTGTCGAACAAAAGTTCGGTGCACACAGTCAGCCGGACCCCCAAAAAAGGTCCGGCTGGTGTATAATGGCGCCGGAGCCTGGCGGCCAGTGTCCCCGAGACGGGGGTGCTAGTCGGTGAAGATCACGATTGAACTGGACGCCGCTTTAATCGTCTGGGTCGTCCTGATCATCGTCCGCTTTGCACTCGCTGCTAGAAAGTAGCGGCTGCAGTCCCAATCTACATGACTGGCAGCCGCCGATCTCATTCGTAGGACGGCGACTGCAGGCTCCCAGGCGCCCGCTCACACCGGGCGTCTGCTCTTATTTTGCTCCGCAGATGGTGCACCTATCCAGGCTCGGCAATAGTGGGACGGGCCTCACCTGGCGACGATAGCCGCGGCCATCGTTCCTTCTCCCTGTACTCTGGCTACGATTTCACCAGAGAACCCCTTCCGAACCAGTTGCGTCCGAGCCAGAGGGCAGCATTTACCAGACCGATCATCACCGGGACCTCGACCAGCGGACCGATCACAGCCGCGAACGCCTGCCCGGACCCGATGCCGAAGACGGCTACAGCCACGGCGATCGCCAGCTCGAAGTTGTTACTGGCCGCCGTAAACGAGAGCGTCACGGTCTGGCCATAGTTAAAGCCGGCCCGCTTCGAGAGCCAGAACGAGACAAAGAACATCGCCACAAAATAGATCAGCAGTGGGATTGCCACCCGCACCACATCCGTGGGAAGGGCGACGAACGTTTCGCCCTTCATGGAGAACATGACGACGATGGTAAAGAGCAGACCGATCAGCGCCGTGGGTCCCAGCTTCGGCATCAGCTCAGACTCGTACCACTGCAGGCCCTTCCGGCGAACCAGAATCGCCCGGGTAAGCATACCGCCAAAGAAGGGAATGCCCAGATAAATCAGCACGCTCTTGGCCACTTCCCACATCGAGACGTCGACGGTGGCGCCGGCGGTGTTCACGCCGAACCAACCCGGCAGAACCGTGATGAAGATATAGGTGTAGATGGAATAGAACAGCACCTGGAAGATCGAGTTGAAAGCCACAAGGGCGGCTGCGTATTCGTTGTCGCCCTTGGAGAGCCCATTCCAGACCAGCACCATCGCGATACAGCGAGCGAGGCCAATGATAATCAGACCCACCATGTAGTCGGGATGGTGACGCAGGAAGAGCAACGCCAGGGCAAACATGAGTGCCGGGCCAATCACCCAGTTCTGGAGCAATGAGAAGCCCAGCAGCCGGACGTTCTTGAAGACCTTGCCCATCTCGTCGTAGCGGACACGGGCCAGCGCGGGGTACATCATCCAGATCAGACCGACAGCAATCGGCAGTGACACGCCCCCGACCTGAAGCCGGTCGAGCGCCTGTGCTGCACCTGGAGAGAAGTAGCCGATGGCAACACCGACTGCCATGGCGAGGAAAATCCAGAGCGTAAGGAAGCGGTCCAAGAGCGAAAGACCGCCCTGCGTCTCCCTGGTCACGATGAAGAACCTCCTTCGGTTGAAAGGGTGGCGCGGTTCAGAGTGGCCCTGCGCTCGACCTCGCCTGCCATGTCAGGAATGTCCACCGGATCGGTCTTCAGGAAGGCAGAGAAGGCGCCGAGCCTCGCGTTTAGCCGTTGCGTATCCCCCTGGTAGAAGGTCCACATGCCAGCCCGGCGTTCCCTGATGAGGCCGGCAGTCTTCAGCTTGAAAATGTGCTGCGAGACAGCCGGCTGGCTGATCTGAAGCACTTCCTGCAACTCGCACACACAGCGTTCTTCCTGCAGAATGAGTTTCAACAGCTTCAGGCGTGTAGGGTCGGCCAGCGTCTTCAAGAGGACGATGTGCTCGTTCATGAACCCACCTCGGTATAAGCCTATTCTTATATACTTGTCCAAGTCACGTTAAGGAGAGCTTAGAACGGAATCAGGGCGGAGTCTCCTGGATGCAGGAGGGCTCCGCCCCGGTCGTTCAGTTGGTTCATGCATGTTTCCCGAGTCCGGATGACGAATCGCGGATAGGCCGCGCCGGCCTACCTGGTGGGAGCGAACTCGAATGCTGTCGAACGAAAGTTCGGTGCAGACAGTCAGCCGGACCCCAAAAAGAGGTCCGGCTGGTGTATAATGGCACCGGAGCCTGGCGGCCAGTGTCCCCGAGAAGGGGGTGCTAGTCGGTGAAGATCACGATTGAACTGGACGCTGCTTTGATCGTCTGGGTCGTCCTGATCATCGTCCGCTTCGCACTCGCTGCTAAAAAGTAGCAGCTGCAGTCCAATCGCGATGATTGGCAGCTGCCGATCTCATTCGTGGGACGGCGACTGTAGGCTCCCAGGCGCCCGGCACAACCCGGGCGCCTGCTCTTATTTTGCTCCGCCGCTGGTGGACTTATTCCCGGCGCACCCAAACGTCAGTCCCGAATCCCCTGGATCTTGCCGATCACATGCTCCATCGTCAGCTTCCGCCGGGCGTCGGCATCCAGGTAAGGCAGGCCGATCCCCAGCTCATCCCAGCGGGCGGCCACCTTGCGCTCGTCAGCCACCGCCAGCTTGTTCAGCGGCGGATACACGCCGGCGCCGTCGGCCCGCAGGGGGAAGTCCAGATTCCGGGTGCAGTCAAACAGCACACGATACCACTTGCCGGAGCCGTAGCGCAGGGCATCGCGCTCGTCTGACCGGGTGCTGGGGTCGAGCAGCGACCCGAAGGTGGGGCCGAAGGTGACCAGGTCGCCCTCACCGGCATTCAGGCGATAGGCCATGGCCCACTGCACATCGTCCGGGTTCCGGATATCGATATCCTCTTCAAACACAAACACATGCTTGTAGAACCACTGGGCCGGGCTGGCGCCCCAGAGGGCGGCAGCCACCTGCTTGGCGTGGTTGCGGTAGGTATTATGAATCTGCACGAATACATGGGTGCCTACCGTAACCGGGGGTACGTACACATCCAGCACTCCGGGCACACCGGCATCCTCCAGCACATTCCAGGCTACCGCCGCCAGGCTGACCTCGAACATGGCGCTGTCCTCGTTGGGCATGCCGGGGCGGACGCCTTCCACCGTCCCCCGAAAGATCGGGTTGTTGCGGTGGGTCACACAGGTGACCTGGACCGTCGGCTTGGGCGACTGCGTGCCGCCAAAGTAGCCGGTGAATTCCCCGAAGGGACCCTCAGGCTTGAAGGTGGCCGGGTCAGGCGAGATAAAACCTTCCACCACCATTTCAGCATGGGCCGGCACCTTCAGGTCCACCGTTTCCGCCGGTACCAGTTCCACCGGGAAGCCCTGAATGGCACCGATGGTATCCCATTCACACTGGCCGTCGCGGTGGTGAATGGGGGCGCAGGCGGTGAAGTGGTACACATCGGGCAGCCCGTAGGCAATGGCCACCGGCATGGCGCCGCCGTTGGCGCGGTGCTTGCCGAAGTGCCGCCCCCAGCCCTGGGAAATAACCAGCAGCTTGGCGATCTGGTCCGGGCCGGCGAGCATGCCCCGGTACAGGCCCACGTTGGGCACACCGGTTTCCGGGTCTTTGGTAATCACGGCGCAGCAGGTATCAATGAACCGGCCGCCGTCCTGGGGCTGCCACCTGGGCACCGGGAATTCGTACAGGTTAATCTGCCCGCCGGTAAGGATGTTTTCCTTCACCGGCCCGGTGGCCACCGTGACCGGCGGGATCGACTGGCGCATCTTGCGCCTGGCCTGGGCAGTCAGGGCGGGGGCGGGGATGTCGGGGGACATCCCCAGGGCCATCGCCACCCGCCGGCGGGTGGCGACGCCGCCCACCATGAGCTGGGTGCAGCGCCCGGCCTCGTAGTCTTTGATGTTTTCGAACAGCAGGGCCGGCCCTTCCAGGGCGAAGTTCACGCGGGTAATGGCGCCGATTTCGCCGTCCCAGTCCACCTTGGCCTGTACCCGCCTCAGTTCGCCGGCCGCTTCCAGCACGGCCAGCCAGTCCCGAAAGTCCCGCACCGCCCCGGCGGGGGCCGCCACCGCCGCCGCAGCCGGAGCCGCAGCCGGAGCCGCCGTGCGCCGCCGCCGGGCCGGCTTTGCCTTTCCTTCCGCTGCCATGGCTACTGGCCTCCTTCCGGGGGAATCGGCTGGCGCCCGGCGGCGACCCGCCGGGCCACCTCGTCGTAGCGTCCGGCTACCGCCAGATTCGCCAGCTCCGTCCAGTCGGCCGGCCATTCGCCAAGGGGGTAGCCGTACCAGGGGCTGCGGGGGCGGAGTTCGGGCAGCCCGGCCTCCTCCCAGATCTGCCGGGCCCGTTCCATATACTCCCTGGGCGGCAGGGAAACCGGCGGATAGTCCCACTTGCGGGTGGCGTCAATCAGCACCGCCGAGGCCCCGGCGGGCGGGGGGAAATACAGGTGCTCCACCGGGCTCTGGGGCGGCGCGGCCGAGGGGTCGAGCAGGGTCGTGCGGTGGGTGAGCACGCGCAGGTCCTGGGCCGGCTGCATGCGGGTGCACAGGGCCCACATCACGGCCTCCATGTCCTGGGGATTGATATCCTCATCTACGGCGATGACGATCTTACCGTACGCCGGGTCGACGGTGGTGATGGCGTTCAGGGCCTGCCACGGATCGGCCGGGGTGCGCTTTTTCATTTGCACCACCACCAGGTTCTGGGCGCTGCCGCCTTCTTCCACAAAGGCCACATCCCGCACCGTCGTCATGCCCAGGTGCTTTTGCAGCAGATCCAGGAAAATCGCCTCATTGGCGACGGCACGCAGGTTGGAGGACTCGCTGGGCGGGAACTGGCTGGCAAAGGCAAGCCAGATCGGATCGCGCCGGGTAGTGATGCAGGTGATCTCAAACAGCGGCCGGTTGCGCTGTTCGCCCACATAGCCGGTGTACTCGCCGAAGGGGGCTTCCGGCTCCTCCACATCGGTCCGGATGCGGCCTTCAATAATGATTTCAGCGTGGGCCGGCACCTCCAGGTCCACCGTTTCGCAGGGCACGACCGCGATCGGCGCACCCAGCAGCCCGCCGGCCACGGCCAGTTCGTCTACCCCGTAGGGGATTTTGGCCGGAGCCACCAGCGAAACGGCCGGGGCCGGGCCGATGACCACCGCCGCCTCCAGGTACTGCTGGCCGCGGGCCCGGGCCTTGGCCCAGTGCATGCCGATATGCTGCGAGGGCACCACGTTAATGCCCAGCAGGCCCGGGCCCTTGACCATCGCCCGGTAGTTGCCCACATTGCGGATGCCGGTGTCGGGGTCTTTGGTGACCCAGTGCCCGGCCGTCACGTAGGGCGCCGGGTCGAAGCCGGGGGTGGCAATGGGGATGGGCAGGCCGAAAAGTCCGTCCCGCGCTCCCTGCAGGTCGCTCTCCCGGTAGATAACCTCCTTGACCGGGGCCTCGGCCCGGCTCACCCGCACCGGTTCGATCTGGCTGGCGGTCCGCCGCGACCATTCGGCGCGTAGTTCCGCCTCGGTGCAGCCCAGGGCGTGGGCGATCACCCGCCGGGACGGCCCGAGACAGGCGACCGCCACGGCGGAAGGGTAGCGGTGCCCACGGGAGTCTACCACCCGGGTGAAGAGAAAGCCCTTGCGTTGCTCCACCGGCAGACCCCGGTACTGCCAGCGCACCAGAGGCGACAGTTCCGTATCCTTGTTGACTTCCCGGTCCACCCGGTACAGGAGATCTGCTGCTTCCAGGCTGGCCAGATAGGTGCGAAAGTCTGTAAAACCCACGCCGTTTCCCCCTTTACAGGTGCTGCGCCGTAATTCCCGCTGAAAATGTTTAGCCATACCAAACTGTTGACGCAAATCTGATGAGCACCGTATACTTTCAATCAACCGATTGATTTTCCTTCTGCAAAAAAGAAAAACCGTATGGTGCCGGAGGGGAAGTTTCACCCCACTGGCAGCAAGGCGGCCTCGGCGTCCCGGAAATAGCGCTCCGGATCGAATGTACCCGGGCTGGCCAGCAGTTGCACCACGGCCCCTTCGGTAATGCTCATGAGCACCGGGGTGAGCTGTTCCGGCGGCAGGACCAATTGCTGCCCGTCCTGCCATGACTCCAACAGGGCCGACTCGTAGCAACTGTGCCAGCGCTCCAGCAGGCGCTGGAAGACCGACTGAACCGGCGGGCTGTGGAAACTTTCGACCAGAAAGTTCAGCCACACCCGGTGTAACTCGGGTTCACTGGCCAGGTACTGAATGGTCTGCCGGAAATGCGCCCTGATCCGCTCGGCCCCGCGCCCCGGCAATACCTGAAAGTCACGGTAGAACCGATCACCGATGAAGTCCAGCACAGCCGCCATCAGGTTATCCTTGGTCTGGTAGTAGTAGTGCAGGGTCGAAATATTTACCTCGGCCATGGCGGCGATTTCCCGGGTCCGCAGGCCGCTGATGCCGTGCAAGGCAATCTGGCTGAAGGCAGCGGCGAGGATCCGCTGTTGGGTGTCCTCTCCCCGCCGCAATCGCCGGTGCGGCCCGGTGTCCGTGGGCGGCACGCCATCTTGCCCCTGCTCTCTGCTTGGCACTGGTCTGACCTCCCTGGTGGTATGTACTTGGCATGTACAAAGTATCGCTATTTTCGCTGGAGTGCAAGCCTTATCACTGAAAAGATAAGTATTGTTGCATTTATGGGTTGTGCGCTGCGTGGGCAGCAGTTCGGCAGACAGTTAGAAAGGGGCGGTTCAGAACATGAGCGATTGGGGTTGGGGCAAGCGGGTGGCGGTAGGATTCCTGGCGCTGGGGTTACTGGCGGGGTGTGCGGCGCCAAAGCAGCCCACAGCGGGGCAACCGGCGGGGCAACCGGCCGGGCAGCCGGCAGCGGCGCCGACGCCCACCACCGGGGGCAAGGAACCGATCAAGATTGGCCTTTTGGTGGAGGAGACCGGGCAGTTTGCCGCCTACGGTGAGGAGTACATCAACACGGCCAAGCTGGTGGTCGAGGAGATCAACGCGGCGGGCGGCATTAACGGCCGGCCCCTGCAGGCGGTTTTCTACAACAACGAGAGCAACCCGGAGAAGTCCATCACCGGGGCCCAGAAGCTGATCCGCGATGACAAGGTGGCCGCCATGGTCGGCATGGGCCTGGTGGCCAATTCCCGGGCCATCGCCCCGCTGGTAAAGGACGGCCCGGTGACCTATTCGCTGTCGGGTGCCTATGACTCCGAACACAAGTACCTGTTCGCCGCTTCGGTGAGCGTCCCGGATATGCAGAAGTTCATTATGGACTGGGCCCTGCAGCGCAAGCTGACCCGGGTCGCCCTGCTGACGCCGAACGATGCCTCCGGACAGGTGGCGGAAACGGCTCTGAAGAAGCTTGTGGGCCAGTCCGGGCTGACCCTGGTGGGCAGCGAATCCTTCAACCCCAACGATGTCGACGTGACCACGCAGTTGACCCGGCTGCGCGACCAGAAACCGGATGTGATCATGTGCTGGGTGGTCGGCAAGCCCCTGGGCGTAGTGCTGAAGGGGTATAACCAGTTGGGGCTGGAACTGCCCTTTGTGGCCTCCCACGGGAACCTGTCCCACGCCTTTTTGGCCAGCCTGGCCTCGATTCAGCCCAAAACTTTCCTGATTCCGGCCACCAAGGACCTGGCCTGGCGCCAGTTGGCCGAGAACGATCCGCAGTACAAGGTGAATACCGACTACCACAAGCGTTACCTGGAGCGGTACGAGAAAGAAGTCGGGCTGGGCGGCGGGACGATGTACGACGCCCTCTACCTGCTGGCCGATGCGATGAAAAAGGTCGGTACCGACAGCAACAAGATTGTGGCCGAGTTAGAGAGCCTGAAGGGCCGGGCCGGGGTTTCCGGGATGTATCAGTTCTCGGCCACCGACCACCGGGGCCTGGGCCTGAAGGACGCCATCATGATGCAGGTTGTCGACGGTAAGTTGACCCTGGCGAAGTAATGGGTGTGCTATTCTGGCAAACGGTGGTGGGCGGCATCACCGCCGGGAGTATCTACGCCGCCGTGGCGGTGGGGATCAGCCTGGTGTATAACGTCAGCCGGGTCCTGAACCTGGCCCAGGGCGAGTTCCTCATCTTAGGCGCCCTCAGCATGATCACCTTTGAAGAGGTATTCCATCTCCCCTTCTGGGTGGCTCTGCCCCTGGTGGTGCTGGTCACTGCCGGTCTTGGCCTCGCCATGGAGCAGTTTGCCATTCAGCCGGCCCGCCGGGCCTCCATTTCTGTCCTGCTGGTGATTACCCTGGCCACGTCGATGACCCTGCGCGGCATTGCCATGCTGATGTGGGGGAAGGACCCCCTGGCCATGCCGCGGTACACGGCGGTCAAGGCGCTGCTGCTGGGGCCGGTGCGGGTTCCGCCGGAAACGGTGGTGATTTTCGCCTTCACGCTCGTGATCAGCGGGCTGCTCTGGCTCTTTTTAGACCGGACTCCGGCCGGCAAGGCCATGCGGGCCTGTGCCGAGAACCCGGACGCCGCCACCATGGTGGGGGTTGATGTGCGTGCCATGCGCCGGTTTTCGCTGGTGCTGTGCGGGGCGATCGGCGGCGTGGCCGGGGTGCTGGTAGCCCCCCTGACCTTTGTGGTGTATGATGCCGGCCTGCTGATGGGACTGAAGGGGTTTGTGGCCGCCATGCTGGGCGGGCTCGGCCGGACCTTCGCCAGTATCGGCGCAGCCCTGGTCCTGGGGCTGGCCGAGTCCATGAGTGCCGCCTATCTTTCCTCGCAGTTCAAGGAAGCGACCACCTTCGTGATCCTGCTGGTGTTACTGCTCGTCCGGAGCCGTTATTCTCGCTGACCGGGTACCGGCCCGGAGAAGGGGGCATCCCGTGCAACGGTTGCTGCGCTCGGCCGGCCTGCTGGCGGCCTTGCTGTTCCTGGCCCTGCCGCTGCTGCCGGTGTACCGGCACACCATCAGCCTGCTGGTGGTGACGGGCATTTTCGGCATCGCCGCTCTGGGCCTGGATTTGCTGAAGGGTTACACCGGCATGCTCTCCCTTGGGCAGGGTGCTTTTATGGGCATCGGTGCCTACAGCACCGCGATTCTGACGGCCGGGCACGGCTGGGAGCCGCTGGCGGCCCTGGCCGTGGGGCTGGCCCTGACCCTGGTGCTGGCCTGGGTGATCGGGGTGGCCGTCACCCGCCTGTCGGAATACAACCTGGCCCTGGCCACCCTGGCCCTGAGCATCATCTTTGAAAATATCTTTCTGAGTGCCCGCAGTCTCACCGCAGGCGGGGCCGGGATCACCGGCATTGCCCCGTTCGGGGTGGGCAGCCTGCAGACCACCACCACCAATCAGTACTTTTACCTGGTCTGGCTGCTGCTGGGCCTGATCGGGTGGCTTGGCTACAACCTGACCCGGTCCCGGGTCGGCCGGGCCCTGCAGGCCGTTTGCCATGACCCGCTGGTGGCGGATATGAGCGGGGTGGACCCGGCCCGGGTGCGCCTGCAGATGTTCATGATCAGCGCCGCCCTGGCCGCCCTGGCCGGCAGCCTGTACGCCCACTATACCCAGTTTATCTCGCCAGGCATGGTCGGGTTTGAGACATCGGTCACCTTGCTGACAATGGTGATTCTGGGCGGCGAAGGGACCCTGGTGGGTCCAGTGGTGGGGGCGCTGGTGCTGAAGTTTCTGCCTGAGTACATTGCCTGGTTGCGGGACTACCAGGTGGTGCTGTACGGCCTGGTTCTGCTCTACCTGATGGTGTACCTGCCCACCGGACTGGCGGCCGTGCCCCGCCTGCTCATCCGCTCGGTGCGCCGGTTCCGGGGGGAGGTGGCGCGGTGAGTGCGCTGCTTGAAGTACGGGGGGTCAGCAAGAGCTTCGGTGCCCTGCGCGCCGTGCAGGGGGTGAGCTTTCAGATTGCTCAGGGGCAACTGAAGGCCCTGGTGGGTCCCAACGGGGCCGGCAAGACCACCCTGTTCAACCTGATCACCGGGGTGTTGCGCCCTGACTCCGGGCAGGTGCTGTACCAGGGGGAAGCGATCACCCACCTGCCCCCGCACCGCATTGCCCGCCTGGGCATTGCCCGCACGTTCCAGCAAAGCCGGGCGATTCGCTCCATGACAGTGTTGGAGAATGTGCTGATCGGCTGCCACCGCAACCTGCAGGCCCGTTACCTGGAGGCAGCCCTGCACCTGCGCCGGGTCCGCGATGAAGAGGAAAGGGCCAGGGTCCAGGCGCAGGGGTGCCTGGACCTGGTCGGGCTGGGTGCCCTGGCCTCGGCCCGGGCCGACCGGCTGACGGTGGGTGAGGAACGGCTGCTGCAGATCGCCCGCACCCTGGCTATGGCGCCCGCATTACTCATGCTCGATGAGCCGGCCGCCGGGCTGAACGATACGGAAACCGCTCAGTTGGCCGATCTGGTCGCCCGCCTGAACCGCCAGGGGTTAACGATCCTCCTGGTGGAACACAACATGCGGCTGGTGATGAACGTTTCCGATGAGATTTGTGTGGTCTCGTATGGGGAGAAGATTGCCGAAGGACCGCCGGCGGCGGTGCGCCGTGATCCCCGGGTGATTGAGGCCTATCTCGGCAGCGCCGAGGGCGAGGAGGCAGGCTGAGATGCTGGAGATTACGGACCTCTCTGTGGCCTATGGCGGCGCGGCGGTGCTCCGCCAGGTAACCCTGAACGTGGGCGCCGGCGAGGTGGTGGCCCTGCTTGGCTCCAACGGGGCCGGCAAGAGTACCCTGTTCCGGGCTATTTACGGCCTCGCCACCGTGGTGGGTGGCTCCATCCGCTTTGACGGCCGCGATATTACCGGCCTGCCCGGCCACCAGATCACCCGCCAGGGCCTGGCGCAGGTGGCCGAAGGGCGCCAGTGCTTCACGACTCTGTCGGTGGCCGATAATCTGCTGCTGGGCGGTTATTACGGCAACCGCGACCGGAAGCGGGCGTCGGCGAAGCGGGAGGAGGTGCTGGAGTTGTTCCCGGTGCTGCGCCAGCGCCTGCGGCAACTGGCCGGTTCGCTCAGCGGCGGCGAGCAGCAGATGCTGGCGGTGGCCAGGGCGCTGATGGCCGAACCCCGCCTGCTGCTGATGGACGAGCCCTCTCTGGGCATGGCGCCGAAGGTGGTGCGGGACCTGTTCCAGATTACCCGCAACCTGCACCGCCAGGGGATTCCGGTGCTGATCAGTGAGCAGAACGCCCGGGCCGCCCTGGAGATTGCCGACCGGGCCTACATTCTGGAGAACGGCCGCATCGTCGGCTCCGGCCCGGCGGCGCAGCTCCGGCGTGACCCGGAGGTGGTGGCCCGCTATCTGGGCGGGTAGGCAGGCCCAGTCAACTGGAAGGAAGGCAAGCAAAAAATGCAGAACCGTAAATAGTCAGACCCCGCGGTTAGCAGAGGCGGACAGTGGGGGTATGAACGGGCCGCAGGCATGGTGAAGCGCCTGTATGCCTTGGCTGTGTTGCGGCTAAACACCCCAGGAGGTAACCCCTGCATGGACCGCATCTCGATCATCGATCCCCGCGGCCACAACCGGGAAGTTGCACGTCGAATGGGTCATCAGGTGGTCGATTTGATTGTCGACCACCTGGCATCCCTGGACCAGCAGCCCGTCCTGCAAAATAGAACCCTTGCCGGATCTCCGCCACCGCATGGTCTGGCCTGGCCTGAACTCGCCGGTATCCTTAAAGATCAAATTATTCCCGGCGCCATGCAGGTTGCCCACCCACGCTTTTTTGGCCACATGGATTCCGGACCGCTGTGGATCAGTGTTCTGGCCGATTTCCTCACCGCGGCCCTGAATCAGAACATGCTGGCCTGGGAACTCTCCCCACTGGCCACTGCCATGGAGCGAGCCGTGATCGACTGGCTGGTCCGCCTGAGTGGACTGCCCGAGCAGGCAGGTGGCACACTGGTGAGCGGAGGGACTGCCGCCAATCTCACTGGACTGCTGGTGGCCAGGGAGCACAGGCCGGAACGGCGACTGATTCTGACCTCTGAACAGGCCCATTACTCGGTGGCCAAGGCCGCACGGGTACTGGGGCTGGGGGCTGAGGCAGTCGTGGCTGTTCCTGTCGATGAAGATTTTCACATGGATCCGGTTGTTCTGGCACGCCTGGTACAGGAGTTACCGGAACCGCCGCTCGCGGTGGTGGCCACCGCAGGCACCACCAGCACCGGCAGCGTCGATCCCTTGTCTGCGATCGCCGAGGTCTGCCACAAGTATGACGTGTGGCTACACGTGGACGCCGCTCATGGCGGCGGGGCACTGCTGTCCGCCAGGGCCCGCTACCGGCTGGCCGGCATCGCCAAGGCTGATAGCGTCGCACTGGATCCGCACAAGTGGATGCTACAGCCCAAGGGGATCGGTGTCATTCTGGTCCGCGATCCGGCCCTCCTGCACCACGTCTTCAACACGGGGGCACCATACCTCGCCCGGACGAACGGACCCATCAGTCAAGGGCAGTTCACGCTCCAGGGGTCTCGCCGCTGGGATGCTTTGCGGCTGTGGATGGCCTGGCAGCACCTGGGCGAGACAGGTCTGGCAGAGTTGATCGACCAGAGCCTGGAGCGAACCGCCTACCTTTCCGAGGCTGTGGCCAGCCATCCGGAATTTGAAACTGCTCACACGCCAGACTTGAATCTGCTTTGCTTCCGCCTCACCGGCGATGATGAACGGACAGAGGAAGCCCAGCGACGCTTGGTGGAGAGCGGCATCGGGTTTATTTCCCTGACAACGCTGCGTGGACGCCGCTGGTTCCGAACAGTGTTGCTGAACCCGAGCATTACACCGGCAGACATTGACCGGGTTCTGGCGGCCCTTGTCTCCTAGTGCAGGGGTTCAGGGATACCCACAGGGCGAGAGGTGCCGGAGGTGGTCCGCGAGCCCCTGCGACACGCGCAGACCCGGGGGTGCTTCCCCCGGGTCTGCTGTTCTATTTAATGCCCCCTCACGCATGCAGCCACAAATCCAGGGCCATGACCCCCAGTAGCAGCGCCAGATACATCCCCGAGCCCTTGAACACCGTGAAGGCCAGGCGGGTATCAGGGCGGCGCCAGAGAGCGATGCACCCGGCGGTGAAGGCAAACCCCAGCACCGCGGCAGCCACCGTATACGTCGGTCCGAGAGAAGTGTAAGGCACCACGGCGAGGCTGGCGGCCCAGGTGGCGGCGGCGTAGCCGGTCATGGCACGGGCCGTGCCGGCCAGGCCGGCGGACTGCGGCAGCATGGGGATGCCGGCGGCACGGTAGTCGGCGTCACGGGCGATGGCCAGGCCCCAGAAGTGGGGCGGGGTCCACAGGAACACCACCAGGGCCAGCAGCCAGGCGCCGGGGGCAAGACCGGGATCCACCAGCGCCCAGCCGGCCAGGGCCATATTGCTGCCGGCCAGGCCGCCGATCACGATGTTCCAGTGGGTGCGGCGCTTGAGCACCAGGGTATACAGGCCGCCATAAATGGCCGCACCCAGGGCCAGTTGCACCCCCACCGCCGGGCCGAGGGTCAGCCAGGCCACCGGGATGGAGAGGCCCAGCAGCACCGCCGCCAGCCCGACGGCACCGGCCGGGGTGGCCCGCCCGGAGGGCAGGGGCCGGGAACGGGTGCGCTGCATTTTGGCGTCCACGTCGCGCTCAAACAGGTGGTTCAGGCAGGCGGCGCCCCCGGCGGCCATCATGGCCAGCAGGGCAAAGAGCAGGAGGCGGCCGGCCGGAACCCGGCCGGACCCGGCCACCAGGGCCGAAAGAACGCCATAAAAGGCCAGCAGCAGCACAATCTTGGGCTTGAGCAGGGGCAGGTGGTTCCGAATCCGGGTGACGATTCCGGTCTGGTCGGAGGTGGTGGCGCTGGGAGCGACCCGGACTGACGATGAGATCGGCATGTGGCCTCCCCTTTACTTTCAAGCCGTGCTGCGTGTGAGATCAGGGGATCTGACCGGTGTGCCCGCCCGGGGCGGCCACCGGCGGCACCAGGGGCCGGTCGGCGCTGCCGCGGCTGAGCACAATGAAACCGGCCGTCACTGCCCCGACCAGGATCGTGCCGCCGCCAAAGAGCATGAACAGGGCCGCCATCTGCTGGTCGGCCAGCGGCGACCAGCCAAACACCGAGGCCAGCCCGGCGTACCGGGGATACAGGGGGGTGGGGGCAATCAGCAGGATCAGACCCAGGGGCATCATGCCGAAGCTGGCTCCCACCAGATACAGGAAGCGGGACGCCGCCTGCGCCAGGAAGGCCGCCTGCGACGGGGCCGGGCAGACCACGCGCCACCAGAACTGGATGCCGGTGACCACAAACAGCACATGCTGGAGGTTATGCACAGGTGCCGATTCCAGGGCGAGTTGGTGCAGGGATGGCACATGCCAGACGTATAGATTCACCAGGGCTGTGGTCAGGGCCACCGCCGGATGCACCAGCACTGCCAGCCATGACGGGGCAGGCCCGCGGTGACGGATCCATTCACCCAGGCCCCAGATCACCAGGGGTGGTGCCAGCAGGAGGAGCACCATGTGCTGGATCATGTGCGCCGCCAGCAGGCAACACTCCCCCAGGCGGTGCAGCGGCGACTCCAGGGCCAGAGCGGTCAGGCCCACGCCGATCAGAAAAGCGGTACCCCGGGAGCGGTGCCAGCCAGTCTGCCGGGCCGCGAACCCATATAAGGCCACTGCCGTCAGTGCGGCGGCGGCAACGGGCGGGTCAAACGTCCATTCCCACCAGTGGATAGTCAGAGCTAATCACTCCCGTTCAGGTTGTCGGATGACACCGAAGAGTGCCGTGTTATTGGCGATGAAGACGACATAGAGAATGGGTGAGCCAAGACAAAGCGCATGACGGGTAATGTCTATGGTGCCACCAAATTGCTCGAATGAACTGTGACTTTCGTCACGGCCCGTAAGTGTTTGTTTCGTCTATATTTTATATTCGAGCGTAGTAGAATTCAGACGCTCATGCCACATGATAGACAACAGTGGGAAGGGAAAGGAGGTGGCTGGTATGAGTGCTCGAGATGACGCTCATGAAGCAGGGCACGAGCACACGCCGGGGATGGATACGCTTACCATCGGTTACTTGGTCCTGTTCTTCGCCCTGTACCTGATGTATTTCGGCATGGTGTACGGACGCTGGCAAGTGCAATAAGGCTCAAGGTGACCGGGCCGGAACAAGGGGGAGGTGTGTTAGATGCGACGCACCGTTGATGGCGGCTTGCTGGATTCCTTGTTGCTGTGGAGTTTTGTTGCACTGACGACGTTGTTTGCTTATCTGATTTGGGGCACTACTTTGGTGCAGAATCATTATTATTTCAGCACTACGCCCTACAAGATCACGGGCGCAAAGGTGCCGTAGGAGGTCTGGAGATGGCAGCAAACCTTGAGGCGTTGCAGACCGCCATGCACCCCCCGGAGGCCGGTTGGGATGGTCGCCTGCCAAAGGCTAAGCGCAACTGGTGGATTGTTTTCTGGGTATATTCCCTGGGCATTGCCCTGTTCTCCGCGGCATGGTTCTGGATTGCGCCTAACCACGAGATTCCGCAACTGAACCAGCCCATTTCACCGGAGGCATTCCACGCCGAAGTGGTGGAATTCGCCAAGAAGTATGAGACCGCCCCGGGGTCCGGTATTGTGGCGCCCCCGCCCGGTGGCGAGGCTTTCCTTGAAGGCGGCATGTGGAACTGGTATCCGACCCTGAAGCTGAAGGCAGGCCAGACCTATACGATCTGGCTCTCGTCCAAGGATGTCACGCACTCGCTGATCATCGGCGAACAGCATCTTGTCTTCGACGCTATTCCCGGCCACAAGTACGGCATCAGGCTGACGCCGGATAAGCCGGGCACGTACCTGATCTATTGCGCCGAGTTCTGCGGCCTGGGCCACCAGAACATGGGCGGGCGGATCATCGTAGAGTAGGACATTTACTGGAGGGGAGAATGACGATATGGCGATGGTCGATCTTGCGCCACAGTTAACCCATAAGGATCCGATTCTGGGTTTTACCGTTGACCGTGACGCCCGGAAGCTGATCCTGGCGTTCATTGCCCTGGCTTTCACCATCATCGGGCTCGGCGCCATTGCGGCACTGCTGGTGGTTTTCACCCGGGCCCCCGCCGTGATGCTGCTGAACCCGGAATACTACTACATGACTCTAACTTATCACGGCATCCTCATGCTGACCATGTTCCCGCACCTGTTTGAGATGGGTCTGGCCATTTACGCCGTCACGGCCCTTCTGCAGAGTCGCCTCTGGAGCACCAAGATTGCCTGGGCCGGTTTCTGGCTGGTCCTGGCCGGGGCGGCGACGATTCTGGTGACCATTGCCTTTGGTGATTCCAGCGTCATGTATACCATGTACGTGCCGCTGCGGGCCAACGGCTTCTTCTACCTGGGCCACTTCGTATACGCCGTCGGACTGCTGCTGGAAATCGTGGTTTTTGCCATGACGGTAGTGATCTGGAAGGACAAGAACCCGGGTAAGTCGCTGCCCCTGATCACCTATGGCGCCGGCGTGATGATGATCATCCTGCTGACGGCGATCATGTCCGCCGTGGTGGCCTTCCTGCCCACCACCCTCTGGGCCTTCCGCATCTTTGTGACCCAGGTTGACCCGATGGTCTTCAAGATGGCCTTCTGGGGCATGGGCCACACCCTGCAGTATGTCAACGTGATTGGTATGGTACTGGGCTGGTACATGATCGCCGGCTATGCCCATCATGCCAAGCCGTCGTCGGAGAAGTTCTCCCGCATGGCCTTTGCCCTGTACACCCTGACCACCGTCCCCGTCTTTGCCCACCACCTGATCGTGGACCCGACCTGGAGCGCATGGTACAAGTATTTCGGCGCCACCCTCGTGGGTGCGTTCCTGGGCATCCCCAGCACCATGCATGGTTTTGCCGTGCCGGCTTCCATTGAGGCCGCCATTCGTCAGCGTCAGCGGGCCGCCGGTCAGCCGGTCAGCCGCTTCAGCTTCTTCCGGGGCTGGGGCTGGAAGAACCCGGCCATGATCCTGCTGGCCTTCTCTGTCCTTGCGTTCGGCATCGGCGGTTTTGACGGCACCATGGCCACCACGGTGCCTCTGAACATGATCATGCACAACACCCTGTTCATCACTGCCCACTTCCATGGCACCCTGGCGATGGGCATGGCCGGTGCTTACCTGGCCGTGGCTTACTATCTGCTGCCGGCCCTGGGCGTGGATATCCAACTGCGGGGCTGGACCAAGTTCCAGGCGTGGTGCATGTCCATCGGCTTTGTCCTGCTGATTGGCGCCATGCACTGGGCGGCCGAGCTTGGCGTGCCGCGCCGTACCCAGGATATCCACTACGAGGCAGCCAAGACCCTGGGCGCCTCGGTCCCCAACTGGTTCACCTCCATGAACTTCCTGGCGGTGGGCGGTACAGTGGCCGCAACCGGGATTCTGACCTTTGTCTTCATCGGCCTCAGGTCACTGATCAAGGGGCAGCCGAGCGATCTGCGGGCCCCGGCCAAGAACGGTCTGTGGGAGGAACCCTGGGCCACCGATAAGTCGTCCAAGGCGGCCTCCGCTTAAATCCCATCTTTCAGGCATGAAGGACGTGAGTACCGTCGTGTGGAAGAAACCGGTTGTATTGGCCGCCCTTGCGCTGGTGGCGATCGTCGGTTTGACCGCCTGCGGTGGCGGCGATGCCAAGGGCGAAGCCGCATAACCTGGGGATCCCCGGCGCCTGATCCGCCATAAAACAGGGTCCCGTCCACATGGACGGGACCCTGTTTGCTGCTGTCAGAGCCGTTCGCTCACAGACTTGCCCTGGGTGAACAGGAGCAGGTAGTCCGGGCCGCCGGCCTTGGAGTCGGTACCGCTCAGGTTGAAGCCGCCGAAGGGCTGCACGCCCACCAGGGCGCCGGTGCATTTACGGTTGAAATAGAGGTTGCCCACATGGAACTCCCGCCTGGCCTGCTCCAGCAAGGTGCGGCTGCGGCTGTAGACAGCTCCGGTCAGTCCGTAGGGGGTGCCGTTGGCAATGGTGAGGGCGTGGTCAAAGTTCTGCGCCTTAATAAACGCCAGCACCGGCCCGAAGATTTCCTCCTGGGCCACGCGGGCCGCCGGGGCAATGTCGGCCAGAATGGTGGGGGTAATAAGATAACCGGCCGCCGCTGGTACGGCATGGCCGCCGTGGATGAGCCGGCCCTCGGCCCGGCCGACGTCGATGGCCCGCAGAATCCGCTCCCTGGCGGCCTGGCTGACCACCGGGCCGACCTGGGTTTCCGGGTCGGTGGCCGGGCCCGGCCGCAACTGACCGGTCAGGGCCGCCACCCGGGCCAGCAGGTCGTCGTGGATGGCCACATCGGCAATGACCCGCGAGCAGGCGGAGCATTTCTGGCCGCTGAAGCCGAAGGCTGAGGCTACAATGCCCTGGGCCGCCGCCTCCAGGTCGGCATCGGCTGCCACCACAATGGCATCCTTACCGCCCATTTCGGCAATGAACCGGCGCAGGAAGGGCTGGCCCGGCTGGACCCGGGCCGCCTTTTCATAAAGCTGGGCACCAACGGCGGCGGAACCGGTGAAGTTTATGAAGCGGACCAGCGAGTGGGTGGTGAGCAGGTCGCCAATTTCCTGGGGGTGACCGGGCAGGAAGTTGGCCACCCCGGGCGGCAGGCCGGCGGCGGTGAGCAGTTCCAGGAACTGGGCCGCCACCACCGGGGCCAGCACCGAAGGCTTGACCACTACGGTATTGCCGGTGACGACGGCGGCGGTGGTCATGCCGGCCATGATCGCCAGGGGGAAGTTGAAGGGCGGGTGCACCACCCCCACGCCCAGGGGCAGGTACGTGAATTCATTCTCTTCACCGGGATAGGGGGTGATGGGCTGGGGACCGGCCAGACGCAGCATCTGCCGGGCGTAATACTCGACAAAGTCGATGGCCTCGGCCGTGTCGGCATCGGCCTCGGCCCACGGCTTGCCGACCTCATGGATCAACCAGGCGTTGAATTCGTACTTGCGCCGGCGCAGGGCGGCGGCGGCCCGGAGCAGAATGCGGGCCCGGGCCGCCGCCGGGGTGCGGCTCCAGGCCGGAAACGCCCGGGCCGCCGCCTGCAGGGCCCGCTCCGCTTCCGCCGGCCCGGCGGCGGCCACCGTCCCGACCAGCAGGTCGGGCTGAGACGGGCTGTGTGAGAGCAGCGTTTTCCCGCTCCACACGGCTTCCCCGCCGATGATCAGCGGGTACTGGCCGCCGAGGCGGGCGGTGACCTGATCCAGGGCCTCCTGCTGTGCCCGGCGGTTTTCCGGCCGGGTAAAATCGGTCAGGGGCTCGTTGCAGAAGTCCGTCAGAGCCATGGCGTAAACCTCCTTTACAGGGGGCCAATGGCACCGGGACTGCCGGCATCAGGTGCGAAACAGGTTCGAGAGTACGAACATGACGTTGGCCGGCCGTTCAGCCAGGCGCCGGGTAAAATAGCCCCACCAGTCGGTGCCAAAGGGCACGTAAACACGCACCCGGTACCCGGCTTCGGCCAGTTGCCGCTGCAGGTCCCGGCGGATACCATAAAGCATCTGAAACTCAAATTGATCCCTGGGGAGATCCCGCTCCGCCACAAAGGCGCAGGTGGCCTGGATGATGGTTTCGTCATGGGTGGCCACGGCGGTGTAGGCGCCGGCGAGCAGATACTGGCGGATGAGCTTGACAAAATTCCTGTCCACGTCGGCCTTGGCGGGGAAGGCCACCTCCGGCGGCTCCAGGTAGGCCCCCTTGACAAGGCGAATGTTCACGCCCCGGGTGGCCAGTTCCTGCAGGTCCCGTTCGCTACGGTACAGATAGGCCTGAATCACGGTGCCGACCCGGCGGGGGCCGAATTCGGCCAGCAGGTCGCGCAGCAGGTGCAGAGTGCGGTCGGTGCGGGTGCTGTCTTCCATGTCCAGACGCACGAAATTGTCGTGGGCGGCGGCACGGGTGACGATGCGGCGCATGTTCTCTTTGCACAGTTCCGGGTCGATGTCCAGCCCCAACTGGGTGAGCTTGACCGACAGGTTGCAGCGCAGCCCGGCCCGGTGAATGCCGTCGAGCACCTCCAGGCACGAGTCGGCCGAGGCCCGGGCTTCCGTCGGGTCGGCAACAAATTCACCCAGGTGGTCCAGGGTGGCGAAAATCTGCTGACGGTTAAGTTCCGCCACTGCCTGGAGGGCGGTATCAATGCTCTCCCCGGCCACGAAACGGGCTGCGCCTAACCTCATACCATGCCGGCTGGCCGTCCGGCGTACCGTCGGGTTCTGGGACAGGGCCATGATGACTTTGCGGACCATCGCCTCGAAGGCAGGCATGCAGCACCACTCCTGTTGCAGAATGGTCAGCGGCACAGGCCGGGGGGCAACGCAGGCGCCGCCGGGGGGATTATCCGCCCGGTCCGCCCGGAATGCGTTGTGCCAGGGCGTCGGCGTATCGGATCATCATGGCCCCGAGCTGTTCTTCCTGTCCGGGTGTGACTTCATGGCTGGTCAGGGAGACGCTCAGGGCCGCCACCGCCCGCCCGTCCGGGCCGTAGACCGGGGTGCCGATGCTGGTCACCCCGGGATAGGTTTCCTCACGGGCGACGGCATAGCCAAGTCGGCGGATCCGGATGAGGTCGGCCAGGATCTGCTGCAGATCGGTGTCGGTGGCGGCGGTGAGTTGCCGCAGGGGCGCCGGCCCCAGCCGGGCGAGGACTTCGTGGGTCGGCAGGGTGGCCAGCATGGCCTTGCCGAAGGCGACGGCATGGGCGGGGAAGCGGTCGCCGGCGGCACCGACAATGCGTACCGGATGCGACCCGTACTCCACGGCCAGAGCCACGGCGTCCGGTCCGTCGAGCACGCCCAGGTAACAGGTATAGGTAGTGGTGGCGGCCAGATCCCGCAGGATGCGCAGCCCCTCGCGGTGGAAGCGGTTGCCCTCCAGGTACAGGCGGCCGATTTCGAAAGCCCGCAGCCCCATATGGTACTTCTGGCTCGAAGGGTTCTGTTCCAGCAGCCCGCCCTGGGCCAGTGTCTGCACCAGCCGGTGGACCACGCTCTTGGGCAGGCCCAGCCGCAGGCTGAGGTCACGGACGCCCCACTCGGCTTCGGAAGGGGTAAAGGCCTCCAGAATGCGCAGGGCCTTTTGTACCGAGAGAATACTCCCGGAGAGTCCGCCCTCCCGGCGGTGGGGTGGCGTGGCGGTCAGCGGCGGTTCAGTTCGCCTGTCCCTCATTCGGGGACACCGTCCCTCTTCGTGGGATTCTACCTTCATTCTACCCCATCTGCCGGGGGCGTGGACAAGGGCGTGCAAAATGTTCTGCCCCCCAACTGCCGGGGCTGCTGGGAAGCAGGGGATGACCGGTATTTGTGGAACTGGATAATACATGATAAAAACTATTTTAAGTGATACCGTGTTCGGCGGCCTGTCTGCCATTGGCGCCGCCCTGGCCTTTGCAATCTGGAATCTGTACCTGCAACGGGGATTGGAAAAAGGGGGAGGTCCCCAGCTTACCTCGCTGACCCTTTCCGTCAGCCTGGTAGTGACCTGTCTGCCCCTTACGCTGTGGCTGTGGTGGCAGGGAGCGCTGCCGCCCCTGCCCCTGTCCGGAGTGGGCTGGATGTTTGTGGCCGGCCTGCTGACGGCGGGTGTGGGCCCGTTTCATTCCACCCACGCCACCCGGCGCATCGGTGCGGTGCGCACCACCTCCCTGCGCTTGTTGGACCCGTTTTTTGCCTTTGCCATTGCCTATCTGTTCCTGCACGAAGGGCTTACGGCCGGAGCCATTGCCGGCGTGGTGTTGATTGTAGCCGCTCTGGCCCTGCTGCAGCTTGACCGCAAGGAGGCGGCGGCGCGCACTGCCTCCCCGCGCGGCGTGGCCTTTGCGGTGGCAGCCTCGCTGTACTTTACCGTGGGCAGCGTGCTGCGCAAGCTGGGTCTGACGGCGATCCCTTCGGCCATTGTGGCCAGTCTGATCGAAGGCCTGTCCGGTCTGGTCGTGGTGCTGCTCACCCTGGCGGTGAGCCGGGACCTGTCCGGGCTGCGGGAGGCGCTGCGGCCCGACCGCCGGGATTTCTGGCGCTCGGGCCTGGCCGCTGCCGCCGGATCCTTTTTGATTGCCCTGGCACTGCAACGCATCCCGGTGCCCATTGCCGTGGCCCTGCGCAACACCTCGCCCTGGTTCGCCCTGGTGCTGGTGCCGGTGCTGATCGGCGCCCAACACCGGCCCGGCCGCTGGGTATGGATGAGCACGGCCCTGCTTACGGTGGGTATGCTGCTGATTGTGCTCCGCTGACAGCGGCGCGGTTGATGCGGTGGCGGGTTCTGCCTGGTGGGCAGATCCCGCCACGTTTGTCTTTTAGGGGCCGTCCTACTTCCTGGCCGGCGCCTTTGGTCGACAAGGTACTGGCGGGCCTGTTTGCAGAATACATGGTGCAGGAGCCGACGCTGGTGTTTGACAGAACGGAGGTCGGGGACATGGACGAGGGGATCATCTGGCAGCCCACACCGGCCACGGTGGCGGGCAGCAACCTCAGCCGGTTCATGCACCGCTGCGGGGTGGACAGCCTGGCTGCGCTGCAGGCCAGAGCCGAGGCCGATCCGGCCTGGTTCTGGGCGGCGGTGGAGCAGGACCTGCAGATTCACTGGTACGAGCCGTATACCCGGGTGCTGGATACCTCGGGCGGGGTGGAGTGGGCCCGCTGGTTTAGCGGCGGCAAGATGAACCTGGCTGCCGACTGCGCCGACAAGCATGCGGCCGGCCCGCGCCGGGACCAGGTGGCCGTTCTGTATGAAGGCGAGGACGGCACCGTGCGCCGCTGGACCTACGCCGAACTGCTGGCCGAGTCCAACCGGGTGGCCGGACTGCTCACCGACCTGGGCATCGGGCCCGGCGACCGGGTGGGCGTGTTTATGCCCATGGTGCCGGAGATCGTGGCGGTGATTCTCGGCGTGGCCAAGATCGGGGCCGTGTTCACACCGATTTTTTCCGGCTACGCCCCCCAGGCGGCGGCGACGCGCCTGACCGACTGCGGCGCCCGGGTCCTGTTCACCGCCGACGGCTACTTCCGTCGCGGCAAGGCGGTGAATATGAAGGAAGTGGCCGACGCCGCCTGCGCCCTCGCCCCCGGCGTGGAGCAGGTGGTGGTGCTGCGCCGGACCGGCGCAGCCGTGCCCTGGACACCGGGGCGGGACCGCTGGTACCATGAGGCCGTGGCCGGTCAGTCTCCGACCTTTGCCACCCGGCCGGTTTCGCCTGAGGATCCCTGCATGATCATCTACACCTCCGGCACCACCGGCAAGCCCAAGGGCACCGTTCACGTGCATGGCGGCTTCCCTCTGAAAGGCGCCCAGGACATGGCCCACTGCTTTGACGTACAGCCGGGCGACATCATGTTCTGGTTCACCGATATTGGCTGGATGATGGGCCCCTGGCTGATCTTTGGTACCCTGATGCTGGGCGCCACCTGCTTTTTGTACGACGGGGCGCCGGACAGCCCGGGGCCGGACCGGATCTGGGCGATGGTGGCCCGCCACCGCGTGACCCACCTGGGCCTGAGCCCGACCCTGATCAGGGCCCTGATGCCCCTGGGCGACGAGCATCCCCGCCGCCATGACCTGTCCAGCCTGCGCATTCTGGGCGGCACGGGTGAGCCTTGGAATCCGGACCCGTACCTGTGGTTTTTCCGGCACGCCGGCGGCGGGCGCTGCCCGATTATCAACTATTCGGGTGGCACCGAGATCAGCGGCGGCATCGTCTGCTGCGTGCCGATCCGGCCCCTGAAGGTCTGCTCCTTCAACTGCGCCATTCCGGGGATGGCGGCGGCGGTGGTGGATGACACCGGCCGGCCCGTGCCGCCGGGAACGGTGGGGGAACTGGTCATCAGGGCGCCCTGGCCAGGGATGACCCGTGGGTTCTGGCAGGACCCGGAGCGCTACGTGAGCACGTACTGGCAGCGGTTCCCGGGGGTCTGGGTGCACGGTGACTGGGCCTCGGTGGATGCCGATGGCTTCTGGTATATTCACGGTCGCTCCGACGATACCCTCAAGGTGGCGGGCAAGCGGGTCGGCCCGGCCGAAGTGGAGGGGGCCCTGGTCAGCCATCCGGCGGTGGCCGAGGCGGCGGCCGTGGGGGTGCCCCACGAACGCAAGGGCGAGGGGGTGGTATGCTTTGTGGTCCTGCGGCCCGGGCACAGCCCGGACGACGGGCTGCGCCAGGCTCTGCGGCAACAGGTGGCCGCGGCGCTGGGCAAGCCGCTGATGCCGGAGCAGGTATACTTCACCGTGGCCCTGCCCAAGACCCGCAACGCCAAGATCATGCGGCGCGTGATCCGGGCGGTTTACCTGGGGCAACCGCCGGGGGACCTGACCAGTCTGGAAAATCCAGAGGCCCTGGACGACATTGCCAGAGCCCGGTAGGATCAGACCCCATCGGGCCGGCAGTTCGGAAAGAACTGCCGGCCCAGTAATTTTAATATCGGGATTTCATATGTTTTGCAGGAGTACCAGCGGCGGTCGCGGAATGGTAATCTCCACGATCCAAGACGCTGCACTGCCCATCTGTCCACCCGGCGATTTGGCAACCGGCCCCGAATCCAGATTTGGAGGCGACCGCCATGGAAATTGCCGTTTGTGTCAAACAGGTGCCGCGCCCCGGGAGTGTACGTGCCGCCGGTGATCACTTGGATTGGAAAGAGGGACATGATGCCGACCTGAATCCGTTTGCCCTGAATACCGTTGAGGCGGCTGTCCGCATGGCCAAACGCCAGGGCGGGCGGGTGACGGTTCTGGCGGCGGGTGATGAATCATGCGATGAACTGCTGCGGGCGGCCATGGCCCTGGGCGCCCACCGGGCTGTCCGGGTGCAGGCCCCGCCCCTGCTGCGGCAGGATGCTCAGGTGCTTGCCCGTTGCCTGGCGGCAGCGGTGCAGGAACTGGACGACATTGATCTGGTAATTACGGGTATGCACTCTGCCGTGGGCGGTCCCGGGCTGGTTCCGTCCATGATGGCGGAAATCCTTGGTTGGCCCCTGGTCAGCAACGTCAGCGGCATCAAGGAAGTGTCTGACTGCACGGCCGACATCCAGCGCCGCTCTGCGGAAGGGCTGGAGCTGGTGCGGATGGAGACACCCGCCGTGATCTCAGTTCTGCGTGACATTGCTGACGCCACCATGGTCACCAGCCAGGTGCCGGTGGCTCGGGAGACCCGAATCCGGGTCATTCCCACCCCGCCGGAGGCCGTGCCGGCGACAAACATCGCCTTTTTTGACGCACCGCCGGCACAGCCGGCCGTGTTTCTGGCCAGTCCACCGGCGGCAGCCGTGCGGGAATTGCTGGTTCGGCTCCGCCAGGACCGACTGTATGATGCCGCAGCCGGAACAGGGGGTTAAATACCATGCAGCGTGAAGTGTGGGTCTGGGTGCAGCACCGTCTGGGTGAGCCGAATCCCATTGCTGCTGAAGCCATGACGGCTGGTGAAGCCCTGGCGGCCCGGGCCGATGCCCGGCTGGCCTGCGTGGCCGTAGGCTGGGGTGCCCGGGAGGTATTCCGCGGTGGTGTGGCCCGCGGGGCGGAAGTGGTCTATGCCGTTGATGATCCCATTTTGCGCAATAATATGGATAACCGCCGCCTGGCGGCATCCCTGATCCATTTGATCCAGGAGCGCCGCCCCCTGGCCATTCTCTTCGATGGCAGCGTGACCGGTCAGCACATTGCCGCCCGGATAGCCGCCGGTCTGGGTGTCACCATGGTGGGCGAGGCCACCGGCCTCACCTATAAGGACGGGGCCGTGGTGCAGCAGTGCCCTCTGTTCGGCAACAGCATCATTACTGAGGTCACCAGCCGTGACGAGACGGCGGTGGTGATTCTGCGGCCTGGTGCCTGGGCCCAGCGGCGGCCGGAGCGGGGCCGCACGGGCACCTTGGTGGAGGTGGAGCCGCCCCAGTTGCCGCCGGTGGGCGTGGTGATCGATGATGTGTTAGTCGAGCAGCCGCCGGTGGCCGCCGCGGGAACGCAGATCCTGGTCGTGAGTGGCAAGGGCGACCGGGAACTGGGAGCCTGGGCCCGGGATCTGGCCCAGGCGATGGGTGGCCGCTGGGTGACGGTGGACGAATGGGGCATGAGCTGGGCGCCGCAGATGGCCGATCCGGCCGGCTCGACCACCCCGGTGCTGTATATCGCCCTGGGCGTGGCCGGTGCCTTCCGCCGCCGGGCCGGCAGCAACATGCAGGAGACGATTGTGGCGGTGCATGCTGACCCGGACGCCCCGATCTTCAAGACGGCCACCTACGGCATCGTCGCCGAACCCCAGGAGGTGGCGGCGGCGCTGCTGCAGCAGGTCGCCGGCTCCACACCGGTACGCTGAATACCCTGCATACGCCGCAACAGCAATCCCCGATCGGCCTGGCCCGATTGGGGATTGCTGTTGCGGGCCTAGACTTTAAAGCGGCTGACCTGGGCCTGTAGTTCCCGGGCCACCCGAGACAGGCTGTCGGTGGCGGTGGCGATCTCCTCCATGGATGCGTTCATTTCCTCCACCGAGGCGGAGACCTCTTCGGCGGCGGCGGCGTTCTCCTCGGACACAGACGCGATTTCTGCCACCTCCCGGCTGGCCTGGTCGGCGCCGGCGGCCATTTCCTTGGTGGTGACCGTGCTCTGTTCGGTGACTTCGGCCACGGCATCAATCGCGTGTGCCACTTCCCGACTAAACGTGGTGATCTGCTGGGCCGCCGTATGGATGGTGACCACGTCACGGGCCGCCTGCTCCACCACAACCAGGATTTTATCAAGAGCCTGGCCTGCGTCTGCCGCCAGTTGCGAACCGTTCTCCACTTCGGTACGGCCCTGTTCCATTGCCCTGACGGCCTCTGCCGTCCCCTTCTGGATGTTCTGGATCAGGTCGGTGATCTCTTTGGCCGAGGTTCCGGCCCGCTCTGCCAGTTTGCGGACCTCGTCGGCCACAACGGCAAAGCCCCGCCCGTGCTCACCGGCTCTGGCGGCTTCGATGGCCGCGTTCAAGGCCAGCAGATTGGTCTGATCGGCAATTTCGGTAATCACCTGGGTGATGGCGCCGATTTGCGCCAACAACGCCTCGAGTGCGCGGATCTGTTCGGCTGAAGCCAGAACCGTATCCCGGATGCGATCCATACCGGCCACCGTTCTATGCACGACCTCCCGGCCGCTGCGGGCAGTATCGATCGTTTGCTTCGAAGAGGCCGACACCCGGGAGGCCGTGTTCGCCACATCGTCAACGGCGGTCACCATCTGGGAAACGGCCTCGACTGTCTGTTGGGTGCTCCTGGCTTGTTGCTGGGCGCCGGCGGCGATCTGGGCCGTGGCCTGGCTGAGTTGCTCCACCATCCGGGTGGTGGCCTGCGCCGACCTGGACTGCTCGGCGGCGCCTGCGGCTACCTGCCCCACTGCCTGTGTCACCCCCTGCGCCGCCACTACCACCTGTTCAGTCGCCCCGTTCAGTTGCCCGGCGGAACTGGCCATGGTGGTGGCCGAAGCGGAGGCTTCCTGCACCAGCCGTCGCAGGTTCTGTACCATCTGATTGAAGGCGCCGGCCATTTGGCCCACTTCGTCCCGACTTTTCACTTGCAGTTCGGTCACGGTCAGGTCGCCCGCTGCCACCCGTAGGGCCGATGTCGCCGTCTGGCGCACCGGCCTGGCGATGCTGCGGGCCAGGGCGGCCTCCGCAGTCAGGCCCACGAGCAGCCCGATGATGACAGCGGCCAGCCCCATATTTTCTGCCTGCGCCGTATTCTGTTGGGCGGTATCGGCGGCAGAGGTCGCTCTGTCATGGAGTGACCTCTGGAGAGCCTGGCCCAGGGTGGTGGTCTGGACGATGATGGGCCTGGCGACACGGACCAGGTGCTCCCGTGCTTCCTGGATGCGGCCTTGCCTGACCAGCTTGGTGCTCTGGTTGGCGGCCTCGGTATACTGGCGATTCAGGTCCTGAATGGCCGTGGCCGTGCGCAGGTGATCCGGGTCCGTCAGGTGGCTGTGCAGCGCACGCACGCTTTCTTGCATGATCCGGTCTGCCTCGGCAAATTCATCGATAAACGTTTCGTCCCTGAACAGCAGGTAGCCGCGGGTTGCAGCGGCCTGCCGGTTCACACCGGTGAGCAGATCGGATACGTCCTTGTCGGCCGGCTGCAACTGCTGGGTGACCACGTTGTATTCGCCGACCACCTGACGCAGGGCGACGATCACAGACACAGCGCCCAGAGCCACCAGCAGTCCGACCGCAACAAACGCAGCAGTAAGTTTGACCTGGAGAGTGGCGCGCATCTTTTCTTCCTCCCGTTGTAGGACTGGTATACGGTTGCAGTGCCATGAGAAAAAGCCCTCCGCGCAGGGAGAGCGGCGCTGGGTCCCTTTGGCAATCCCGGCGGCAAGGGAGTGTGCCCGAAAAGTGTTTAAATCATAAACGATAGATTAAGAATATGTCAATATAAGGCCCTATTAATGTAATTAATAATGGTTTATTATAGTGTTTGTTCAAAAGCTTTCTGTCACCGAGCGTGGTTGCAGGGACTCGGACAAAGCATGTTTAAAGTTGGACATATATAAGACGAAGACAGGACCGGTATCGCAGATCAAGGGATGGGGTGGCGAACTGTGCGCACGGAGGATCAGGGATCAAAGTCGGTGCCGCCGGACTTCCGGCCCATGGGCATGGGGGAACTGCTGGATCAGTCGTTCCGGGTGTTCGGGCGATGCTGGAAACCGTTATTCCTGATCACCATGCTGCTGACCGTCCCAAGCATGCTGCTGAGCGGCGCCTTTCAGTCGGCGACCGTGCTGGCGGCATTCAACTCGGCGTCGATCCAGATCATTCGGGATCTGCCCGGCGCGGAGGCACTGATCGGAACCTGGCTGCTGACGGTGCTGGTCACCGTGGCGCTCACGCCCCTGGTGATGGGCGGGTTGATTATCACTTCCGCCCATGCCGTGCAGGGCCGGGCGGTGGAGGCCGGCCAGGCCCTGCGGCTGGCTGCCCGGCGATACTGGCCCGCCCTGGGCACCGTGCTGCTGATGATCCTGTTCATCCTGTTGGCCCTGCCGGTGCTGGTGATTGGCGGCCTGGTGATTCTGGCGGTGTTCACCGTACCAATCGGTTATCTGGCGCTGTTTGTGTATTCCGCTTTCACCCTTCATTCGGTGGTGCTCGAAGGGCACCCCGGCGGTCTGGCGCCGATCAAGCGCAGCTTTCGTCTGGTGCGGGGCCGTTTCTGGCCCCTGCTGGGTCTGGGGATCGTGTTTAGCCTGATGACATCGGTGCTGACGGGCGGCCTGTTCGCCGTGATGGTCGCCATTGCCGCTGCACTGCCGCCCGGCCCGCTGATGGGCTGGCTGCTGGCGCTGGGCACCGGTATCAGTTCCAGCCTGACCACCCCGCTGGGTGCAGTGGGGCTGACCCTGGCGTACTACGATACCCGCATGCGCAAGGAGGGACTGGACCTGGAGCTGCAGGCAGACCCGCCGCCGGTGTCGCTGCCGTGAGGCGGCGGCTGGTCTGCCTGCTGGCCCTGGTCGTTGGCTGGCTGGGCCTTGCCGCCCCGGCGGCGGCCACTGCTACCGTGACCAACGCTCCTGCCAGTGTGACACTGGACGAGTACCGCGACCGGCTGCAGGTGTTGGTCAACCATGTGGAGGCCGCCCGGCAGGCGGCTTCCGGCGAGGCCGCCCGGCCCGGCCAGGTTGCCCGGGAACTGGCGGCTGCCCGCACACTGGCCGGCGGCCCCTGGCAGGTGCAGACACCGGGCGGAACGGTCACGGCTGACCTGCGGCGGCTGGCCGGGCTGTTGGAGCGGGCCGGTGCCGCCGCCGGCGGGGACAGGCTGGATCAGGCCCTGGTGCTGGCCCGGGAGCACCTGCAGGCGGCTGAGGCCACGCCGGAGCCGGGGGTGGCAGAAGCCGGTGCCCGGGAGCGCCTGGAACAGGCGCTGGCCGCCATGGCGGGCCGGCGCCGCTGGCAGGAACGGCTGGAGGACGCCTGGCTGGGCCTGGTGAATTGGGTCCGGCGCCTGATCTTTGGTGAACCGGACACCGCATCGGCTCCGACGACACCGACGGAGGGGCTGCCGTGGCAGCGCTGGGCGGGGCTGGCCGTGGGGGCGGTCGGGCTGGCACTGCTGGGCCGCAGCCTGTGGCGTACCCTGGCCGGCTACGGCGGAGGGGCGGCGGTGATGGCTCGGACGGGGTCCGGCGCCGGGCCGCCGCGGGCGGCCACGCCGGAGGAGCAATGGCAGGCGGCCCGGGCCCTGGCACTGGCCGGAGACCACCTGGAAGCGTTGCGCACCGGCTATCTGGCGCTGCTGCTGCACCTTGACCGGCAGGGGCTGGTGCGCTATCAGCCGGCCCAGACCAACTGGGAGCATGTCCGACAGTTGCGTCGCCGGCATCCGCCTCTGGCCAGGGAACTGGACGAACTGACGGTCCTGGTGGAGGAGCGGTTGTATTCAGGGCAGGGCGCCACCGCCGGGGATTTTGCCCGCGGGGCTGAGGTGATTTCCGCGCTATGGCAGGAGGGGATGCGGCTATCAAAAAGCTCCGGACCGACCACTGGGGCATCCTCATCGGTGCCATCGTCCTGACCCTGGCCTCGGCCCTCTTTGGTCAGAGTGATGCCGGCAAGGGGGCCGGGGCACCATCGGGTTCCACCTATAGCCAGCGTGACGACGGGCTGTGGGCGGTTTATCAGGCGCTGTCCGACCGGCCGGGCCAGGTACGGCAGTGGGAACTGCCGCCCCGGCGCCTGCCGCCGGAGGTGGACCGCCTGGTGATCTGGCAGCCCGGCGATGTGACCGCGGCCGCCTGGCAGCAGGTACTGGACTGGGTGGGGCAAGGTAACCGGTTGCTGATCAGCGTGGACAGTTCCAACGCGGTGGACGATGCACCGGGAGACTCGGCGAGCAAGGCGGCGGGAAGTACCTGGGCGCAGCGTCTGTCATCTGGCCGGACGGCCGCTCGCTCCGCCGGAATCGCGACCCCGGTCGCCGTGCATCCGGCCTCCCTGGGGGTGACCGAGGTGGCGGTGGGCAGCGGGGTATTTCGGGAAGCTGGCGACACGCTGCTGGTGCACCTGGCCCGCGCCGACGGTACCCCCGTGCTGGTGAGCTGGCCGCACGGACAGGGACGCATCTTCTGGTCAGCCGACGCCAACTGGCTGACGAATGCGCAGATCGGTCAGGCCGACAATCTCCGCCTGGCCCTGGGGCTCCTGACCCCCGGTCCGGACAAGCAGTTGGCCTTTGACGAGTATCATCACGGCTTCCGGGCAGCCCAGCACTGGTATGAGATTTTGCGTGGCCCGCTGCGGTCGTTTGCACTGCAACTGGCCCTGGCCCTGGCGCTGCTGTACTGGGCCTGGGGCGCCCGCTTTGGTGCCCCGCGACCGGTCGCCGCCGGCCTGCCCCGGGCGGCGGTGGAGTATGTCACCTCCATGGGCCGGCTGTACCGGCGGGCCCGGGCCCGCCCGGTGGTGCGGGAGGCCCTGTACCGCAGCCTGCTGACCGAATTGGGCCACCTGACCGGCGGGGTCCGGGGTCTGGACCACGCTGAAATGGCCCGGCGGGCCGCCGCCCAGGCCAGACTGCCGGTCGGGGCCCTGCTGAACTTGCTGGACCGCCTGGCACCCGAAGGTCCCCCGCCGGACAGCGATGCCAAACTGCTGGCACTGGCCCGGGAAGCGGAAGCCATACAAAGGAGAGTTCGCCATGCCCGCCACCGAGACCAGGGTAACGCTGCAGCGGATTCAGGCCGAACTCGGTAAGGTGATCGTGGGCCAGGAGCAGGTGCTGGAGCAACTGCTGGTGGCGCTCCTGGCCGGCGGCCATGTGCTGTTGGAAGGGGTGCCCGGCCTGGCCAAGACCCTGCTGGTGCGCAGCCTGGCGCAGGTTCTGGGTGTGGGGTTCAAGCGGATTCAGTTCACCCCGGACCTGATGCCGGCCGACGTGGTGGGCACCTCGGTCTTTAACCCGGCTGACCTGTCTTTCCGGGTGCGCTTCGGGCCGGTGTTCACGAATCTGCTGCTGGCCGACGAGATCAACCGCACACCGCCCAAGACCCAGGCTGCCTTGCTGGAGGCGATGGAGGAAGACCAGGTGACCATCGACGGCCAGTCGCATCCCCTGCCGGCGCCGTTTATGGTGTTTGCCACCCAGAACCCGATCGAGTTTGAAGGGACTTATCCCCTGCCGGAGGCCCAGTTGGACCGGTTCCTGCTGAAGGTGCGGGTCGGCTACCCCGACGAGGCCGAAGAACGCACCATTCTGGAACGTCACTACCAGGGTTTCCGCGCCCGGGAACTGCCACAGGCAGGACTGACCGCAGTGCTGGACGGCCCCGGCCTGGCCGAGTTGCGCCAGGCCCACCGGCAGGTGGTGGTGGAGGCGCCGATCCTGGACTATATGGCCGGCCTGGTCCGGGCAACCCGGGCCTGGTCGTCGCTGGCCGTGGGCGCCAGTCCTCGCGGCGGTGTGGCCCTGCTGATCACTGCCCAGGCGCTGGCGCTGCTGCGCGGGCGCGATTATGTAATTCCGGACGATGTCAAGGAAATGGCCCTGCCGGTCCTGCGGCACCGGGTGCTGTTGCGGCCCGAAGCAGAGGTGGAAGGGATGCAGGCCGATCAGGCGCTGGAGCAGGTTTTGCAGAGCCTGCAGGTGCCGCGTTGATGCGGGCCGCATCCACGCGGATCGCACCCACGCCGGGGTTGGCCATGGCGGTGGTACTGGCCGGGCTGCCGCTGCTATGGCCCCAGTGGCACTGGCTGGGGCGGGCGCTGAACCTCCTGCTGCTGGTGGCGGCCGCGGCAGACCTGCTGAGCAGCCGCCGCCGGATCAAGGCCGAGCGAGTGAGCAATCCGGTGCTGTCCCTGGGGGCGGAAAACACCCTCAGCCTGCAGTTGCGCAGCCCGGGGCCGCCGCTGGCACTGGAACTGAAGGATACGCTGCCGCCGACGCTGGAGCTGGTCGGGGCGTGGCCGCAGGTACGGGCGGACAGCCAGTGGCAGACAGTGACGTACCGGGTGCGGCCGCAGCGGCGGGGGCAATACACCCTGGGGCCGCTGCAGATCCGCTACCGCAGCCCGCTGGGGCTGTGGCGGCAAATGGTCACCCTGGCGCTGCCGGAATCGGTGCGGGTGTACCCGGACCTGCTGGCGCTGCGCCAGTGGGAACTGGCCATCCGGCAAGGGCGGCATCTGGAAGGCCTGAAGCGGGCCAATCTGCGCGGCACCGGTACGGAATTCGAGTCCCTGCGCGATTACCAGGACGGCGACCCTTACCGCGCCATCAACTGGACAGCCACCGCCCGGCGGGGGCGGCTGGTCACCGCCCTGTATCAGATTGACCGCAGCCAGCCGATCATGCTGCTGCTGGACGCCGGCCGGCTGATGTTGCCCCGGGTACGGGGGCTGACCCGGCTGGACCATGCCCTGAACGCGGCCCTGTTGCTGGCCACGGTGGCGGCTGAACGGGGGGACCACTGTGGGTTCATGCTCTTTGGCGGTGAAGTGCGGGCCTTCACGCCGCCCCGCAAGGGTCGGGGGCAGGTCCTGGCGATGGCCGAGGCCCTGTACGACGTGGAACCGGAGCAGGTGGAGCCGGACTACGGCCGCATGATCGGCTGGCTCCGGGCCAGGCACAAAAAGCGCAGCCTGGTCGTACTGTTCACCGACCTGATCGACCCGGACATTTCCCGCGGGCTGGTCAGCCACCTCTCGGCGCTGGCGGCGCACCACGCCGTGCTACTGGTCTGCCTGTCTGACCCGGCGTTGCTGCGACTGGCCCGGCAGGTGCCCGCCGATTCGGATGCGGCATATACCCAGGCGGCAGCCCTGGAGGTACTGGCCCAGCGCGCGCAGACACGCGCCGACCTGCAGAGCCGGGGAATCGGCGTAGTGGACGTGCCGCCGGAGGATTTTTCCGCAGGGGTGGTCAATCAGTACCTACGGCTGAAGGCCCAGGGGCGGATTTAGGGTGCCGACCGGGCAGTGCCCAGTATGCCAGGGCCAGGAGCCCGGTGACCCCGCCGACCAGGTACTTGCCCCCGGCGGACAGGCTGGTCATGGGTGTTACCCAGCCCTCGATGGCAGCCGCCACGACGAAAAAGGGGACGGCCCCCGCCAGCAGCCTGAGTGCCTGGCGAGCCGCCCGGGCCAGGGCGGCCCGCCGGGTGAGTTCCCCGGGGGTCACGATGGACCAGCCCATGCTCAGGCCCGCCGCCCCGCACAGGAAGATGGCCAGCAATTCCACCACGCCGTGCGGCACAATGAGCGACCAGAACGCGTAGGAAAGGCCGGCCCGGTAGAACTGCCCGGCCAGGGCGCCGATGATCAGGCCGTTCTGGAGCAGGACCAGCGCAGTGCCCAGGCCCAGGGTAATGCCCAGGGCATAGGCCAGAATGCCGACCCAGATGTTGTTCAGCATGATCAGGGTGCCGATGAGCGGCCGGCCGCCCACCGGGAAGATCTCCCCGCTGCGCGGGGCAGCCACAAACTCGCGGAACTGCTCGGGCACAAAGGCTTCCGCCAGGTTAGGATCATTCAGAATGGCGAAAAAACCCAGCAGCCCGCCGGCGAGCATGAAGGCCGCCGCCAGCAGCAGCGGGCGCCAGGCGGCCCGGACGGCGCCGGGCAGTTCCGCTGCCAGAAACCGCCACAGGCGCCGCAGGCGCCGGGGCTCCTCGGCATAGACCAGGCTGTGGGCCCGGGCGACCAGTAAGTTCAGGTACTCGCCGGTGGGGCTGTTGGGAAAATACGTCCGGGCGTAGGCCAGGTCGGAGGCCGTCTGCCGATAGAGGCGTCCCACCCGTTGCACGGTGAGCGGTGGGAGCTGGCGTAGCCCTTCCCGCCCGACCTCATCAAGGATATGGCCGAGTTCCTGCCACTGCTCCTGGCGGCGGGCGACAAACTGATCCTGGTTCACTCATCCCACCCCCTGTGAGGTGACCGCCGATGGTCAGACCCCTGCGTATGCACACGCCGGAAAGCGTGGACGTGTCCTTTGAGCCGGTCGGGGTTGGCAGCCGGTTCCTGGCCAGCCTGCTGGATGCCCTGATTCAGGCCGGCGTGGCGCTGGTCCTGCTGCTGGCGGCGGTTCCCGCCGGCGCCATGCTCAGCGATAAAATCGGATTCGTACCGCTGTTTACGGGCCTTGTCGGTGGTCTGATGGGAGCATTTCTGCTTCTGCTGTTCGCTCTCCTGTTTCTGGGCTATAAGCCGTTTTATGAGCTGATCTGGAACGGCCAGACCCCGGGCAAGCGCTGGGTCGGCATCCGGGTCGTCTCGCGCAGCGGCATGCCGGTGCGGTTCCATCAGGTGCTGATCCGTAACTTGCTCCGGCCGGTGGACATGTTGCCCATCTATTACGGTGTCGGCCTGATCTGTGTTCTGGTCAGCGGCCACCGCCAGCGCCTGGGCGACATGGCGGCGGATACGGTGGTGGTCCGGGACCTGCAGCGGGTGCAGGCGCCGCAGGTGCCCCGGCAGCTGAGCCACCCGGCGGAGTATGACCTGAACCGCCTGCGGGAACTGGTTCTGCGCCTGCCGGAACCGGACCTGGCCCCGGCCCGTGCCTTCTGGGAGCGGCGCCGGGACCTGGAAGAACCGTACCGGCAGCAGGTGGGCCGGCAGGTGGCCGAGGGGCTGGCCCGGCGCCTGGGCTGGAGCGAGCCGGTGACTGAGCCGGAGTGGTTCGTGGAAGAGGTGCTGTACGTCAGGGCGTTGTGACGGTGCACGGTGGTCGGTGGCGTGCGCGGGCCGGGGCGGCATGACCACGCCGCCGTGGGTGGTGGCCAGGTATAGGCGGTCATCCACCGCCGTCAGGTCCAGTACCCGGGCATCGGGCCAGTAGCCGGTCAGCCGGAACCATTCGCCGCCACCGGTGGGGGAGTACCACACACCCTGTTCGCCGGCAGTCAGCAGCAATTCCAGACCGGGGCCGGTGTACAGGCGCGGCCTGCCCGGTCCGGCCTGCCGGCCGGACCCACCCAGCCCGCTCGTCCCGCCCAGTCCGGGGGGCAGGCCCAGGTCGGCCATCTGCCAGGTGGTGCCGCCGTCCTGGCTGGCAATAGGCGTGCCGTTGGCCAGCAGCGCCCACAGCCATTGTGCGTCTGTGGGGTGGGGAAGCACCTGAACGGCGGCTTCCCCGGCCGGGAGATCGCTCAGGTGGTGAAACGGGCCGCCGGTGGCGTCCGTCCAGGCCAGGCCCGCATCGGTGGCGGCCCACAGGCGTCCCTGGCTGTCCAGCCTCACATCGTGGGCCGGTACGCCCGGCCCGTTTCCCACCCAACCGGCTGTGCCGGCATCCCGGCGGTACAGACCAGCGCCCAGGCGACCGGACGTCCCCGCTGCCTGAGTAACAAGGAACAAAAGTGGGTCAAGATACTTCGGTTCGGCCCCAGCATGGCCCGGCGCCTGTTCAACGGCTGGGCTTGATGGCCAGCTTGCCAGTCGCCCCTGTCCCCATAGTCGGCCCGCCCCGGCTCGGAGAAGTATCTATAGCCCTTTCTGATGTCGACACATACTCCGATCCACACGGCGGCGCCGGGCCCGGTGGTGATGATGGGTGCGCAGATCACGTACCGAAGGAGTTATCCCATGTGCTATTGTTATAGGAACAATAGACTTAGGTGGTAATGAAATGTCTGCGGTACCGACCACGACGGGACTGTCTCCGGCAGAGGGAGCGCGGCTGGAGTTGGCGGGGCGGCTGTCCCGGTTGCGGGAGGTCGGGATCGGGGAGCAGCCGGCGCAGCGTCTGGGGCTGCTGGGCGAGAAGCTGCAACAGCACCAGTGCGTCCTGGCGTTCTGCGGCCACTTTTCGGCCGGGAAGTCCACGCTGGTCAACCGGCTGGCCGGCAGCCAGATCCTGCCCTCGAGCCCGATTCCCACCAGTGCCAACCAGGTACTGATCCGGCACGGGGAGGCCGGCGCCACAGTGAGCTTCCGTCAGCGGGGCGATGTGCACCTCCCGGCGTCTGACCTGCACCGCCTGTCTGCGCTGTGTGCCGACGGCGATGAGGTGGCAGCGGTGGAAATCCGCTACCCCCTCGCGCATGTGCCCGCCGGGCTGTGGCTGATGGACACGCCCGGGATCGACTCCACCGACGAGGCCCACCGGGTGGTCACAGAATCGGCCCTGTACATGGCCGATGCCGTGTTTTATGTGATGGACTACAACCATGTCCAGTCCGAGGTGAACCTGCAGTTTACCCGCGCCCTGGCTGAATGGGGCAAGCCGCTCTACCTGATCGTCAATCAGATCGACAAACATGTCGATCTGGAGTTGCCGTTTGCCCAGTTCCGCCAGTCTGTCGCCCAGGCATTCGCCGCCTGGGGCGTGCACCCGGAACGGCTCTTCTTCATCAGCCTGCGGGAGCCCGATCACCCGTTGAACGAATGGGGTGACCTGGTGGCCGCCCTGCATGCCCTGGGCCTGAGCCAGGAGCAACTCCTGGTCTCCGGCGTGTGGAACTCCGCCGCCCACCTGATGCAAGAGGAGGAGCGCCTGCGGGCGCAGGCCGCGGCTGCCGACCGGGACCGGCTGCTGCTGGCAGCCCGGGCCGGCGAACCCGACCCGCACCTGCGCCGGGCGGGGGTGGCGGCTGAACTGGAGCGCCTGGCCCGGCGGCCGGACGAGGCCATCCACAAACTGAACCAGGACGTGGGCGCCACCCTGGCCAACGCGCCGCTTTTCCCTTTTGCCACCAAGGAACTGGCAGAGCGCTATCTGGAAGCCCGCAAACCCAATTTCCGCGTCGGTTTCTTCGGGTCGGCGGGCAAGACGAAGGCGGAGATGGAACGCCGTCTGCACGCCCTCCAGGCAGACCTGGCCGAGAAGGCGACGGCCCATATCCACTGGCACGTGCAGGACCTGTTCCTGCGGTTCGGCGAAGAGCAGGCCGGCCGGAACGAGGCCTACGAGGCTGAAGTCAGGGCCCTTGCGGTCGACCTGGGGGCAGATATGCTGGCGGATCTGGTCAAGCCGCAGTCGCTGGTCGCCCCCCAGTACTTCTTTCAGTACATCAAGGATGTGGCCGAGGAGATCCAGCGGCGTTACCGGCAGGCGATCCGGCCACTGGTGGATCAGGCAGCCACCCTGGCGGGCGCCCGCGCCCAGCGGGAGGCCGAGCCGTTCCAGGCCGAAGAGGCCCGCCTGGTGCAGGCCCTTGCCGCCAGAGACCGGCTGACCGAGATGGATCAGGCAGTCGAAGCCTACCGGGCGGTCTGGTCCGCCGTGCTGGGCGAAAACCCTGCCGCCCGTCCGGAGCCCGCGGACGGGGCGGCGGAAGGCGCGGCGCCGGCGGCCGCCACGGCGCCGCAGCCGGGTGTGCAGCAGCCCCTGGGGGTGGCCCGGGCACGGGCCGCCGGAAATCTGACGGCGACCGCCATCCCGGCCGCCACTCCGGCCGCCGCCGTGCAGGGGCAGATGATGCGGCAGAATACGGCCAGCCGCCTGCTGGACGCCGCCAGCCTGCTCGCCCCCCTGCCCGGAATGGCCCGCACGGCCGTCGACCTGGAGCAGCGGGCGCAGCGCCTGCAGGAAAGCCGGTTCACGGTGGCCCTGTTCGGTGCCTTCAGCGCCGGCAAATCTTCCTTTGCCAATGCCCTGATGGGCATGCACCTGCTGCCGGTTTCGCCCAACCCCACCACGGCCGTGATCACCCGCATTACCCCGCCGACCCCGGAACGGCCGCACGGGCACGTGCACGTGGTGTGGAAAAACCCGGAGCAGTTGCGGTTGGAGATGGAGCGGGCGCTGGCTGCCCTGGGCCTGCCCGCCACCGGCGACATGGCGGCAGACCTGGCGGCCGCGGCCAGGCAGAGCGGAGCGGCGACGGCGCCCCATGCCAAGCCGCACGCTGCCTTTCTGGCGGCTGCGGCGCGCGGGTATGAGGCCGTGCGGCACTCCCTTGGGCGCGCCGAGGCCGCCGACCTGGAGCAGTTCGCCTCCCTGGTGGCCGACGAGCAGCGTGCCTGTTTCGTGGCCGAGATCACGGTGTACGTGGACTGCCCGGTGACGCGGCAGGGCATAACACTGGTGGATACGCCGGGAGCGGATTCGATTAACGCACGCCACACGGACGTAGCCTTCGACTACATCAAGAATGCCGACGCCATCCTGTTCGTCACCTACTACAACCACGCTTTCTCCCGCGCCGACAGTACCTTCCTGACCCAGTTGGGGCGGGTGAAGGACTCCTTTACCCTCGACAAAATGTTCTTCCTGATCAACGCCGCTGACCTGGCTGCCGATGAGTCGGAGCTGGAACTGGTTGTCGGGCATGTACGCCAGAACCTGCAGGCCTGCGGCATCCGCCAGGCCCGGATCTTTCCCATTTCCAGTCAGACGGCGCTGTGGAGCCGCCTGCTGGCGGCCGAGGTCCTGCCCCCGAACCTCGCCGGCAGACTCCGGGAGCGTCTGGGCGGCCCCGCCGACCCCGCCGGGACTGTTGCCACCGGGCTGCGGGTGGCGGGGATGGAGCGTTTCGAAACGGAATTCTACCGTTTTGTCGTGACTGACCTGAGCCAGATGGCTGTTGACGCGGCCATGGCCGAACTCCGGCGCAGTGCCCGGACCGTGGCCGGGTGGCTGGAAGCCGCCAGGGAAGACGCGGGCGCCCGGGCCAGGCGGCTGCAGGAGTTGCAGGCCGCCGCCGACAGGGGCACGGCTGCCCTGGCGGCGCTGGAAACAGGGCCGGAGGCAGGCGAAGTGGAGCGGGAAATCGACGAACTGCTCTACTACGTAAGGCGGCGGGTGCTGCTGGAACGCTTCCGGGACGGGTTCACACAGGCCTTCCATCCGTCGGTTTTGCGGCGCGACGCCCCTGACCTCAGGCGCGCCCTCCAGGACGCGCTGCGTGAGGTGACGCAGTTTGTCGCCTTCGACCTGGCAGAGGAGATGCGGGCCACCGCCCTGCGGGTGGAAAATACGGTGAACAGGCAGGCGGAGCGGGTGGCCGGGCGCGCCACCACTGCCATTGGCCGTCACCTGCCCGATTGGAGCAGCCCGCCATACAGCCCCGTCCACCCACCGGTTCCGGCCTTCAGCGATGGGCAGGAGCACCTGAGGCCGGAACTGTTCCAGAAGCTGTTGGGCCTGTTCCGCAACCCGGAGCACTTTTTCGCCGGCGGCGGCCGGAACCAGCTCGGCGAGGAACTGGCCAAGGCGCTCGAAGAGCCGGTGGCCGCCTACCTGGCCAGCGCCCGCGCAGTGCTGGCCGGCTGGTACGGCAACGCTTTTGCGCAACGGGTGGCAGACTTGAAGGCTGAACTGACCGCCGCCGTGGCGGACCATGTGCGGGGGCTGACGGCGGCGTTGACCGGGGCGGGCGAAGTGGGCGATCTGGAGGCGATCTTGCAGCGGCTTCAGCAGCACCTGGATGACGGTGTGGACGGTCCGGCGGTATAGACCTTGCGCGCCGCCGGTACATGGCATGGTTTGGACAGAATCAGGCAGAGGCCGTCTCCGGGAGGGAGCAGCCTCTGCCTGATTCGTCTTCTCTGACGGTGCGGGGCCGGGGGCGATGGACCTGGTTTTCTCGGTCCGGGATACCCACTGGCCGGCCGGTCGGCTGTGCCTTTCCCTTGACGACTGCTCTTGTAAACACTATGATTACAGGGTAGGAGGTGTAATCAACATCATTACAAGCCGCCTGGCCATTGCAGTCCACATTTTGACCCTGATCGGAGCGGAGCGGGACACCGGCAGTGCGATGACGTCGCAGTTTATGGCCGGAAGCATCGGGGTTCACCCGGTGGTGGTTCGTAACGTCACCGGTGTGCTTCGGAAAGCCGGTCTGGTGCAGACGCAGAAAGGAGTTTCTGGCGTTCGCCTCGCCAGACCCTTATCAGAGATGACACTCCTGGATGTCTACCGGGCCGTGGAAGGCGGCGAAACGCTCTTCTCAATCCATGAACGGCCAAACCCGGAATGCCCGATTGGGCGAAACATCCAGACGACATTGGAGACATTCTTTGGCGAGGCGCAAAAGGCGATGGAGGACAGACTCGCTCGGATGACACTGCAACAGATTGTGCAATTCAACACGAACCTGAAGGATGAGTGAAGCGTGAAAATAGCTTTGGTCGGAGCCACGGGGATGATCGGACAGCGGGTCCTCCAGGAAGCACTGACGCGGGGGCACCAGGTGACCGCCATTGCCCGCGATCCCGCCCGGGTGCAGCAGCAGGAGAATCTGCGGATCGCACAGGGAGATGCTTTCAGTCCGGAAAGCGTTGCTGCAGCCGCCGCCGGCCATGATGTCGTGATCAGCGCGATTGGCCCGAAACTCGGGAATGGACAGGAACGGGCGCTGGTGGAGGCGACTCGGGCACTGGTGGAGGGTGTGAAACAGTCCGGCGTTTCGCGTCTCCTGGTCGTTGGCGGGGCCGGCAGCCTGGAGGTTGCCCCGGGCGTGCAACTGGTGGACACCCCTGAGTTTCCCGAGTTCATCCGGGAGGTTGCGCTGGCGCATCGTGACGCCCTGGCCGTGCTGCGCGCGGCCGACCTGGAGTGGACCAGCCTCAGTCCTGCGGCGATGATCGCTCCCGGCGAGCGAACCGGACAGTACCGTACTGGCCTGGACCAGCTCCTGGTGGACGATCAGGGCGAAAGCCGGATCTCGGCCGAAGACTATGCTATTGCATTGCTGGACGAAGCAGAGAATCCCCGCCATGTCCGCAGGCGGTTCACTGTCGCTTACTAGCGTGACTGCCGCAGAATGGAGCCCCCATCACGTCGGAGTCGTGATGGGGGCCCATTTCGTTTGCTCAGTGGCTGACCAGGGTGAGGCGACCGGTGGAGTCTGTGACCTGAACCACCTGTCACCGGTCCGAGGCCGCTTCGGTGGCGCCGGGTGGGTCTGGGTAGAGCGGGAAGCGCTCCACCTCACGCCGGACCCAGCGCCGGTAGGCCAGCAGCAGGGCGGGAATGAACACGGCCAGCCCGCCGACATTCATGATGAACCCGGCCAGGGCCTGGTCCTCGCGCGCAGACAGCAGGTGCAGCAACCGGGGCGCGTGGGCGTACCAGGGGTAGATCACGTGGTCGGCATAGGTGATCATGGCAAACACCAGCAACTGTGCGACGCCCTGACCGAACAGGTAGAGGATCTGCAGGCCCTCGGGCAGGCGCAGGGCCCGCACCGGAGCGGCCACTGGCCACCACATGATCAGGGCGGTGCTGATCAGCAGTCCGTGCTGCAGCACATGCAGCGCCGGCAGGCGCAGGCCGGCCTGGTAAAACACCGGCCAGTGGTAGAGGGAGTACACCAGATTAAAAGCCAGCAGTCCCACCAGGGGGTGGAAGAGGATTTCCGCCCCCCGCCGGACGGCCGGCTGCCGCAGCAACGGGCGCAGCAGCCAGCCCGGCAGACCCAGCAGCAGCAGGGGCGGCATGATCAGGGCCAGCAGCAGATGTTGCAGCATGTGGGCACTGAACAGATACTGTTCCGCCAGGATGTGCAGTGGCGTCCCTTCCGCAACGTATACAGCCAGCAATCCCAGGCCAAAGGCCAGCACCCGGGTCGGGCCGGGGGGCCGGGCCCGGACAGCGTAGCGGTAGCCCAGGCACACGACCAGCAGATAGGCCACATAAACGACAAGCAGAGCTGCCAGCAAGTCCGGATGCCACAGGGCCTGGAACCCATGGTGTTGCAGTTGCGCCAGCACCAGGATCCCCCCCTTCAATCGCAGGTAGCTGGGGTTGGTGGTCAGACCCGCAGTACCACCATCAGGGCCAGGCCCAGGGCAGTGGCCAGGAACACGCCTGCGCCGAAGACCCAGCTCAGCACCTTGCGATCAAACTTCAGGTGCATAAAGAAAGCGGCGACGGTCACGAACTTCACAGCACCCAGGAACAGCAGAATCGGTACCATCGCCCGCTTCAGGGCGGCGGTATATGGCACGGCGATCTCCAGGGCGGTCATTACCGCCAGGAACAGGCCCACCAGCACATAAGTCCGGGTCGGCACGTGCGGCTGCCCGTGGTTGTCGGCCTGCATGGTCATGCTCTCCCCTTTTACCTGGCTAGTGTGCGAGTTCCAGCAGATACACCACTGTGAAAATCACGATCCAGACCACATCGACAAAGTGCCAGTACAGCCCGGCCACCTCAACGTCCAGCGCCCGCTCCCGGGTGAGACCGCTCTTGAAGGAGTGGCCCAGCAACCCCAGCAGCCACAGGACACCGCCGGCCACGTGGGCGCCGTGAAAGCCGGTTAGCGTATAAAAGGCCGAGCCGAACAGGTTCGTGCCCAGGGTCAGTCCCTCTGCCACAAAATGGGTGAACTCATAGACCTGAAAGCCCAGAAAGGCCAGGCCCAGCAGGGCAGTACCCAGTAGCCAGCGGCGGGCGCCGGCGGCGTCATCCCGTTCAGCGCTGCTCACCGCCAGCACCATGGTCAGGCTGCTCATCAGCAGCACAAACGTACTGGCGCTGGTCAGGGGGATGTTAAAGACATCCAGCGGGTACGGCCCGTTCAGGCTCAGGCCGGCGTACGACACGTACACACCGATCAGGGCGGCGAAGAAGATCGCTTCAGAGGCAATGAACACCCAGAAGGCCAGCTTGCGGTTGGGCACGCCCGTGTTCGTGACCGGGTGGCTGCTCATCGCCGTCCCTCCTCGACCTCAATGTGATACCCGGCGGTGCTCTCCAGGGCCATGGCGAAAATGGCCACTACTACGGCCAGATACCCGACCGATGCCACCACATAGGCCTTGAAGACCATGCCGTACGAGCCGGTAATCAGGCACAGGGCCAGTATAAACGGCCAGCAGGAGGGCGACGGCATATGAATCTGGCGCCGGCCGGTCGAGCGTGCGGACGCCGCCCCGGACTCCTTCATCACCCACCAGGCATCCAGGCCACGGGCCTCGGGCAGGTGGGTGAAGTTGTGTTCCGGCACCGGGGTGGGGGTGGACCACTCCAGAGTGCGGGCATCCCAGGGGTCACTGTCGATGGCCGCCTTCGGCTGGCGGAAGGTGACGAACACGTTATACAGGAACACCAGCACGGCCACACCAAGCAGATAGGCGCCGATAGTCGAGGCAAGGTTCCACGGCCCGAGGCCGAGGCCGGCCGAGTAGGTGTATACGCGGCGGGGCAGGCCGTACAGACCGGCAAAGTGCAGCGGCATGAAGGTGGCGTTGAAACCCACAAAGGCCAGCCAGAAGTTCCACCTGCCCAGCCGTTCGTTCAGCAGGCGGCCGAACATCTTCGGCATCCAGTAGTAGGCGCCGCCGAAGAGGGCGAACAGGGCGCCACCCACCAGCACGTAGTGGAAATGGGCGATCACGAAATAGGTGTCGTGCAACTGGTAGTCGGACGGGCCGGCCGCCAGCATCACGCCGGTCAGGCCGCCAATGGTGAACTGCGCCAGAAAGCCGACGGCAAACAGCATGGCGGCGGTAAAACGGATTTTGCCGCCCCACATGGTGCCCAGCCAGTTAAAGATCAGGATGCCGGTGGGGATCGAAATGGACATGGTGGCCAGGGTAAAGAAGGAATTGACGACCGGACCCATACCGGTGGTGAACATGTGGTGGCTCCAGACCATATAGGACAGCACCACCAGCACCATCATCGCCCCCACCGCCTGCAGGTAGCCGAACAGCGGCTTGCCGGAGAAGACCGGGATGATCTCCGTGACGATGCCAAAGGTCGGGATGATCATGATATACACTTCCGGATGGCCGAAGATCCAGAACAGGTGCTGCCACAGCAACTGGTTGGCGCCGGCCGCCGGATCGAAGAAGACGGTGCCGAACCAGCGGTCGAAGAGCAGCAGGATCAAGTCGACCGTGAAGGGTGGCAGGGAGATGGCGAGCAGAATCGAGGTAAACAGGGTCGCCCACACGAAAACCGGCATCCGGAACAGGGTCATGCCTTTGGTTCGTAGGTTGAAGATGGTTACAATAAAGTTCACGGCGGCCACCAGAGAGCTGATGCCGAGCAGGATGGCGGCCAGCACGTAGAAGTCCATACCCTGGTCAACGGCAAACTGGCTGGTCGAGAGGCTGGTGTAGGCAAACCAGCCCTGGGCCGGGGCGCCGCCCAGGAACCAACTGGTGTACAGGAAGACGGCGGCGAACAGGTAGATCCAATAACTGAGGGCGTTCAGCCGGGGAAAGGCCACATCGCGCGCCCCGATCTGCAGGGGCAGCAAATAGTTCATAAAGCCGCTGGTGATGGGCATGACCCCGCCGAACACCATGGTCAGGCCATGCATGGTCACCAGCCGGTTGAACAGGTCCGGGCCGATGATCTTCAGTTCCGGCCCGGCCAACTGGGTGCGGAACATCAGGGCTTCCAGGCCGCCCACCATCAGCACCAGCATGCCGGTGACCAGGTAGAGAATGCCGATCCGTTTGTGGTCAACGGTGGTGATCCAACTCCACAGGCCGCTGCGGCCGGCATCGGCCGGCGGCGCGCCCACGTGGGAAAGCGTACCCATATCTGTCCCCCCTGTCGCGTTACTTCTGCAGGCGCAGGTAGGCCACTAACTGCTGGATCTCCGCATCGGTCAGGGGCAGTTTAGGCATCAGCGCCCCTGGCTTGACCTCCGCCGGATGATGGATCCAGCGGCTCAGATTTTCCGCCGTATTATCCAGGGCGGCAGCACCGATGGTGGTGCGCAGCGCCAGCCCGGTCAGATTGGGGCCGACCTTGCCCGCGGCCCTGGTGCCGGCAATGGTATGGCAGCCCAGGCAGCCGGCCTTACCGGTGAACAGCTCCTGCCCCCTGGCCGCCACCGGGTCGGCAGGCGTCACCGGGTGCGCAGCCAGGTCCTGCATCCGCCTGGTCCAGGCCGCGTATGCATCCGGAGGTTGGGCCACAACCCGGAAGGCCATGTGGGCGTGGGCGGTGCCGCACAGTTCAGCGCACTGGCCCCAGAAGATCTCTGCCTGATCGGCCTGGAGCCAGAGTTTGTTGCTGCGGCCCGGGATAGCGTCCACCTTGCCGGCCAGCCGGGGCACCCAGAAGCTGTGGATCACGTCGACGGAGCTGACTCGCAGGTCAACGGGCTGCCCGACCGGGATGTGCAACTCATTGGCAGTGGTGATGCCCAGGTCGGGGTACTGAAACTCCCACCACCACTGGTGGCCGATCACGTTCACCTGCATGGCATTCGGGGGTGTCTCCGCCAGGTAGAAGGCATCGGCCACCGTCGGCACCGCCTTATAAATCACAATCAGAATCGGAATCACCGTCCAGGCGATCTGCAGACCCCGGTGGCCCCGAGTCTGCGGTGGCCGGCCGGGCTGACCGCGGTCGCGGAAACGCAGCATCACGTAAACGACAGCCAGCGCCACCAGCACTCCGATGACCACCATCAGCCACGTGGTGAAATTCAGGAGTTCCAACTGCCGCCGGGCTACCGGGCCGGCCACGTCAATCGTAGACTGCGGGAGCGCAGCGCAGCCGGTCAGCCCCATTGCCAGCAGCGCTCCGCCTGCCCTTCCGGCCTGCAGCATGCGCCTGCGTTTGCTTGAAGCCACCGCAATCCCTCCAAGCATCAAGTTTATGCCTGTGTTGGTGCTTCTGGTCCTTGTACAGTCAGTGTAGGCCACATTTGGTGCCGTTCGTATCGGGCTGCCAACCGATAAAACCCCGTGTCGCATCGATTGAAAGTCGATTCTGACGGAAGTCTATAGTACATTGGCACTATATATATTTCTTAACTCAGCAGGTCAGGCTCGGCCGGCCGGACTCCCGACTTGCAGACGCCGGCCACTCGCAGGCAGGAGTCAATTCCCCCTTTGGCGAAAATTCAAGCTGTTTCGTGCCTGGAATTGACCTGGAACGGGATTCAGGGGGGTTGCCCATGCCGCAGCGCGCGCGTTTTCTGGTCACCGTGCCACCCTTCGACCGGTTGGACCCGCACACGCTGCAGCAGGTGGCTGACCTGGTCGAGGCCGTCCGGGTGGGGCCGCAGACCTGGCTGGTTCGCCCGGACGAGCCGTCCGACGGCAGCCTGCGGATCCTGACCAGCGGCACGGCCGTGATTGTTGCGGCCACCGGGGTGGAGGAGCAGACAGTCGGTACCTGCCAGCCGGGGGATTTTGTCGGCCTGTCCGGGGCCCTGACCGGTGCGCCCCACCCGGTGGGCGTGCGGACCGATGGCGCGGCTGAACTGCTCCAGGTACCGCGTCCGGCGCTGGAGCTATGTTTGACTGACCCCGGGTTTGCCGCCTTTTTCAGCCGGACGCTGGCCGAACGGCTGTATCGCACATATGGTGAACTGGTCCGTGAATACGCCGGGCGCACCCGTGGCGCCGGTACTCCGCCCTGGCGGCGACGGGTGGCCGACCTGATGCGTACACCGGCCGCCACCTGCGCGCCCGGTCTCAGTGTAGGTGCAGTGGCCGGGCGCCTGCGTTCCGGGGGGATCTCGTCGCTGGTGGTGGTGGCCGGTGACCGGCCGGTGGGAATTGTCACGGTGACCGATCTGGTCAGCAAGGTGCTGGCGGCGGACCGGCACTATGCGACGCCGGCGGAGGCGGTCATGACGGCGCCGCTGCACACGGTGGCCCCGGAAGCCTTTTATGACGAGGCCCTGCTGCAGATGGTCCGCCTGGGCATCAAACACCTGCCGGTGGTAGGCGGGCAGGGGCGGGCCGTGGGGATGTTGACCCTGGGCGATTTGGCCCGGGTCCGGGGGGAAGGGACCCTTTCGGTGGTGGACCGGCTGGAGCGTGAGGAAACGCTGGCCGGTCTGGCGGAAGCGGCCGGCCGCATCGACGAGGTACTGCGCGTCATGGTGGCCGATGGCGCCGGCCCGGCCCAGATCCTGCCGGTGATGACCGGGCTATACGACCGCCTGACCCGGCGTATCATTGCACTGGGGGTCGCCCGCCTGGGCGAACCGCCCTGCGACTGGTGCTGGCTCAACCTGGGCAGCGCCGGCCGGGAGGAACAGTTTGCCCGTACCGACCAGGACAATGCCCTGATTTACGCCGGTCCGACGCCGCAGGTGGATGCTTACTTTGCCGCTCTGGCCGCCTATGTGGTGGACGGTCTGCAACGGTGCGGGTTTGCCCGCTGCCCCGGGGATGTCATGGCGACGAATCCGGCCTGGCGCCGCTCTTGGCCCCGGTGGCGGGCGCAGGTGCAGGCCATGGTGCAGCGGCCGCAACCGGAGCAGATCCGGCTTGCCACCATCTTTCTGGATTTCCGCCCGGTGGCCGGGAATTACGCCCTGGCCGAAGCCCTGCGCCAGGAGGTATGGGCAGCCACCGAGGCGATGCCCCTCTTCCTGTACCACCTGGTGCGCGACGACCTGGCCAATGCGGTGCCCATCGGGCCGCTGCGGCTGCTGCGCACCCCTTTATGGGGGGAGCGCAAGGGCCGCCTGAACCTGAAAACAGCCGCCTGTGTTCATGTGGTAGATTTGCTGCGTGCCCTGGCGCTCAGGCACCGGGTGGCGGCCACTTCGACCCTGGGGCGTCTGCAGGCCGTGGTTCGGGCCGGAGCCCTGGGCAAGGACGAAGCCGACTGGGTGGAAATCGCCTATCAAACCCTGATGCGGCTGCGGATCCAGGAAGCTGTGCGCGGCCAGGCCGCCGGGGAGCCGGTGGGCAACGAGATCCTGCTCAGCCGCTTGAGCGAGCCGGAGCGCTCAGCCCTCAAAGATGCCCTGGTAGCGGTGGCACGCCTGCAGGAGTCGATCGGCCACGCCCTGGCGCCGGGGGGAGTCTGATGCGCTGGGGGTGGTGGCGTCCGTCGCAGCAGCCAACGGATCTGGCGCTGGCCCTGGCCCGCGGGCGCTGGAACCCGGCCGGGCCGCTGGCGGAAATCCCCTTTGTGGTGTTCGACACCGAGACGACCGGATTTCACCCCTTTGCCGGCGACGAAATCATTGCCATTGCCGCCCGCCGGGTCGATACCGGCACGGAGTTTGCCACCCTGGTGAACCCGGGGCGGCCCATTCCCCAACTGGCCACGGATGTGACCGGCATCGACAACGCCATGGTGCAGTCGGCTCCGGAGCCACTGGCTGCCCTGGTGGCCTTTTTGCGGTTTGCCGGGCGTAGCGTGCTGGTGGCCCACTGTGCCGACTTTGACCGGGCCTTCGTGGAGGTCAGGCTGCGTAAGGCCGAAAAACTGCGCTGGGTGCATCCGCTGCTGGACACCATGGCGCTGGCCCGGGCCCTGTTCCCCGCCTGGGCCGACTACCGGCTGGAACATTGCGCCTCCCGGCTGCAAATCCCGGTGGTGGGCCGGCACACGGCAGCCGGCGATTCCTGTACGACCCAGTCCATTCTGTTGGCACTCCTGGCCGAATGCCGGCGGCGGGGTCTGCACACCTGGTCGGACCTGAGCGCGTTCTTGCACACGCGCCGGGTCTGGTAGTGCCGGGTCCGACGCTTCGCATCAAAAAAATCCCCCGGCCTGGATCGGCCGGGGGAATCTGTATGGCTGGGACTGACTGACTTAGTGACCGGCGGTGTCAACCTTTTCGGCGTGGAAGATCTCCTTGTTCTCGGGGCCTTCCACAACCAGGGCACCCACGGCACCCTTGTCGATCGCCCGGCTGATGCTGTGGTCAACCAGCAGGTACGTGCCAGGGACCTCGACGGTAAACTCAACCACGGTGCTGCCGGCAACCGGAATCATGGTGGTCTGGATGTCGGTCAGCGGGTTGCTCGTGCTGCCCTGTGCCCAGACCTTGTCGAAGATCTCACCGATGAGGTGGGGGCTGGAGATCAGGTTCGGGCCGCCGTTGCCGAGGAAGATCCGGATCTTCTCGCCGACCTTGGCCTTCATGGGCGCCTCGGTGGCCAGACCAGCAAAGGCACCGTTGAAGAAGACGTAGTTGGGCTCCTCGTTGAACATCTTCTCGCCGTCGAACATCAGGTGACCCTGACGGGAGCGGTCGCCCTGGGTGTAGAACTCACCCTGGACCACGTAGAACTCCTTGTCGACCTTGGGCAGGCCGCCCTTGGGCTCGACCACGATCATGCCGTACATGCCGTTGGCGATGTGGGTCGGGATGTGGGAAGTGCCGCAGTGGTACATGTACGCGCCGGCCTGCAGGGCCTTGAAGGTGAAGATCGATTCCTCACCCTTCTTGGTCTGGGTGGCAACGGCGCCACCGCCGGGGCCGGTAACGGCATGCAGGTCGATGGAGTGGTTCATGACGTTTTCCGGAGCGTTCTTCAGGTGCAACTCAACAGTATCGCCTTCAACCACACGCACCATCGGGCCGGGAACGGTGTTGTTGAAGGTCCAGTACGTATACGTGACGCCGTCGGCCATCTTGCCGACGACCTCCTTGGCTTCCAGGTTCACGACAACCTTCTTATTTTCCGTGCGGTTCAGCGGACCCGGCAGGTCGTCAGGCTTGTGGACCACGGAAACTGCCTTCGGATCAACCGGCTTCTCGTCCGACTTGGCGGGAGCGGCGGCTTCAGGAGCCGGAGCCGGAGCGGGTGCGGGTGCGGGTGCGGGTGCGGGTGCGGGTGCGGAGGCAGGGGCGCCGCCGCTGCAACCAGCAACCAGCGCGGCCATGGCGGCCAGGGCGGCCAGGGAACGGAGGGCCTTCGGTGCGCGGTTCGTCATGGTTTCGTTCTCCTTTTACATTATGATTTCTACTTCAGACTATCAGCCGTGCTTAATCACTCCTGTGAGGAATGTCACGTAGCTGAAAAGAACGTTGCAGACTTGCAATAATTTGCCTGTCGCTACACCAGAAACAGGCCCAGGGCCCCCAACAGACCGCCGTTGCCGATCCAGAGGTGTTTGGCTACCCCTCCTGATGCCTCCTTGGAACACGTGGAGACAAAGGCGGCAAGCTCTGGTAGAACAAAGTTACCCGCCATGTGCATGACTGTCAAGTGTTCAAGTTACAAACGTCCCTTGACGGCAACTATTTTCCGGCTAATCGGTCCCGTCCGGGATTTGGGCACGGCGGAGCAGCGGGGGAGTTAACTCATGCACCGCCTGCAGCGCCGTTCCCGGCGGCACCGGCACGGACTTGCTCTTGGCTGTCTCCAGTCGCTGAGCCGCATAGATGCCCCGGTGGCCGGAAAAAACGTAGCTGATGATGCAGGCAATCCCGATATAGGGCAGGGGAGCCGCCCCGAACAGTTCTGCGCCCATCAGCACACAGGCCAGCGGGGTATTGGCCGCACCGGCAAAGACGGCCACAAAGCCCAGGGCGGCCAGGAAAGCCGGCGGCAGCGCCAGCGGATGGGCCAGGGCATTGCCCAGGGTGGCGCCCACAAAGAACAGCGGGGTGACCTCACCGCCCTGAAAACCGGCCCCAAGGGTAACGGTGGTGAAGACGGTCTTCCACAGGAAGGCGGTGGTCGGAACCGGTTCGGCGGTGAAACTTTGCTGGATCATGGGCACGCCCAGGCCCAGGTAGGCGCGCGTGCCGGCCAGCCAGGTCAGCCCGATCACCAGCAGGGCGCCGACCACCGGCCGCAGCGGCCATGGCAGCCAGGCGCGGAACAGGGACTTGAAGCCGTGGGCCAGTTCGGCGAACAGCAGGGCCGCCAGGCCGAACAGGGCGCCGGCCAGCAGGACCTTGGCAAACACAGCGGCGCTGAAGTCCGGTACGGCGGAGACCAGGTAGTGGGTATGGTGCAGCCCCCAGGCCTGTGTGACCTGGTCGCCGACAAAAGCGGCCGCCATACACCCCACCAGCGCGTCGTAGCGAATAGCGCCCACCCGCAGGACCTCCATGCCGAACACGGTGCCGGCCAGGGGCGTGCCGAAGACGGAGCCGAAGCCGCCGCTGATCCCGCTCATCAGCAGAATCCGGCGATCGGCGGGGGCAAGACGCAGCAGGCGGGCCACGGCATCGGCCAGGCTGCCGCCCATCTGCACCGCGGTGCCCTCCCGGCCGGCCGAGCCGCCGAACAGGTGGGTGGTGACGGTGCCCAGCAGAACCAGGGGAGCCATGCGCAGTGGCACCTGCCCCTGCGGGCGATGAATCTGATCCAGAATCAGATTGTTGCCCTTTTCGGCACCGCCGCCCCAGCGGGTATACAGCCAGCCGATGATCATGCCGGCTGCCGGTAAGCCCCAGAGCAATTGCGGAGTCTGCAGGCGGGTATCAGTGGCCCAGGCGAGGGCGGCCAGAAAAGCCGCCGACGCCGTGCCGGACAGCACCCCCACGATACTGCCCAGCAGAAGCCACTTCAGGATACTCAGCAGGAGCAGTGCGTGTTCCCCTGGGCGCCAGCGGATCAGGGCCGGGCCACGGTGGGAGGCGGTCGGCGGGGTCCGACCGGACGGGCTGTTGGCGGTGCCGCAGGCGGTGCAGGTGCCCGGGGCCGTCCACTGCCCGCAGGACGGACAGGCGGTGAACTGGGCGGCCGCGGCCTGGAGTTCCCGCCGCAGGCTGTGCACAAATGACTTCACCGGGCTCCTCCTCAGGTTGACAATAGAATAAAACAAAAAGATAAAACAAAAAGCTTCTACGGACGCTGGGCGCCCGTAGAAGCTATCAGCCGGGGGCGGCGGTTTGGGCAAATGCCCGGGTGAGCTTCATCACCGCATATGTTCACAGAATAAAACGGAACCGGCCAGCCGTCAAGCCTGCATGCCCGGGAAGTGTACCAGGGATTGGACAGCACCGGCGCAAAATTAGATAATGCTATTAATAGTTTGCCGGTGGAGGGAGAAGGGCCGATGACGTTCCCCACCATGCTGCGGGCCCTGAACCACCGGGACTTTCGCCTGTTCTGGTCCGGTCAGTTGGTTTCACTGGTCGGTACCTGGATGCAGACGGTGGGCCAGTCCTGGCTGATTTTGGAGCTGACCGATTCGCCGTTCCAGCTTGGCCTGATCTCAACCCTGCAGTTTGCCCCTCTGCTTCTGTTCTCCCTGGTGGCCGGGGCCGTGACCGACCGGCTGCCCAAACGCCGCCTGATCATCGCCACGCAGACGGTGTTGATGATCCTGGCCTTTACCCTGTCGGCACTGGCCTGGACCGGTCTGGTCCAGTACTGGCACGTGGCCGTACTGGCCACGCTGCTAGGTGCGGCCAACACGCTGGACATGCCGGCCCGTCAGTCCTTCACCGTCGAGATGGTGGGGAAGGCCGACCTGATGAACGCCATTGCCCTGAATTCGGCCATGTTCAACAGTGCCCGCATTCTGGGCCCGGCCGTGGCCGGCCTGCTGGTAGCCCGGTACGGGGTGGCCCTGGCCTTTTTTGTGAACGGCATGAGTTTTGTGGCGGTGATTACCGCGCTGTTGTTCATCAGGGCCGAGGGGCGGCCGAGAAAGCGGGCTGCCGCCACCATCGGCGAGGAAATTCGGGCCGGGCTGGGGTATGTGTGGCGCACGCCGCGGGTGGCCCTGATCCTGAGCCTGCTACTGGCGGTGAGCATCTTCGTCTTCAACTACAGCGTACTGGTGCCCCTGCTGGCCAAGGTCGTCCTGCAGCGGGGGGCGGAGGGATATGGTCTGCTGATGGCGGCGTTGGGCGCCGGGGCGCTGGTTGCCGCCCTGGTGCTGGCCGTTTGGAGTCAGAGCCGCCCACCCCTGCCCATGGTGGTGATGCCGGCAATCCTCCTTTGCACCGCTGCGCTGGCCATGGCGGCGGTGAAGGTCTTCTGGCTGGCCGCCGTGCTGCTGTTTGTGATGGGCTTTGCGCAAATTGTCTTCACTGCCTCGTGCAACACCACCGTTCAGGTCACCGTACCGGACGAGCTCCGGGGGCGGGTGATGAGCCTTTACATCCTGATGTTTGCCGGGGTTACGCCCATCGGGTCCTTTTTCACCGGTTCACTTACCGAGTTTTTCGGCGTGCCGGTCGGGTTTCTGGCCGGAGGCGGGCTCGGCCTGCTCTCCTTGCTGGGCATTCTGGCCTGGTGGCGGTGGCACAGTCGGGTGTGACCTTCGGCACGCACTAGGTCCCGGCCGGTCCGAAGGCAGGTGTCCGTTTGGCGAGGAAGGCGCCGATGCCTTCACGGGCCTCAGAGGTACCGAACAGCACCCCAGCCTGGTCCAGCTCCAGGGCCAGGCCGGCGGTGAGGGACTGTTCCAGCCCGCCGTTCACCGCCGCCTTGATGGCGCGCACGGCCGCCGGACCGCGGGCGGCGATCTCCCCCGCCAGCGCCAGCGCTTCGGCCAGTAACCGGTCGGCGGGGACCACGGCTTCCACCAGCCCCAGTTGCTGCGCGGCGGCTGCCCCCAGGCGGCGGCCGCTGAACATCATCAGCTTGGCCATGCCGGGGGGAATCAGGCGTGGCAGGCGCTGGGTGCCGCCGCCGCCCGGGATCAGGCCGAGCATGGCCTCGGGCAGGCCGAAGGCGGCGTGTTCGGCGGCCAGGCGGATATCGCAGGCCAGGGCCAGCTCCAGTCCGCCCCCCAGGGCCAGGCCGTTCACGGCGGCAATCACCGGGACCGGACAGTCGGCCACCGTCTGAAAGGCGCTCTGGAACCGCTCGTCCAGTGCCCGGCCGCCCACAGCGTCAAGCTCGGGCATCTGGCCGATGTCGGCGCCGGCGGCAAAACAGCGCTGTCCGGCCGCCGTCAGGATCACGGCGCGTACATCCCGCTCGGCCCGCACCGCTGCCATGGCCAGCTCGACTTCGGACAGTACCTCCAGGCTCAGCGCATTGACAGGTGGCCGGTCCAGGGTATATGTCCAGATCGGTCCCTGCCGGTCCAGACGAAAGAAGGTCAGTTGTTGGGTCAAGGTTGCGTACCTCCCTGCATTCCTTTTTACTAATATTTATGGGTCCAGATCCGAAAACAATTTTACCAGTTTCCTGCTGCTCCCGGGGAGCGAAAAAACAGACCGGCCGCGGGCCACTCGCCCGGGGCCGGTCAGGAGGCGAGCGCTGTGCCGGCTCAGATTTATCCCTACACTGCTGCAGTACCCAGCTACCCCCATCCCGTGAACGCTTACCTGGTGGTCACACCCGGCGGCGAGGCCATGCTGGTGGATACCGGCCCGGACACCGACGAGGCCTGGACAGCCCTTACGGCCACGCTGAACCGGGCCGGCATCGGCTGGGGGGCGCTCCGGCACATCCTGCTCACCCATGGCCATCACGACCATTACGGCCTGAGTGCCCGCATTGTGGCCGAGACCGGGGCGGCAGCCGGGTGTCCCGGCGACTGAGGATCCAGACACTTCACGGGATAAACATTCTGTATTGAATGAAGTAAATCTAGAAGGTAGTATGAAAGGTATCACGAGACAAGTTAGGGGATCATTATGGGTCAAGCCAAACCACTCGCGTCACGGCTGCCATTTCACTACGCCTGGGTTGTCATCGCCCTGACCTTCCTGACCACCCTGACCGGAGCCGGGATCCGCTCGGCCGCCGGGGTGCTGATTCACCCCCTGGAAGTTGATTTCGGCTGGAACCGCGCTCTGATCTCTTCCGCCCACAGCATCAATCTGCTCATGTATGGGGTGGCCGCCCCCATTTCCGGACGGCTGACAGACCGGTTCGGGCCGCGGCTGGCCATGCTTGGCAGCATGGGCCTGCTGGCGGTCGGGGTGGCCGGCACCCTGGTCATGCACACGGTCTGGCAGTTCTATGTGTTCTGGGGCATTGTCTCGGGTCTGGGCGCCGGCGGGGTGGCGTCGGTGCTGAGCGCTGCCGTGGCCAACCGCTGGTTCAGTGCCCGCCGTGGGTTGGCCCTGGGCATCCTCAATAGTGCTTCCTCCACCGGCCAGCTCATCTTCCTGCCGTTGCTCATGGCCGTGATCGTGGCCGCCGGCTGGCGGGGCGGACTGGCCCTGGCGCTGCTGGTGGTGCTGGCCATGCTCCCCATCATCTACCTGTGGATGCGGAACGACCCTGAAGATATCGGCCTGCTGCCCTACGGGGCCGCCGCAGCCGGTCTGCCGGCCGGCCCCGGTCCGGCCGCTCCGGCTGCCGACGCGCCGCTGGTCCCCATTTGGGCAGCGGCCCGGAAAGCCACCTTCTGGTATCTGAGCGGTGCCTACTTCGTTTGTGGTGCCACCTCCGCCGGGCTGATCGGGACCCACCTGATTCCCCACGCCATTGACCATGGGTTTCCGGAAATGACGGCGGCGGCCACCGTGGGCATCATGGGCGGCATGAACTTCGTTGGCACGCTGCTGGCGGGCTGGCTGTCTGACCGCATCGACCCCCGGAAGATTCTGGTGTTCGTTTTCACCCTGCGCGGGGCGTCGCTGTTCATGCTGCCCTTTGTGCATAACCAGACCGGGCTGTTCGCGTTCGGCGTGATCTTCGGGCTGGACTGGTTTGCCACTGTTCCCCCGGTGATGGCCCTGACCGCTGATACCTTTGGCAAGCGCTCCGTGGGCAGTGTATACGGCTGGATTTTTCTGTCGCATCAGATTGGCAGCGCGGTGGCGGCCATAGGGGCGGGCAGCCTGCGGGTGGCCCTGGGCGATTACCAGTGGGCATTCCTGACCGGTGGCCTGCTTGCCCTGATCGGCGGCGCCCTGGCCCTGGGGATAACGCCCCGGCGCCGGCAGGCATCCGACCAGGGCGCACTGCAGCCGACCGGCACCGGCCGCGGCTGAATCTGCTGTGTCAGTGCGTTGACCCCCGGAGCCTGCCCCGAAACTGTGAATCACCCCTGGGGGTGACCCCCTTTGCAGCCAAACCACTCCGTCAGGTGAGCGGTGCCGCTCGCAGAATCACCGTCAGGGGTGACCGGGGCGGGTGCGATAATATTTGGCAACATACACCTTTCGGAGTGATGTTTTTTGGCTACTTCTAGAAGGGGGTTCCGCGCCCGGGCATTGGCTGCTGCCCTGGGACTGGCCATGCTGGTTCAGCCCCTTGCCGCCGGGATGGCGGCCGCGGGTCCACCTGTTCCTGACCCGGCCGGGCAGCCGGCCACGGAGTTGATTGTCAAGTATAAAAGCGCCATCTCCGGGGCGCAGGTGAGCGCAGTCCAGACCCTGGGTGCCCGGGTGGCCAAACAGAGCGCCGGCCTGACCCTGGTGCGGGTCAATGCCACGGCCGATGCGCAAAAGGTGGCGGCCCAGCTCCGCAAGGACCCTACCGTGCAATATGTGGAACCCAACTACCGGCTCTATGCCCAGGCTGAACCCACCGATCCCGAGTACGTGGCGGGCAACCAGTGGGCGTTTGACGCCATGTCGGTTCCGGGCGCCTGGGACCTGGCCCTTGAGCATGACCTGACCGGCCTCCCGGTCAAGGTGGCGGTGTTGGACACCGGGGTCGACCCGGACCATGAAGACCTGGTCAACCGGCTGGGCGACGGTGTGAGCATGATCACCGGCGGCGACTCCGCCGACTGGCACGACGTCTACGGCCACGGTACCCATGTGGCCGGGATTATCGCGGCCGAAACCAACAACGGCCTGGGCATCGCCGGTGTCACCGGGGCATTCGGGGTCCAGGTGCTGCCGGTCAAGGTATTGGGCGACGACGGCGTCGGCAGCCTTTACGATGTGGCCCTGGGCATCCGCTGGGCTGCCGACCACGGCGCCGGCGTGATCAACATGAGCCTGGGTGCGCGGCTGCCAGACCTGCCCGTGACCCTGGCCGACGCCGTCAGCTATGCCCAGCAGAAAAAAGCCATCGTGGTGGCCGCCGCCGGCAACGATGGCAAAACGGTCGCGGGCATGTACCCGGCGGCCCTGCCTGGCGTCATTTCCGTGGGCGCCCACGATAAGGACGGGGCGCTGGCCAGTTTTTCCGCCACCGGGTACGATGTGGCGGCCCCCGGTGTGGAAATCATGAGCACGCTGCCGACGGCGGACCAGTACGGGGTCCTCTCCGGCACCTCCATGGCCACACCCTTTGTCTCCGGCATCATCGCCGTGCTGCGCCGGATCGACCCAGACCTGGATGCCGACACGGCCCAGTTGCTGCTCAGCGAGGGTTACTCTGACACCAATGTCTCTTTCTATCGGGCAGTCAATTTCCTGGTTACAGATGCTGTGCCCGAGCCGAAGGAGACCAAGCTGACCCTGGTTGACCCCAGGACAACCGATGAAGACCACGTCCTCTGGCAGCGGGGCACCTTTACCGCCCGGGCGGTGGCCACGGTGCCCGCGGCCGTGAAAAAGGTGGCCTTTACCCTTACCCAGGTGGACAATGGCAGTACCCCTGCGGACACCCTGACAGCCACCGTCGAGGCCGCTGCGGCCACCAACGGGGAGTTCGCTGCTGACCTTGACAGTACCGAGGTGAAGGACGGGTACTACCTGCTCACGGCCAAGGCCTTTGACGCCTCAGATAAGGAACTGGCCAGCGCCCATGCCTACCTGGCCATCGCCAACAACAACAGCAGCGGCGGCCTGGCCATTACCGTCCGCCGGCCAGACGACACGGCGGCCGCCGGTGCGCCGGTAGTGGTGCTCAGCCGGGACCAGATGCCGGATGAGGCGGAGCCCACGTACGAGGTAGTGGCCAACATCGTAACCAACCACGACGGCGTTGCCTGGGTGCCGCCCAGCCGGGCACCGGCGGGCAACGATTACCTGGTGGTGACCTGGGGAACCGAACCCTACTTCGTTTACCAGGCCACCGTGCGGGCCCCGGCTGATACCCCCGCCGGTGTCACCCTGTCTGCCGCCACCGACAGCCCGGCCGCGGCCAGGGCGGTGACACTGTCGGCCATTGACGGCAGTGCCACCGCCCTCACCGGCGGGCTGGCCCATGCGGCCCTGCCTTATGTTGGCCTGAACCTGGAAGGGAACCCCAAGTTGACCCAGTGGGCCAGTCTGGGCAAGCTCGGAAGCGAAGGCAATCAGGTTTACCTGTCACCCGGCACCTATGACCTGCGCCTGGTGCAGACCGAGCAGCGGCTGCTGCTGGCCGCCCGGGCCACGGTGACTGCCACCGCTGCTGCGTCGGTCGTCTTCTCCGCCGCCGCGGCCGATACCGGTACCCTGGTGGCGGCGGCCGGAACCGGCCAGACCCCGGGCGATCTCGATCTGGGCCAGGTCACCGGCCTGCCCGAGGCGGTTTATGCGGATGCCACCGACCCCGTGCGGGTCAGCCCCGGTGAATACCGGCCCGCTACGGTCATTACGGCCATCGCCGGGGATACCACCTGGAAATGGTCGGTGCAGGCTGCGTCCCCGGCCACGGTCTCGGCCGGCCAGGCAACCGCCTGGAATGTGGGTGGCCGGATGCAGGCGGAAATCACCCCGGAGAGTGCAGAGGTCACCTCACAGTACCTCAGTGCTACCATGGCCTTCACCGACAACTATGGTAATGTGACCACTGCCCTGAACAAGAACGAGGGGATGTCCGGCTGGACGATCTACCCGCAGGTGGTGCTGATCCCGACCGTCGCCGGTGAATCCGCCGTGACGGACTGCTACGACTGGGACAGTTGCGACCTGGAGTTGCCGGACGCAGTGTCGTATACGCTGAAGGCGACGGTCGAGGCCGGCCCGCTGGCCCCGGACGGAGCGGGCGGTACGGTGACCAGCCCCGGAAAAACCGTCACCTACAACACCGCCACCGGCGGCTACGCGGTCACGGTCAAGGGCCGGGACGGCGCGGTCCTGCCCAATGCCCATGTACTGTTGTACCAATTCAAGGACGGGGAATACAGCGAATCCTACTGGGCCAACGCCACCGACACCAGTGGCCACACGAGCTTCTCCGGGATGGACGAGTTTGACCCCAGTGCCCAGTACAAATTGCTGGTGTATGGCCCGGCCAGTGCCGGGAGCAGCGAACAGATGGCGTTCGTTCAGACCCTGGACCTGAGTTCCGGCTGGCCCGCCCAGGGTGTGGTGGCCAGTGCCGCCAGCCAGTCCCTGGTGCCGGTCACCGTCAGCGCCCAGGGCGCCGGCGGCCAGGCCCTGAGCGGTGACCTTGCCATGCAGATGTACAGTTTCAGTGCAGTGCCGCTGTTGGCCACTTTCACCGCCGGCAGCGCCCCTGCCACCTACTGGGTCCCCGCCGGCGAATACGGCTGGGGGCTGTTGCACAAACCTGCTGTCGGCGAAACCGACCATTACATGCTCCTGTCGCCCAGGGCTGCCGTCAGCGGCGCCACCAGCGTCACCCTGAGTGCAGCCGGTACCGGGCGCCTGACCGTGCAGGCTGCCGCCGGGTCAGACTACGATTCCATGGGTCTGCACCTGGCACCGGTCGGCAGGGGCATGTCTGGCGGCCTGGACCTGGGCAAGCCGCCGGTTTCGGTCTGGATCACCCCCGGTGACTATCACCTGTTTGCCTATCTGAGCGAGAAGCAGTTCGACAGCGAGTGGATGTATAGCCTGAAGGGTACGTTTACCATCAACGCAAATGGCGAACATACCGAAACGCTGGGCGGCCCCTACACGGCGGAACTGCAACTGTCCCAGAGCACCTACGTCCCCGGCGCCCAGGTGAAAGCCACCCCCAAGTTCCTCGACCAGGCCGGGCACCAGCTCATGTGGGCCGGTCTGTACGCATCTGACTACTGCTGGTCCTGCAACTGGAACGTGTTGTGGACCCAGGAGGGCCGGCTGGTCAACGCCGCCGGACACCGGCCGGGTGCCCCGTCCACCGATCTGCAGGCGCAGAACCACCAGTCGATCGCCCCGTTCTTCAGCCTGCTCGATCCGGACGGCAAGGAAATCAGCCGGTCCAAGAGTGATGAATTCTATGTGGAGGCGGCGGCTGATCTGCCTGCCGGCGCGGCCATCGGCCAGTACACGGCCAGGGTCGAGCTGGACGCCGGTCCCGACGGCACCGCCAGTGCGGAACAGTCCTTCCATGTAGGGGACGCCGCCGCTCCGACCCTCGACCCGATCACCAGCCCGACGAACAAGACGGCGCTGACGGTCACCGGTACCGCCACCGCCGGGGCGACCGTGACCGTTACCGCCAAAAACAGCGGCGGCAGCCAGGTGGCCCAGGCCACCGCCACCGCCGACAGCGGCGGCACCTACAGCGTGAACCTTACGCTGCCCGGGGCCGGCACCTTTACCATTACCGCCCAGTCTGTGCTCGGCAGCGCCGCGCCGCTGGACTCGGCGCCCCGCACGGTCACAGTCGACCAGACGGCGCCGGCCAAACCAGGCAACCTGCAGGGCATGGCGACCGATGACACCCACATTACCCTGACCTGGACCGCACCGGCCGACACCGACGTCGCCGGGTACATCGTAAAGCGCGGCGGCACCGAGGTGGGCCGTCCGACGGCGCTGAGTTTCAGCGACTCCGGCCTGACCGCGGCCACCACCTATGCCTATACCGTGCAAGCCGTTGACCAGGCCACCAACGTCTCCGCCGCCGCCAGCGTCAGCGTCAAGACCCTGGCCGAGCCCGACACCCAGGCCCCGAGCGCACCCACCGGTTTCAGCGGCGTCTACCAGAACGGGAAAATGAAGCTGACCTGGCAGGCCGCCACCGACAACGTGGCAGTAGCCAAATACCGGTTGGAGCGGTCACTGGATGGCAGCACCTGGGCGAGCATTGCCGAGGTCACCGCTGCCACCCTGACTTATACTGACACTGGCCCCACCGGTGGCTTTGCTTCCACCACCGATTACCACTACCGGCTTGCCGCCGTGGACGCGGCCAATAACCAGTCGGCGCAAGCCACCACCAAGGTCCTCACCCCCGACTTCGTCGCCCCGGGCCAGCCGCAGGCCTTCACCGCCGCCTACCAGAAGGAAGACGGCAAGGTGCACCTGAGCTGGGCCGACCCCGCCGAGACTGACGGCGTGACCGGCTACCGCCTGGAGCGGTCAGCCAACGGCACCACCTGGACCACACTGGGAGAACTGGCGGCCGACGCCCGCAGCTATGCCGATGCCGGCCCCAGCACCGGGTGGGTCGATCAGCAGCAGTACACCTACCGCCTGTATGCCCTGGATGCGGCCGCCAACGTTTCGACCGCGGCCACAACCACGGCGACCCTACCGGATATCACCCCGCCCAGCACTCCGGCTGATTTCACCGCCACCTATTCGTATGGCGATGTGTATCTGTCCTGGCAGGCAGCCACGGACAATACCCAGGTGACAGGCTACCGCCTGCAACGGTCGACCGACGGTACCACCTGGGACGAGGTGGCCGCGGTCTCCGCCTGGACCTATTGGTATTCAGACGAAGGTCCGACGGGCGGCTTCCTGGACGCCACCGCCTACCAGTACCGGCTGGTGGCGACCGACGCTGCCGGTAACCTGTCGGCAGCCGCCACCACGTCTGTGACCACCCCGGACACCGAAGTGAGCAGTGTCAGCACTTACGGCGCCTGGTCCGGCTATGGCGTCGTGCGCGCCGGGGGTACCCTGACCATCTATGCGCAGGGAACGGCCAACCGCACCGCCACCGCCCGGGTGGACTATACCACCTGGTACGACGACCAACAGCAGAAGCTGCCTGAACCGGCAGCCGGCAGCAAGACGGTAACGCTCTCGGCTGACCCCTATTCCCCCAGCCTCTACAAGGGCGACTTTACTGTGGCCGACGGCCTGGCCAGCATCACCAACGTCACCGTCACTCTGGCCGACGGCGCCGGTCACAGTGCCACGATGGCATGGTACTACACAGACCCCGTGCCGGTCAGCGGCACGGTGGCAGTGCAGGTGACCGGTTACGTCGGCGCCGGGGATTACATCACCGTTAGCGCCGGCGGCGACGCCGGCGGCAACAGCAGCTCCGTTACCGCTACCGGGGAGACACGAATTGAGGATCTGCCGCCGGGCTCCTATGAAATCACGGCCTCTCTGCCCTTCACCCCCTACTGGGTCACAGGTGAAACGGTTGAGGTTCAGCCCGGACTGACCACCGTCACCAGCCTGGAACTGCCCCGCCCCACCGCCCTCCAGGTGCAGGTGGTGGAGATGGTGGACGGGCAGGAGCAACCGGTTCCCGGTGCCAGCTTCTGGATCAACGACAACAGCGGCCAGTGGCTGGGCAGCGGCTACATCGACAAACAGGGCCAGTCCCAGCCCGAGTACGCCTTCCGGGGCGTGACCAACGCCACTTCCCTGACCGTGTTTGCCCTGGCAGTGCCGGGTGGCTGGGGCGCGATCCCGGTCTACAAGCGGTACAAGCAGACCGACATTGCGCTCACCGGCTCCGAGCAGACCGTCAGGGTGGTCATGGAGCGCTACCCGCGCACAACGGTCAGCGGCACGGTCAAGCTGAGTAACCCGGACACGGCGCTCAAAGGCGTCACCGTCTGGGCCAGGCAGCAGGTGAACGAATTCTATTTCAGCGTCCAGGCCACCACCGATGCCGACGGCCGCTACACGATGGAACTGATCGACAACTTCCCGGTCACCTATGAGGTCTCGGCGGGCAAGCAGGGCGTATTTGACGCCGTCCGGCTTGAGACCCCGGTGGCCAGCCAGGACCTGGTTGGCACACCGCTCATGAATATTCGCATGGAGGTCTATACCCGGCGGTCCTCCCAGTCGGAGAACGCCCCGGAGGAGAAGGCAGACCTGACTCAGTGGGGCGAACTGTCCCGCTTTAACGCCGCCGGATCCATGGGCGGACAGCATGTCCCCATCAACCACTACGGCGGCCCCAACCAGCTCATCGCCGTCAAGGCGGGCGAACAGCTCAGCATCACCATGGATGCCGGGAGGGAAGGGTGGGCCCGTCAGACGGTCACCCAGACCATGACCTCCGCGCACATGAACGCCGATACCCCGGCAGTGTTTACCTTCCACATTACCGACCGCGGCCAGGTGAAGGCCCGGATCCTGAACGGCAGCACCGGGCAGCCCTTTGGCCAGTGGCAGACCCGTTACTGGGCCGGCCGGGTCCAGGACAACGGGAACGTGGCCGCCGTCACCAGCGGCTACACCAAGGCGGACGGCGGCGTGGCGTTCAGCCTGGATGCCGGCAACTATCAGATTCGCCTGGAAGGACCCGCGGGCTACCTGGCCACCACCGAGCCGGTTACTGTGCAGGACGGCACAGTGGTAGACCTGGGGGACATTGCCCTGGCCACCGTGCCGGCGAACACCGGCAGCTTCACCGGCACCGGCAACGACCTGTCGGTGAACCCGCTGCCCCTCATCGCCGGCAGCACGGCGGCGTTGCGGGTGGCATACAAGAACAACTCCAGTCAGGCCGCCGGCGGGGCGCTGGTACTGACCCTGCCCGCCGACGCCACAGCGGTGCTCGGCAGCCTGACCCGAGACGGTGCGGCCGTGGCCGATGCCACCGCCGATGAGGCCAACCATACCCTGCGCGTGCCCATCGGGGCGCTGGCTGCCGGCGCCTCCGGAGTGGTGCGCCTGCAGGTGCAGCTCCCGGCCGGCGGCGGTACGGCCGCCTTCGCCGCCGCCATTGAAGAAGCCGATGTCACCAGTGAGATCGGCCAGGTGTTCGTGCCGGTGGCCGGCCTGACCCTGGCGGCGCCGTCGGCTACCCACAGCAGCAGCTTTCAGGTTTCGGGCCGGGCACCCAACGGCTGGCTGGTCCGGGTAATGAACGGTGACACCCGGCTGGCCGAAACCACCGTCAAGGGGACGGTCTGGCGGCTGAACGTCAGCGTGCCCGACCCGGACAAGCCGACGGTGCTCCGGCTCAACGCTGTGGCCATCCCGCCGGAAGGGGTGAGCCAGCCGAACCTGGTTTCCCGTACCGTGGCGGTTAACTTCGACCCGCAGCGTACTGCCATCACATCCATCACCATGGCCCAGGACGGCAAGAAGACCATCACCTGGAACCCGGCGCAAGGCCCGGCTCGCTTCGCCTACGTGTATTACCCTGGTGGCTTCACCCACTTCACGGTGAAGTTTGAAGGCCAGCAAGCGGTCAGCAAGGCCTGGGTCAAGATGGGCGACAAGGAAGTGGAAATAACCCGCGACGCCACTTCTGAAGGGCAAATCTTCAAGGGCGATGTGCCGGGTACCTACTATCCGGGTCCGATCTCGGTTCGCTATGAACTGGAACCGATAGCCGATTACGCCAACGTACCGGAGAAGCTGTCCGCGGTGACCGATCTGTTGTACGGGCTGCCGGAGGAGATGCAAGCGCCCGATGTCACGGAGCCGCAAACCAGCGACGACAGCGAGACCGGCGAGCACAAGGTCACCAGCACCGTGACCATGGGCAAATTCACCATTAACGCCGAGTTCTCCATTACCCCGGACGAAACGTTTACCCCCACGCCGGAGCAGGAGCAGCAGGCCGCCGGGGGCATTGCCTACGGACTCTCCTATAGCCTGAGCGAAAAGAATGACAGCCTGCTGTTCGAGTACTCCGGCTGGATGCCCACTGCGGCTCTGGATCGTTTCACCCAGGCTGAACAGCAGGGTGGGACCGTGCGGGCGCAGGCGGCAGGCTGGCAGGCCGTGAAGGGCGCACTGGAAATAGCCGAACCCGGCGTCAAGGGCGCACTGATGACCAACGACCTGCAGGAGAACTTTGGTGAAATCAAAAAGGCTCAGGAATGGACCGAGCAACTGGATCAACTGGAGGCCGAGTGGAACGCGGCCGGTTGCCCGCCGGACGTAACGGCGGACTGGTCGGCCCGGGCAGCCTCGATCCAGCATACGATCGGTGTGTTTGCCACCGCCAAGGGGGTCATCAACGTCGTCGGCGGCGTGGTGGCCGGCGCGGCGAAGATCCCAGTCGTTGGCGACCTGGCGGCCGCAGGCTTCGGTCAGATCGCCGGTGGCCAAATGGATGCGGATATCGAACTGTTTATCGGCTCGCTCCGGCGTGACGTGCATGCGACCATGCCGCTCAAGTGCAAGCCCCCGGATGGGCCCAGCAACTGGGGCCGGTTCATCCACGTCCCCGGCGGTAACGGCGGCGGCGCCAGCGGCGAGGGCAGTTGGGGCGACGATGACGGCGGCGGCACCTCTGCCCCGGCGGCCGATCCGGTCTGGCTGATCGACCCCAGCGGCTACGTCTTCGAGGCCGTTGCTGAAAACCGCCTGGATGGCGTGACGGCCACCATCCTCTACCAGAACTCCGATGGCTCCTGGTCGGAATGGGATGCAGAAGAGTACGGCATGAAGAACCCGCAGACCAGCGATCCGGACGGCAAGTACGGCTGGGATGTGCCCAAGGGCAGGTGGAAGGTGCACTTCGAAAAGGAAGGCTACCTGAGCATCGACAGTTGGGAAATGGACGTACCGCCGCCCCAGACTGAAGTCAACGTCGGCATGGTCTCGGTGCAGCCGGCCGCTGTGTCCGACGTGACAGTCCAGGACCAGACGGCGATTACGGTCACCTTTGACCGCTACGTCCGGGTGAGCACTCTGTCCACCGGCGCTATCACCGTGACCCCGGCAGATGGTGAACCGGTGGCCGGCATGGTGGCGGCCGTCGACACGGTCACCGATGCAAACAGCTATTCTCTGACCCGGACCGTCCGTTTTGTGCCCACCAGCCCGCTGACTGACGGCAAGAGCTACACTGTGACCGTATCCCGGGCGATTCAGGATTACAACGGCCGGTCCCTGGCCGCAACCGTCACCCGGAACCTGACCATCAGCGCCGTGCCCCCGGCGGAAGTGACCGCAGCCACCGCCGGCGCCGGCAACGGTAAGGTGACCGTTACCTGGACCGACCCCACCGACGCCGACTTCGCCAAGGTGCGTATCGCCTGGAAGACCGGCAGCGGCAGCTACACTACCCCGGTGGAGGTGGCCAAGGGTGCGCAGACCTACACCATCACCGGCCTGACCAACGGCAGCACGTACACCATCAAGCTGACCACGGTGGATACCAGCGGCAACGAGTCGGCGGGCGCCATCGTGACGGCCAAGCCCACGGCACCTGTCTCCGGTGGTGGCGGCGGATACGTGCCGAACCCGCCAGTCCCCCAGCCCGAGATACCGAAACCCGAGCCCGAGCCCGAGCCCGAAACGCCCAGGCCGGAAGCACCGGCGAAGCCGCCGGCCCCGCCCCAGCTACCGGCGCCGCCCCAGAACCCGAACGAAGTCCGCACTGAAGTCGGTGCAGCCGCCGCCCAGGTGGTAGCGTTCGACAACGCCGTCAGCCTGGAGATTGCTCCCGAGACCTTCCGTCCGGGCGCTGTCCTGAAGGTGCGCCGGGTTACCGAACCGGCCCGGACGACACAGCCGGCCCTGGCCCCCGCCAGCCCGGTGTATGAATTCACGGCCCCGGCGCAACCGCAGCGGCCGGTAACGGTAGCCATCCGCTACGACCGTACCAGGGTGACTCAAGTAGACCCGCGCAAGCTGGCGGTGTATCGCCAGGACGACCATGACCCCACCCGCTGGAAGTATATCGGCGGCGTGGTCGACCCCGAGGCCGGCGTCGTACGGACCCAACTGACCGGCTTCAGCCGCTACGCCGTCATGACCTACGACCGCACCTTCGCCGACCTGCACGGGCACTGGAGCCGGGGCGACGTGGAAGTGCTGGTCAGCCGCTACCTGGTCAGCGGCGTCAGCCTGACCGAATTCCAGCCAGACCGCAACATCACCAGGGCCGAGTTCACCAAGCTGCTCGTCAGCCTGCTGGCCCAGGACCCGCAGCGCAAGGTACAGATCGAGGGCTCCTGGGTCCCCACCTTCGTGGACGTTGGCCGGAACACGTGGTACTACAACTACGTGGAAACGGCTGCCCGCCTGGGCCTGATCCAGGGCTTTGGCGGACGCTTCCGGCCCGACGATTCCGTTACCCGCCAGGAAATGGCCGTGCTGATCCTGCGGGCGCTGGGACTGACCGAACAGGCGGCCGCCCTGGCCGGCCAGAACCTGACATTCAGTGACGCCGCCGGGATCCAGCCCTGGGCGCAGGGCTACGTGGCCCTGGCCGTGCAGCAGAGCCTGATGCGGGGGGTAGGCGAGGGCCGCTTCGAGCCCACCGCCAGTGCAAACCGGGCCCAGGCCGCCGTGGTGGTTCTGCGGGCCATGGAGCGCCTGGGGCTGGTGGCCGCCAAACAGTAACCTGGCCCCCGGACAGGCAGACAGCGGGGGCAGTCCCGAAGACTGCCCCCGCTGCCGCCGCCGCCAATCACCCGCAATCGCCCGGAATCAGGACGCACTGGCGGTGTCGTCTGCTTTTTCCGCCGCCGCCTGTGTCTGCCCGTTGCGCGGCGCGTGTCCGGACCCGGCGTAGCTGCCCTCGATGAGCTGGCGGTACAGGTCATTGCGGTTGGCGGACTGAGTCTTCCGATACACGCTGCGCAGATGCGTTTTCACCGTGTTCTCCGAGAGGTACAACTGCTGAGCAATATCCCGGGATGCAATTCCCACGATCGCCAACTGGCCAATCTCCAGTTCCCGCTGGCTCAGGGCCTGCCCATACACCTGTGCCAGCAGTTCCGGTGCAGCGGGCATGGCCACTGCCGGCGGGGGCGTTGCCGCCTCGGCCGCGGCGGTCGGCACCAGCGCCGCCGTCGCCGGGGCGGCGGCAACCGCTTCCGCCTCCGTCGCCGGGACGGCCAGCGTCGGCGCATTGTGCAGCACTGTTAACGGATCCGTGACCCCCACCAGGGAGAGAATCGCCAGCATGATTGCCACCGCTGCCAGCAGACCCAGACGCTCGGGCGACATGCTATCCAAAGGCAGGGCGACCAGACTGCCCACGATAATCGGGACAATGTTCAGGTTCAGCCCCCAGCCAAACCAGCGCCCGGCCGTTGCCCGGGTCGCCTGGCTGGCGAGCAGCAGCCAGGAGGTCGGCTCCAGCAGGCCGAAGGCGGCACCGTTAAGGGCAATGCTGATATACTGCGGCACCGGTTCGCCCCAGGCCCCAATCAGAAACGACAGGGCCAGCAGTCCGGCGCCGGAGGCCAGCACCGACTGCAGGTTGCGCCGGTCAGCCATCGCCCCGGCCACCAGCACTCCGGCCATGTATGGCAACCGCCGCAGGGTATCGTTTACAAACGGGGTGATGGGGGTAACAATCAGGAAACGGTAGCTCAGGCCGGCCACCAGCGAGAAGAAGATAATAAACAGTCCGTAACGCATAACCGTACGGCCCTTCACCCGGTTATGCAACCGGGCGGCGGGAAACAGGCGCGCCGGGCTGATGCGGTCCTGGATGCGGGGAGCCGCCAGCATGGCCAGCACCAGGGGAATCAGGGTCAGCACCATGGCCACGGTGGGCGGCAGGTGCCGGGCCGCCAGGGCGAACAGCCAGTTGAGCAGACTGATGCCGGCTGCCGTCACCGCGAACACTCGTCCCAGCCAGCCGGGCTCCACGGTGGTGGCATACCAGCGACCCCACATGGCGATGGCGCCAATGGCCAGGCCCATGGCCGCGAATACCCCGGGCCAGGCAACCGGAGGCAGGAAGCCGAGCAGCAGCGTGCACACAATGGCCGCAGCCACCGCCCCCTGTGCGCTCCGCCGCGCCCGATCAGGGCGGGCATCAACCCATATCCCCCAAAGGACCGAACTGATGATGTTGGCCGACAGAAACCAGAGCGGCAACGGACCGTAGGCAACCTGGTGGAGTGCAGCCAGGCTTTGCCCCACTGAGCCATACAACGGAACCGCTGTTGCCCAGCCGAAAAAGCCAATCAGGAACAGGGCCAGCGCACCATGATGCCTTACAGCAACCAAGGGCCAGGGGTGGCGGGGCTGTTCATTTGCGGCGGGCCACATATCGACTCCCTCCAATTTCGTGAACAAACCGGTAAACGAACACATAACCCGTGCCAATGCAGACCTGCGGCAAATAACCAACCTCAACAGGTCTGCTTTGCCGCGCCCGTTAGCGATTGTACTATTGACCTGTATCACTTCTTCGTGCAAACCACTATTCCTACCTCGGCATAAATGTGAGATTTTGACTCGAACTGGGACCTGACCCGCCCCCTGCATGCCACCACCTTGCTACCCGTCTTCACCCAGCGTGAGGCCGGTATCGCCCTGCCGCCGCCGGGTGGACCAGCGTGGCTGCTGGTATGGGGCGGCAGTCCGGCCCGATGTCCGGGTGCGGCAGATGGTTTCCGAAGACTTTACGGCACCGGTGTGCGCGGCGAGGCCCCCGCTTTACCAGCCGGCTGTCACCTGTTCCTACATTATATATCTGCCGGTCCGTATACAGCGGCGGGACGTGGCAGCTCATACAGCCGGCGGCCCGGCACACTTGCTCGCCCCGTTGGGCGGCCGCAGTTGGGGACCCGCGGCGCGCATGAACCCTTCACCGTCCTGCAGCTCATTAAAGGCGCCCGCCCAGTGTCACGGCCGCCTGTCCCTGGACATGGCGGGATTCACCACATACAGGTCACCTGCCGGGGTGAGGGCGGCATCCGGGGGCATGACCACCGGCCGATCCGCCACGTTCGGGGCGATGCGCCGCCGGGTCCAGCACCCTGGGCCAGGGTGCTGTCGGCACCCGTGTCGGGTATTTCCCTGGCACCTGATATTTCCCTGCGGCTGGACCGAACCTTCACGCCCAATTTACGTACTAAATATTGAAAGTATCAAGGAAGGGGGCATGAGTCTGGTGAGTGACCGGGTCAGTCGGCTGCGCCCAGCCACCAAAGCGGATTTGCATGCGCTGGCAGACAAGGTGGTGTACATGGGCTGCAACTGGGGACTCTACCTGCCGGTCTGGGTCTTGGAGACGCTGTTTACCATCTTTGGCAGCAGCATCACCCATGTGGTGACCATCCCGGAGGTCGAGGCGGGCGCCATCTACATCAAGGGTTGCAACAAGAATGACGAGGGTGCGCACGAGTTGAACTTCTCGAACAACCGGACAACGGCGTTGATCAATATCCACTATGCCGCCGCCCGTTTCAACAAGCGGCCGGGGAAGGGCCGGCGGCTGCAGATTCCGATTGCCGCGTACCCGGATCCCGACCTGGGTACGGTCCTGCGCCTGGACATGGAGCGGGCCCGCATCCTCAAGGGCAGTGCCGAGGCGTCGGTCGGACCGGAAACGACGGCACAGGCGGCACCCACCCGGCAGACCGAAACCCCGGGTCCCGCCGCAGCGACCGGGCCCGCGGAATCCGCAGGCCCCGTGGAGCCGGTCAGCGCCAGTGCCGAAAGTGCCAAAGCGGAAGGTGGCAATGCCTAGCCTGGACCCTCACGCAGAGCGGCGGAGCAACATGTGCTCCGCCGCTTTTCCATGGCCTGGCCGTTTCGATTGTGGTGCCCTTATGTAGTCAACTGAAGGAAGAAACGGAACAGCCCCGCCGAATTCGAATGCAAACGCCCGCCGGGAGTACAGGGCGGCAGCATCATGAATGTTAGCCAACAACAGGGGCTCGGGAAATGGCACAGCGGAGTTCCATTTTGAAGTGGACGGATGACGCCGGGATGACGCCTGGGTAGGCCGTGGGCCGTAAGTAGAGCAGGGCAAAGCTGGGCTGACGGCAGTCGTGTGATGGCGCCAGGCCCAGAACTGGGGACCGAAATGGTTCCGCTGGCCGACCGGCAGGGGGGGTATCCCGGACCCGCGCGGCAAAAAGGCGGCCTGAACCCCGCTCCGGAGGGCCAATCGTCAGGTTTTGCAATTGCCGCGGCGCTCAGCGGTTGCAGAAGTTGACGGTCCGGCCAGGAGCGGGACTCAGCACCACAGCACGCCAGGAGTGGATGTGCCGGCACATGGCCGTTCACCCGCACCCGGTCGCCGGTGTGCAGGCGCATGGCCACAGCCGACCACGGCGGGAATGCCAAGTTCCCGTGCGACGATCGCAGCGTGAGACAGAGGTGCCCCCACGTCGCGCACGACCGCGCCAGCCCCCAAACTGTTAGATCAGCTACGGATCGCACTACGGGCACGCCATTATAGTCAGAAAACGGAGCAGGCGTACTGCATGTGAGTCAAACGATACATTTACTTCCACAACGTGCGCCATCCGGCTGAAATGGCTGAACCGGAAATCAACGCTTTTCTAACCCACCTGGCTGTAAAGTCTCAGGTCAGTGCTTCTACGCAGAACCAAGCTCTCAGTGCGCTACTATTTCTCTATCGTCACGTTATCGAGCGCGAGATCGGTAATCTGGGTGGGGTCATTCGCGCACGAAAGCCGACGCGCTTGCCCGTGGTACTGTCCCGGGACGAGGTCAAGGCAGTCCTGGGACGCCTCGTCGGTTGACGATGTTGCCTTCGAGGGTAAAGCAGCCTCTCGCCCAACACCTGGAGCATGTCAAGGAAATCCACAAACGTGACTTGGCGGATGGTTACGGTCGGGTTCTCATGCCCTACGCTTTGGACCGGAAATACCCAGGTGCTTCAACCGACTGGCGGTGGCAGTGGGTTTTCCCACAGGAACGTAGGTGGCGTAACGCCCAAACCGGCGAACAGGGACGTCACCCCGTTGATGAGTCCATCATCCAGCGAGCAGTTAAGGAAGCGGTGGCTTCGGCTGGATTGACCAAACGAGCCAGTTGCCATACGTTCCGCCACTCGTTCGCCACGCATCTGTTGGAAGGTGGGTATGACATCAGGTCAGTCCAGGAGTTGCTGGGACACTCGGATGTGAAGACCACCATGGTGTACACCCACGTACTGAACCAGGGTCCAAGGGGTGTCCGCAGTCCACTGGATGAAGTGCGGATGCTTTTTGATGATAAGACGATCACTCGACGGATTCTTCATCGAGATCTATTGCTCGCACCGAGCGTTAGTCCTACAGGTGACAGTTTCAACCACGATACAACATCTCTGTCCAGCGGTCTGAGTGCATGCAGCCACGCGCTCCGCGTGGCTGTAACTGCACGAGTCACGGTTACCCGTTCCGAGCCTTGGTGTGTTTTGCCTTTAATAAATCGCACTTGGAAGGACTTGTTCCCACCCATGTTGAAATATGGTGAAGCCATACTATTCGGATGATGTAGATGGAGACAAAACCGGCGGAGTACGATGGCTTTGAACGAATGTTATGCGGGTCAGCATAACTCCCTCTTTCCAGGGCGGGTGGAGGCGTTGTCCCCGCAACTGTCAACGAGTTTCGGCAAAGCATCCAACTCTTCCGAGGAGTTTTATGCCGACAATAGGTGGTCGGCTCGACACGACGGCTGATGTTCAGGACGTTAGTCAGATTAATGTAACGAGAGGTTATACCACATGCCACTTGATTTATCGGAGACCCTCGTCGTAGGCGTATCGGCAACAGCGCTCTTTGATTTGTCCGAAGCCGACAAGGTATTCAGGGAGAAGAAAGACGATGATCCTGACACTGCAATCGCTGAATATCGAAAGTACATGATGAAGAACGAAGATACGCTTCTTAATGATGGTACGGCTATGTCTTTAGTTAGGGCGCTCTTGAACCTAAATAAGTATCGCCGCGGAGGGGACAAGAGCCCCATTGTAGAGGTGGTAGTAATATCAAGGAATAGTCCGGAAACAGGAGTCAGGGTATTGAAGGAAATTAGGAAGAGAGGCCTAGCAATTACACGATCAGCGTTTACGGCCGGAGATGCTGGTGTTGGATACTTCGAAGCGTTTTACGTTGATCTGTTTCTGACAACCAACGAGAGGGATGCGCAAGATGTCACAGACAGTGGCGTATGTGCAGCTGCGTTGGTAAGGGAACCACCTAAATCTGGTGAGCAGCTAAGTGAGGAGCAAGTTCGATTTGGTTTTGACGCAGACGCAGTGATTTTTAACGAGGACAGTGAACTGGTCAATCAGACTGAAGGATTAGGGAAGTTCTGGTCGACGGAAGACGAATCGCAGGATATTCCCTTGGCTGAAGGGCCACATGCCAAACTACTCAAAAAACTAGTCAAGATTCAAGAGCGCCTACCTGGAAAAATAGAATATTCCCCCATACGGATTGCAATAATGACCGCTCGAAATAGCCCCGCCGAAATGAGAGTCATCAAGACCTTGAGATCATGGGGGGTGTATGTTGATCAAGCTTTTTTTCTTGGCGGCTTGGACAAGAGTCGGTTCTTGAGGGCGCTTAAGCCCCACATATTCTTCGATGATCAAGATGCCAACCTAGACCCTGCATCTGATGAAGTGCCGAGTGCTAAGGTCTTGTACCCTAGCAATTCGCCCCTTAGAAAAGTACTTAAGGAGCAATCCGGTTAGAAACCATATCGGGCGACCGATGGCCCATCGGTCGTTTGAGGAGGAAGTCGTAAGAAATACAGCGTGTCAAGCGAATGTCACGCCTGGTTCAGGCCTTTTCTGCAAGGAGTACTCGGACGCACATCCTAAGAGATCACTAAGCTTGGAAATCGACGCCCCCCTGTGGCTGTGATTACATAGGACACGCTTTACCTAAGTGTAAAGGCCTGGGAGCAACCAGGTGCCCGTCACCAGCCCTTATCCTCTCGAAGCATCGCTATCGGAACCACACACCCAACATGCGGCTCCACCTGATGGCGGCCGCGTGAGGGACTGCATCGCGGGGGCTTTGCCGTCGGCCGCCACAGATCAGCCGCAGGACGTTAGGCACAAAGAGGCAGAGGAGCTATACATATGTCACGCACTGCTGATTACACCATCCAGGGTTTCCTCTACCAGTTCAACAAGACGGCCTTAGAGATCCTCAGAGCCTACGACGATGACATCGTTACTATCGAGGGCATTGTTGAGGATGTAGAAATCGCGTCACCTTCATCGCTGACTGCAATCCAGTGTAAGTACCATGAAGCTAGCACGACCTTTACCCCCAGCGCTATTTTCAAACCATTACTTCAGATGCTCAGGCATTATTGCGGAAACTCAACCGCCGACATACGATATGTCCTGTTTGCCCATTTCCCTGGCATCACTACACCGCCCCCGACCGTTGATAAGGCCGCCTTTGAGGCTGCTTTGGGTTCCACAGACAAGGAACTTCAGAAGTATATCCAGGATATCCCAGCAAACATTGACCTTGACGCATTCGGCGTTAAGTTTGCGATGGAGTTTGGGCCGGGCTATGACGACCTTGTTGCACAAGTGTGCCGGGAACTAGAGATAAATGGAATTCCTGCAGATGATATTGAGACTCTGGCATATCCCAACACAATCCACATTATCGCCACGGTCAGCGCAAGACACCAAGTAGCGGCCCGCCAGACTACGAGAAGGCATTTCGTCACCGAGCTAAAGAGCATTCGCACAACAGCTATATCGCGGTGGACGCTGGCCCTCAAGACAAAAAAGCAGCTTCTTGAGGCAAGGCGAAAGCAACTCAAGGTTCACCTGGACAAGAACACCCGCCTTCGCTATTTATTAGTCCACCCCAGCAGCATTGAAGATTACGATACTGAAATCGTCCTCTTCATCCGCGACTACATCGACAAGTATCACTTTAAGCCGGCGCACATCAACACGGCTGTTCTGTGCCTATGTGCACCTCGGAACGAGGTCCAGGATATTCAGCGTCGATTGTACGCGAAGGGCATCGTGACAACAGACGGCTATATCGGCACGCACTTTGAGCCCTCCTTCTTCTTTAGGGACCCATTGTCTTCCAAAGGAGCGGGAGGCACAATGCAACGCGAGTTCGCCCTCCGCATCCTGAGTTGGGATGACCATGGCCTAGTGCTAAATAGCAATAAATGTGATGACCTGTTCATAATCGGTGAGCCCAACTGCGACTGCTTGGACACGGTAGACGTGAACGTCGAACGTTTGGCGGGCGTGACGATCAAAGAAGTGAAGTATGTAATGGGGGTAAGCAATGTCTACGAATAGCATCGGTCAAGTGCTCTCTTGTTCCCCTGAAGGCATCGTTGTTCTGATTGAGGACCTGAAGGCTTTTGAGGAGCACAAGCCGGCTCTTCAAGTGGGCCGATACTTGCGAATCGCCCAAGGCAACAACGACTTCACCGTCGCCTTAATCCGCAATGTCCGCGGAGTAATTGGGCAGGACAGTGACAATAAGCTAAAGTGGCAGTTTCACATTGAATGCCAAGCCGTAGGAACCCTTGTGGACGGCCGGAAATTCAAGCGCGCTAGCCTCCTCCTACCAGTTCCCACCGAACCAGTGTATCCCGCCGAAAGGGATACTCTCGACAAGCTGTTCGCTGAAGATGCTGATTATCAGTTCCCTCTCGGACAATTGACTCTCAACACGGCAACTACGTTCAAGGTCCACGGAGATCGCTTCTTCAGCAAGCACATCGCCATAGTGGGGTCTACCGGGTCAGGCAAGTCTTGTACAGTAGCGCGAATCCTTCACGACATTGTGGGCATTGCCGATGAGGCCAACACGAACATCGGAAAGCAGAACAACTCCCATGTTGTCATCTTCGACATTCATGACGAGTATACCGCCGCTTTCTCACTCAAGGACGAGCAAGCGTTCACGCTGAACCGGCTAGACATCGATTCCTTGCGTTTGCCGTATTGGCTTATGAATTCGGAAGAACTGGAGAGCATGTTCATCGAGAGTAACGAACAGAACTCTCATAACCAGGTCAGCCAGTTCAAGCAAGCGGTTATCTTGAACAAGGAAAGGCACAACCCGTCAATCAAGGAGATGACGTACGATACCCCGGTGTACTTCTCGATCACTGAGGTATATCGCTACATTGAGAACATGAACCGAGAGGTCATCGGTCGACTCGACAATGAAAACAGACCCAAGCTATCGGACGGCACATTGGTGGATGATCGCAAAGACCACTACTTCGACAAGACCTGCACATTCGTCTCCCACTCCGCGGCTAAAGAATCTAAAGCCACGAACGGCCCATTCAACGGTGAGTTCAACCGGTTCGTCTCACGCCTGGAAACGAAGCTGGCGGACAAGCGCCTGCAGTTCTTATTTGAGCCCACCAAGTCTGACGGGGAGCCCTTTAAGACCCAGGACTTCGAACAGATTATGAAGCAGTTCGTCGGCTATCTTAACAGGGCGAACGTTAGTATCGTTGATCTCAGCGGAATCCCATTTGAGGTGCTCAGCATCACGGTAAGCCTTGTTTCACGTCTCATTTTCGATTTCTGTTTCCATTATTCTAAACTCCGCCACGGAAGTAATGTCCTAAACGATGTGCCCGTCATGATTGTCTGCGAGGAAGCTCACAACTACATTCCGCAGAGGGAAGATGCCGCATATCGCTCATCCCGCAGATCTCTGGAGCGTGTCGCGAAGGAAGGAAGGAAGTATGGGTTGAGCCTAATGGTTGTGAGTCAACGACCATCAGAAATCTCCGAGACCATCTTCGCACAGTGCAACAACTTTCTAGCGCTCCGACTCACAAATAACGCAGACCAAAACTACGTCAGGAGGTTGTTCCCGGATAACTCAGGCGGCATCACGGACATTCTGCCTAACCTTGCGACCGGAGAATGTATTGTAGTGGGTGATGCTGTGCTATTGCCAGCGGTTGTTCAAATGCCGTTGCCGAAGCCAGAGCCGCACTCGCAGAGTGTCCGTGTCCACCAGGAATGGACGAAGCCCTGGCGCGATATCACCTTCTCGGAGGTCATAAGCCGCTGGCGAAAGGAATGATATGCCTAACAGTGGCGTACAGACGGACTCGCTTCGCTCGCCGCTGACGCCACGGACGTTGGGCCGACTGATGATCTCGAAATTACCGGACCTAATTGTAGCGGTTTGTGATTGGTTCATTAGGTTTTTATCCAAGGTGGTGTTCCTATGAGGTTCGTAGGTAATGTTCTCTGGCATTTTCCCTTTTTCGGATTCCTAAACGCTATCTTTGTTTACGCCTTAGGTCTCATCCTCACCTTGACAGTTATTGCGGCACCGATTGGGCTAGGTCTAATGGAATTTGGCAAGTTTCTCTTCGCTCCCTTTAGCCGGGCCATGATCAGTAAATCGGAGCTGAACTCTAAGCAGAACCCGGCTTGGAAGGCTTACTCTACCCTAATCATGATTGTCTATATTCCATTCGGCCTTATCTCTTGCTTCTTCGCAGTTATTCAAGTGGCATTTCTGTTCTTTACTATCGTTGGCATCCCAGTGGCGCTGGTTGTCGCAAAGTCCCTTGGTACTTACTTCAACCCTGTAAACAAAGTTTGCGTTCCCCAAGCAGTAGCGGACGAACTCGACAGGCGGCAAGCCCAAGTAGTGGTTACCAAGTACATGGGTGGTTAGGCGGTCAGCCACTATTGGTTCGCCCCTCATTCCGGGGGTGTGCAGGATGTCAGTGGCTAGTCCAAAGGTGCGTTGTGCTGGCCCAACAAGCGGCTGCACCTGACAACGGCCTATTGACAGGTTCTACGTATGCGGAGCGCTGATCCAACGGCCGTTACAGGTGAGCCGCTGGACGTTAGGGCGCATCGGATCCCCCGCTGCTCTTCCAGACCTATTGCCTACTATCGCGCGGCGCATGGCGGGAGGGCTAGAAAGAGTCGATGGTCTCGGTAACATCGGCTGCCTAACACTTTACTTTAAAGAGCGATTACAAATGGGAGGTTTATGACATGGCAAGATGCACAGCACCGGTAAATGGCCATCGCACAACGAGCGGGGCAGCTGCCTGCCCCGCATGTAGTAGTCGCTATAGCGGCTACCGCTCATACTCATATTCGCCCTCGTCCTACTCCTCGTCGGGGAGCAGCGGGGGCGGCCGAAGCAGCGTCGGCGGATCCAGCAGCAGCGGAAGGCCGCGCTGGTCGCGAGCAGGTTCGTCCGTGGTGTACACGCCTGCCGAAGTGCGGACGCTCACGCCGGTTCGCGAGAACGTCGAGAAGCGAGCGTCCGTGCCTAACCTTCGGGACGTCTTTCTTTGCCACGCGTGGGACGACCGGAAAGGGGCCGCTAAGGAGCTGCACGATCTGCTCGAATCGCTCGGTGTCTCGGTTTGGTTCAGCGAGAAAGACGTCCTCCTCGGCACGACGTTGCTCCGCGAAATTGATAAGGGACTGGCGAAGTCGCGAGTCGGGATCGTGCTGGTGACCCCTGCGCTGCTGCGCCGCCTCGCAGGAGAGGGCATCGCCGACAAAGAGCTTTCCGCACTCCTAGCGCGTGACCTGCTCGTTCCCATCGTGCACGACACGACGTATGAAGCTCTCCGCGACGTCAGCCCCCTGCTCGGCTCGCGGAGCGGCCTGAACACTGCAGAAGATACGATGGCAAACATCGCGGCCAAGCTCGCCGAGCTGGTTGCCCTCTAGTTCTATTGCCCACACAGGTCTGGGTGGCCATTGATACGCAGCAGCAGTTGCTAGATCGATTGTCTGTGTTAGAGCGCATGGTGTTCAATCCTCCGTGACTGTGCGCCCTAACAATTCATTCAAGCCGACGCCGCTTCGCGGCGCGGCTTAATTCAGGCGTTAGACCTCGTAACCCAGAGGTTCCAGTTCAAATATGGGTGCCCAGCGGTGTTTGACCAACATTCCACTGTAAGGGGAATTTGCAGCGAGAAAACGTCACTCAAAGCAGGAGGAGAACATGAACGACCCTATTGGTTCCATATGGCGGCGATGGGACCTACACATTCATACTCCAGCCTCTTTCTTATGGCGGAGCGGTCCACGCCTGCGTGATGTAGAGGGAGCGGAACGTCAACAGGTACTGATCAACTTGGTCACAGGACTAAACACAGCAGTGCCCGCAGCGTTTGCCATCATGGACTATTGGACCTTTGATGGCTATCTCGCTCTTCGCGACTACCTGGCTTCACCGAACTCCACCAAACTAGACAAGGTAGTGTTTCCGGGCATGGAGCTTCGGTGTGAGGCTCCAGCAGACTACAGACTAAACATTCATGTCATTCTTTCTGACCAATTGTCGAAGCAGCAACTAGCTGACTTCAAGAGTACCCTTCGCCTACGACTCGTAGATAGACCACTTTCGGACGACGCTCTCGCGGCAGTTGCTAGGCAACTATCCCCTGATAAGCTTGTAACCCTTGGTGCAGATCCCGCCAAAGTCCAGGCAGATGACCGCGAAGCTGCTGAGGTGGGTTCAAAGGTCGCCGTGGTGTCAAGGGATTCCCTTTATGATGCAATCGACACCCTCCCCAAGGATTCCGCACTGTTGGTGATCCCCTGGGAACCATACGGTGGTGCCGCATCACTGGATTGGAAGGCCCACCCTGTAGTGGTCACGGAAATCATGACCCGTGCTGACGCATGGGAGAGTAGGAAGAGCACATGCATCGATCTTTTTCATGGCCGGTCAACTGATGACAACCGACGCTACATAGAGAACTTTCTCCAGTCAATCGGAAAGCCAAGACCGGCAATTTCGGGAAGTGATGCACACAGTTCATCCCATTATGGCCATTTCCCGAGTAACTCTGATGGCGAACGTGCCACGTGGATCAAGGCTGACCTCACCTTTAATGGGTTGCGTCAGATAGTAAATGAGCCAACGGCTCGTGCTTACGTCGGGTCAAAACCAAGCGAGCTTGTGTCAATTGAGGGCAGATCCACTAGAATCATCGAGCATATCTCCATTAAGAAGAACGCTGACTCGAACCTCGAGGAGGAATGGTTTGACGCGAATCTGCCACTCAATCCGTTTCTCGTTGCTATCATCGGGAACAAAGGTTCCGGAAAGAGCGCCCTACTCGACACCCTAGGCCCACGTTTCGCACATGGGCGATTGTGAAAAATCAATGAGTTTCATCATCGATTAGGAAGAGAATGGATCTGGGATGCCGAGCAATCGATGCAGCCTCTGTTGGATCGGTTGCAGG
>JAKFDK010000136.1:0-43041 GCA_036676195.1 Clostridia bacterium | reverse complement strand
GCATGCAAACAGACAGGAGCAGACCCAGAGCTCCCCAGTTCCACCACCGCAAGTGGCTCACCCCTCCGAAGAAGGATACAGGGGTGGCCCGGAAGAGATTCTGACCGAGCGCGACAAGGCCGGGGGCTATCGGCCCCCGGCCGGCGACATTTGATGCATCAAGGCTTGCGGGCGGTCAGAATCACCTGACGCTGGGCTTCCCTGGCCACTGCGCCCAGCACCTTGCCATTCACACTGAAATCCACGACCTCCACCCAGCCGACGGTCACGGTCATTTGCTCGGTGGCACTGAACCTTTCCATCTGATCCGGCCCGAAGAATCCCTCCACCACCGGCTTGCCATCCGCCGCGATGCTTACCCACGCCCGGTCCCGGAAGGTAAGGGTCAGGTTGATCGGCCCGGGGCTGACGGTGACCGGAATGTGTGACCCGACCGGTCCACCGGTGACCGGAGCGCCCACCTCGACCCGGGTGACCTCCGCGACCGGTGGCGGCGGGGTGGAAACGGCAGGCTCTGTGCGAACAGGTGGTGCCGGGAGCGGCGTTGGCGTTTGCGTCACCGGGTCCGTTGCCGGCGGGGGAGCGCTGTCCCCCGGCGCCCACAGCAGAACCATAACCGCCAGACCCACCAGGGCTACCACCACACCGATCCCCCACACCAGCACCGGGCTGCGACCGGCCGGGCGTTCCCGGGCCGGTCGGCGAGACGGACGGGTCCGGGGTTCACCGGGATGGGACGTTGTTCGGGTGGCCGCAACAGTGTCGGCCGGTAGCCGCTCCTGTGGCGTGGTTTGCGGTCTCTGAGCCTGCTTGTAGTCATTAACCAGGACATCCCCGTCCATGCCCAGGTAGTTTCCGTAAGTCCGGATGAATCCCTTGACATAAACCTCATTCGCGGGCAACTCATCCCGCTCTCCGGTCTCCAACGCTGCCAGGTACTTCTTGCGGATCCTGGTTTCCTCTTCAGCCACGGTCAGGGACAGACCCAGGGCGTCTCGGGCCGCCCGCAGCCGCTGGCCAATCTCCCCCAGTTGGCCCGGCAACAGGATTTCCTCCCCTTTAGCTCCCCCGCAACCAGGGGGTCTCCGCAGTTGTTACAAAATCAGCAGCACTTCTTGCTCAATTTTTCAACAGGTGGAGCCGAATTCCCTCTTTGCTGCTAAATGATTTAAATTAGAAACCGACAAATTACGTCATTTTCCTGCAGAGCAAGGGGGTTATGCAGAAACTGAGGAGGACCGCCCATCCCCCTCAGCTTCGGAAATCCGTAGCTACGGATGCAAACGGTTGAGCAGGCGGGCAAAGGGAATCGTCTCCCGCACGTGGTCCAGGCCGCAAATCCAGGCCACCACCCGCTCCACCCCCAGCCCGAAGCCGGCGTGAGGCGTCGTCCCGAACCGGCGCAGGTCCAGGTACCAGCCGTAGGTATCAGGGTCCAGACGGTGCTCCTCGAACCGGCGGCGCAGCAGTTCCGGGTCATGAATGCGCTCCGACCCGCCGATGATTTCCCCATACCCTTCCGGGGCCAGCAGGTCGGCGTTCAACACCACTTCGGGGCGGGCGGGGTCTGGCTGCATGTAAAAGGCCTTCACCCCCACCGGGTACCGCTCGACAAACACCGGCTTATCAAATTCTGCGGTGATTGCCGCTTCGTGCGGGGCGCCAAAGTCCTCACCCCAGGCCAATGGCTGCCACTCGTCCTCCGGTTGGTGCACCCGCCGCAGCAGGTCAATCGCTTCGTCATAGGTGATCCGGTCGAAGGGCGGCGTGACCTGCTCCAGCCGGGCGGTGTCCCGGCCAATGGTGACCAGGTCGGCCGCCCGCTTGCGCAACACCCGCTGCACCACATGTGCCACCAGGTTCTCCTGCAGCCGCAGATTCTCGTCATGGGTCATAAAGGCGGCTTCCGGCTCAACCATCCAGAACTCAATCAGGTGTCGCCGGGTCTTGGACTTTTCCGCCCGGAAGGTCGGCCCGAAGGTATACACACGACCGAGGGCGGCGGCGGTAGCCTCTACATACAACTGGCCGGACTGGCTCAGAAAGGCCGGCTCATCATTGACGTATTGAGTCTCGAACAGGTTCGCACCGCCTTCAGCGGCAGTGCCCATCAGGATCGGGCTTTCCGTGAGGACAAAATCCTGGTCCTGCAGGAACTGGTGAATGCCCATCACGATCTCATTGCGAATGCGCAGGATCGCCGCCTGCCGGGGTGTGCGCATCCACAAATGGCGGTGGTCCATCAGATATTCCACGCCGTGTTCTTTGGGGGTGATAGGGTAGTCCGCCGCCGCCACCTGAACGACCCGTAAGTCCTGCACGCTGATTTCATATCCGCCCGGCGCCCGTGCTTCGGCCCGGACGCGGCCACGTACCACCACCGACGATTCCTGGGTCAACTCCCGGGCAGCCGCAAATACCTCCGGATCAACCTCGCTCCGGGACAGCACGCACTGGCAGATTCCCGATCCATCGCGCAGGACGATAAACTGAATTTTCCCAGAGCTGCGGTGGTGGTACACCCAGCCACGCAACTCAACCTCCTGCGCTTCATGCTGATTGAGGTTGGCAATCCTGACCCATTCCATCGTCCAGCCCCCTCCCAGAAGTCCACGGCTAATTTTACCACAATGCGCCGGAACAGTCCTGCTCGGTGGGCCGGAGGCTGGCATGAGTGTCAGTGTCAATCCACCGGGTCGCTCAGCACGCAAATGCCCAGTGTGCCGGGACCGGCGTGGCTGGCAAGGGCTGGCCCCGCCTCTGCCACCAGGATTTCGGCATCGGGGAAGGATGGTGCCAGCATCTCCTGCAATGCAGCGGCATCCGCCGGGCAGTGGGTGTGCACCACGGCCAGGTGCAGGCGGCCCGGCCGGTTCGCCGCCGCTGCCCGGGCCAGTTCCACCAGGCGCTCAACCGCCCTGGGCCAGGCCCGTACCTGATCCACCACCTGAATCTCCCCGGCATGTACCTGCAGGACCGGCTTGATATTCAACAGGCCGGCCACCAGACTCTTGCCCATGCCCACCCGCCCGCTCCGGCGGAGAATGGCCAGATCACGCACCGCCGCCACCACCTCGGTTCGGGGAACAGTGGCCGCCAGCCAGCGGACAATCTCTGCTGCTGTCTGGCCCTCTCGGGCCATCCGGGCAGCCCCCGCAGCCAGCAGGCCCAGCCCCAGGCTAACCTGACCGGAGTCCACCACATGGATCTCGAGGTGGGGTAACATACTGGCAGCAATGCGGGCCGACTGTTGCACCGCACTTTTGGACGCCGCCACGTGGACGGAAACGATGGCCGCTGCCTGCCCTTCCAGAGAACGGTAGATATCCATGAACATGCCGGGCGAAGGCGTGGAAGTCCCGGGCAATTCCCCACGGGCAAGCAGGTCGTAAAACCGTTCCGGCGGGTCCACTCCGCCCAGGAACGTCTCCCGTCCAACCTGGATCGGAACCGGAACCACCAGAATCCCCAGTTCCCGGGTCAGGGCCGGGGGCAGACTGGCCGTGGCGTCCGTCACAATGGCAACCTTTACGGCGGTTCCCTCCCAGGCAGATTCTTGATACACAAAATAAATGATTACTCCGGATGTCAGCGAGTCCCTGCATAAATCTATTCATGCCGGTGCGCCGGGTGATCCCGAACGGCCCGGCAGGGGGTCAGGGACCCGACGGCGTACCCTATTGGCAAGAGTTCCCCACCAAGGAGGCTCCACAGATGGCCGAGCCCCGCCTGAAGGCCCTGACCCCGGCCGAGGCTCCCGCCGCGGCCCAGCCGATTTTTAACCGCTTCTTAGAAGAACGCGGAAACGTTCCAAACCTGTTTCGGACCCTGGCCCGACGCCCGGAAACGATGGTGGCTTATGCCGAAATGCTGCGCAACGTCACCTATACCGGCAGCCTGGACCTGAAGACCAAGGAACTCGTGATGCTGCGTGTATCGCAGATTAACGGCAGCGATTACTGACAGGCCTCCCACGGCGCCTTGTTAAGGCGTGCCGGCGGCACCGATGATATGATCAGCCACCTGATCATGTGGGAGAACAGCCCGATCTTTACCGAGCGTGAGCGGGCTGCCCTGGATCTGGCGGAGCGGATGACTCGCAATGAACCGGTGGATGACGCCCTCTGGGCCGAACTCATCCGCCATTTCCCGGATGAAGGGGAAATTGTGGAACTGGTGACCTGCATCGCCGCCTTTAACGCCTTCAACCGGATGGCCACCGCCCTGCGGGTCGAGATCACCCGCTGATTGGCCCGCTCCAGCCATCACTCAAAAACCCCTCCGGGCAGCGGAGGGGTTTTTGGCGTGGTCCCAAAGGGTTTTAGGCTCCCTATTTGCACACATTATGTTAACTTCCCGTAGGCTGAAATTGGGTGCTGGGCGCACCCGGGAGCAAAGCCTTGCTGGAGGGGGTATCCAGGTGAAGGCTAAGTCCAAGGCGGCGGTCAAGGCAGCCCTGCAACGGGAGCGGGAACTCCTGGCCGGGATCGGCGGCGGCGAGTGCTTTTCCAGTTGCCACAGCTGCCGCAGCCACAGCTTCAAAAAGAAGAAGTGCAAGTGCAAGCGTAAGTGCAAGTCCAAGTGCAAGGTTAAGGTTACCGTCACGGTCAAGGTACGAGTGAAGAAAAAGCGCAAGCACCATTGCAAGTCTCACAGCTTCTGCTAGCAGGTTGCCGGGGGGACGGGTATACCCCGTCCCCCGAATTTGAACAGGGGGCAGGGGAGAGCATGTCGACCGTGCCAGACTATGTACTGGCCATGGAGCCGGCGGACCTGAAATGGTTCCGGACCCATGTGGGGACCAATCGGTGCTTCCCGGCCCACCTTCAGGCAGAACACCGGTCCTGCCCGGTCTGGATTGGCTATCGCGGCCGGTTTTCACGGCGGTTTCCGAAACCCTCTTACGATATCTGGTTCGGCGAGGACCGGCCGTTCGCCGGTCATGCCCGCCTGCATCTCAACGCCGCCTACCGGGATCCCTCCCAACTGCGGGGGCGGCTGGCCCTGGCCACCTTTGCTGAACTCGGGGTGCCGGCACCCCTGGCCTGGCCCGCTATGCTGACACTGAACGGGGAACCTATGGGACTGTATACGGTTATTGAATCCCTTGACGCCGCCTGGCTGGGGCGCCGCGGCCTACCCGACGGCGCCATATACTACGGGGTGGGTGGCGAGGGGCACTTCGGCCTGATTAACCCCAAGACCGGCCAGACCAAGCGGTATCTGGCACTTGGCTACGAAAAGTGCCACCCCTGGGACGAATCCTTCCACGATGTGGAAGAGTTGATTCTGCAGATTGTCATGCCCGATCAGGCCGAGTTTGATGCGACCATTGAACAGATTATAGATGTAGAGTTGTTCCTGCGCTGGCTCATTGGCCTCGTTTTCATGAGTCACACTGACGGACTGATTCATAATTACGCCCTCTATCGCTGCCAGGGCGGACTCTGGCAGATCAGCCCCTGGGACTGCGACGGAACCTGGGGCCGCTGCCCCGATGGCAGCCGGCTGCCGTTCGACCATATGCCGCTGGTGGGCGGCGGCGGCAATTACCTGACGGCCCGCCTGCTCACCAGCCGGCGCTGGCGGCAACGTTATTCCGCGTTATGGGAAGAATTGCTGGCCACTGTTCTGCACCCTGCCCAGGTGGCGGCGCGCATGGAAGCCCTGTTTGCCTACGTTCGGACCGCCCTGCTGCGGGACACCCGCAAACCCTACCGCAACCGGACCGTCCTGTGCGAGCCAGCCCTGATCCGGCAGTACGTGACGGAACGCACCCAGTTCCTGCGCCGCGAACTGGCAAGGCCGTGGCAATAGCGGGGCCAGTTCTGCCGGGTCTTCCGGCAGAACTGGCCTTTCTGGAGTTCAGCCTGCACCGAACCTTTATACCAGTTTATTCGTATTGCCAAGTAGAGAAATCGACCATGACGGGACAAGCGAAACTTTTATCGGGGAGTTGCTACGGTGTCCGTTGCGTGGGTTACCGCTAATGTGATGGCCGCAACTCCGTTTCTGCTCGCGTCTAGTTTGTTACTACTACCAATCGGTTTGGTTTTTGCCCTGAGTCAGCAGCCAAAAAGAAAGGGATTTGGACAGGCTTTTCTTCTCTTGGGTTGTCTGTTTCTTGCAACAGGTCTTCTTGTGGCCTTTTACCCAACATAGCCCTGGGTATGGGAGGACACAAAAAGGAGGTCTGTTAACTGCTGGAGTCCGCTCCAGATAAGGCTTTGAAGCGCGTGTGACCCCTTATGTAAGGAGGGGTTACAGATGGAGTTACAGATGGAGTTACAGCAGGTTACTGCCGAATTCCTCGGTCATGTCCCTTCAGATGGTGTAAATCTTATGTACCCTAGCGTGGTCATGGGTAACTGCCATGTGGCAGGACTTGACTGCGAGCCTCTGCGGGCGTGGTGTGGGCCGGATGCAGCCGGGCCCTGGTAGGGCCGGCCTGGCGAGCAAGCCTACCACGCCCTCTTCTCGCAGTAAAGTCCTGCAGGTCTACGGCTCAAGCTGCGGCGTAGCCAGGCTAAGCACCTCGTGAGGGGGCTTCACTGCCGGGCAGAGTTTGGTCATAAACACGTCCACCGATACCCCATTACCTGGTCGATTCCCTCCGGCCCGCATCCTCGGCATCCAGGCCGAGCCGGTGGCCGACAGCAGTACAGACCCGGGCCAGATTCCGGTCCATGTCTTCCTGGCCATCGAGACAGAGAAAGGGCTCCTCCTGCACCAGCGGCTGGTACAGCTCGGTGAGCCGCTGGTGGTAGCGTCGAAACACCTCCTCAGGTGACAGATCCGGCCAGACGTCCACACCGCTGTTGTATGAAAAGAGCTGTTTCGTCACCCGTTTGCGCGCTAGCGCCTCCTCCGCCTCAAGGGCGACATAGAAGGCCAGATCCGGTTTCCGGGCAAACCCGTAACATTCTTGAACATAGCGCGGCGGAATGCCACGGGCTACGTCACGAGTCAGCGCCGTGTAGACCCAGCGATCGGCAATGACGACCTCGCCACGGGCCAGTGCCGGCCCGACCACCTCTTCGTGGCGAAGGGCAAAATCAGCCAGGTGGAGCAGTGAGTAGGTCAGGGGTGTGAAGCTGCTCTCGGCTTTCTTCTGGTTAATTAAGGGCATCGTCCCGGGATACGAATTCCATTCCGTCAATGTCACCGGCAATCCATGCCCCTCCAACCACGCCCTCAGGCTGCGGGCCAGCGAACTCTTCCCGCTCCGACTTGGTCCCTCAAAGACAATCAGGGTTCCCCCATATCCCATATGTCCACCCTTTTCCGTTCCATCCCGCAGGCTCTCAATAAGCTCTGGTGCAAGATGGGCAAGTGTTGTCCAGCACGCTCAGCCTTGCCCCATGCACCACCCCAAGAATTCCGGCCGGGAAGCACTCGACAGCCTCAGCCAGGACCGCCTTGCCATCCATACAGATGAAGTGCAGCCGCTCCTCGAAGGCATTCAGACTCGGCGGAAAACGGCCCCGCCCCCGTAGGCCAGCAGCCCGCCCGGGCTGCTCGCTTCCGCAGCACCGAGGATGACCGCACCAGCACCGCCACCGAAGAGGGTACAACTCAGCCAATCCTCAGTGTCGACCAGTCTTGGCATGATCTCAATGCCTACAATCAGGACATACCAGGCTCCCGTCTGGATCAGCTGGTCGCCCAGGATCTCCCTGGTGCACGGAGAACGTAATCCGCTTGACGGGCCCCGAGCCTGGTTTCACTACGTATTCATGCTAAGACGGTACCGGCTAGTTTCCTCCAGGGCACGCCGCAGACTTTCCAATGTTTCGGGGGTTATGACATGGTCGGCAAGGAAAGCTCGTTGTTTCGAACATATGTCAGCGATTAAATGCCCGCCTCCTTTTCCGTGCAAGCACAGTTCTTCGAATAGCTTAATGAAGGCCTCTTCAATCCTGAGCCTGACAGCGTGGAGATGCTCGATCTCGATGGGAAGGCTGTAAAGTCGGCGCTTCTTTTCGACTGTGCGAATATCTTCGCGAATGCTCATAAATTCGTCAAATAATTCGCATAGCGCGGAGTATACCAAGCCAACTTCCGGATGTACGAAACGGTAAGTCCCATCGTCTTTCAGAAGTCCCTCGCGTTGTAACTGCACGTACAAAGGGGTGTCCGGGACCGGTATTAACCCTTTCACCAGACGCTTCGGTGGCATTTTATACTTACGAATATACTGTGCCTGCTCATACAAGGCATCTAGTGTCACATAAGGATGGAATATCATTGAACCCGTTTTGACTCTGTATGGCGAGTCAGGTTCGGAACTAAACCCAAGGGACTCCAACACATCAAGTGCATGAATGCTCTGCTCAGGCGTGTTGTTACGATTGTATATCCGGAGAGTTGCTGCATCAAAGCTTTCTGTGCCGATAAAGACGTTGTTAAGGCCAATATCCTTTAGAACAGACATAGCTTCATATGTAATACACTCAGGTCGAGTCGATATTGCCAACTCAATCTTCATTCCCCGCTCACGTAGGAGCCGACTGAATTCTTGGGCCCGCTTGATTCCTGCCGGACCGGGAAGTAAAAAATTGTCGTCGAGGAGAGTGAATGAGCGGACAGCAAATTCCTGCTGGATTTCCTGCATCTCGTCTACGACATCCTTTACGGCTCTCATACGATAGGGCCGGGCACCCTGTAACTTAGAATGAAGCTTAATGGAGCAATAAGAGCAGTGGGCATAGCATCCGCGACTGGATACAATGCCGATTGACACATTCGCACCGTACATCTCGACGATATCTTTCACAATATCTTTCGCCGCGTGTGGGTATTGGTCCAAGTCTTGTAGAGGGCGGGCACCGTTGAAATGAATAGCGCCATTCCCATCACGATATGCAATTCCGGGGATATTTTTCCATTCCCGCTCATTACTTAGCAGGTTGAGCAGCTCGTACATTGTCTCCTCGCCGTCGCCTATCACACAGCAGTTGACATCCTCAACTTCGTTAAGGATCTGCGTGTGCCCAAGACTGGCCCAATGTCCGCCAGTACATAAGAAACCGTGCCACCCAAGTGTGCGAAGTGCGAGCACTAGCCGGCGAAACGACTGGTACTGAAAACGGGAGAGTATGGAGACCCCAATAACCTCCGGTCTTTTTTCAACAAGATATTCAGCAGTCTGTTCCTCCCCCATTTGGTGATTGTTCGGGGCAAATAATTCAATGTTGAACCCATGTCGTCTTAAGTAGGCACCAACTGCGCTGATGCCAGTCGCCGGAACCATATGGTCCTCATGAAAGATCCCATCTACAAGAATCACATGTGAAATCATTACACCATCCCCTGCACTCTAAGTTTTGGACATTTTGTGCAGAAAGACCCTGCAGCGGGTGCTCCCAGCTCCCCTCATCTGGCCTGGGGTGCGAAGAGGAGCCGGTGAGAATCCCATACCAGGTCGGCCATACGCTGTCGGTCGCCAGCCGAGTAGAGGGACAGGAACTGCTCCGGCGTTAGGAAGAGCCGCCTTGCATGCGAGAGGTTCGGGCGGAACGGGTTTATCTCTTCAATCACGGCGGCAACGGTGACAAGGTAGGTCAGATCATTCGGCGCCGTTCCGTAGAAGTCGGAGGCCAGTGCCCGCACGAAGGCAATCTGACCCAGTTCCACCTGAGCCTCTTCCATCGCCTCGCGGCGGGCAACCTCCTCAAGGCTTCTCTCTTGGTTCTGGGCGTGCCCCCCTGGCAGGTCAACCCCCCGCGACTGAAGGGTGGTGACAAGGTGCTTACCATCGGGAGTGAATGCGACCACCCCGACACTCGTCACCTGGGAAAAGGGAGGCACCTGCCCCAGGGGCAGCGGCGTGAAGGTAATGCTGCCGCGCCTAGCAACCGGCAGATCGGTGCGCAGGCGATCAAGCGCTCCGGTCCCTCCTCGGATGTCGGCCGGTACCCTCGGCTCGAGGAGAATACCCTCCTGCCCGTCGGAGACGACCCGCACTACCTTGCCTAGCAGGTTTTCCGGCAACAGCCAGGGCAAGGCGATGTACTGAAAACATTCCCTAAGCGGACCAGCAGGCGGAAGCAAATCTCGCGGATGGGAGAGGCGGAAGCCCTCCTCCGTGTCCAGGAAGAGGAGCCGGGCTCCGTCTCCGAGGAGACGCCGGATCCGCTCATCTGCCCATACCGGCCGTTGCTTCACAAGGATGAGCTTCGGCTCCTTCACCGTTTGTCCTGGGTTCACTACCAGCTCCTCCACTCCGATCACTGACCCTTCGCAGTCGAAGGCTCCCCAGACAAACCGAGTCGCCCCTTGCCGCTCGTACTGTGCCTCCCAGGTTCGACTGACCAGCGTGAAGGCGGCGTCGTGAGGAGCATCCGTCAGCGGCGAGCGCAGTTGGAGAATTGTGAGACGGCGGTTGTCGAACAGGACTTCGGCGCTGAACGGGTACCCGTCCAGGTGATATTCCAGTTGGCCATGAAGCTCAAGCAATCCGGCAAGGTCGACGAGTGAGTCAAGGGAGTTTGTGTTCCGGTCAAGCCGGGTGGACTCCTTGTACTGCACCTTTCCGCCCCGTGTCTCCACGTAGAAGGTGTCCCGTCCGAAACGGAACTCGAGCGAAGTCTTGGATCCGTCCCATTGCGTGTAGGTAACGCCAAGGGAAGGGTTCTCGACGATCTCCTGGAACACCAAGCCCATACAGTCCCCAGCCGCGTCTCCCATACTGGTGAACAGTGCTCGGACGTCCAACTCCGGTTGAATGTGGAGACGGACCCCCTTGAACGGGTGGTGCGAACCGCGAGCCTGGTGGCTGCTGAACGCTTCCCGGTGCCCGGAGCAGCGCACCACCGCCTCCCTGCCCATGAGGGGCCGGAGTTCCTCCAGGCAAGCCCCGTCCCAGTGGGTCAGGCGGTCGAGCTCAACCGGAACGAACAGAGGCGTGCTGATCGCTGGGACTCGGGCGGCCACCTCTGACGCCAGCTTCAGACCAAGGGCTGTACCACCGAAGCGCTGGAAGTAGCCTTCTGCGTCAATGCCCAGTCGTTGATATCGAAGCATCTGTCTATCCCCCCTGTGCCGCCGTATGGGTGGAACGCTCTTTAGCATCGCCGCTCACGACAGGCAGCACCATTCTGACCAGGTCGTCGGGGCGGTGGTCGCCACGAACGCCTATACGCCGCAAAGTCATCGGGTACGAATACTGGTCGTTGTACCCCGTAATCGTGGTCACAGCGTAGCGGTAGCCCGCCTTCTCCGCAAGGTCCAGGCAGAGATCGTCATGACCGCCGAACGGGTAGCAGAATCCCATGACACGGTCGCCCAGCCGCTCCTCGAAGGTTCGCTTGGCGCTGACAATCTCCTCATACTTCCACCGTGGGTTGCAGGAGAGCAGATTGACATGAGAGTGGGTATGGAACCCAATCTCCATGCCCTCCTCCTTCAACGCCCACACGTCTGACCAGTCCAGATACCCGGGCTGCCCAACAAAGCTGGTGACGGGAAAGAAGGTGGCCCGCAGCCCGCAACATGAGAGTACCGTCGCTGCGTCGCGACTGCCCGCATACCCATCATCAAAGGTGATTGCTACGCGGACCCGCCCTGCGACTAAGTCCAGGACCGTGCCGACCGGTGCTACCTGGCGGATCGACTCCACCTGCTCCCGAAACACCTCCAGGGAGCAGTGGGTGCGCGTGCCGGGACGCCCATGCACATAAGGAGACACGTCATGGTAAGCCAAGATCACGTTCAATGAGACCCCTCCAGGGTCCATCCAATATGGGTAAAGTCCACCGTCTCCGCTACAACCCTGGCCCACTCGTCGTACCACTCATCCTTGGTCGGGCCATCGTAGTCGTCCCACACGGGGATGTGGGGGATAGTGCCGAGGCACGGCCACGCAATATGGGGCGCTGCCATCTGGGTCACATGGTCTGTGAACCGCTCTTCCACCACATCGTTTAACACGTACCCTCTGACTTGCGCACGGACCCCAGCGGGCAGGCAAGCATGTGTACCGACAATCGCTGCCGCCACACCGCCCCGTGTGGCCTTGCAGAGGAGCAGAGCCGAAGCATCGGTGATCTCTGCCATCCAGGTGTTGGCAAGGTCGGCCATCGGCGGCAGGTCGATCGGGCTGCCGGCCCCCTCGATCACAACAAAGTCAAAGGCTGACTGGATCGTCTGGTAGGAGCCGACCACCATAGATCGGATGCGCTCCTGCAGGTAGGCTGGGAGTTGGCGGATATCCAACGTGTCGTCCAGGTCCACCGCCACATCCGCCGTCGGTACCCCTCCCAGATAAAGCAGCCCGCGGCCCCGTTTCTCCGGAACGACAGTCACGGGGTTCATGCACGGATCGAACGTAACCCTCGCCGCTGCGCACTGATGGAACAGGCTGGAGGCGCTGACAGGCGCCTCCGACCGGGTAGGCACCTCGGCTCTCAGCACAGCGACTGCTTTGTACGGCGCCACCCGCAGTCCGAGGTTGGAAAGCATCCGGCAGACCCCTACCGATATCCAGGTCTTTCCAGACTTCGGGCTGGTGCTGAGGACCAACAGCTTGTTGTCAGTGACCGACCAGACAGGAACCCCCTCCTCGCAACGTATTTCCAAGAGCCTGGCTGACAGGTTCACTGTGCAACCCCCAGTATCAACCAGTCGCTACCCTGTGAACCGTCCGATTGCCATTTCCTCACGTGCGCCTGTAATCCGGATGCGGAGGTTGGCCACCCGGTAGAGGTCTCGGGCACCGAAGCGGTACTTGTACCCCTCTCCCCCCCGCAGGAAGTCGACCCACCGGTAGCCAAGGCCGCGCATGCAAGAGGTCCAGCTTGTCAGATGGACGGTTCCCACACTGAAATTCCCCAGCTCAGGGTCATGTCCGCTGGCGTAGAAGGCTGCGGTGCAGCCGTACGTGAAGTAGAGCAGCGCGGAAACCGGCCTCCCGGCATGCATCAGGAACGAGAACCATGCCTGACCCGTTTGGCTCAGGTCGGTCAGCACCTGGTGAAGGAAGGCCCGCCGGGCCGTAGTGGCTGCCAGGGGAGACCCGCCTCGCGCCGTACGCCACGCCTCGTTGAGTGTGAAGAACGCCTCTATCGTCGCCGAGTCCGGCCGTGCGACCAGATGTTTGATCGCCCCCACCTCACGGGCCAGTCTTCGCTCCATCTGCCTAGCATTCCGGAGCAACCGGTTGGACACAGACGCCTCCAGCGAATCGAGGTCCAACACAGGGCAAGGGATCCGCGTCTGGTCCAGCACCTCACCAACAGCCGTAAGCTGGGCGCACTCCGCTTCGCCGGCACTGCGCACCTGAATCGCCGTCACAGACTCTGAACGGAGTGCGGGCAGTACCCTCTCCAGGGAGAGGCTGGCGCCCAGCAGCAGGGGCGCATGGTCGGTGAGATGGTGGCAGAGCGAGAGAACCTCTTCGCCGCTACGCTGGAACGGGGCGATACCGCACACTGCCCGGTCGGTTCCGACTACCATGACAAACGGCTCGAACTCAAGCAAGTACCTCGCATACCAGTAATGCCAAGTATAGCCTAGGAAGACGGAGGCGTTGGCAGGCAGCAGGCGCCCCCACTCCTCTCGCAGGTTCTCTAGTTCATCGATGTTTTGAAGGACTTGGACCTTGATAGCGCCACACCTCCCTCGGCGTGAAGTAGGAGAGGCCCATGTCCGAGCTGAGACGAACTTCGCCGAGGTCGGCCCAGTTGTTCGCTGCCTTGCGGTGCTCCCATGAGCGCCGGACTATCTTGGCCAGTTCCTCTTCCTCCGGCGGGTGGAAGCCGTTAACTACATACTTGACTACAAGCATGAGGTACTCCAGGAATTCCGGTCTCTGAATCCAGGGATGAAGGTGAACGAAGGTGGCCCCCGTTCTGGGATCGAGCACGTTCTCCCAGTCCCGCAGACTGCGGGGAGCCGGGAATCCGTATCGAATGGCCTCCAGGCTCATCACGGTGGGGCCGATGGGCTGGTAGTACTGGTATGTAATGAAGATGTTGCCTCTCGCCCTGCGCTTGAGTTCCTCCATGAGGAAGACTGTTTCGAGCATCTCACGCTCTGTCTCTCCGGGCATGCCACTCATGAAGGAGAAGCCTGCACGCACCCCACTCTCACCCGCCTGATCCGCTACGTTGCACAATTGGCTGATCGTGATGTTCTTCTGCACATTACGCATCCTGTGTGCACTGCCGGTCTCCGCGCCGCAGTCCCACATCACCCACCGGCTAGCAAATCGACGCATCAGATCTTTCGAGATGTAGTCAGGGCGGTAGTCGTTGGCACGAGACGTGGAGATGCAGCGGAAAGAGTAGCGCTCCTCGAGTATGTCGAGGAGCTTGAGCGTTTCCTCTTTCATAAGAAAGAACTCAGGGTCGTCAAAGAACATGACCTGCGGATCGGCCCGTTTGACCAAGTGATCAAAGTGCTGAATGATCCTCTCGTTGCTCATCCGCTGGTAGCCCTTGAAAGGTTCTGTACAGAAAGTGCACTTGTAGAGGCAGCCGCGTGAGGCAGAGAACTTGAGCACCCGGTACACGGTGGGGTCCCCGGTCATGAAGTAGAGATCACGGTGTACATAGTCATTCAGGTTGATCAGATCATAGTTGGGCAGCGGAAGCTGGTTGAGGTCAACAAACTGGGCTGTGGACAGCATGCTGGAGTCTGTCGGCTCTCCGAGGCGGGACCATACGTTGGGTGGGAGGCCCTGCCGTACCCGGCCGGAACCGCCCAGCAGCAACTCGACCAACTGGCAGATGCATCCTTCTGCATCTCCCTGAACGGCGCAGTCAAAGGACTCGTCGGCAACCACCTGGGTTGGGTACATGGTCGGGTGCAACCCAACGCCGACCACGTGGAGGTCCGGGTGAACCGCCTTGCTCTGTGCGGCAATCCGTACCGCCTCGGGCACCTCTTTGGTTGTAAAGTGGATGATCGCAATTGCAGGGCGCTCCTGTTGGATATCTGCAACCAGTTGCTCCACGGACATCTCCTCAAGCCAGCGGTCAACAAACCGCACGCTATGGCCTGCCTCGGTGAGAATAGTCGCAAGGTAGAGTGGGACGGTCGGGAAAAAGACGCGCCCCGCGACCGAACGATGCTTATGTGGCCGAGCATTCACCACGTAGATGGCATGGGCCACGACTCCACCCTCCTTAGCGACCCGATTCTGTTTTGGAGCGAGTCCACCATGGTGCTTTTCCCCACCGTCCGAATGGCCTGGCTTCCCATTTACGGGCGAACGAGCTAGTACAGGTCGAAACTACCTGCCAGTCGGGCCTGACGTTCGGTCCACCGGAAGAGGCAGTAGCCGGCGACGAGGTATGCGATCCCCACAGCCAACTCCCCGAACAGCAGCGGTGCGATCATCCCAACGCTGGCTCCCAGGTAGGCAGCCCGAGTTGCGGCCACAGACCGAGTCAGGGGGAGCACAAGGGTTAGAGCAGAGAGCCCAGCCGGCAGACTTGAGACCGGGAAGTTAATCCCCGTAAACATCAGCAAAAGGGAGGTTGCCACGTTCACGATGGTGTTCAGGTCCCTATAGATGAGGGCCCAGGCCCCCAGAAGCATGCCCGCACAGGAGACACTGAGAACGCCCGTGACGACGGCTATCCCCATGGCCGGGAGGTCTGCCGTCGCATAGGAGAGACCGAAGAGCACCGAACCGGCCATCAGCACGAGGGTGACGGTAGCGAGTCCGTCAACCAGATAGAAGAAGGCGCGCCCAGCGAAGAGGACAAACCGGCTTGTCGGTGTGATGATCAGGTAGGGCAACGTTCCTCGTGCCCGCTCTGAGGCGAGCATCGCCGTGATCCCAGCGAAGGCGGTTGTCCAGCATGCCACGAGGGCGTTGCCGATGACGTAATAGCTGAGGTCGGTCTGCCTGAGGGCATACTTGGCCACCAGGGTGAAGAGCAGCATCGCCGATACGGGCTGGACCACCTTTGCCCAGATAAACATGTCGGTCCGAAGCCAGCCATAAAGCGACCGGAACGACATGACCGCCTGAGAGAAAAAAACCACAACCGCCTCCATCAATCCACCCCCAAGGTACCATCCATGCGCGCCCTCTTGGCCATTACCCGGTATAGCAAGCCCAACGCCGCGATATACAGGAGCGTGAGCCCGAGCAGGCAGGCAATGTTCACCTGCAACAGTGACACATCCAATTCCCTAGCAAAGCCCTGCCGCAGAATTCGCATGGCCCAGGTTGGCGCCAAGAGGTAGGAAAACGGCTGCACCCACCCAGGGAGGGACTCCACCGGGAAGAGGATGCCCGACAGCACAAAGAACGGGTACTCCAGCCCGTTGAGCAGGGCACTCGAACTCCGTGAGAGCGTGAAGACCGGGGCAAGCAGCAGCGCCATCACCGAGCAGGACAGGATCAGCACCGTGAGGCCAAGTGCGAGAACCCAGGGTTGCGACACCTTGACCCGCACGCCGAAAATCAGGGTTGCGTACAGGACCGACAGCACTAGTGAGCCCATACCTAGAAACCCGTTCCCCAGCACCTTGCCCAGCATGATGGCCCGGAAATCCACCGGAGCGAGGAAGAGGGACTCCAGGGTCCCCATCCAACGCTCTCGGTCAATGTCACCGGCAGAGGAGTAGATGATCGAACTCCACAGGCCAGCCATGCCGGAGCCCATCACGACGAAGAGCATCATATCAGAGCGGCCGGTGTGTCGGAACATGAAGAAGGTGATGGTCACAAAGACAAGCGGCTGAATGAATGCAACGAAGCGGAAGGCCGGGCGACTGAAGGTGTTCGTAAGCTGGACGCGGGCGGTCGCCAAAACCGCTCTGATCACCGGGTTCATGTCTGCCCCACCAACCTTAGATAGGCATCTTCGAGGGTCGCTTGGCGGACGTGCGTTTCGAGCAGAGCTTCCTTCGGGACTTCCGTCGTCACCCGAGCCAGCACGTGGTGCGGATCCTCGGTGCCAAGCTGAATTACCTGCCGTTGGTCCTGGACTCTGGTTGCAAACGACAGGACTGCAGGATGGTCCCGGATCTGTTTCAGCTGATCGGGCGTCAGACCGGTCGTGGTGACCTCCACCACTGAGAGGCCGGCTGCAAACCGCTTTAGCCGATCGGGTTTATCTTGTGCCACGATCTTTCCCTTGTTCACAATGGCTACCCGGTCGCAGAGCAGGTCCGCCTCGAGCATATAATGGGTGGTCAGGATGATGGTCTTGCCCTCATCACGTAGGCGCAAGATCAACCGACGAAGGTCCTGGGCTGAGGCCGGGTCCAGCCCGAGGCTGGGCTCGTCCAGAAACAGGATCTCAGGGTTGTTGAGCAGGCCGCGTGCGATTTGCAGCCGTTGCTTCATACCCTTGGAGAAGGTCTCGACACGCTGGTCTGCCCAGTCCGAAAGCCCAACCAAGTTGAGGAACTCCGGCACCAACCGTCTCTGCTCGGCACGCGGGACCTTGTACAGGTCTGCAAAGTACCGCAGGTTTTCCCGAGCGGTCAGGCGCCAATAGACATTCCGCTCACCGCCCGAAATCAGGTTGATGCTCTGGCGCACCCGCTCGGGCTGGGTGAAAACATCGTACCCCATCACCGTGACAGTGCCACGGGTCGGTGCCAAGAGGGTGGACATGACCTTGACCGTGGTTGTCTTCCCGGCTCCGTTCGGACCGAGGAGGCCAAAGACCTCCCCCCTGCCCACTTGGAACGAGATGCCGTTGAGGGCCTTCACCACCTTGGTGGACCGGCGGAACAACCCCTGGATCACCAGATATTCTCTCTCCAAGTTTTGGACCTCAATGATGGCCGACATCATATACCGCCCCTCGTCTCGAACCTCATTTTCTGCCCATGGCCATCGCCTGGGGCGGGGCTCCATACCTATACCGGAGCACAAAATGGAGCACCGCCGGTATGTTGAAGAGGGCGTGCGCAACGAGCGCCGGAAGCAGCGAACCACTGTAGAGGACCAGAATGTTGGCGAAGGTGGACAACAAGGCAATCGAGAGATAGTCACGCCTTGAGTACTCCTTGTGAAAGACCCCGAACCAGTGCATGAGCAGAAACACTAGAGTGGTGACGATATGGGAGAGCGGCCCAATCAGGCTGAGGAGTGTCGGGAAGAGGTAGCCCCGGTAGAAGACCTCCTCCCCAAGCGCGCCCCCAAGGGCGTACCAGGCTCTCACGGCCAGGTCGGCCCCCGTGACGGGCGGCAGCAGCGGCATCAGTTCCCGGTCAAGGGAGACCCGCAGGTCGAGCAGCCGAGTGCAGAGGGGCAGAGCTGCCGCCGCTGCCGTTGCCGCCCAGACCCAGGCCAGGTCAGGTAGGTGAGCTGGAAGAAGCAGCTGGCCAAAGAAGAGCGGAATAAAGTAGGATGCAACAAAGAGTGTGGGCCTGATCGCCCGCTCGTGGGGGATGCCTCGAACCAGTGTGGGCACGAGCACAACAAGCAGAAAGAGCAGGAACACAAGCGCTGCCGTAACGGCCGGTCGGCCCGGTACGAGCAGGGCCGTACCGACCGCCAGAAGACCGAGCACTCCCAAGGTCCCACAGGTCCGGCTGTCGAGCCGTAAGGTTTTCACGGTCGCGTCCCGCCTTTTATTCCGAACTGGTCCCAAAGGCTCCCCCATGGCGCCATTCGGTCAGAAATCATGGGGGAACCCGTCAGGCAAAGGAATCTGGGATGAGAGAAAAACGGGGCGGTTGATCATCCGTAGCCGTTTTCCAAGAACAGGGGAGCTTACCAGGCCGAAACTTCACAAGCAGCCTTGGGAAGGCTGATCTCGGTGGCCTTCGGAGCCACGAACTTCTTCACAATATCACCTCCTTTCTTCCACCCCTGCTCTCCCCTCATCCCAAATCGTTCACAATCTTTTCCCAGTGCCGGATCATGCGTTCGGCAGTCCGACCCGCTGTATCAGCGCTCACCGCATCAAAGTGGTACTGATAGAAGGCTACGGTGATCGGATGGGCAGGGCCCAGATGCATGGTGAGCGCCTGGTAGATCCACTTGAGTTTGAAGACCAGGGCGCCGGCATTCGCCAGGTAGGCAAGCACAGCAAAGTCGAGAGCCCTGCGCCCCATATGTACCGCGGACAGGTAGTTGCCAGCCTCGAAATGCCGGACGGCGTCCTCCGCGGCGTCGTCCACCGCCAGGATGTAGTAACGCACCATGATCCGTCCCAGCCTGTCCAGGGAGACGTGGCGGAGTAACCTCTCGGCCCGGTCACTCGTCTGCAGCCGGGCGCCCGTTCTGAGGCGGTAAAGCACCTTGGTCAACGAGGGTACTCGGCTCTGGCTGATCCAGATGGGGTCATCCACATTGGCCCCCGCAACGAACTGGATCGCCTTTTCCAGCTCCGTGATGCGGCTGAACTCCACGTCGGCCACCACCGAGCCGACCGCCACCTGCTCGGTCCGGGGAGACTGAATCTTATCGTCGAACACATAGAGATCCAGGTCGGACCGGTTAGTACCAAACCCGTCCATCTGGGAGGTGTACCCGATCACCAGGGCCTCCGGGGGTGCCTCGATCTGCCGCAGCAGCCTGTCGGGGGTTGTGCCCAGGTGGGAGAGGCGATTCTCAAACAGAATGTCATTCGACATGGCTACCCCTCAATGGTGATCAGTTGCTGGTCAGCCAAATAGGTGAGGAACTTTAGGCTCTCTTCGTCGGTCTCCGACCGAGGGCTCTGGAACTCGTGGGCGACTGCAACCAGAATCTGTTCGACCGTCAGTTCTCCCCTGCATTGCCTCCAGATGAAGGCACCCGTTTCGTTCAGTTCCCACATGCGAGAGCCCATAACGACCCGGTAACGTTCGCCGACGCTCCGCCCTCGGGCCGAGATCGCCGTCCTGAGAACTGCGTGCACGTTAATCGTAGACATGTCTGTCCTCCTTCCGCACTCCATGGTGAGCCCGTCAGGCTCAGAGGCCATTTCCGTGAGTTATCCCGCCGTTGGCGGCAGGTGCGGCCGTTCTGCTGGTTAGGGCGAGCCCCCTGTACACCTTCGAGTGATCCGACGGGCGGACAAGGTGACCATGCGCCTCCTCCAGGGCTTGGCCCACCAACTCCAACCAGCCCTCACCCTGGGCCGACTGCTCCAACTCGATGTCGTAGAAGGCCTCGTCGGTCAGCCCCGGGTATGTGACCAGATCAAGGGTTAGCAGAGCGACAGGCAGACCGGTGACAGTTCGCACCGTCCGCTGAATCCGGTCGGTTCGGATGCGCAAGAATGGTACCAGGCCCAGGGTCGCTTCTCCAGTTGCAAAGCGCTGCACATCCTCCTCAGTGGCCTCCCCCAGGGGGATGCCACTCTCCCGTAGGAACCAGGTGAACCGGGAGAGCACCTCCCCGGACAACGGCTCTTCCCACTCTTCCCGTTCACTGCGGGCACCGTCCTTTCGCACCTTCCGTTTCATCGTCGCGAAGCGAGCACCGTTCTCATCGCGCAGACGGAGGGTAAAGCCGGCCACTTTCAGGAGACGGGTGGGCGTATCGTAGTAGAGGTCCTGGACGCAGATCTTCGAAGGCGCCCCGCACTGGAACTCGCCCACAGTGAGGGTGGTTTGAAGGTTCTCCCACAGCGCCCGCCGCTGACCGGGGGGTCCCTCTACCTGGTACTTTAGCTCAACCTCCATAGTCACATCCCGATCCACCACCCTGGGACGGTGGCGCTGTCGGTACACTGGTCGGTCATCCCAGGTCGGTGCGGTTGCAGAGAAAGGGGCCATCGACTGGGCCACGTCGCCGCTGTGACCAGCGGCGCACCGGGCACTCTTCCGCTCCGCAGTCAGCGCTTTGGGCCACAGCTCCTCCAGGGTCTTGCGGGCCTGCCACCCACAGTTCCTCCAACTCCAGCGCTCCCGAAGGGAGGCGGCACGCACCCTTGCTCGGTCGCGCAGGACCTCCCGATGGAGGTAGACGTGCCGCATCAATCGCCTTAGGTCGGACTTCCGCGGCTCGAACCAAGTGGCAGCGTGGTTCCCTTTCCAGAGCCCCTCGGCCATAGGCCGCTCATCAAACTCGATTTGAAAGGCCGTCTCATGCTGTGCGAAGTCCACCATGCCACCCTCCCCGGTGACAATGATCGGCATGCCGCAGCAGGCGGCTTCCAGGGCAGGCAGGCCAAAGCTTTCGGACCGGCTCGGCTGGACGTAGCAATCGGCTGCTGCGTACACCTCTTTGATCCGATGATGCTCGTACACCGACGCATGAACCCGGACCCGGGGACTCCGGCTCAGCCGGTCGCCTTCGGCGGCCACGTAATCCTGAACCATGCGCACGAAGTCGTCATGCGGCTTGATCACCAGCAGAAGCTCGGCGGCTTCGTCGGGCTGAAACTCCTCCGCGAAGGCTGAGATCAGGATGTCGAACCCCTTCAGCAGCCACTGCGGACCAGCCACGTGGAGGAAGGTAAAGGCGGGCTTGGCCACCGTGTGATGAGGGGGGAGAAACAGGTCGGGGTCGATGCCGCCAGGCACCACCCGAATCTTCGTCGGGTCTCCCCCGGCCCGTGCCATCATGTCCGCCGTGAAGAAGGAGTCGCACCAGAGCTGGTCAAAGCTCCGGTTAGCACGTTGAACGTACTCCGGCGCCATAAGGCGAGGGTCGGACGGCCACAACAGCACGTTGGCGGCTCCGAGGTCATCAAATATCTCTGGTCTAGCCATGCGCAGCGGGCGATACGTTGGCGCCCCGTGCCGCACCACGATGGAGGGCTGCTGTGCATCTGCAGCCAGCCATTGCTTCAGCCGCTGTACCTTCACATTGCTGCCGAACAGTTCAAGCGGCTCCAGCCTCTCCCCCTCGTGCACAGCATGGACCTCTACGCCAGCCAGATGCAGGGCGTTGCACATCTCACGGGCCACAACGCCCATTCCGTTTCGGGTAGCAAAGTCTGCTTTCCAGGTGACCCGCAGCCCCATACCAGCTCTCCCTCCATGCTGTGCCAAGCAGTACTCTGATAGGCAGAGGCCCTCTCCCAGACACCCTACCGGTCAGGCAAGAGCACCTGGAAATCACCCAGGCTTACACCGAGAACCGACTGTAACTCCGGTTGCGAGTCTACCTGGCTCCCAGGGTTTTGATCGTCGATGAGATGGGGGACCTGCCCTTCGATACCCTCGGCGCCACGATGCTCTTCCAGTCGGTCTCTGCCAGGTGCGAGTGCGGAAGCATCATGACGTTGACAAGAGCTGCCTAAAGTGGGGCGAGGAATTCCCAGACCTGATAATCGCCACCGCCACCTTCGACCGGCTGGTGAACTCGCACATCATCAACGTCCGCGGCGACACCCAGCGGGTCATGCAGAAGGGGGTCGGGAGTGATCCCCCGTCCATACGGCCCGCCCGAGAAATCGATGAACTCGTAGGTCCGGGTAGATCAATTCTCGACCGCGATTGACATCAAAAACCTTGGGAACCTCTTTCTCCACACTCATTCCTATTTGACTAGATTTGACTCCAATGGAGAATACGAGTATAGACTGAAAAGTGTTCGGGGTTAACAAATATTTCATGCAAGTATTTTGTTTCGATCATTAGGGATCTCTCAATCGCTTGGAACTTCCGAGGAACAGGGCCACCCAGGGGCTGTAAGGGGGGCGTTATCGGTCCGTACAAGTTCTTGCGGAGGTTTGCAGAGAAATATCGGTCGCCAGAGGCCCGATCTCCGCTTTCGAAGTGGCCTGACTCAGCCTACCCAGCAGCAACCCAAGACTCAGCCGGCGCCCCAGCAACCCGAGCCTAAGTCTTCCTCACCTGGCGGTCTCCCTTGGCCGCTACCTGGTTCCTCCAGTAACCCGAAGCCCAACACGAATCCTCTTGGATCTATTTCAGGGATTACGGTTATATCAGACTGGGTCGGCAGGCCTGCAACGATGAAACCTGCCAACCCCTTCTATCCCAACTTTGTCCAAATCTGCGTCCCCACGGAAAATTCGGCGTCTGCATGGCTCTGTTCAAACCAGCAGTGGGTCGCAGGCAACGACTGCTTCTGAGCAAACGTCCTCGCACGAAACTGGGACACTAACGAAGCTTGAGATAATCCGTATCTCGGGCCGTTCACGCTCGACTGTACAGAGAGCCTTCGATGACCTGTTTGACCAATCTCCAGGCGCTCCACGACGAGTGCCGGTGAATACCGCTAGTTGTGGCTCCTGGCTCTGGGACAAGGTGACGAAGTGCGCAAAGGGGTAGTGGACCGTGCGCCTGGACATTCACCCGCGCAGCGGCCTTTCTTACCACTTTCTTTGCGCCGGTGTAGACAGGCTTCAGATCGTCGGACAGCCAGTTGGTGATCGCGCTGCCCACCACAGCGTAAAAGAGTCGCTCCGCCACCTTGACTACCGGGCTCGCCGCGGCCGTCGTCGCCACCCCCATACATGAAACAAGAACCAACAAGAATACAGTCAGTCTACCGTTTCCCTCCGGGATTGCCAGAGTACCCCCAGGGAGAACAGCGCCCAATCGTGAAGCAAACTGTTCGTCAGAACGGCCCATCGTCTTTCCCATTCCTACCTGGTGATGTTCCCACAAGGAATCCATCTGTAAACCATTGGTTTGGTATTTTTTGTCTGTTTCCCATTGTTTTTTGTATCCCCGTCAAAGGGCTCAACCTGACACAAAAACCCAAGGTCGGTACCCTTCGCAGGGCACCGACCTTGGGGTGAAATGGGACCTTCCGCATCGCCCCCTACCGGGCCGGCTAAACCGGTGGCACGCCGTGGCGCCGGTCGGCGAAGTCGCGGTCCTTGCTGGCGTACATCTCAAAGCGCAGAATCAGTTCCTCGCGCAGGCGGGCAAAGGCGACGATCTCGTCCACAATCAGTTCGCCCGCCAGGCGGAGTATATCGATATCCTGCCGGTATTCAGCCCGCTTCTGCTCCACAAAGGCCTTGCGCTCCTCCTCGGTGGGCAGTTCGGCAATCTTGTTGGCATAAACGGCATTCACCGCCGCCTCCGGCCCCATCACGGCGATGGAGGCAGTGGGCAGCGCCAGGGCCGCATCGGGCGCGTAGGCCGGACCGGCCATGGCATACAGCCCGGCACCGTAAGCCTTGCGCACCGTCACCTGGATCTTCGGCACCGTGGCCTCGGACATGGCATAAATCATTTTCGCCCCGTGGCGGATAATCCCGGCCCGCTCCACCGCCGTGCCGATCATGAACCCGGGCACGTCGGCCAGGAAGAGCAGCGGAATATTGAAGGCATCGCACAGCCAGCAGAAGCGGGCCGCCTTGTCGGCGCTGTCCACAAACAACACGCCGCCCTTCACCCGGGGCTGATTGGCCAGCACCCCCACTACCCGTCCGCCCAGGCGGGCGAAGCCGGTGATCAGCTCCGGGGCAAACAGCTTTTTCACTTCCAGCCACGAGTCCTGGTCCACCAGCCCGTTGATGAACTGGTACATGTCAAAGGCCACGTTCTGGTTGGCCGGTACGATCTGCTCCAGAGACTTCCCGGCCGCCGGTGGCAGGGCGGGCGCCACATCCGGTACGTCGTCATTGTTCTGGGGCATATAGAGCATGTAGCGGCGGGCGTAGGCAATGGCTTCTGCCTCGGTCGGCACCAGCACGTCGCCGCAGCCGGACACGGTGCAGTGCATGCGGGCGCCGCCCATTTCCTCCAGCGAGACCTTCTCGCCAATGACCATCTCCGCCATGCGGGGGGAACCCAGATACATGGCGGCATTCCCCTCAACCATGACGGTGATATCGCAAAAGGCCGGTATGTAGGCGCCGCCGGCCGCCGATGGTCCGAACAGCAGGCACACCTGAGGTACCACGCCGCTCAGCTTGACCTGATTATAGAAAATCCGCCCGGCATGGCGCCGTCCCGGAAACATCTCAATCTGGTCGGTGATGCGGGCGCCGGCACTGTCCACCAGATAGAACAACGGTACCCGCAGCCGCCCGGCTGTCTCCTGGATGCGCAGGATCTTTTCCACTGTCAGGGCGCCCCAGGAACCGGCCTTGACGGTGCTGTCGTTGGCCATTACGGCCACGGTGCGGCCATGCACCTTGCCCAGGCCGGTGACCACCCCGTCGGCCGGCAATTGCTCGTCGGCCTGGTTATTGGCAAACAGGCCGTCTTCCACCCAGGAGCCTGCGTCCAGCAGCAGCTTGACCCGCTCACGGGCAAACAGCTTGGCCTTTTCAGCATTAGCGCGGTGATACCGCTCGGGCCCGCCCTTTTCCATTTCCGCCCGCCGCTGGAGCAAATCTTCTTCCAGACCCATTGCGTTTGGTTCACCTCAATACCCTTAACTGACTGGCACCTGGCTAGTGGCCTATTCCCCCCGGTATTCGGGCTTCCGCTTTTCGGCAAAGGCCCGCAACCCTTCCCGGCGGTCGGCGGTGGGAATGATACTCTGATAGGCTTCCCACTCGGCCCGCAGACCGTCACCCAACTGCTGCCCGGCATTCAGGGCCCGCTTGGCCGCCCGCAGCGCCAGCGGCCCCAGCTCGGCCATGCGCCCGGCCATCGCCCTGGCCTCGGCCAGCAGGCCAGCCCCGGACACCACCCGGTTCACCAGCCCGATTTGAGCCGCTTCGGCCGCCGTCAGCCGGGCCGCCGTATAAATCAGTTCTTTCGCCCTGGCGATGCCCACCACCTGGGGCAGCCGCTGGGTGCCGCCGGCGCCGGGGATAATCGCCAGCCCCACTTCGGTGAGCCCGAGCCGGGCATCTTCAGCGGCCAGGCGGATGTCGCAGGCCAGGGCCAGTTCCAATCCGCCGCCAAAGCAGGCCCCGTGGATGGCGGCAATCACCGGCATGGGCAGTTGCTCCAGCCCGCCGGCCGCCTCGCGGGTGCGGTGGACGGCCCCAAACACCTGGGCCTCATCCAGTCCCATGCGCTCCTTCAGGTCGGCCCCGGCGCAAAATGCCTTCGCCGTCCCGCCATGCACAATGGCCACCCGCACGGCCCGGTCCACCGCCAGTTCGGCTACCGCCGCCAGCAGCTCGTCCAGCAGAGCGGCAGACAAGGCATTATGCTTTTCCGGGTTATCCAGTATGATCTCCGCCACGGCTCCGGTACGCTCGACCCGGACCCAACTCACCGAGCCACCTCCCCGGGCGCGTGCCTGCGCCGGTTCATGCGTCCACCTCAATCTCCATTCGCAGCAGGGCGGCGCCAAAGGTCTTGCCCAGGTTATCGCTGCGCAGGGAGCGCGGCGCCCCGCCGCCCAGGGCCCCGTGCACCACAAATTTTAATGCCTGCAGATTGGGGACCTCATAGCGCTCCACCGGGCCGGTGGACACCGGCGCAAAGTACGCCGCCACCGCGTCCAGGGTCACCTGCTGCTGCAAAATCGCCCAGCCGGCGTCATCGTAGGCGAACAGGCTGATATCGGCGCTGTTGCCCTTGTCGCCGGCCCGGGCGTGGGCGATCTCCACCAGGCGCAGCTTGCGCTTGGCCATCTCAGGGCACCTCCTTCCGGGGGCCGGTGCCTTCCGACACCCCGGCGTCCGCCAGGGTCACCCGAATGTAAGGCTCGATCTCGGTCCGGGGAATCAGCGTAGACCACAGGCCCATCAGTTCCCGCGGGCTGGGCGTGCCGTGGATGGCGGCCGCCGCCATCGGACCGGAAAGATACAGCGGCGGAAACTCCCGGGACAGCTTTTCGCACTCTTCCTTGTGGCGGGTGCGGATCGCCATGCGCAGGCGGATCTCGTTCAGTGCGTCCGGATCGGCCGGCGCCGGGGCCAGGGCGTGCCACAGGGAGTTGTAGCCGATGTATTCCGTCAGGATCTCCTCGGGCTGTACACCCTGCATCTGCAGGCGCTTGTGCACAATCTCGGCCGCCCGCTGCGCCTTGGCCAGGGCATTGGGCCAGGAAAAGCTGACATAGCCTTCGCCGCACCAGCCGTCATGATAGCCTAGCAGGGCCTTCAGGGTCGGCGGGGCGGGCCGGCCGGTGGTCCCCCACACCCGCACCCGGTCCGGGCCCACCTGCTGAATGTGGGCAGTGGTCAGGTCGCAGATCACGTCCGGGGTGATGTACTCGTGCGGGTTGTGGATCTCATACAGAAACTGCTCCTTGACCGTCCGCTCGGTGACCATCCCGCCGGTGCCCGGCGGCTTGCCCACAACAAAGGAACCGTCCTCAAACACCTCGGCCACGGGAAAACCGATGTGCCACAGGTCGGGCACATCGGCCCAGCCGGTGAAGTTGCCGCCGGTGGCCTGCCCGGAGCATTCCATCACATGGCCCAGGATGATCCCCTGGGCCAGCCGGTCCCAGTCATCTTCCGCCCAGCCAAACTCATGCAGAATGGGACCCAGGAACTGGGCTGTATCAGTGGTCCGGCCCGTAATGACCACGTCTGCCCCCATGTCCAGGGCCTGCTTGATCGGCCGGGCGCCCAGGTACACCGAAGCGAACAGGATCCGGTCCCGCACATCGCTCAGGTCCTGCCCGGATTCCTTGTCGGCAAAGCGATACCCCTTGGCCGCCAGTTCGTCCAGCCGGTCGACCACGTTGTCGCCGGAGACGGTGGCAATCTTGACGGACAGGCCCAGTTCACTGGCCACCTGACCCACAGCCCGGGCCGCGCCCTCCGGGTTAATGCCGCCGGCGTTGGTGATCAGCCGGATGCCCTGCTCCCGGCAAATGGGCAGCAGATTCCGCATCATCGGGACCACATCACGAGTGTAGCCGGCGTCCGGATTCTTCGCCTTGCCCTTTTGCAAGATGGCCAGCGTCAGCTCGGCCAGGGTGTCGAAGGCGATATATTTCACGTTCCCGTTGCGGGCGACATCCAACACAGGCAGCAGTGAGTCGCCGTAAAACCCCTGGCCGGCACCGATCCGCACAGAGCGCATCCGTAATCGTGCCCCCTCTACTCCAGTTCCACCAGCAAATCGCCGTCGTTGACGAAGTCGCCTTCCTTGACCCGGACCGTACGCACGACTCCCGACGCCTCCGCCGTAATTGGGATTTCCATTTTCATGGATTCCAAAATGACCACATCCTGCCCCTCTGCCACGGAGTCGCCGCCCTTCACCAGCACCTTCCACACGGTACCGGCCATGCTCGCCGCGATCTGCATTGCCATCAAACGGACCCCCTTCTGCCAGGTTCGCGCCAATGTTCCTTGCAGATCATTTACGTGATCGGCAGGGCAAAACCATTCTCCGTTCAGCAGCCAATCTGCCGGGCGATGACCAGACGCTGAATTTCCGACGTACCTTCGCCGATTTCACCCAGCTTGACATCCCGGTACAGCCGCTCGACCATGCCCTCGTGCATGTAGCCATACCCACCGTGGATCTGCACCGACTGGTTGCAGGCGCGGGTGGCCATTTCCGACGCAAACAGTTTGGCCATGGCCGCCTCCCGGGTGAAGGGACGCCCCTGATCCTTGAGCCAGGCTGCCTTCAGTACCTGATTACGGGCCAGTTCAATTTCCATCGCCATATCGACCAGTTTGAACTGAATGGCCTGGAAGGTGGAAATGGAGTGGCCAAACTGGACGCGCTCTTTGGCGTAGCGCAGGGCGGCATCGTAGGCCGCCTGGGCGATGCCCACGCAGAAAGCCCCAATCGAAATCCGCCCACCGTCCAGTGTAACCATGAACTGCCGGAAGCCTTCACCCGTCTGCCCAACCAGATGGTCAGCCGGAATGCGGCAGTTGTCAAAAAATAGCGGCCGGGTGTCAGAGGATTTCAAGCCCATTTTCTTATAGGGCGCGCCGGTACTGAAGCCCGGGGTGTCTGAAGGGACAATAAAATTGGAAATTCCCCGGTGGCCGGCGCCCTTTTCGGTCATGGCCGTGCAAACCACGTACCCGGCATACCCGGGATTGGTAATGTAGGCCTTTTGCCCGTTCAGCACCCATTCACCGCCGTCGCGCACGGCCGTGGTACGGGTACCGGCGGAATCCGAGCCGGCGTCCGGTTCGGTCAGGCCAAAGGAAGCCAGGTACTCCCCCCGCGCTGCCCCCGGCAGCCAGCGCAGCTTCTGGTCCTCACTGCCGAAGTAATACACTGGTCCCATGCCGATGGAAACGTGGGCTGCATAGGTCAGGCCCAGCGAGGCGTCGGCCCGGGCAATTTCGGCCACCGCCAGTGCGTACGACACCGTATCGCCGCCCAGCCCGCCGTACTTTTCGCTGAACGGAATCGCAAAGAATCCTAACTCACCCATCCGCCGGACCAGGTCCAGCGGGAACTCACCGGTTTCATCACGTTTGGCAGCACCCGGTGCCACGGCGCTGTCGGCAAACTCCCGCGCCATGTCCTGCACCGCCTGCTGCTCGGGCGTCAGGTCCCAGTTCATCGCAGATCCCCCTTCCAAACGGTCGGTAGGTCAAAAGGCTCGTGCCTACCCTGATTCCAGCGCGTTACCATAAACGTGCAATGATATTCGCACGGCCACAAGACAATTCCTCCAAACCGCCCGCAGGGAATGCCGGGCAGCGGTTCTAACACTGGTTCCAGTCAACTGGTTGTTGTTTGGTCTTCCTGGGCCGTGCTACAATGCCTGACGGTATGGTATAGGGAAATTTCGGGGTCATGGCCCACACCCGGCCCCGGGTCAAGGAGGCGAGTCTATGGGCCGTAAATGGGAGAACATCAAACGTTCCAAGGGAAAGCTGGATGCAGCCCGCGGCGCGACATTTTCCCGTCTGGCCAAGGACATCATGAAAGCTGCCAAAGAGGGCGGACCGGACCCCAGTGCCAATATTCGCCTCAATGCTGCCGTCCTGAACGCCCGTGCCGGCAATATGCCCAGCACCAATATTGAGCGTGCCATTGCCAAGGGCGCCGGTCTGGTGGAAGGCGTCCGCTACGAGCATTTAGTGTATGAGGGGTACGGCGCCGGCGGCGTTGCCGTCACCATGAACATTGTGACAGACAACCGCAATCGGACGGCCGCCGACATGCGGCATATCTTTTCCAAGCATGGCGGCAACCTGGGTGAAACCGGCTGCGTGGGCTGGATGTTCAACAAGGTGGGGCAGGTCGAAATCGACCGCTCTCAGACCCAGATCGGCGAGGATGACCTGATGATGCTGGTCCTGGAGGCCGGCGCCGATGACCTTCAAACCAGCGACGAAACCTATGAGGTCACCGTCGCACCGGAAAACCTCGATGCGGTTCTGCTCGCCCTGGAGCAAGCGAAGATTACGGTCCAGCGCGGCGAAGTCACCATGGTGCCCACCACCACAGCCGAGGTCAGGGGAGACACCGCCGACAAGCTGGTGCGCATGCTCGACCTGCTGGAAGAGCACGACGACGTGGAAAACGTCTACACCAACGCCGACCTGGCCGACGACGACTGAGCAGGTATCCGCACGGCCCGGGCTCATGCCCGGGCTTTTATTATGTCTCCCCTTCGGCCGGGTCGTGCCTGGCCGGCGGCACATACCTGGCCCGGCCGCTACATAGACATGTGCGAACAAGCCGGAATCCCCGGGTGGTTGGCGGCGCGCCCGCGCCCTGCCACCGGATTCGCGGCATGGTAATTCCGGGAGGGATCGCACATGCCCGAGGATTTGACCGCCCCCGTCGTGGCCGTCCTGGCCGAGGACCAGGTAGGGGCCCGGCCTTACCGACTCGACCCGTTGCGCCCGGCCGGCGGATGGGCCATCCTGAGCGGACAGCAGGTCTGGATCTGGGCCGGGGGCTTGCGCCCGCTGCAGCCCGCCGGCTACACGGACCCCTACACCTACGAGGTCTGGGCTGCCGGCCGTGACGGGCAGACCACCAGCCTTGGTGCCACCGGCCCGGCACCCGGCGGCCTGGCCCTGGCCACCTTTCACCTGCCTGACCCCGCCCAGGTGGCCGCTGTGTTGGTCACGGCCCAACCCCGGGGTCATCAGCGTCCCAGCGCGGTGGTGCTGACCGGATGCCTGCGCCGGCCCGATGCGACCGCGCCGGCGGCCGGTCAGGCCCCTGCCGCCCAGACCGGCCTGGCCGCCGCTCCCGCCCCGGCCGTCGCCGACCCTGAACCCGCATTGGCGGCCTTCCCAATTGTCCCGGCGGCGGAAACATTCCCGACCGTCCCTGCCCCGGCGGCATTCCCGGCCGTTCCACCAGCCACCGGCGTCTTTCCGGGGCTGCCAGATCGCCTGGAGCCCGCCCTACCGGCCCACCCCTCCGCAGCAGCCGCCTGCCCCGATCAAGCCCCCTGTGCCCCGCCCGACCACAGGGCCGATGCACCTGCCCCCCCGGATACCCAACCGGAGACGGCCCACGCCCCGGCCCGGGACCTGAGTACTACCAACGGCGTGCCGACGGCTCCCTTTTCCGCTGACCCGTCCCAGTACAGCGCTTCTGCTCCCCTGGTGCCGGTCGGGGGCGCCGAGCAGATCGCACCCACCGCACCCGCCCCCGCCGTGACCCCGGCCATGGCCCCGCCCCCGCCGCAGCCCCTGCCACCGGCGGCCCCGCTCGCGGCGGCGCCGCCCCTGGTAGCCCCTCCGGCCGATCCGCCGTCCGTGAAGCCCGCGGCCGCGCCGGGAAATGCTCCGCCTGGCTGCGTGCCGCTGGAGACCGCCAGCATCTTGCTGGAACCCCACGGCCCGGCCGCACCGGCCGGCACCGCCACCGCCCAACTCGATTTTTCGCAGGGTGCCCTGCTCATGACCGCCCGCAACCTGCCCCGCCCGGAGGATTTCGGGGAATCGGCCCACACCGGCCGGAACTACAACACCTACCGGGTCTGGCTGCAGTCCAGTTCCACCCACGAGACCCTCTGCGCCGGGATGGCCAACCGGGTATGGGAAGGTACCTACCGGACGCAAATCCGCGACGGCCTTCAGTTGCGCCGGTACGATACCCTGCTGGTCACCGTCGAGGACCGGGCCGGTTCCGCCGGGCACCCGTCCGGCACCCTCATCCTTTCCGGCCGCTACCGCTGGTATCAGCCGCAAGCTTGAATCCGACAGGGGACGGCCATGCCGTCCCCTGCCTCGTGATGCGTAAGATGGTGTAGAATGTATTACAACAGCTGAAATGCCCGCGCAGAGGAGGGTCCCGGTTGCCGCCCGGTCGTATTCTACTGATTGAGGACGATCCGGATATACAAAAGATGGTGAGTCTGGCCCTCCGCTTCACAGTCGGTGCCGAAGTGCTTGCCGCCGGTGACGGCGCATCTGGTATGGAAAAGGCGCGCCAGGCATCCCCGGGGTTGATTCTGCTGGACGTCATGCTTCCCGATACCGATGGCTACACCATCTGCCGCCTGCTCAAGACTGACCCCGTCACAGCGCCGATTCCGGTTATCTTTCTGAGCGCCCGCGCCCAGCACTCGGAAGTGCAGACCGGCCTGAGCCTCGGTGCCGTCGGGTACCTGGTGAAGCCCTTCGACCCCATGAGTCTGGGCAAGGAGATCGACCGGATCCTGGGAGGGCGGTAGACGTGGATTTCACACCAGTCCTCCGCTCCGTCTACGCGGATTCCCTGGACGGCATTGTCGTTGCCGATGCTGACACCGTCGTCCTGGACTGCAACCCGGCTTATGCCCAGTTAACCGGCTACACCCGGGCAGAATTGATCGGCCGGCGCACCAATGTGATTCGCTCCGGCCTGACTGCTCCGGCAGCTTTTGCCCGCATGTGGCACGACCTGAGCCACAGGGCAAGTGGGTCGGGGAGATCATTAATCGCCGCAAGGACGGCTCAATCTGGATCTCCTACCTCTCTGTCACCCGGGTCCTGAACCCCGCCGGTAAGGTGGCTGCGTACGTGGGCATTGCCCGGGACATCACAGACCGGCGGCATCTGGAAGAACAACTGCTGACGGGCACCACCCGCATGGGGGCCCTGCTGGAAGCCATTGATGAAGGCGTGGCCATGTTCGATCCCGGCGGCCGCTGCGTGGTGGCCAACCGGCGCCTGGCCGAACTGCTCGGCGTGGGTCTGGAAGCCCTGCAGGGCCAATCCTGGCAGTGTTTCACCGACCACGCCCGGGCAGTATTCCGGGAAGCCCATGACCTGGCGGCGCCGGATGGTGACGAGACCCTCTCCCTGACGACACGGGAAGCACGGCCCCGGGACCTGCGGGTGTTCCGGGCCGCCGTGACTGACGCCGCCAGCCACATCCTCGGGCGGCTGTATGCCTTCCGGGACGTTACCCGCGAGGCTGAAGTGGACCGCATGAAATCGGAATTCATCGCCACCGTCAGCCATGAACTGCGCACACCCATGACCTCGGTCAAGGGTGCCCTCGGCCCGTTACTGGGCGGCGCCATGGGGCCGGTGGCCGATGCCCAGAAGGAACTCCTGACCATTGCTCTCAACAATGCGGACCGGCTCATCCGCCTGATCAACGATATCCTCGACCTCAGCCGCATTGAGGCCGGACACCTGGAACTGCGCCGGGACAACATCGACATTGCCGCTGCCATTCACGACGGCCTGCGGGAACTGGAAGGGTTTCGTTCCCAGCGGCAAATCCGGCTGGATGTGGAACTGGCACCTGACCTGCCTCCGGTCATGGCCGACCCGGACCGGATCGGGCAGGTGCTGGTCAACCTGATTGGCAATGCCCTCAAGTTTACCGAACCGGGAGGGCAAGTCACGGTGCGCGCCAGCCGGCAGGGCGGCGAACTCAGGGTCGACCTGGCCGACACCGGTCCGGGCATCCCCGCTGAGCACCTGCAGTCAATTTTCGAGCGTTTCAACCGCGCCGGCGGCAGCACCGCCGGCAAGGGCGGTACCGGCCTGGGGCTGGCCATCTGCCGGGCCATCGTCCGGGAACACGGGGGGAGTATCTGGGCGGAGAGCGCGCCCGGTCAGGGCAGCGTGTTTACCTTTACCCTGCCACTGCCCGCCGCGGCGCCGCCTCGGTTGGCCCGACCTGCTGATGTGCGATATCCTCATGCCCGTTTTAATCCTCACCGCCCGGGGCCTGACCGAAGGTGAACGCGTCCTGCTGCGGCTACCGGGCACTGTCGATAGCTTCCGCCAGGGCGCAGGCACACTGGCCCAGGAGCCGGCCGTTATACTCCTGCCCGCCCTGTAATACCAGCAGTAACTGGTCCTCCAGGGCAGCCGCTGCTTCTGACACCTGGGCAAAGCCATAGAAACCGCCAGACCCGCGTAACTTGTGCACCCGCTGGCGCAGGGCATACAGCTCAGACTCGGGTGGCGTTCCGGCCGCGAGCCAGTCCGCCGCCGCCTGAAGCGGCTGAATCTGCTGTTTGGTAGTTTCCAGGTACTCGGCCCGCAGCGCGGCCAGTTGCCGCTGCAGTTCCTCACTCATGGCGTTTCGTCCGACTCCCCTGCGGCCGCCTCACCCTCGGCACCAAACAGGCCTTCCCACTGCGGCATGCTGATCAGCACCTCTCTGGGCTTGGGTCCCTGCGGCGGGCCGATAAAGCCGCGCTCAAACATCATGTCGATCAGCCGGGCCGCCTTGGTGTAGTTACAGCGCAACCGCCGCTGCAGGATTGACACCGATGCCTGTCCGTGCTCAATCACCACCCGGACAGCATCCGGAAAAGCCGTATCGGCGGCCGATTCCTTTTCCTTGTCGTCTGCAGCCGCCGCGGCACCGCCCTTGCGGGAGACCCCCTCCACTTCCATGGCCTCCGCCTGGTATTGCGGCCGCCCCTGCTGCTTGACAAAGTGGACCAGTTGCTCCACTTCCTTGTCTGACACAAAGGCGCCCTGGGCGCGCATGGGCTTGGACAGACCCTGGGGATGGTAGAGCATGTCGCCCTTGCCCAGTAACTTTTCGGCGCCCACCATATCCAAAATAGTGCGGCTGTCCACCCCTGACGCCACCGCAAAGGCAATGCGGCTGGGCACGTTGGCCTTGATCAGGCCGGTAATGACATCCACCGAAGGCCGCTGAGTGGCAATCACCAGGTGGATTCCGCAGGCGCGCGCCATCTGGGCCAGACGGATGATGCTGTCCTCGACTTCCACCGGCGCCACCATCATCAGGTCGGCCAGCTCGTCGATGAAGATCACGATGTAAGGCAGGGGCTGGCGGGGCTGGTCGCCGTCGCCCGGGTTGTCCCGCACCCAGCGGTTGTAGCCGGTGATGTTCCGGGTTCCGGTCCCGGCCAGCAGGTCATAGCGGGCTTCCATTTCCTTGACCGCCCACTTCAGATAACCGGCAGCCTTGCGGGCATCGGTACAGACCGGAGCCAGCAGGTGCGGAATACCGTCATAAATGGCCAGTTCCACCCGCTTGGGGTCGACCATGAGCAGCTTCAGTTCGTCCGGCCGGGCCTTGATCAGCACCGAGCAGATGATGGTGTTCATGCACACCGACTTGCCGGAGCCGGTGGCGCCGGCAATGAGCAAGTGCGGCATCTTTTCCAGATCGCCCAGGATGGGCTTGCCGGCAATGTCCTTGCCAAACCCGACGGAAAGTTTACTGGACAGGCTGAGGAACCCGGAATCCTCCAGTACGTCGCGCAGGAGGACGCTGTTCACCTGCTCGTTGGGGACCTCGATGCCAATGGCCCGCTTGCCCGGAATCGGGGCCTCAATGCGGATGTCTTTTGCCGCCAGGTGATAGGACAGGTCGTCGGCCAGACTGGCCACCTTGTTGATGCGCACACCAGCCTCCACCGTCAGCTCGAAGCGGGTAATGGTGGGGCCGGGATGCACCTCGACCACCTTGGACGGTACGCCAAAGGTGCTAAGCACATGTTCCAGGGTCTGGGCGCGGCGGACGAAGTCCTCGTCTGTGCCCTGGGCGGCTTCAGCACTCTTTTTCAACAGGTCCAGCGGCGGCAGGCTATACTCGCCGGACTCGTTCTGCAGTTTGTCGGCATCCAGGGCCATCTGCCAGTGGTCCCCGTCGCGCTTCATTTTCACGGGCACCGGCTCCGCCGGTTTGGCCTTCGTTTGGGCGCGCTCGGCCGGGCGGGGCGCCGGCGTAGCCTCCTGTACCGGCCTGGCGCCAGGCGCAGGCCGCGGGTCGTCCGCCGGCGGCTGTTCGATTGCCTGGGGCTCCGGCGCCGGCATGGGGTCGGGCTGCACAAAACGGTTAATGGTAAACGGCAGCCCAGTTGCGTTCGCGACAGGCTCCGGGGGCGGGGGCGGACCCGGCTTGGCCCGTTCGATCTCGGTTGGCTGGTATCGCTCCACCAGCGAGGGGGGCGCCACCGGCCGTGCCCCGGCTACCTCGGCTACCGCATCCGGGCGGATCCCCTGCGGCCGGGCACCGGTGCGCAACTGCATGCCCTGGCGGCCGTCCGCCAGCCGCTGGCGCTGCGTTTGCAGGGCACGGCCGGCCCCCGCCGCCACCGTCCCTCCGGCCTGCACGGCCCCGCCCCACATCCAGCGGGTGATGGCAGCCACCGAAATCTCAAAGGCGAGCATCAGCCCCACCAGCCCGGCAGCAGTCAGGACAATGTGCCGTCCCCAGGCGCCGAACAGCTTGGTCAGGGGCCAGGCCACCACAAAGCCCACGATCCCGCCACCGTAACCGCCGCGGGCATTGGCAAAGTCCATGTAACTTCCGGCCGCCGGGTCATCCACCGCTTCCAGCCCGCCGGGCAGCAGCGGATAGGTCAGAATCTGGACCCAGGTCACTCCACACAGCAGCAGCAGGGCGCTGCCCCAGAACCGCCACGACAGGGTGAACCCCCGGCGCCGGTAGAGCAGGTAGCCCCCCAGGATGAACAGCAGGCCCGGGACCACCCAGGCCGGAATCTGGCCCACGAGCGCCCGGATACCCTGCGCCATATACGCGCCAAAAATCCCCTCGCGTTCATGCCGGAACAAGGACACATAAAGCCAGATGCCGGTAGCCACCAGCACCACACCGGCAATCTCCTGTTTAACGTCCTCCGGCACGGGGGCACGGCCCCCGGGCGGTTTGCCGGCAGGCGCCCGCGCCGGGGAGTGAGGTCGCAGTCGCTCCCGTTGCACTCCCGTACCTCCCAGTGGTCTCATTTTCAGCCAGTCCTCTCCGACCAGTATACCATAACATCTAGTCCTTACCAGAGGTAGGGTCCGGCAACCATTGCCGATCATTCATCCGCCGCCGGTATAGATTTTAGTAAGCATTCTATTCTGTTATGTATTAGTATTATATTAATATATGCGTTTTGGAGGTAAACACTCTTGCCGAATGCGAATGCTGTATTTGAAGGGGGCGGCGTCAAGGGGATTGGACTGGCGGGTGCGCTGGCGGTAGCCGAAAAGTACGGCTACCGCTGGAACCGGGTGGCCGGCACATCCTCCGGCGCCATTGTTGCCGCCCTGTTATCAGTCGGCTATGACGCGGCCGAATTGAAGACCATCATGACCAACCTCGATTTCGGTAAGTTCCGCGACAAAGGTGACCTGGTCGACTATATCCCTGGCCGGTTCACCGCAAAACTCCTCAGCATCGTCACCGATCTGGGGATCTATGAGGGGAACTTCTTTCTGAAATGGATGCAGCAACAGTTGCAGGCCAAACGACCGGACGTGCCGGAGGTCACCTTCCACGATCTCAAGATTCCGCTGCAGGTGGTGGCCTCAGACCTGACCAACAAGCGGATGCTCGTGCTGCCGGACGACCTGAAGGATTACGGTTTTTCCGACCCCTGGCGTTTCCCCGTGGCTCAGGCCGTGCGGGCCAGCATGAGCATTCCGTTTTTCTTCGAACCCTACGTCCTGACCTACCGGCAGGACGGTCAGGAACGAAAGGCGTTCCTGGTCGACGGTGGCTTGCTGAGCAACTTCCCGGTCCACCTGTTTGATCCCCGCGATAAACAGCTCGAGGTCCCCACTATCGGTTTTCTCTTGAAGGAGCCGACCCACGGCAAGCCACAGACCATTGAGAACGTGGTGGATTTCGTCCGGGCCCTGGCTGCCACCGCCATGGGAGCCCACGACGCCTACGACCTGGCCGACCAGGACTATGAGCGGACCATCGGGATTGACACCGGCGAAATCAGCACCACCGATTTCGACATCACCCCGGAGCAGAAGGAGGTTCTCTATCAAAGCGGAGTGCAGGCGGCGGAGGAATTCTTCGCTGCGTTCGACTTTCAGGAGTGGCTCGGTCGCTTTCAGCGCCAGACCCGGGGCCAGAAGCGATAACGGCAGAACGGCCTTCAGCGTATGCTGGAGGCCGTTTGCCCTGGGGCCGCCCCCACGTGACAACTGCCCCGCCCGGCCTAAATGACTCCGCCGGGCGGAAAGGAGACAAAGCCCGGGAGAATCGACCGGTCGAATGCCCCCGCCAGGACACCGATCGGGAGCGTCAGGAACGGATTGAACAGAAACGGAGCTGCCAACAGCGGGTTGGGAAAGGGCAAGGCGAAGGGGAAAGCTCCGTACAGCATGGAAGTCACCCCCTTCAGCATATGCCAGGCGGCTGGGGCCTTCCCGGCCTCGCCCCGCTCCGGCGACGGTGGTCCAAATGCTCCGCCGCCGCGTGGCAACACAAACGGGCAGGGAAACGCTTCCCTGCCCGTTTGCTTCTGTCCCGGCCCCGCCCCGGGGTCCTTTACGGGCAGTCCGTCCCCGGCTGCCAGTGCGGGTTCAGGTAATCTTGCGGATCCGAGGAGTACAGCCGAGACACCTTGCCCCCGACCACCTCCAGGCAGCGGCCGGCCCCCAGGTTCACGGTGCGGACCGCATTCTCCTGCGGCCCGGCAGCCGCCTGGGCCGCACCGGTCCCAAAGATCACCTCATCCGGGAATATGGTGTACAGGAAGCTCATTGCAGCAGCCCCCTGCCGTTCATCTGGGCGGCCACCCGCCGTTCTTCCACCAGTGTCGTCAGCCTGGACATGGCCTCCCGGAGGCCACCCACCTCGTTGATCAACCCGTACCGGACCGCATCCTTGCCCACTACCACTGTCCCGATGTCTCGCGCCAGCTCGCCGGTACGGAACATCAGCTCCCGCACTTTTTCCTCTGTACACTGCGAGTTGGCCACCACGAACCGGATCACCCGGTCCTGCATTTTGTCCAGATACTCATACGTTTGCGGCACGCCAATGACCAGCCCGGTCAGCCGGATCGGATGGATGGTCATGGTGGCCGTGCTGGCGATATAACTGAAAGTCGTGCTCACAGCAATCGGGACCCCGATGCTGTGCCCACCGCCCAGCACAATGCTCACCGAAGGCTTGGACATGGAGGCAATCATTTCCGCGATGGCCAGGCCGGCCTCCACGTCGCCGCCGACCGTGTTCAGAATCACCATCAGGCCCTCAATTTGCGGATTTTGCTCCACCGCCACCAACTGCGGGATCACATGCTCGTACTTGGTGGTCTTGTTCTGCGACGGCAACACCAGGTGACCTTCCACCTGACCGATAATGGTGAGCACGTGAATGTTGCTGGGGCCGGGCTGGGCCACCGTATTGGTGCCCATGACCTCCAGTGCCTCCGTGGTCGGGTTCTGGCGGATCCCCGGCGATGTCACACCCGGGATCGGTCCGATCGGCGGCGTAGTCTGCGGCCCGGGGGGCAGCGGCGGGGGCGGAACGGTCCGCATCGGATCATTGGGGCCATTGTCCAGCACTCCGTCCACCAGCATCGGGATCAGGCTGCCATCGAAGAACGACACAAGAACGCCTCCTCGGCCGTGGTGCAGCTTGTCATAGCCCCAATTTGCGCGAATGCAGGCGATTCCATGCCCAGTTTCCGCTACACTCGGTGCCGACGCTCCGCCGCACCCGGCCGAAACAAACCGTCGGCCGGCGCCGTCCGGTCCCGCAGCTCCGGCACATCATGGGTCGGCACCGGCCCTGTATACAAGTCGCCGGCACAGTCAGCCATTCCGGCCGCCGCCGCCCGTCGCCGCAGCACAGGTGGCAGCAGCCGCGGACTGGTCCCGGCAAACACCACCACATTCAAGGGCCAGCCAATGGCACCACCGCCGCCGGACCAACACACCGGAAAAACGTATCGGTTGGGAAATGACGAGCCGATCGTGCGGTAAAGCGTGCGAAACGGTCGGCTCAGCTCCCCTGCCACCGGACCGCCGGTAAAGTACACACCGCCATCCCGCCGGGCTTCAGGCGCTCCCGCACCAGGCGCAGGAACTCCACCGTCACCAGGCCATAGGGGATCGCATCCCCGGCATAGGCGTCCAGGAAAATCAGGTCATAACCGCCGCCGGCCCGGGCCACATACTCCCGGCCTTCGGCCACCGTGACCTCTACCTGCGGGCCGGCCGGCAGGGTGAAGTACTCCCTGGCAACCCGGACCACCTCCGGATCCAGCTCAGCCACCTCAATGCGGCAATGCGGGTAAGCGTGATGAAAGCAGCGAATCCCCTCCCCAGCGCCCAGCCCCAAAAACAGCACCCTGCCGGGCGGTCCGGTCAGCACCGGGCCCAGCAGGAAGTAACGCGGGTAGCCGGTCGGCCCGCTGTAAGGATCATCCAGGTACATGGCTCCCTGCAGTGTCCCGTTCAGAAGGAGCTGCCGGCACCGCCGGTCCTCCCTGACCATCAGTTCCCCGAAAGCAGACCGGGTGCGATAGACCTCGCGCACCGTCCCCACTCCCTTGCCCGGGTCGCCCCTTGCCTTCCCTGCTTCGCTAACAGGCCGCTGCGCGCCTGCCCAACAAAAAAAGCCTTCGGACGGGCCTCCGAAGGCTTTTCTTTCGCTGTGTAGAACGGCACATACCAACTGGCAGCGGATACTACACCTCCATGATGATGGGCAGGATCATGGGGCGGCGCCGGGTTTTTTCATACAGGTACTTGCTCAACACGTCCCGGACCGCGCTCTTCAAGATGGCCCATTCGTTGTTGCCCTTTTCCAGTGCGTCGTACAAGGCGCCCTTCACCCGGTCCTTGGCCTCTTCCAGAAGCCCTTCGGACTCGCGGACATACACAAAGCCACGGCTGACGATGTCCGGGCCGCCCATGATGACACCCGTTTCCTTCTCCATGGCAACTACCACGATCAAAATACCGTCCTGGCTCAACTGCTTGCGGTCGCGCAGGACGATATTACCCACATCGCCGACACCCAGGCCATCGACCAGCACCTGGCCGGAGGCCACCTTGCCGGCCAGGTGGGCCGTTTCCGGTGTAAATTCGAACACGCTGCCGTTCTCACCGATCAGGATGTTCTCCCCCGGCACCCCGCACATCTGGGCCAGCCGGCTATGGTGCAGCAGCATCCGGTACTCACCGTGCACCGGCACGAAAAACTTTGGCTTGATCAGATTGATCATGAGCTTCTGTTCTTCCTGGCAACCATGGCCAGATACGTGCACGCCGGCGTCCCGGGTGTAGATCACCTCGGCACCGCGACGGTACAGATTGTTAACGGTGCGGCTGACGCTCTTTTCATTGCCCGGAATGGGGGTTGCGGCAAACACCACCAGGTCGCCGGGCTGGATCTCTACCGTCTTGTGATCGTTGGTGGACATGCGGGTCAGCGCCGACATGGGTTCCCCCTGGGAACCAGTGCTGAGAATCACCTGGTTCTGGGCCGGAAACCGGCGCAGCTCCTCCACGGACACCAGAGTTCCTTCCGGAACTTGGAGATACCCATATTTCATGGCCACATTGACCGTATTTTCCATGCTACGGCCGACCACGGCCACTTTCTTGTTGGCCGCCACGGCGGCGGTAATGGCCTGTTGCAGGCGATGCACGTTGGAAGCGAAGGTCGCCATCAGAATCCGGCCGCGGGCCGTACGGAAAATCTCCATCAGCTTCTGACCCACCAGCCGCTCCGATGGCGTGTAGCCGGGGCGCTCGGCATTGGTGGAGTCAGACAGAAGGGCCAGCACACCTTCCTGCCCCAGTTCGGACAGGCGGCGGTAATCAGCAAACTCGCCGTCCACCGGGGTCTGGTCGAACTTGAAGTCCCCGGTGTGCACAATGGTCCCGATCGGCGTGCGAATCGCCAGGGCACAGGAATCTGGGATCGAGTGCGTCACCCGCACGAACTCCACCGTAAAGTTCATGCCGCACTTGATGGTCTCGCCTGCCTTTACCGGTCGGGAGGCCGGGGACAGGCGAATGCCTGCTTCCTCCAGCTTGCCCTCGATCAGCCCAAGGGTCAGCCGGGTGGCAAACACGGGCACATCCGGTAACTGCCGCAGCAGGTAAGAGACACCGCCGATATGGTCCTCGTGGCCATGGGTAATCACCAGAGCCTTGACCTTATCACGGTTCTCAATTAAATAGGTAAAGTCGGGAATAACAATGTCAATCCCGAGCATTTCCTCATCGGGAAAAGACAGGCCGCAGTCCACTACGATAATCTCGTCTCCGTAGTGCACCGCCATGCAGTTCTTGCCGATCTCCCCCAATCCGCCCAGGGGAATGCATTGCAGCTTTTGCTGCTTCTCACGCTGGCGCGCCAAGCAATAGCCTCCTTATTGTTGTTTACAGCACAAACTCACCCCCAAGGCGAGGGGTGAGCTGGAGAGCACGTCTACCCGATCAGCCCACAGATCGCTGTGCGACCTGTTGCCCGTTACGGCTGCAGGGACCTGCTCTTCCCGGTGCGACGCCCCGCCCGTTTTCAACGTTCAAAACGCGGGGTTATCGCCGTGGCCGAAGCAATTTCACTCCCTGTAGTATAACAAAAGCCAACAGGCAATACAAGGCAAAAAACGGGCGGGGCGGCCTCTGAAGGCCGCTCCAGCCCGTGCTTCTGCTATTCGGGCCCCGGACTCAGTAGCCGGCCGTACGCCAGACTGCGCCCTGTGTATTCAGGGTGGGGGCTTGTGCGCCCAAGCTTGCACCACGTTCTGCGGCTACCCTGAGTCCCTGTTTGGGAGCAGCCAGCGCGGTGGTTGCCACCATACTGATCACCAGAGCCATCAGCAGTCGTACAAAGATCCTTTGCATGGGATCTCCTCCTTTAATTCACCGGTTGATGCAAACGCTCAAACACTTCCACCAGATAGGGGTCCAGTTGGGTGCCAGCCCCCTTTTGCATCAGGGCCAGCGCTTGACTGTGCCCCATCGCCCCGCGGTAAACCCGGTTCGATGTGACGGCATCGTAAAAGTCCGCCACTGAAATGACCCGGGCCAGCAGGGGCACTGCTTCGCCCTTGAGTCCGTCCGGATACCCTGCGCCATCCCAGCGCTCGTGGTGGTGGCGCACTGCCCGCAGCCCCTCGGGCGCCAGTCCGTACGACCGAACCATCTCCTCACCGATCACCGGGTGAATCCGCACCCGCTCCCACTCGGCGGGGGT
>JAKFDK010000135.1:0-6769 GCA_036676195.1 Clostridia bacterium | reverse complement strand
GCGTAGGAGGGGCGACCGTGCTGGAGCGACTGGCCCCGTTGATTATTCTGTTGCTGAACCGGTGGCTGCTCAGCTTTACGTTACTGTTTGGCATTGCCCTTTCCGCCGGCGAGGCGGAGATCTTGCCCCGGGTTGGCCCGTTTCTGGCCGCAGCCGGCGTGTGGGCCCAGCCCGACCTGGTTCTGGTGGACCGCAGCCTGGGCTCGGCCATGGGGGGAACACAGGTCTACCAGGCCGTTGTGCGCAGCGTCCGGGCGGCCCATGCGGTAGGGGCCGCGAGCCTGCTCGGCCTGGGCCTCGTGCGGTTAGCCGTTCCCGAACTGCCCTGGTTTCTGGTCGGCGTCATCATCTTTCTGCTGGCAGGCTTCGCCGAGAGCCGCCTGTTGCGTCGCCAACTGGCCCGGCTGGCGGCCCTGCGGCAGTAACCAACATGGAGATGAATGGCTGACAGGGAGGGACTGGCGTGGAGTCCTTTGCGCATTATCTGGGCTTGCTGGTGGGGCTGTTTCTGGCTCACAAACTGGTTCAGGCCTATTTACGTTGCCTTTCGGGCGGTGTGGTGGCAGGGGCTGATCATTACGCTCCCGGCCGTGTTTGTTGCGGTCATTCCTGTGTTATGGATTGCCAATACTCCGGAGTGGCTGCAGGATCTGACCTTCTGGCTGGCGTTTCCCGATATCATTATGACTTTCGAGCGCGTGCGCAGAGAGCAGAAGGCAGCGGATGTGTCCCATTCCTGAGCAAACTCCCCCCCCTTTGACCGGCGGGGTAACGGGGGAGCGCCGGGTGTTGCATCATCGGCATCCATCGCTCCCGGCGGCGATGTATCTGCTGGAACAGAAAACAGTGGACGAGCCGGTACCCGTGCACCCTGGTCTGCCCCCTGTTTCTGGCACCCTGGCGGTTGATGGCACCACTTACTGGGTGGTGGGCCGGCCCGAGGGGACCCCCCTGGCGGAATTCTTACGCGCCGGCGCCGCTGGCCCGCAAATGGCGTTGCGTTGGACCAGGCAACTGGGCGAGGCGCTGCTGGTGCTCGGCGGTCTGGGCATCTACCCCGGTGATTTTTACCGCTGGACGTTCTGGAGCGGTGACCGCCTGGTTCTGGATTACTGCGGGGCAGTGCTGGCTGCGGATGAACCGGCATTCCCGCAAGTGGGGCTGTGTGCGGGTGAACGGGCAACGACCGTGACGCTGGGGGCGATTCTGCACGGCTGCCTGACCGGGAAACCGGCCACTGATTCGCCTTATGTGTTCCTGCCGCCGGAGCGCGTTCCAGGGCCCAGCTCTGGTGACCTGGTGGCGGCGGTGGCGGCCGGGTTAAGCGGCACCATGCCATTGAAAGTGTTTCTGGACCGTTTGGGGGACCTGGAAGGCGGGCTGCGCCTGGCGGCGTTGTTTCCGCCGGTTGCTGCCGGGGCCGAACTGGCCGGCCCCCTGCCTGCCGTTGCTGTGCCGAAATCGGCAGGCCGGCAGCGCCTGTTCGATGTACTGTTCCGGATTATCTGCTTCGCTGCCGGGTTGGCGATCCTGGCCAGATGTGACTGAAAGGTAGCGGTGGGTGGCTGTTTTTGGAGTGGGTTCGGGTAGACGGGCAAGGGGCGTTTTCCTGACAGGTGAAAGAATGCCCTGATATTCCCAGGAGCATACTGGGAATGCTACCATGTTCTAGGTGTGGGCAAATCAGCACATGTGGAGGTGCAGGGAGCCGGTTTGGCCGCAAGCCCATGATCGTGGTGGCGCCTTGAACCTGAACCGTTCCAGTACGGCCGCCAGTGCCGCTGCCCTGGCTGTAGCCTTCCCGACGGCCAGGACAGCGCAGGTGAGCTAAACCTTGAGGGGGTGCTCACGTGCGGGTCCTGAGGTTGATGGTTAAACGGAAACTCCACCGGTTTCCGGCCCTGGTTGCTTTGTGTGTTTATGCCGTGACGCTGCTGTGGCCGATCACGGCTGCCGCTCGGGTGTTTGAGGACAGTCCGTATGCGCGCAGTTCATCCAGCAGGTCATCTGCCGGCAGTTCCGGCGGGGTGGCGGGCCGGGCCACAGCGCTGACGTCGTCCGGCGGCACAACCAGCCGCTCGCTGTCTTCGGCATCGGGCTCCTACAGCTCCAAATCTACCCCGGCTGCCACCCCGCCCGCCCCGGCCAAAAGTGCGAGTTCGGCCGGTGGCCTGTTCGGCAGGGTTACGTCGGCGGTGAGCAATGCGTTAAACAACGCCAAGCCGGCGGTCAGCAATGCGGTGAGTACGATCAACTCGTCGGTCAGCAGGGCGGGGAGTTCCAGCTCGTCGGCGATCAGTGACCTCTGGAATACCAGCAAGTCGGCGATCCGCAATGCGGTGAGCACCAGCACGTCGGCGATCAGCGATGCGGTGAGTTCCAGTAAGTCGTCGATCCGCAATGCGGTGAGCACCAGCAAGTCGGCGATCAGTGACCTCTGGAACACGAGCAAGTCAGCAGTCAGCAATGCGGTGAATACGTCCAAGTCGGCGGTCAGCAATGCGGTAAGTTCCAGCACGTCGGCGATCAGCAATGCGGTAAGTTCCAGTAAGTCGGCGATCAGCAATGCGGTAAGTTCCAGCAAGTCAGCGATCAGTGACCTCTGGAATACGAGCAAGTCGGCGGTCAGCGGCGCGGTGAACTCCAGCAAGTCCGCAGTCAGCAGTTTGGTGAATACCGTTTCGTCAACGGCCGGTCAGACGGTGAGTTCGGTACTGACGGGCGCCCGGAATGCCCTGAATCAGATTGGTACGGCCACGAAAGACTTTCTGAGCAATTCTGCCCAGGCAGTCAGCAAAGCCTTGGGCACCGCCAAGGCGGCGGCGGGCAACGGTGATTGGGCCGGTGTCAAGTCTGCACTTGGTTCTGCCGTTGGCACCATCAAGTCGGAGGCCGGGAAGGCCCTGAATACCGGCAAGACGGCGGTCGGCCAGGCTGCCGCCACTACCGGGGCGGCGCTGAGCCGGGCGGTCACCACAGTCGGGTCGGCTGTGCGCCAGACGGTGACTACGGTGAAGTCGGCGGTTGGCGGTGCGGTTTCCACGGTGAAGTCGGCGGTCGGTGGCGCAGTGTCTACGGTGAAGTCGGCGGTTGGCGGTGCGGTGTCGACGGTGAAGTCGGCGGTCGGCAGTGCGGTTTCTGCGGTGAAGTCGGCGGTCGGCAGTGCGGTGTCGACGGTGAAGTCGGCGGTTGGCGGTGCGGTGTCGACGGTGAAGTCGGCGGTCGGCAGTGCGGTGTCCACGGTGAAAACGGCTGTGGGGAAGGCAGCGGCGGAAACGAAAACTGCTTTCAGTAACGCCGCAGCCACGACGAAAACGGCCTTCGGCCAGGCTGCGTCAAGCATTGCTGCCGCCACGGGCCAGGCAGCAACGACCATCCGCTCGGAAGTGGTTTCGGCCGTCAAGACCATTCAGCCGGCGGTCAGCGCCGCCTGGCAGAAGGTGAAGTCGGAAGCCGGCCCGGTGGCGCAGGTCATCAAGAACGTGGCGGTTGAGGTAAAGGATGCGGCCATCGCACACACGAAGAGAGCTGTGACTGAGGCGAGCAAGTCGATAGTCGACGGCTTCGTTGAGCTAGGCAATATAGTTGCCGACGCTGCCCTTGACATGACTACGGGCGCCACCCTGGAGGAATGGCAGGATCCGGAGCCCTGGGACGCGGGGAAGCGAGCCGGGGTTGGGGCGACTATCGCCTTGTCGGTAATATCCCTTGTGGGCATCGGTAAGGTTGCCTCCGGGATCGGAAAGGCTGGTTCCAAGGTTCTCGGTGTGGTAAAAACCCCGCTGGCCAAAGGTGCAGCCAAAGTGGTGGAAACGAAGGCGTTTCAGACAGTGGCCAAGGTGGCCCGTAATACGGGAAAGACGCTGGTTACACGTCTAGAGTCCGTCCCGGCCATCAAGGCTGGCTATGACATTGTGGTGAACACGGCGAAACAGATAATCGCAGACAAGGGGATTCGTAATCTGACCAACCTGCTGAAGGCTGACCCCCGTAACCCCATTATCAGGGCAGCCGGGGAGGCAGTCGGAAAGGTAGGCCAGGCAGTTGTCCGGGCGATTCCGACACCTGTAAAGCAGACGGTCAGTACACTGCCAGTTACAAGAGCAGTCAGCAAGGTGGTTACGGGCGCTACAAACCTCATGAAGAAGTCTACGGTTTGGGAAGCGGCTGAGGCGTTTGCGAAGAAAGACCTCACGAGCCTGGCCGGCAGTGCTGAAGAGGCACTGAAGGGTATCGCGGCGAAAAACCCGGCCGCCGCGGCAGCCAGGAGATTGCTGATTTCCGTGCAGGAGCGGCAGGCGATCCAGGACCTGCTTGACTGGAGGAACAGCCCGATCGTCCGGAAGATCAACCAGGTAAAGAGCGAGTTTACCCGTAGCGTCTCCTGCCGGATTTAGATTTTTCAGACCTGTGGTTTCAGGTGACCCCCCTGCGGCCTCAGACCCCTGGGGTCGCAGGGGACTTCCCCGGGATCATGTTAAGGGGCGGATGACACATGGCCCAGGATAAAGTGAGTGTAATGAGAAGTGACTTCCTGAGTCCGTGGGGGAAATATCCAGAGGCACCAGAACTTCTACAAGCATGGGAGGCCATGCTGGAAAAGCCGGCGTATGCCGACTTTGTGCGGGCTTCATGTGAAATAGCCAAAGGGCATAACCCATTGCCCGATCTTCGTTTGGCGCCTTACCGCCCATTTCTGGATACCGTGGGCCATGACTTTGCTGTGTACGAAGCATGTGCTACCGGCACATGGTTCCGGCAGTTGTTTCTGGGTCAGACGGTGTTTCGGGAGAACTACCACGGCCTTCAAGGCTCTATTATCGCCCGGCTTTTGGAAGGCCGGGGGCCGGTCGTACTGGGGTTTGAGGATATACAGGTTCTGTATTCCACTATCGATCGCATCCTGCGTGGAGGCAGGAACTGGACTGAGGTCCAGCGGGTGCCGACGGCGAACAAGCAGTTTTACCAGGCCCTGCGCCGTGTCAAGTATCCCATATTGAAGGCGATCTCGCCCCTGCTGAATGCAGTCATTAAAATCAAGGGGATAGATCTGTACGGGGACATGTACAAAACGATCTGTACGGCCGGAAATGGAGTCCAGGATATGATTATTGCTGCGACCGCTCTGAAGAACGGGCGGATGCGGGTGACCCCTGATGATGCCATTGAAGGGTCCTGGGCCTGGGTGAAACTGTTCGATGTCGACCTGCGTTCGCTGCCGCTGGTGGTGCGCGAGGGCCGTTCCGGCTACGAGGAACAGGAACCGGCAGGCCGGGAGGCGTAGGAGGGGCGACCGTGCTGGAGCGACTGGCCCCGTTGCTTATTTTGTTGCTGAACCGGTGGGTGCTCAGCTTTACGTTATTGTTTGGGATTGCCCTTTCGGCCGGAGAGGCGGAGATCTTGCCCCGGGTTGGCCCGTTTCTGGCCGCAGCCGGCATATGGGCCCTGCCCGACCTGGTGCTGGTCGGGCGCAGCCTGGGCTCGGCCATGGGGGGAGCACAGGTCTACCAGGCCGTAGTGCGCAGCGTGCGGGCGGCCCACGGGGTGGGGGCCGGCAGCCTGCTCGGCCTGGGCCTTGTGCGGTTGGCAGTCCCCGGGCTGCCGTGGTTTCTGGTCGGCATAATCATCTTTCTGCTGGCAGGCTTCGCCGAAAGCCGGCAGTTGCGCCGCCAACTGGCCCGGCTTGCGGTCCTGCGGCAATAACAGCACCCAATCCGCCTATCAGTCCGTTGCATACCACGGTATCGCGGGCTGTTGATTTTAAAGGCCGCTCCCCTAACCCCATCATTTCCTCCTACGGCCTCAGACCCCTGGGGCCGCAGGGCACTTCCCCGAGATGAGTGGTCTCAGTCAAAGGAGGTTTGGGCGAGTGGCTATTGATATGATCAGCATCAGAAGGAGTAACTACTTTGACTCGTTTGGGAAAGATCCAGAGGGACCGGAACTTCTGCAAGCATGGGAGGCCATGCTGGAAAAACCGGCGTATGCCGACTTTGTTCGGGTTTCATGCGAAATAGCCAGGGGGTACAACCCGCTGCCCGATCTCCGCTTGGCGCCCTACCGCCCATTTCTGGATACCGTGGGCCATGACTTTGCTGTATATGAAGCATGTGCGTCCGGCACATGGTTCCGGCAGGTATTTCTGGGCCAGACGGTGTTTCGGGAGAACTACCACGGCCTTCAAGGCTCTATTATCGCCCGACTATTGCAAGGTCGGGGGTTAGCCGTACTGGGGTTTGAGGATATTCAGGTTCTGTATTCCACCATCGATCGCACCCTGCGTGGAGGCAGGAACTGGACTGAGGTCCAGCGGGTGCCGACGGCGAACAAGCAGTTTTACCAGAACCTGCGCCGTGTGAAGTATCCCATATTGAAGGCGATCTCGCCCCTGCTGAATGTGATCATCGAAAACAAGGGGGCGGAACTGTATGGGGAAATGTAGATCTGTACGGCCGGAAATGCAGTCCAGGATATGATTATTGCCGCGACCGCTCTGAAGAACGGGCGGATGCGGGTGACCCCTGAGGACGCCATTGAAGGGTCCTGGGCCTGGGTGAAACTGTTCGACGTCGATCTGCGTTCGCTGCCGCTGGTGGTGCGCGAGGGCCGCTCCGGCTACGAGGAACAGGAACCGGCCGGCCGGGAAGCGTAGGAGGGGCGACCGTGCTGGAGCGACTGGCCCCGTTGATTATTCTGTTGCTGAACCGGTGGCTGCTCAGCTTTACGTTACTGTTTGGCATTGCCCTTTCCGCCGGCGAGGCGGAGATCT
>JAKFDK010000134.1:0-47340 GCA_036676195.1 Clostridia bacterium | reverse complement strand
GGCCGCGACGGCATGCCGGTGTTCCGTTACCGTACCGGGGCCCTGGTACGGCTGGAACAGGACCCGTGCCCGTGCGGGCGGACTTTTGCCCGGCTGGCGGGCGGTATTCTCGGGCGCACCGGCAACGGAGGTGAGCAGGCGTGACGGACGTCATTTACTACAACCAGACCCTGGAGACGGCGGACCGGGAGACCCTGCGCCAGCACCAGTGGGAGCGGCTGGGCGTGTTGATGCGGCAGATCTGGCCGACCAACCAGTTCTACCGGCGCAAGTACCTGGCGGCCGGCGTAAAGGACCCGGCGGAAATTCGGACCTGGGAAGATTTTTACCGCCTGCCCTTTACCAAGAAACATGAGCTGGTGGTGGACCAGGCTTCCTATCCGCCCTATGGCACCAACGTGACCTTTCCTCTAGACCAGTACGCCCGCCTGCACCAGACCTCCGGCACCACCGGGCGGCCCCTGCGCTGGCTGGACACCGAGGACTCCTGGACCAAGTGGTGGGGGGACCTCTGGTGCTACGTCTACCAGGGGGCCGGGGTGACGGCGGCCGACCGCATCTTCTTTGCGTTTTCCTTCGGGCCGTTCGTCGGCTTCTGGAGTGCTCACGAAGGTGCCCGCAAGCTAGGTGCTCTGGTCATCACGGCCGGTGGGCTGGACACCGAAAGCCGCATGGCGGCCATTGCCCGCACCCGGCCGACGGTACTTCTGTGTACGCCTTCCTATGCCCTGCATCTGGCCGAAGTGGCAGACGAAAAGGGCTTTGACATGCGGGGGGCCGGCATTCGCAAGGTGATCCTGGCCGGCGAACCCGGCGCCAATATTCCGGCGACCCGCGAGCGGATTCAGTCCGCCTACGGGGCGCAGGTATTTGACCACACCGGCATGACCGAGGTAGGTGCCCACGGGTTTTCCTGCATCCGCGAACAGGGCACGCACCTGACCGAGGCCGAGTTTGTCTTCGAGGTCATCAACCCAGAGACGGGCGAGCACGTCGCACCGGTGGACGGGATCTATGAGGGCGAGTTGGTGGTGACCAACCTCGGGCGGGGCTGCATGCCCCTGATCCGCTACCGCACCCACGACCTGGTGCGCTTGACCCAGGACCGCTGCTCCTGCGGGCGGATTTTCTCCCGCATGCTCGGTGGTATTATCGGGCGGGCCGACGACATGATCGTGGTCCGGGGCATCAACCTCTTCCCCAGCGCTTTTGAGAGCATCGTTCGGGGCTACCCCGAGATCGCTGAATTCCTGATTGAGGTCTACAAGATCAAGGGAATGGACGAAGTCCGCCTGAAAGTGGAGCCCTTGCCCCAGGTGACGGATACCAAGTCGCTCCTGGCTCGTCTGGCTGAGGAGCTTCGGGCCCGTCTTGGCCTGCGCATTGATGTGCAGGGTGTCGAGCCCGGTGCCTTGCCCCGGTACCAGATGAAGGCCAAGCGCCTGGTCCGGCTGCCCGACTAGGCGCCTTCCCAGACCAACATCAGGTTGGCAGCGAACGAAACACAAAAGGGCAGGCGCCGGTCAAGACCGGGGCCTGCCTGTCATTTTGGGTCGTTTACCGGATCCACGAGTAGCTAGCTGCTGAGCGGAAAGTGGCAGGCCACCAGGTGCCCGTCACCCTGATCGCAGAGCGCCGGCTCCTCTTCCTGGCACCGGGCCTGGGCGTAGCGGCAGCGGGTGCGGAAGTGGCACCCGGACGGTGGGTTCACCGGGCTGGGCGGGTCGCCCTCCAGGATGATCCGCTGGCGCTGGAGTTCCACGTCCGGGTCGGGAATTGGCACTGCCGTAAGCAGGGCCTGGGTATACGGGTGCATGGGCCGCTCGTACAGCGCCCACGAAGGGGCCAGTTCGACAATCCGGCCCAGGTACATGACGGCGACCCGGCGGGAGATGTGCTTGACTACACTCAGGTCATGGGCGATGAACAGATAGGCAACCCCGAGTTGCTCCTGCAGATCAGCCAGCAGGTTAATGACCTGCGCCTGGATGGAGACATCGAGGGCGGAGACCGGTTCGTCACACACGATGAACCTGGGCTCCACGGCCAGAGCTCGGGCGATGCCGATGCGCTGGCGCTGCCCCCCGGAAAACTCATGGGGAAAACGCCCGGCGTGCTCGGGTAACAGGCCCACCATTTCCAGCAGGTGGTAAATCCGTTCTTGCCGTGCCCGGCCACGGGCCAGGCGGTGAATGTCCAGGGCCTCGCCGATGGTGTCGCCCACCGTCATGCGGGGGTCCAGGGAGGCGTAGGGGTCCTGAAAAATCACCTGCATCTGCCGGCGGTACGGCAGGAAGGTGCGTTCTGGAATGTGGGTCACGTCCTGCCCGTCGAAGAACATCTGGCCGGATGTAGGCTGATAAAGGCGCAGCAGCGTCCGCCCGACGGTAGTCTTGCCGCAGCCGCTCTCGCCCACCAGGCCAAGGGTTTCACCGGCTGGAATGGCAAAGCTGACGCCGTCCACCGCCCGCACATGGCCGATTGTCCGCGGGAGCGGGAAGCCGGCCGTGATCGGAAAGTGTACTTTCAGGTTCTGGACCTCCACCAGCGCTGTGCGTTGCAGTGTTGCCATCAGCCGGCCACCTCCCCGATGGACTGGACCGGGGGGGCCTCCGGATTGAGCAGCCAGCAGGCGGCCCGGTGACCGCCGGACAAAGTGTGCACTTCCGGCGGTTCCTCGGCGCAAATGACCATGGCGTGCGGGCAGCGCGGCTGGAACGGGCAGCCGGCGGGAGGGGTCAGCATGTTGGGCGGTGCACCGGGGATTGAGAGTAGCCGCTGACGGGAAACATCCAGCCTGGGTACCGACCGCAGCAGGGCCCAGGTATACGGATGGCGCGGTCGGTGATAAATTTCGGCCACCGGGCCCACTTCGGCCACTGTGCCGCCGTACATGACGGCCACACGATTCGCCATTCCGGCCACCAGGCCCAGGTTATGGGTAATCAGAATGATGGCCGTTCCTGTTTCCCGCTGCAACTTTTTCAGCAGCTCCAGGATCTGGGCCTGGATGGTTACGTCGAGGGCGGTAGTTGGCTCATCGGCAATGACCAGACGCGGATTGCAGGACAGGGCGATGGCAATCATCACCCGCTGCCGCATGCCACCGGAGAACTGGTGGGGGTACTGACCCAGCCGCCGCTCCGCTTCGGGCACTCCGACCATGCGCAGCAACTCAATGGCGCGCCGGTTGGCCTCTCTGGCTTGGAGACCCAGGTGGTACCGCATCCCCTCGGTCAACTGGGTACCGATGCTGAGGGTAGGGTTCAGGCCGGTCATTGGGTCCTGGAAGATCATCCCGATCTCCCGGCCGCGGATCTTACGGATGTCCCGTTCCGGGAGGCTCACGAGGTCCACCCCGTCAAAGATGGCATTGCCGCGAATGCGGGTATTGCGGGCGAGCAGCCGCATGACCGAAAGCATGGTCACACTCTTGCCCGAACCCGACTCACCCACCACCGCCAATACCTCACCCTCGTCTACGGTCAGGTTCACGCCCCGGACGGCCTTCACCTCACCGGCATAGGTGGAAAAACTCGTGTGCAGGTCTTTCAGGGTCAGCAGTGGCTTCAATTCCTCACCCCTAACGCCGGAGCTTCGGGTCGAGGGCGTCCCGCAACCCGTCGCCGACAAAGTTAAAGGCCAGGGTCGTCAGTATGATTGCCGCCGATGGAATGATCATTTCCCACGGGTATGACCGCAGACCCTGGAACCCGTCCGAGGCCAGCACACCCCACGAGGCCATCGGGGCGCTGACACCGAGGCCGATGAAGGAGAGGAAAGCCTCGGTGAAAATCGCCCGGGGAATGCTGAAGGTCACTTCCACGATGATCGGTGCCATGGCGTTGGGCACCAGATGGCGCAGAATCAGACGCCAGCGACTGGCCCCCAGGGCCCGGGCCGCCAACATGAACTCCTGCGCTTTCAGGGACAGGACCTGGGCCCGTACCAGCCGGGCCATGTTGGTCCAATAGACCGTGCCGATGGCGATGAAGATACTGGTGAGGCCGGGCTTGAGCAGTACCGTCAGGAGAATGACGTAGATGGTCAGGGGAATGGTGTCAATAATGTCGACGATCCGCATCATCAGGTTGTCGACATGGCCGCCCCGGAGTCCGGCAACGGCACCATACAGGACGCCGACACCCAGTTGCAGCAGGCCGGCAAAAGATGCTACCGCCAGGGAGATCCGCCCGCCGTACAGCACGCGCACATACAGGTCCCGGCCCAGGGCATCGGTGCCAAACCAGTGTTCCGCCGAAGGCGGCTTGTCCCGTAGGGTGAGGGACTGGTCAGAGTAGGTATGCTGGCTCAGGCTGGGCCCGACGATGGTGAACGCCAGGAGGATCACCAGGAGTAGCAGGCCGGCCAGGGCCATCGGGTTGGCCCGGAACCGTCGCCAGGCGTCACGCCAGAAGCCAATGGGCGGCGTGGTGATGCGTTCAGCCACCGCATGGCCGGCGGTGAGTGGAGCAAACCGGGCATCCGGAGTTGCCAACTTAACCCTCCTCCAGCCGCACCCGCGGGTCCAGGAGCGCACAGAGAATGTCCCCCACCAGGGTAAAGCCAGTTAACAGCAACCCAAAGAACACCGTCATGCCGAGGGTAACGGTGTAGTCCCGGTTACTGATGCTGGTGACAAAGTCCCGGCCCACACCGGGGATGGCAAACACGCTCTCGATTATAAAGCTGCCCACCAGGATCCCGGCGGCCAGGGGAGCCAGGCAGGCGATTACCGGCGCCAGGGCGTTGCGCAGCATGTGCCGGTAGATCACCACCAGTCCGGGAATCCCCTTGGCCCTGGCGGTGCGGATATAGTCTTGGTTAGTAACCTCCAGCATGCTGGAGCGGGTCAGCTTGACCAGCCAGGCCAAGCTCAGGGAGCACAGGGCGATGGTTGGCAGCACCATGTGCTGGGGGGTGCCCCAGGTGGCCGGGGGCAGCCACCGGAGCTTGAAGGCGATAAAGTACTGGAGCAGGGCGGCAATTACGAAGCTGGGGGCGGCAGCCGTCAGAACGGCCACACCGGATACCCAACGGTCCAGCAGGCTGTTATGGCGCATGGCACTGGCGATGCCGATAGGCAAACCCAACAGCAGAGAGGTGAGGATGGAAATCCCACCCAACGTGGCCGAGATGGGGAAGCCCTTGTTGATGATCTGGTTCACGGTGATGCCGTCATACTTGTAGGAAGGACCCAGGTCCCAGATCACCACGTTGCGCAGGTAGATCAGGTACTGTTCCCAGAGCGGTTTGTCGAGGTTATAACGCTTTTCGATGTTCTGGCGAATGGCGTCAGGCAACGCCTTTTCGGAACTGAAGGGTCCGCCGGGGAGGGCCCGGAGCATGAAAAACGTCAGGGTGACGATTACCCAGGCCACCACAACCATGGTCAGGACCCGTTGGATAATATACCGAACCAATGGCTTCCCTCCGTCGCGGTTCGGGTAACGGGGCGGGTGCATCGGGAGCACCGATGCACCCGCTTCTGCCACCGTCTGGAGGCTACTCCACGTATGCTTCGCGCAGGTTCATGCCGGAGGTAAGGGGCTCAGACCAACCCTTCACCTTGGGGCTGATCAGGCGCACCCGCACGTAGAAGTAAATGGGCATAATGGGCATCTCATCCATGAGAACCTTCTCGGCGTCGTGCATGGCCTTCATGCGTACAGTCTGATCACCGGTGCTCTTGGCCTGCTTCACCAGATCATCATAGGTCTTGTTCGACCAACCGGTCTGGTTGTTGCCGCCGGCGGTCACAAACATATCCACAAAGGTCATGGGATCGACATAGTCGCCCAGCCAGCCAGCCCGGCTGACCATATAATTCAGACTGGACTGGTTGGCGAGGTACACCGCCCATTCCTGGTTCACCAGTTCCACTTCAATACCCAGGTTCTTCTTCCACATCTCCTGGATCGCCTCGGCGATCCGCTTGTGGGCCTCATTCGTGTTGTACAGGATCGACAGCTTGGGGAAGCCCTTGCCATCCGGGAAACCTGCATCGGCTAGCAATTGTTTGGCGGCAGCCACGTCGTTGTCCTTGAAGAAGTCGCCGCCGTTCTTGCGGAATTCACCGGATGCGTCCGGGAGGCCAGAGGGCACAAACGCCATCGCGGGCACCTGGCCGGCCTTGGTGATGTTCTCGACGATGGCCTTGCGGTCAATGGCCATGGTCAGGGCCTTGCGCACCTTCACATCGTTCATGGGCGGCTTGGTGACGTTGAAGCGATAATAGTACGTGCCCAGGTCAGGCAGAATCTTGAGTTCGTTGGGCTTTTCCTTCTTCAGGCGGTCCAGTTCGGTGGTGGAAACGCCTGATTCGACGATATCAAGCTGCCCGGATTCAAACATGGTGGTGGCAGTTGATTCCTGCTCAATCAGATAGTACTCAATCTTGTCCAGCTTCACCTTGGCAGCATCATAGTAGTCAGGGTTCTTGACCAGAATGACCTTGTCCTTGGGCGTCCAGCTCTGCAGCTTGAAAGCCCCGTTGGTCACCATGGTTTCAGGCTTGCGGAACCAGTCCTTCGGGTTGGACTCCAGACTCTTTCGGTGCACCGGGAAGAGTGTGTGGAAAGCGGCGACGGCTGGGAAGTAGGGGGTGGGGGCCTCCAGCTTGACCTCCAGGGTCTTCGCATCCAGAGCCTTGACGCCCAGTGCGTCGGAGAGCTTCTTGATTTCGGCCTTGACCTCGGCCTCCGGCCGGTCCACTTCCTTGCCGTCGGCGCCCTTGGTCTTCAGCTTGACGCTGCTGAGGGCTTCGCCGCCCTTGATATACCAGAGCTGATAGGCATACTCCGAGGCCGTATAGGGGTCCAGCGCCCGCTTCCAGGACCAGACAAAGTCTTCGGCGGTCACAGGGTCGCCGTTGGACCATTTGGCATCCCGGAGCTTGAAGATGTAGGTGGTGCCGTTGTCCTTCACTTCAGGTGGCGCCGCCGCCATGCCCGGTATCGGGCGGCCGTCCTTGTCAAGGCGCATCAGGCCTTCAAACAGGTTCAGTTCCACGTTGGCCTCGGGGATGCCGGTGGACACGCCGGGATCCAGGGTCTCCGGGTCGGTACCGATGTTGATCCGGACGATCTGGTCCTTTTTGGCGGCTGGCTTTTCCCCCTGGGACGGGGCGGCCGGAGCTTCCGGCGTTTTCGTATCTTTCTGTCCGGAGCAGCCGACCAAAGCACCCATAACGGTCACCAGGAGCAGTGCGAGAACACGGCGCATACCTTGGGCCCTCCTTCTCTGGGCATAGTGGCCGAGGTCGGGGCAAGCGCACTCCGGGGTAGCCAGCAAAAGCTTAACCATGAGAAGGGTCAATTCCTTCAAATATTAATATATTTAATGTCGGAGATGTTAGTGGCAACATTTGAAGCAACATGCCCCCTTCAGGGATTACACTATTTTACCCCCTTCGCGACAATTGTGAAGTCCGCAGGAGAACCGCTTTCGGTTACCACGCGGAATATGAAAGTACAGGCAGAGAACCCATGTCTCGCTGGGAATGGCGGAAATTGGTGCCCTTACCTGTCGCTTGTCCCTGCCGTACGGAGGCTCGGCGGCCGGTTGGTGATGATTTTATGTTACAATACTACCGTTTCGAATATGACCGGAGGGGGTATTGCCATGCTGGACTCCGTTGTGCGCCGTGAACTGCAGGAGGCTGTCGGGGCCAGCCATTTCTTTGACTCCCCCGCGGATTTGCTGGCGTATTCGTACGATGCCACCCCGCTCTACCAGGCCATGCCCGATGCCGTTATCCGTTGTGCAGATGCGGCGCAAGTGGGGGCGGTCATGAAAATCTGCAGTCGGTACTGCGTTCCCGTGGTGCCCCGTGGTTCCGGTACGAATCTGAGTGCCGGAACCGTGCCGGTAAAGGGCGGCCTGGTCCTGGACCTGTCCGGCCTGAAACGGATTGTGGAGATTGATCAGGAGAACCTGACGGTGACGGTGGAGCCAGGTGTGGTGACCAAACAACTGCACGCGGCGGTGGAGGCCCTCGGGCTTTTCTACCCGCCCGACCCGGGCAGTCTGGTGATTTCCACCCTGGGCGGAAACATTGCCGAATGTGCCGGTGGCCTGCGTGGCCTGAAATATGGGACAACCAAGGATTATGTACTGGGGTTGGAAGTGATCCTGTCCAGCGGTGAGCTGCTGCGCACCGGGGGCAAGAATACCAAGGACGTAGCCGGCTATGATCTGACTAAATTGCTGGTTGGTTCAGAGGGCACGCTGGGTATTGTCACCCAGGCCACCCTCAAGTTGCTGCCCTTGCCCGAAGCGAAGCGGACTGCGCTGGCCTTTTTCACTTCTTTGGAGAATGCCGCCCGGGCCGTCAGTCAGATCATTGCAGCTCGAATCATTCCAGCTACGCTGGAGTTTATGGATAACGCCACCATCCGGGTGGTGGACGAGTTTACTGGCATCGGTTTGCCCACTGATATGGCTGCGGTACTGCTGATGGAACAGGACGGACCGGAGGTCATCTGTGAGCGGGATTTGGCGCAGATGGCAGGCATTTGCCGCGGAGTGGGAGCGGTGGAGGTGAAGGTGGCAGCCACCGCCGAGGAGGGGCTCAAGCTCATGTCGGCGCGCCGGGCGGCCCTGAGCGCCCTGGCTCGCAAACGTCCGACCACCATTCTGGAGGATGCCACCGTGCCCCGCAGCCGGTTGGCGGAGATGGTGCGGGCGATCCAACAGATTGCAGCGAAATATGCCCTGGAGATGTGCACCTTCGGTCATGCCGGAGACGGTAACCTTCACCCCACGTGCATGACCGATGAACGCGACCGGGAAGAGATCCAGCGTGTGGAGGCGGCTTTTGCCGAGATCTTCGCGGCGGCGATTACCTTTGGCGGCACTATCACCGGTGAGCATGGTGTCGGTTTGGCAAAGGCGGGGTACCTGGATTGGAAGGTCGGCCCTACCGGGATCGCCCTCATGAAGGGGTTGAAGGCGGCCTTTGACCCCTGCGGGCTGCTCAACCCCGGTAAGCTGTTTGCCGGGGAAACCCGCCGGCGGGTGACCGTTCACCTATGAATCACACCAGTTCGCCGCCGCCATGCTCCCACCAGCCAGACCTGAGCCGGGAATTTCACACTGACGAGATTGCCAATTGTATGCGCTGCGGCTTTTGTCTGCCGACCTGCCCTACCTATGTACAGACCGGGCGGGAGACAGCGAGCCCTCGCGGTCGCATTGCTCTGGTGAAGGCTGCAATTGATGGCAGGCTTACCCTGGACGATATCGAGGAACAGATGGATGTGTGCCTGGGTTGCCGGAATTGCGAGACGATTTGTCCGGCTGGCGTCAAGTTCGGCACTATCTTGGAAGATGCCCGAGAAGTTATCCAGAAGCGAAAAGCTCATCGTCCTATTGTTCGCCGAATCGTGTTTGATTTCCTTTTTTTGCATCGTGTTTTCATGGAAATTTTGGGAGTCGCTTTCTGGTTCTACCAGGCCAGCGGATTACGGTCTCTGGTGCACCGCTGCGGTCTGGTCAGCCGGATCGCCGGCCGGGACCTGGCCGCCATGGACCTGGCCTTGCCGGCGATGGTGGCTCCCTGGCGCCGGCGGCGTGCAACCGTCCACCCGGCGCGGGGGCGGCGCCGGCTGCGGGTGGGCCTGTTCGTGGGCTGTGTGATGGACCAGATATTTTTCGAGACCAACCAGAATACCATCAGGCTCTTGCAGGCTGCCGGCTGTGAGGTGGTGGTGGTACCGGACCAGAGTTGCTGCGGCGCCTTGCACGCCCATGCCGGTGAAAAGTCCGGCGCCCGCATGCTGGCTAAACGGAACATCCAGGCATTTCTGGCGGCAGATGTGGACGTGTTGGTCAATAACGCCGGCGGCTGCGGAGCTGCTCTGAAGGAATATCCCCACTGGTTCTGCGGCGACCCGGAGTGGGAGGAGCCGGCCCGGCGGTTTGCCAGTAACATGATGGATATCAGCGAACTGCTGGTTACCCTGGACTTGCCGGCGCTGAAGCCGGTGCCGGGGCGGGTGACCATTCAGGACTCCTGCCATCTGGCCCATGGGCAGGGCATTACCCGACCGCTGCGACAGTTACTTCAGGCTATCCCGGGTCTGGAACTGCAGGAAATGGCTGAACCTGACCGCTGCTGCGGCTCTGCCGGCATTTATAATCTGACGCAACCGGAGTTATCCATGCGCATTCTGGACGGGAAGATGGGCCAGGCCAGGGCAACCGCAGCGGAGACCATTGTGACCGCCAACCCCGGCTGCCTGATCCAGATGCGCCTTGGCATCCAGCGGGCCGGAGCGACAAACCAGATACGGGCCGTTCATCTGGTGGACCTGTTGGCCGAGGCCTTGTCGGACGACGAGCCGGCACCGCCGGGCTGACCGGCCGGTGGCGGGGAAAATCAGAAACAACCGGGAGCAGTTTTGACTGCCCCCGGTTGTTTTTTCAGGTTCATTAACGGACAGCCACGGTACCGGTGATGCCGCCTGACCCGGGCTCAGAGGCCCAGAATGGGAAGGTGCCCGGCTGTATGGGGGTCAGTTCCACTGCCGCCTGGCGGCCGCCCGGCACCCGCAGCCGGATGGCTGCCGGCGCGGCCGCATCGTGGCCGGCGTGGTCCGCCGTCGCTCCGCCGGAGACCCTGACCCCGCGGGCGGGGAGCGTGAAGGCAAAGTTACGGACCACCGGATCGCGGTTCTGTACCACCAGCCGGTAACGCCGGCCCTGCTCCATTTGGATCGTCACCGGATTGAGACGGCCGTCCCGGACGATCAGGTTAGCCTGGGCTGGGCTCCACCGCCACGTGACGGCAACGGCCAGGGCCAGCACGGCGACAAAGGCAGCTTTAATGGTCAGGGCCAATCGGGATTGTGCCGTTTGTTTCGGGTTATACCGCTTCAGCAGCAGCGAATTGCTGACTACGCTGACCGAGCTGAAGGCCATGGCGCCGCCGGCCAGCATCGGGTTAAGCAGGCCCAGAGCGGCCACGGGAATCCCAATCAGGTTATATATGAACGCCCAGAACAAATTCTGCCTGATGGTGGCCATGGTTTCCCGGCTGAGCCGGATGGCGGCAGGGATCCCCTTCAGATCACCGGACATCAGGGTGACGCTGGCGGCCTCCATGGCCACATCGGTGCCGGTGCCGATGGCCAGGCCGAGATCGGCGGTGGCCAGGGCCGGGGCATCGTTGATCCCGTCGCCCACCATGGCCACGACCTTGCCGTCTGCCTTTACCTTCTGCACGTGGGTCGCCTTGTCTTCAGGCAAAACCTCGGCCAGAACTCGGTCCACGCTGACCTGCCGGGCGATCGCTTCGGCTGTGCGCTGGTTGTCGCCGGTGAGCATGATCACCTCGATGCCCATTCCGCGCAACTCGGCGATGGCTTCCCGACTGGTGGGCTTGATTGTGTCGGCTACCGCCACGACACCGGCCAGGGCACCATCCACCGCCACTAGCATGGCGGTCTTACCTTCGCCTTCGAGAGCCGCCATGGCGGCCGCCGCGGTCGCCTGGTCAATGCCCTGATCCCGCATGAGCCGGCGGTTGCCGACCAGTACCCGGCGTCCTTCCACCCGGGCCGTCAGGCCCAGCCCGGGGACCGCACTGAAGTCGGTGCACACCGGCAGATCGAGACGGCGCTGGCGGGCCCCCCGGACCACCGCCTGCCCCAGGGGATGTTCCGACGGTGCTTCCGCCGCAGCAGCCAGACGCAGCAGGTCGGTTTCCGGCAGGCCCAGGGCGATCACGTCGGTCAGTTCCGGCTCACCCCTGGTAATGGTGCCCGTCTTGTCCAGCACCACCGTCTGGATACGGTGAGCCTTTTCCAGATATTCACCGCCCTTGAACAGGATGCCATGCTCGGCGCCCTTGCCGGTACCGACCATGACGGCGGTGGGAGTAGCCAACCCCAGGGCGCAGGGGCAGGCGATCACCAGCACGGCAATGGCCGCCTGCAACCCGCCCTGCCAGTCCCCGGCCAGGGCCCACCAACCGGCGAACACCACCAGGGCGATCCCCATGACGGCGGGCACGAAGTAGTTGGCAATGACGTCGGCCAGGCGCTGGATCGGCGCCTTGGAGCCCTGGGCATCTTCCACCATTTTGATGATCTGAGCCAGGGCGGTTTCCGACCCGATCTTGGTGGCCCGCACGACCAGGGCGCCGTTCTTGTTGATGGTGGCGCCGGTCACGGCGTCGCCGGGGTTCTTGTCCACCGGCAGGCTTTCGCCGGTTAACATGGACTCATCCACCGCCGACTGGCCGGAAACTACCTCGCCGTCAACGGGGATCCGCTCGCCTGGACGGACGGCCAGCAGGTCACCGGTCCGAACCTCTTCCACCGGTACGTCAACTTCCTGCCCGGCGCGCAGCACGCGGGCTGTACGGGGCTGCAGCCCCATCAACTTCTTGATGGCTTCGGAAGTGCGGCCCTTGGCAATGGCCTCCAGCAGTTTCCCCAGGATAATCAGGGTCAGGATCACGCCGGCCGCTTCGTAGTAATTGTGGTCGCCGCCAATCCAGAAGGCGCTGGCCACGCTGAAGCCATAAGCCGCCGTAGTTCCCATGGCCACCAGCACGTCCATGTTGGCGCTGCCGTGACGCAAGTTCAACCAGGCCCGGCGATAGAACTGCCCGCCGGCCACAACCTGTACCGCCGTGGCCAGGCCCAATTGGGCCAGCGGATTCATCAGCAGATTGCTGTGTATTCCCAGCGGCATGAGGATCATGTTCGCTACGAACAGTGGCAGGGTGAAGACGGCGGCGAATACCAGCAACCGCACCTGGCGCCGGATCTCCTGTTCCCGTTCCGCCTGTTCCCGGTCGGCGGTGGTATCCTGGAGTTCCCGGGCGTGATAGCCGATCTCTTCGATGGCGGCAATCAGGTCTTTGGCACTGACTTCACCGGCCAACTCCACCACCGCCCGCTCGGTGGTCAGGTTAACGGTGGCGTTGGTGACACCCGGGACTTTCTGCAGGGCTTTTTCCACGCGGGCCACGCAGGCCGCACAGGTCATGCCGGTAATACTCAGGGTAATTTTTTCGTGACGGACGCCGTAGCCCAGGTCCACAACGGCCTGCTCGATCTGCGGCAGGCCGACCGCTGTGGGATCGAACTGAACGGTAGCCTTCTCGGTCACCAGGTTCACAGCCGCTCCCGACACACCCGCCAGTTGGCTCAGGCGCCGCTGCACCCGGGTGGAGCAGGCGGCGCAGGTCATGCCGGAAACACTCAGGGTCACTTCCTGTAAGCCGATCGGGCGAGATGAGCCAGTTCCTGCTGCCATCTGGTGCCACCCTTTCTTTATAACAGCCGGTGAGCTTCCATATGTGCATAGCATAACCCCCTGGGGGTAGTAAGTCAACTACCCCCAGGGGGTATCATAAAAAATCTCGGTTATCGGCAGGTGTGAGTCCCTAGCGGATGTTGCGGATGGGATCAGTGTTGGTGCCAGTGTCTGTGCCAGCAGTGCCGCTGTCGGGTTGGCTACCGGTGTCCGTGGATTTGCGACCGGTGGCAGGTGGCGTGACCGTACCGGGTTTCGCCGGCTTGCCGCCGGCGGACGGTGCGGGCGGTTTGCCCGCAGTCCCGGTGGGGGCTGGTGCAGCCGGCCTGGTCTGACTGCCGGTGCCGGATGACGTGGCACTCTCCGGACCCGGGTTGGCGGTGACTGAAGTCCGGACCGGTTCCGGGGGATCAGGCGGGTCGGCTTGAGCGGCAACCGTACCGGAATAGGTGGCATCGTCTTTTGCCGCCTGCGACAGGAACCTGGCGTCTGGCTCCTGGCCATGCATCACCCGGTATACCTGCGTCCGCAGGTCTGTCAGGTCCGGCACAAAGTAGTAGATGCCGTCCATGTAGATATCTGTGCCCTCGACCTGCCCGCCCTTGATCGCCGCCAGGTCAAGCTGGGCCGCCGCCAGACCCAGCCGGCCGATCTCAACGGTGCTCAGATCAGTCTTCACGCTGTCCACCAGCCGGGCCACCACCGATGGCAACCGGGGCAGATTCTCCGGTTTCAATGCGGTCCTGGCCAGGGCCTTGATGACGGTCTGTTGGCGGCGCATACGGCCGCGATCTGCTTCGGCATCGGCCCGGTAGCGGGCATAATGCAGGACCCGCGTTCCGTCCAGGGTCTGCAGGCCGGCCTTCAGATCGATTTTCAGAGGCGGGCTGTCCTGTGGGTCTTCGTAGTGCATGTCCTTTTCCACATCAATCTGAATGCCGCCCAACGCGTCCACCGCCTGCTGTAACCCCCGCATGTTCACCAGGACGTGGTGCTGCAGCGGGATTCCCAGCAGGTTTTCCAGGGTGCGGCGGGTCAGGTCCAGCCCACCATAAGCGTAGGCGGAGTTTAACTTGTCCCAGCCGTGGCCGGGGATCTGCACGAACATGTCCCGGGAGAGGGAAAACAGTTCGGCGGTTTTCTGGTCAAAGTCCACTGAGCCGAGGATGATCGTATCCGAACGGCCGACGTCTTCGGGACGCTCGTCGGCGCCCATCAGCAGGAAGGTCATGCGACCTGTGGGGAGACTGGGAGTGGCGGGAACTGCAGCGGCGGCCGGTGCCGGAGTGGCATGCAACAGCCACCAGGCCAGGCAGGGCAAAGTCAGGATGCAGAGGAGGATGAGGATGAACCGGCCCGGTTTCTGCAGCTTACGCTGCACCGGACGCCGGCGGGGTGTGGAGGATTGAGAGCGTAGCCGAGTCATCTGCACCATCCTTGTGGCTTTCTCTCCCCTATTGTGGCAGGAAATCATCGTCTGTCAACCCGCTGGAAACTTCTGCCCTTTGGCACGCCGGACAGACGCGGACTGGGCCGGGGAACTTGCCCCGACCCGTGTAACGCCCACTGTCTCCGCGCCCTGGCTACCCGCCCAGCAGGGCACTGATCTGCTGCCACAGCAGGCTCAACTGGTCCCTGGCCGTGCTGGATTCAAGCACCAGGGCGGTTCGTGCCTGTTCGGCCTGGGTGGCCGCCGTGTCCAGACGGGCCTTGAGTGGATCGGTTGCCTGCGCGGCGGCCTCTTTCAGGGTCTGCACAGCCAGTGCGATCTCTTCCTTGGCGAGCCCGCGGTTCCCCTCTGCCACGTCCAATTTGGCTTTGAGGACTTGTCCGTGGGCCCGGAACAGGAGAGCCCGTAGCTTCAGGTCGGCCGCCACGGCTGCTGCCGTTTCCCGCTCCTGAGCGCCGATTTGTTCCCGGAGTGTCTTTTCCAACTGCGCGGCCCGCTCTGCTGCCAGTTGCTTTTCCTGTTCCACCTCGGCCTTCAGCCGTTCCAGTTCGGCCAACTGATCGCCCAGGCCGGCACCGTTGACCAGGATCTTGGCATCGGCAGCGGCTGTTTCCACCTGCGCCAGGCGCTGGCCCAGTTCGGCCTGTTTCTGCACCAGTTCCCTTAATTGGCCGAAGGCAGCCTCATTTTGCTTTTGCAGTTCGGCACGGGCCAGGAACCAGGCGCTGTATCCGGATCCGGCCGCCAGAGCGGTGGCAACCAGCAAAATGCCCAGGGTGCGTAGCCAGGGGCGACCGATCACTGCGGGGGCGGGGGCGGGAGCGGGATCGGGAGCAGACATCAGGCCTCACCTCCTGGCCGTTCTAATTCGACCTGGCTCGGGCAGAACCCTACGTCAGCCTAACTGTCTGCGCGCCGACCCCGCTCCAGAGCAGGCCAGAGACGTTCTAACACGGCCAGAAGCTGGCCCAGGTTACCGCGGAGGGTAACAGAACCCGAAGATTCCCCGGGCATGCCGCTTACGCATTGGATGACCAGACGCAGATCCATTCCATCCAGACCGCCCTCGGCTTCCACAAGGGTCTCCAGCAGGTTAATGGTGGTTTCATTCATCCGCATGCCGCGGATGCGGCACGCTTCGATCAGGTCGTCCTTTCCCTCGATCAACGGCGATCCTCCTCAACGTGCCTTTTCGTGTATTGTGCCGTTGCCGCACTGCGAACTACCGCCAGAGGCGCGCTCCTGTTTGTTGCCAGCGACGCCGGGCGTCCGTACAGAAGATCGCCGCCTACCGTGCGCTAGTATTCTCTGCCCGCCAAAGCGACTCCTTCCCTGCTGTTGATGCCAGCTAACGTAATGCCCTATGTAATATGTTATGGTAAACAACTGGACTTGCCGCTGTTTACTGCGACTGATCTCGTAACGGAAGCCCATTGACAAACCTGTGCCAGCCCACTAAGATAATAAATGGAAAGTGAATCCAGGCGGCAGAGGTCGCAAATCGCATATGGCCCGATAAAGGCAAACCTGGTGAAAGCCAGGGACGCAAAGTTTCCGGTCTAAAGCTGGCCTGAACGCCAGCCACGACAGCGGGACTGCCGAAGGCCAAGGCACCACCCACCCCTGGGGGCCTAGCCATCCCAGGGCATGTTTATGTTCTGGTCGTGCACGTAAACCGGGGTGCCCCCGGTTTGGAACGTACAGGGCTGGAAGCGGGGCGGCGGCCGCGGTCAGGTAGCCGGGTCCACGGTAAATATGCGCATGAGGCCAAGGGCTCCGACTGCGGCCGCATGGAGAGCTTTCCCCTTCCATCCCCTTCACTCCCTTCTCACTGGTCCCCCCGACGGGCAGTCCCCCCAACCATCTGCCCTGCCGGAATTGGGACGCCTCTTCCCCGGTCGCCTCCTGAGGCCGGGGGGGATTTTTTTTGCCCACCAATTTGGTGGCAGCGGAAATACCCCGGCGGCAGGAATCATCGGGCTGTTCCCGAAGTATCCTCACCTTGGGGTGCTACTGCCCCGTAAGAGGGGGCTGATCTGACCAATGCGGGCCTATGACATGATTGAGCGGAAGCGACTGGGGCAGGAACTGACTACAGAGGAAATTCGCTTCCTGGTAAACGGCTATGCCGCCGGCCAGGTACCGGACTATCAGATGGCGGCCTGGGCCATGGCGGTTGTCCTGCGTGGCATGACTTCCCGGGAAACGGCTGACCTGACAATGGCCCTGGTTGAATCCGGGGATACTGTGGATCTGGGTGCCATTGCCGGAATTAAGGTAGACAAGCATTCCACCGGGGGCGTCGGCGACACCACCAGCCTGGTGTTGGTCCCACTGGTCGCGGCCTGCGGGGCGCCGGTGGCCAAGATGTCCGGGCGGGGCCTGGGACACACCGGCGGCACGCTGGACAAGCTCGAGAGCATCCCTGGTTTTCAGGTGGAAATGGGAATTGGCGATTTTGCCGCACAGGTGAATCGGGTAGGATGTGCAATTGTCGGTCAGACGGGCAATCTGGTGCCGGCGGACAAAAAGCTTTATGCTCTGCGGGATGTGACGGCCACCGTCGAAAGCATTCCCTTGATTGCCGCTTCCGTCATGTCGAAGAAAATTGCCGGCGGCGCTGATGCCATCGTGCTGGATGTGAAGACAGGCAGCGGTGCGTTTATGAAGACCCTGGACGATTCCTTCCGCCTGGCCGAAACGATGGTGGCGATCGGGGCCCACGTGGGCCGCAAGACGGTAGCGGTTATTTCGGATATGGAACAGCCCCTGGGGTGTGCGGTGGGCAACGCCCTGGAGGTGGAAGAAGCCATTGAAACCCTGCGGGGGTTCGGGCCGCCGGATCTGGAGGAACTGTGCCTGGCATTGGGCGCGCAAATGCTGGAACTCGCCGGGGTTGCCCTTACGGCGGAGGAGGCACGCCGCCGATTACTGAGTGCCCTGCGCAGCGGCAAGGGACTGAGCAAACTAAAGGAAATGGTGGCTGCCCAGGGCGGCGATGCTTCCTATGTCACTCAACCGGTCAAGTTGCCCCGGGCGGCGTGGATCCAGGGGGTACAGGCCCCCTGCGCCGGCTACGTGGAACATATCGTCGCCCTGGAAGTTGGTCACGTGACCATGGGTCTGGGGGCTGGTCGGGCCACGAAGGAATCCGTTATTGATCTGGCGGTCGGGGTGGTACTGAAGAAAAAGGTGGGCGATGCCGTGCAGCCCGGGGAACTGCTGGCCGAGATCCATGCCAGTGATCCGGAGCTGGTTCCGACGGCGGCGGCGCGTATCCTGGGGGCCTTTCGAATCGGGCCGGCACCGGTGACGGCACCGCCCCTGATTTGTGGGCTGGTAACTGCGGCGGGCGTGCAGCGTTTCGTATAGGACACGGCTTTCCAACGAAACACTAGGTCGTACAACCCCTGCTGCTTTGAAGGGAGAATGACCAGTGTTTCGCTCGCGTTTGACGGTGATGACGTTTCTGGTGGTCGCCACCCTGACCCTGACCGGGTGCCCGGCCGGACAGCGCCGCCCTGACCAAACGCCGGCGGCCCCCGGCCCGGTGGGCATGGTGACCCCCCGGACGGCGGCCACCACTGCTGCCGCTGATCCGTCCATTACCCTGACCGATGCCCTTTCCCGTGCCGGCGGTGGTGAGGCCCTGGTTCTGGGCAATACCGCCCTGATCACCGGCCGGGCCAGTGTGGCCGGACCGGGCGAAACGGCGACGCCCGGAATGGCCGCCGGCGGGCCCGGTCCCTCGCCGGTCCGGCCCGGTGCCGCCGCTGTGCCTGGCGCTACCGGGGCGCCGCCGGCCACCCGGGCCGGTACGCCCACCAGCCCACCTGCCGGACCGGCCGGTACGCCCGGACCGACTGATACCGCCGGACCGACTGATACCACACGTCCGGCCGCAACAGATACCGGTGCGACTGTGCAGGTGGTTACTGCCACCCTGCCGTGGATCACCGAAGTGCGGGTGGCGCCCGACGGCGCCACCACTGAGCGGCTGCGGACCATTGCCACCCAGGTGCGGGCGGGCAAGCCGGTGACCGAATTCCTGGGTGATTTGGCCGACCTGACCCGGAGTATGACCAGCATCCCGGTGGCGCCCGACGCCAAGGGTGCACCTACGCCCGGCACCACCGGCACCCCGGCCCCGGGTGCGACTCCGGGCACCACCGGCACTGTCGCTCCCGGTACGTCTGCCCCTGGTACGACCGGCACTGCGCCCGCCCCTACCGGCACCACGACCCCCGGGACCACCCGCTAGTATGCGCTGCCGGCGGTGTCCGGCCAGGCCGAGTCTGGTTCCCACATCGGGAACGGACTCGGCCGTCTTCATGCGGGTACAACCGTGAGCGAAAAGGTTGGAAAATATAGGGAATTAGCATGGCGGGACCGAAGTCTCGACTGGAGTCGGGAAAGCGGGCCTGCCGGGGTTTGCTGCTGGCAGGCAGCGGTGAAGGAGGTAGACCGCGGTGAGAGGGACGCGGCGGACCACCGGACCCCTGCTGATCAGTGAGGCATACGTTCATGACCTCGACCAGAACCAGGCAGCCACTTACTTTCGGATTACCAACCCGGAGTCGGCGGTAGTGAACCTGACTGGCTGGAGCCTGGTGGTGGATGGGAAGCCGCTGCAGTTTCCGGGAGGGGCCGGCATCGGCCCCGGACGGGATTTCTACGTGGCCCGGGACGCGGTGGCTTTCCAGCGGCTAATGGGCCGCTGGCCGCAGTGGCAGTACGGTGGGAGCACCACCCGCGCTGCACGGTTACAGGCGCCGTCTGGTTTGCCGGACATCAGCCCCTGGGCCGGTTCTGCAGTACTGCTGGACCCCGAGGGGCACCCGGTCGATGCCCTGGCCTGGGGCAGTCTGGTGGTTGGCTTGCCGGGGTGGGAAGGCGCGCCCCTGGCTTCGGTGCCGGCGGGGGAGGTTTACGCGCGAATCCGCGACAACCAGACCGGACAACCGGTCGACCTGGGCAACCGGCACGACTGGAAACAGGGGGACCGGTGGTTGCCGCTCCGTAGCTTCCGGGTGGGACAGAGTGACTTCCCAGCCCCCACCTTCAGCGTGCGTGGGCAGGTGACTGCTTCGGTGGCGCCCGACTGCAGTTACGCCGCGGTGGTCTCTCTGCTGGCGGGTGCCCGCCGTAGCATTGACCTGAACCTGTATCAGATGACCTCTGTCCCCCTGTGCGAACAGTTGCTGGCCGCACAGGCCAGGGGCCTGACCGTACGCGTCTTTCTGGACGGCACCCCTTTCGGGCGCATTCTGGAAAAGACCCGCTACCTGGCCCAGCAGTTGGCCGATCACGGGGTGGCGGTGCGCTGGATGATTCATGACCACCGACAGGGTGTGGGGAAACGCTATCGCTTTAATCATGCCAAGTATGCGGTAATCGACGGCGCTACGGTCCTGGTGTGGTCAGAAAATTGGAGTGCCCACAGTTTTCCGGCGGAGTCTGCCGGCGGTAACCGCGGCTGGGGCCTGTTTGTGGAGTGCCGGTCGCTGGCCCGCTACTTCACCAAGGTCTTCGAGGCAGACTGGGATCCGGGCCGGCCAGACAGCATTCCGTTTTTGCCCGGTCATCCGTACTGGGGTGGCCTGGACAAGGACCCTGACGGCAACCGCAGGGAGCCGGGTTATGGATACCGCCGGCAGTTTCAGCCCCTGACGTTGGCCGGCCACTGTCGGATCACGCCGTTGCTCGCCCCCGACCATGCGCTGGTCGAAACGGGGGGTATCATTGGCTTGCTGCGCCGGGCCACTACCAGTGTGGAGATTCAGACGCAGTATATCCCTGTTCACTGGGGGCTGCCCGAACACGGATCACCGGAGGAGACGCCCAACCTGTATCTGCAGGAAGCAGTGGCGGCCGCCCGCCGCGGTGTGCACGTGCGGGTGATGATGGGCCAGCGTGACCCGGAACCCTGGTCGCCCCAGGATTCCATTCACACGTACCATTATCTGAACACGCTGGCCGGGCGGGAGAAACTGGCCCTGGAAGCCCGCTTTGACGACCCGAAGGGGGTTGGCCTGAATATCCATAACAAGGGTGTGATCGTTGACCGCCATTACACTGTCATCACCAGTGTGAACTGGAGTGAAAATGCTCCCGGGCATAACCGGGAGGCCGGGCTGATCGTCGAATCACCAGAAATCGGGACCTACTTCGGGCAAGTTTTCGATTGGGACTGGGAACACGGCCGGCGTTAGCCCGCACGTGACCATGCCGCCGCCCGGAACACCGGCTGTTCCGGGCGGGCGGCGCGCTCCAGAGTCATTTTGACTGCTCGGCAGGGGACAAGTGGGAAAAAACAGAAGAATATTGGCTGTTGATGTGGCTTGCGGCGCCTGGTGGCCGGTCATAAACCATCTTGGAGGTCTGTTGAATGGCATCTCAAGCTGTCCAAGCCCTCGCAAAGGCAGCGGATACGCGCTCTGCCAAGTCTGGTATCTTTTGGGCGATTCTAAGCCCCAATCCCGATGAGCCGCGACGCACCTTCCGGCTGCACCGGCGCTCTGGCAACGGCTGGGCTCTGCTGCTGGCAGCCAGTCGGGAAGCGCAGACGGTGGGCTGGTTCTTTGCCGAAAGCGAAGACGATCGCGCCGCAGTGCTGCAGGCACTGGCCTGGTTGGGCATGAACGGACGCATTACAGACAGTCCGACCGGCCCGGTGCTCCATGTGGGCAACCAGGAACTGGTTTCCCGCCGTTACGGCGGTGAAAAGCCCAAGGCGCCAAAGGGCCAGTGAGACGCGCCAAGGCAAACAGCCCGGGGCAAACTGCCCCGGGCTCAAGTAATGTCAGCGTTATTCGTGCCGGCAGGTGCCGCCGCCGTCCAGTCCTTCCTGGGTATAGGTGAGGGTGCCGTCCAGCCAGCCCTGCAGGACTTCGGCCGGCTTGCCGGTTGCACCCAGCGTAACCTGAATGCCGAACTGCGAAAACATGCTCACGGCGTGCTCCGGCATACCCCAGGCCACAATATGGGTGACTCCCTGCCTGGCCAGGAACATCGGGGGCGGTCCGCCGGGGCCATGACCCGGGTTTGGATGTTCGCCCTGAGCGGTTACCTTGCCGTCGGTCACATCAGCAAACAGGAACGATTCGCAGTGGCCCAGGTGGTTGGCAACCAGGCCGCCCTCGACCGGAATGGCGACTTTCATGTAGGCGGTGCCTCCTTTGTAAGTTAACGTTTCCAGGGTAACAGGGTGCCTGTGGGTCTGCTGTGATGCCCATCACCGGGCCCCGGCTGCCACTTTGCTCCGGGTGGCCGAATTAGCCATGGGTCGTTTGTATAGGGTGTCTGCCCCATTGCCGGGGCGGTCTCCAAAAATTATGCTATGAAGGAACACTAGGGTCGGGGGTGGCGGACCGTGGATTTTGGACTGTTCAGTGTTGGAGATTTCTATCCTGGCCGGCATGGCCGCAGCCAGAGCGCCTTTTTGGCGGAGTTGCTGCAGCAGGCAGAACTGGCGGAGACGCTGGGCTTTCATTCCTACTGGGTGGCAGAACATCATTTTGCCCCATACGGTCTGTTGCCCAACCCGGCTGTCTTTTTGGCAGCGGTGGCGGCCCGTACCCGTATCATCCGCGTGGGGACTGCGGTCAGCGTCCTGCCCCTGCGCAGTCCGCTACACGCGGCCGAGGATTACGCCATGCTCGACGTCCTTTGCGGTGGCCGACTGAACGTGGGAGTGGGCAGCGGCTACCTGGCCCACGAGTTTGCGCCGCTCGGCATCGCCATGGAAGACAAGGTGGATCGCTTCAACGAGTGCGTCGAGGTACTGAAGGCGGCCTGGACCGGTGACCTTTTGGGTGGCTTCCAGGGACGCTTTTATCAGTATCAGCCGGTGCAGTTGCAGGTCCAGTGCGTGCAGGAGCCCCACCCGCCCCTGTCCTGCGCCATTATGCGGCCTGAGGCGGCCTTCTACGTGGGGCTGCAGGGGATGGACCTGATGGTCATGCCCTATGTCACCGTCGACGACCCTGAAGGTTTGAAGGTGTTAATTGAACGCTTCCGCCGCGGCGCCGCCCAGGCCGGTCGCGACAACGCCCGGGTGGTGGCCGCCCTGCCGGTGTATGTGGGCGAGACCGAGGCCGAAGCCCACGCCATCGCCGGGATGGCCGTGGAGCGATTCATGGAGAACCGCCACTTTTTCCGCACCGGTACCTACGAGGACCTGAACAACAGTGGCCTGGCAGCCTGGGGTACGCCTGATCAGGTGGCAGTCGTCATCCGGGACTGGCGGGCCGCCGGTGTGGATGAGGTGATCGGACTGTTTAATTACGGCTCCATGCCCCATGAGCAGGTGGTAGTCAGCATGGAGCGGTTTGCCCGGCTGGTTGTGCCCCAGTGCCGCTGAGGGCGGGCTGCGCACGAGCCGGGAGACCGGTTACCCAGAGATCTGGCCGGTGCCTGACAGGCGGGAGCGCACCCAGAAGGAAGAGGCAATCAGGAGCAGGCCAGTGGAGACAAACACCCAGTTGGAGCCCAGGTAGGTGGCAATCAGCCCGCCAAACAGGGGTCCGCTGACGGCACCGATGTACATGGCCGAGGTGGAAATGCCATAGGCCCGGCCCCGGAATTCCCGCGGGACGGCAGTGGCAATGGTGGCGTTGACCGAAGGTTGAACTGCCGCCTGGCAGAGGCCGTAGGCCAGCCGCAGCGCCGCCAGTTGCAGCGCCGTGCGCGCCAGGGCCTGTGGCAGTACGAACAAGCCGGCCAGCCACAGGCCTGACTGCAGGACGGAGGGGAAACCAACCTTTTCCCCCTGGCGGGCCCAGGCTCGTGCGACCATCACCATCGCCACGGCCGGCAGGCTGAAAATGGCGCCGGAAACGAGGTTGACGGCGTCACTCCGACCAAAGAGGACCCGCACGGCGGCGGCCAGCCATGCCTCCTGTTTCAGGTGACTGATATGCAGGGTAAGAATAGGCTCCACCGAATTGACTGAAACATTAACGATGATGGTTGCGATCAAGACGGTCATCAGGGTGGGGTTGGCGGCCGCCATGCGCAGGTCCTCCCGCACCGTCGTGCGGGGCTGGTCTTTGCCACGGATGGTCTCCTTCACCCCCAGGGCGACCAGCAGGGTTGCCGCTGCCATCATTCCTGCCGCCACCTGCATGGTTGGACGGATCCCGATGGCGTCAGCCAGGGCTCCGCCCAGCAGCGGTCCCAGGATCTGCCCGGTGGCAGTGGCAGTGGCGAGGGCAGCCAGCGACCGGCCGACCTGGTCCTCAGGGGTATTGGTGGCCATCAGGGCAATGGACGAGGGAATAAAGCCGGCGAACATGCCGTTGAGGAAGCGCAGCACGAAGAGCTGGTAATGGTTCTGGGTCCACGACATCAGCACATACACCAGGGCGATGGCCGCACCGGATCGGATGATCATGATCTTGCGGCCGTACCGGTCAGCCATGTTGCCCCAGATCGGCGACATGATGGTGCTGGACAGAAAGGTGACGGCGAAGGTCGCGCCGGCCCAGATTTCCAGGTGGCTGGTCACGCCCAGCTCCCGGATGAAGATGGGTAGAAAGGGCATGACCAGGGAAAAGGAGGAGGCAGTCAGAAAACAGCCCAGCCAGAGGATGGGTCCGTTGCGACGGTGGTTCACCTTGTTTCGACCCCCAAAGCAAAAGGAATTCCCCTTACACCGGAGGAATTCCTGTGTTTATCGAGCACGCCAAAAAGAGCGGCCGCCTCCCAAGTGAAGGCGGCCGTTTGCTGTGGCCGGTATCGGGTGATCAGTCAGCGGCGGCTGCATCCGTCCCGGCAATCCCCGGGGAGCCGTAGGCTGTTTCCCCGTGCAGAGCCAGGTCCAGGCCGGAATACTCATCCCTGCGGGTAACCCGCAGCGGGGTCACGGCCGCCACCACTTTGAGGATGACAAAGGTTGCCGCCGCCGACAGGGCTGCCACCGCCAGTACGCTGATGATCTGAGCCGTCAACTGGCCGGGGTTGCCGTGGAAGAGGCCGTCGGCACCGGCTGGGTTGACCGCCTTGCTGGCAAACAGGCCGGTGGCGATGGCGCCCCAGGTGCCGCCCAGCCCGTGGATCCCGAACACATCAAGGGTATCATCATAGCCAAACCGAGGCTTGAGCACAGTCACACCGGCGTAGCAGACCAGAGTGGCGCCCAGTCCGATTAACAGGGCAGACGGGATGCTGACATAACCGGCCGCAGGGGTGATGCCCACCAGACCGGCCACGGCTCCGGAGACGGTGCCCACCACACTTGGTTTGCCACGGCGCACCCATTCAATGCCAGCCCACGCCAGACCGCCCGCCGCTGCTGACACATGGGTGACGGCGAAGGCCAGGGCCGCCACACCGTTGGCTGCCAGGGCACTGCCGGCATTAAAGCCGAACCATCCGAACCAGAGCAGCCCGGCGCCGATGAGCGTAAACGGGATGTTGTGCGGCGGCTCCACTTGAAGCGGATAGCCGTTGCGGCGGCCGACTACCAGCGCTGCCACCAGTGCTGAGACCCCGGAACTGATGTGTACGACGGTGCCGCCGGCGAAATCGAGGGCACCCAGTTGCATCAGCCATCCGCCGCCCCAGACCCAGTGCGCCAGCGGGTCGTAGACCAGGGTGGCCCAGAGCAGGGAGAAGAGCACAAAGGCCGGAAACCGCATGCGTTCGGCAAAGGCACCACTGATGAGTGCAACGGTGATCACCGCAAACATGCCCTGATACATGGCAAAGGCAAGGTGGGGCACCGTGGCTCCGGCCTGCGGGGCCGGACCGACCCCGGTAAAGCCAAGGAAATCAAAGCCGCCGATGATACTGCCCAGGTCGGAGCCGAAGGAAAATGAATAACCCCAGAGCACCCACTGGACACTGATCAGGCAGATCATAAAGAAGCTGTGCATGAGGGTGGACAGCACGTTGCGCTGGCCGACCAGTCCGCCGTAAAACAGGGCCAGCCCCGGGGCAGTCATCAGCATAACCAGTGCGGTGGAAATCAGCAGCCAGGCGGTATCCCCGCTGTCAATTCCGGCCGGTGCGGTTTCTCCGGCGTAGGCGGGCACGGCGTAAGCCAATAGGGTAAGCAGAAGGACTCCCAGACGCAACCATTGCAATCCGCCTTGTTCCCGCCTCATACGAATTGACCTCCTGTGTCAACTTTTCTTACTGTAACCTTTCTTGACGGGGATCTCACTTGGTGAAATCATACTCACTTAGGCCGTTTAATGCAAGGAAATGATAGTAAAGTTGACATTGATGGTTTGCGGGGCGGGGGAAAGTGGCAACCGCAGGGTCGGCTCAATTGGAAGCGCCGGTGTTCGGGGTAAGCGTTGACACCCTCGCGGCGCTGAACTAGACTGGTAGTGTTTGTGTGAAATGATGAATTCCGGGGGTACTCAAGCGCATGAATTTGCTACACGCTGTTGTTCTGGGTGCCGTGCAGGGTGCCGCCGAGTTCTTGCCGGTCTCCAGTTCGGCTCACTTGCTGATCATTCCCTGGCTGCTGCGCTGGCCGGCGCAATCCCTTACCTTTGATGTAGCGCTGCACATGGGTACCCTGGTGGCCGTGGTCACCGTCTTCTGGCACGACCTGTTCCACATTGCCAGGCAGTCCCTGACCCGCGGCCTCCAGACCCCGGAGTCCCGCCTGGGCTGGGGCATGGTCGCGGCAACCCTGCCGGTGGGGATCGCCGGTATGTTGCTGGAGGACCTGGCGGAAACGGTTTTTCGCTCGCCGCTGGTCACTGCCTTTGCCCTGGCGGTCCTGGGGGTGGCCCTGTGGTATGTGGATCGCCGGGCGCGGAAACGGAAGTCGGCGGAGCAGGCGAGTTTTACTGACGCCTTCTATATTGGCCTCGCCCAGATGATTGCGCTGGTGCCTGGGGTCAGCCGGTCCGGCATCACCATTACCGCTGGTCTGTTGCGGGGGCTCAACCGCGAGGGGGCAGCCCGCATCTCGTTTCTGCTGTCGTTCCCGACCATTCTGGGTGCCGGGATGGTCAAGCTGCGGCACATCACGGCAGCTGACCTGACCCTGCCGTTTTGGGCCGGCATCCTGACTTCAGCGGTTGTCGGTTATGTGGTCATTCGCTTCATGTTGGAATATCTGCGCCGCGGCACTTACGCCACCTTCGCCATTTATCGGGTGGCGCTGGCAGCGGTGATTGTGCTCCTGTGGTCCTTGGGTTTGCGCACCGCGTAAGGCGGATGAGGGTTTATGGAGGCCTGCGAATGATGCGCAGGCCCCTGCCGCGTCTGCGCCAGGGGGAAAAAGAAGGGCAACCTGTGGAAAAGGCAGGAAATTTCCTTAGAATGGAGGTTAGCAGACCCGAGGAAGAGGGGACCCCGATGAATAGTGTCCATTTGACCCGCCAGGGTCCTGTGGCGGTTCTGACACTGGACAACCCGCCGCTCAACATCATCACTACCGCCATGTTCCGGCGGTTGGGGGAGCGGATTGACGAGGTCGACGCTGATCCGGCCCTGCGTGTTGCCGTGATCCAGGGGGCTGGAGAACAGCACTTCACCGCCGGGGCAGATATCAGCGAAATGGCCGGGATGGCCGCCTGCCACCGTGGTGATGATCTGGCCCGGCAGGTGCGGTTATGGCTTGATGGGGTGCAGGCGGTGCTGTCCAGAATTGAACGGTCGCCCAAAGTCTTCATTTGTGCCATGAAGGGGCTTTCATACGGCGGGGGCATTGAAACGGCCGCTGCCTGTGATGTGCGGGTCGCCGCCGCCGATGCCCGTTTCGCCATGCCAGAGGTGAAGATCGGCCTGATCCCTGGCTACGGGGGTACACAACGCCTGCTCCGTCTGCTGGGCAAGGGACGTGCGCTGGCCTTTATCCTGAGTGCCGAACCGGTGGACGCCATCACGGCGCGGGGGATGGGGTTGGTGGATGTCCTGGCTCCGGACGGGGCGGCTGAGGCAACGGCGCTGCGCCTGGCGACGGCCATCGCCGGTCATGCCCCGCTCGCTCTTGCCGGCGTCAAGCGGGCCATCCACGGCGGGGCACACCTCGACCTTGAGGCCGCCTGCCGTCTGGAGGCCGACCTGTTCACCCAGGTTGCCATCACGGCCGATGTCCGCGCAGGTCTGGCCGCCTTTATGGCCAAACGCCCGCCACGGTTTCAGGGGCTGTAGCAGCGTACAAGGCCGCGCCAAAACGGGCCGGGGCCGGGGAGCAGCCAAACTCCCAGCCCTGGCCCGCCTTGTCGCGCATGACGCAGTCTCGGCGTTATCTGCGGCCAGTGATTCTCCGGAGCTATATTCGGATGTCCAGACGTTGACCGATCCCGTTGCCGGCCGCGGGCGGGGGTAGGGTACACTATTCTTACCCTGACCTTGGCAGTCCGAGCGCCCTTTGACGCCAGGTAGGGATGAGTGGTAAACTCGCCTTACATACTATAAAAATTGAAGTTCCTTCTGCCCTGTTCCTGCGCACACTAGGGTCAGCGAGAACTTTTGGGGGAGGCGTGTGCACGGTGGCGACGCCCAGGGTTATTATCTACACCACACCAACTTGAGGGGCCTGCAAGGTGGCGAAAGAGTTTCTTTCGCAGCATGGGGTGGAATTCGAGTATCAGGATATCACGGCTGATCCGGCCGCGCTGGCGGAAATGATGGAGTATACCGGCGGCCGGCGCGGGGTGCCGGTGATTGTGATTGGAACAGAAGTGATGCGCGGTTTTGACCGTGGCCGGGTGAGTGAACTGCTGGGCATAACGGCACCGGCTTGAATACGGCTACATTTTGGCCCCCGCCGGTACCGGCGGGGGCAGTTGGTCAAATGGAGGGTCTGCGGTGGGCAGGTGGGTGCGTCGGGGGCAATGGCTGGAGTATACGGTGGCGGCGGCCCAGGCCGGGCTGCCGGTGCGGGAACTGCTGACAGAGCACCTGCACGTGTCGCTGCGCCTGCAGAAGGAACTGCTGGGGCGGGCCGGGGTTCTGCTGGGGCGGGAGCTGTGCCGGCCGGAGGATCGGGTGGCCGCCGGTGATCGGGTCGCCCTGGCTGTGTTAATACCCGAGCCTTACGGTATGGTTCCGGAGCCAGTTCCCTTTGGTGTGCTTTACGAGGACGAGCACCTGCTGGTGGCCGACAAGCCCGCCGGCATTCTGGTCCACCCGCCGGATTCAGGCACCGGTGGAACCCTGGCCCATGGCGTGGCGTACCATTATCAGCTCCAGGGGCTGCAGACCCGGGTGCGTCATATTCACCGCCTGGATGTAGACACCACCGGTGCAGTGCTCTTTGCCAAGCACGCCCTGGCCCATGTCCTGCTGGATGCAGCCCTGGCCAGGCACCAGATCGGGCGGCAATACATCGCGGTGGTGGCCGGGTACCCGTCTCCACCCCGTGGCACTCTGCGCGGGCCGCTGGGGCGGGACCGGCATCATGCGGGACGGTTCCGGGTGTCGCCCGGCGGTGTTCCGGCGGTCACCCATTACCAGGTGCTGGAGCAATATACCGCGGCAGCCCTGGTGCAACTTACCCTGGAGACCGGGCGCACGCATCAGATCCGCGTGCATATGTCCCACGCCGGGCACCCGCTGCTGGGTGACCGCCTGTACGGCGGACCGGACGCCGGCATTGCCCGGCAGGCCCTGCACGGCGGGACTCTGTTTCTGGCCCATCCCTTCAGCGGTGAGCAGGTAACCCTCACGGCACCCTGGCCGGCCGATCTGCAGGACCTGATCGCGGGCCTGCGCCGGGCGGGTCGGCCCCGTGGGCGGGGCTGAGCACGGGCGGGCGTCAGGGCCTGCGACTGGCGTAGGCCGCCGCCACTTCCTGCCGGATCGCCCGGGCAGCGGCGCCGGGATCGGGTGCTCCGACCACCGCTGAAATCACGGCCACTCCGCAGGCGCCGGCCTGGATCACCGGGGCAGCACCGCCGGGGCCGATGCCACCGATACCCACCACCGGCAGGGGTGTGGCAGCGACCACCCGGCTCACCACCGCCGGGCCATAGGGGGCACCGGCATCGGCCTTGCTGGGTGTGGCATACACCGGCCCGGTACCAATGTAATCGGCCCCCGCCGCGGTGGCATGTGCCGCCTCGGCGGCCGTTTCGCAGGTGGCGCCGATCACGGCGCCGGGCCCGAGCAGGCGGCGGGCCTCGCCCACGGGCAAATCTTCCTGCCCCAGGTGCACGCCGTCGGCACCTGTGGCCAGGGCCAGGTCCACCCGGTCGTTAACCAGGAAGAGGGCCCCGGCCGCATGGCAGAGCGCGCGCAGCCGTTTGGCTGCCTCCACCTGCGCCGGCAGGGGGAGGGACTTTTCGCGGAATTGAATGGTGCCTGCCCCTGCTGCCAGGATGTTCTGCACCACTGCGGGCGGGGTGGAACCGCTGACAATCACGTACAACGCCAGCCGCCCGGCCAGGGGCAGACCGGAGCGGACCTGTGCCGGCCGGCCCTGTTCGAGCCAGGCCAGGTGGTTGGTAGGTCCGTGGCCGGCGCCCAGGCCGGGAGCCCGCTGAATCGCCAGGGTAATGAAGTCCTTGGCCTGGCGCACCGCTGCCCGCAGGGACATGCCTCCGGCCAGTCCGGCGCAGATGGCGGCGCTGAAGGTACAGCCGGTGCCATGGGTGTGGGTGGTCGGGGCGCGCACGGCGTGCAGCCACTCGGCCTCACCCCCGGTGTACAGGAGATCGTCAGCCGGTTCACCCTCCAGGTGGCCGCCCTTCACTACCACGGCGCGGGCACCCAGTTCCACGAGGCGCCGGGCAGCGGTGACCATGTCCGCCCGGTTCCGGACGGACAGCCCGGCCAGTACCTCGGCTTCCGGGAGGTTCGGGGTGATAACGGCCGCCAGGGGCAGGAGTTCGGTGATGAGCATGTGTTCCGCCGCCGGCTCCAGCAACCTGCGTCCGCCTTTGGCGACCAGCACCGGATCGATGACCAGGTTGCCGGCACCGTAGTGCCGGAGCCGGTCGGCCACCACCTGGATGATGGGGGCGTCCACCAGCATACCGGTCTTGACGGCATCGGTGCCGAGATCGGCCAGTACCGCGTCCAGTTGCGCCTCAACCTGCGCGGGCGAAAGGGGGTAGACGCCGCTCACCCCCAGGGTGTTCTGCGCCGTGACGGCGGTCAGGACGGAGGTGCCGAATGCCCCGAGGACGGTGAATGTCTTGAGATCAGCCTGGATACCGGCTCCGCCCCCGGGGTCAGAGCCGGCGACGGTGAGTGCACGGGGCATGGACACAGGTCACACATCCCTTCGGTGGTTAGCTTACCTGTCTCTGGCCACGGCCGTCAAGAGCGCCGGTGTGAGGATCGGGGCGACGGACCGCCGCGTTGCCGGTACCAGAGATTTCTGGGCCGAATGACAGACGCCAACATCTGCTGTGGATTTCGGGTGATATACTTAACGAGGAGAATAACACGCGTCACAGCCCCGCCCTTCCTGGGGTGGGGCTGTGGTTCGGGTCATAGGAAAAAGGAGACGAAACGTGTGCCTGAAAAGCAGCGCCGGGGCCTGGTGACGGCCGGGCTGGCCGTGGGGTTGTTGGTGGCAGCTCTGGACCAGACCATTGTGGATACCGCTTTTCCCAAGATGATCGCCGAGTTGGGCGGAGTCAGTATCTTTTCCTGGGTCATCACCGCTTACCTGCTGGCCTCGACGGCGGTGGTACCGGTGGTGGGCAAACTGGCTGATATTTATGGCCGCAAGATCTTTTACCTGTTGGGACTCGCGCTCTTTGTCGGCGGGTCCATGCTATGTGGGGCCGCACAGAATATGGTCCAGCTAATTACCTTCCGGGGCCTGCAGGGCATTGGCGCTGGTATGCTTACTCCCATAACGTTCACCATTATTGGCGACCTGTACCCCGGGGCCGAACGGGCCCGGATGCAGGGGGTGTTTGGCGGTGTCTGGGGACTGGCTTCTGTGGTGGGACCCAAGCTGGGCGGCTGGCTGACCCACAACATGGACTGGCGCTGGGTATTCTATGTCAACCTGCCGGTGGGGATTGTTTCGGCAGTGCTGATGTTTGTGGCCTATCGGGAGTCCCGCGGTCAGAAGCGGCCTATTGACTTCGGCGGAGCGTTTACCGTGACTGCCGGCGTGGTATTCTTGCTGCTGGCCCTGGTGCAGGGCGGCGAGCAGTGGGGATGGACCTCACCCCTGACACTCGGTTGCCTGGCAGTGGCCGGCGTCTTGCTGGGCCTGTTTGCATGGATCGAAACCCGGGTACCGGAACCGGTGCTGGACCTGCAGTTGTTCCGTAACGGCGTTTTCTCCATTGTAAGCCTGGTGGGTTTCCTGGTCGGGGCCGGCATGTTTGGTTGTATCATTTTCGTTCCCTGGTTTATCCAGGGGGTGGTAGGCGTCAACCCGGATGTGGCCGGCAATGTGATGATGCCCATGATGTTGAGCGTTGTCACCTTCTCGTTTGTTACCGGCCGGTTGTCCCTGCGGGTGCCGTACCGCTACCTGATGTCCGCCGGCTTTACCCTGATCGGGATCGGCTTCAGCCTGATGGCAATGTGGGACGTGGACACAACCCTGACCACGGCCACGGTGAACACCATGGTGGTGGGGGCCGGGCTGGGCCTGATGATGCCGTTGCTGACGCTGGCGGTTCAGAACGCCTTTCCGGCCAGCCAGCGGGGGATGGTCACCTCGGCCACAACCTTTTTCCGCCAGGTGGGTGCCACCGTTGGTGTGACCATCTTCTCGGTGATCTTCAATCAGCAGATGGAGCAGCAGTTTACCCGGGTGCTGGCGCCCAAACTGGCGCAAGCGGGACCCGTGTTGCAGAACATGCCGGCTGAACTCACGTCCATGCTGGCCGAAAAACCGCAGGCGCTGATTCAACTTTTGCTGCGGGAAGAGCTGCAGCAGGGCATCCCGGCGGCGTTCCTGGGGCCGCTGAAGGAGGCCATCCGCGCCATGATGGCCGGCTCTCTGCACACGGTTTTCTGGGTGGGGGTCAGTGTGGCCGCGGTGGGCCTGGTGGTCGCCCAGGGACTGCGCAGTACCAGCCTGACCTCGCAGATGGCGGAACAGGGTGGGGGCGGGCTGGACGAAGCGCCGCTGTTTCCGGCCGACTGAGCCGGCCGGCGCCACCGCGTCCCTGGCACACACCGACAGCCCCCGGACACCTGGTCCGGGGGCTGTCGGTATTCCCATGGCTCAGCAACTGCCGCCGTTGGCAAACCACCACTCAACCCGCTGCTGGAAATAAGGCCGGCTCATCCAGTGGACCCCCGTGTTGACCCGGCCGACGGCGTTCGGGCTGGTGTCGGGGGTCACAATGCAGGGGTCACCCGTGTACAGGAATTGAAACCCGGCCTCCCGGGCCAGCGCCGGCGGGGTGCCGTCGCCCTGTTTCTGGCCGTAGTCACCGAAGGGCCAGGCCAGGTGCAGCGCCTGGTCGGCGGGTACGCCCAGGCGCTGCAGGGCGGTGCGGGTTTGAACCAGGTCCGACCGGACCCGCCCGGCAAATTCGCCGGCCGTTTCCAGCCGGCTGCCCAACCACATTTTTCGGGTCAGGAAGGGGCCGTGGAGCCCTTCCGGCCCGACCGGTATTTGGGTATGGCCCAGGTAAGAGTGCCCCTGCACGGCCACCAGCCCGCTGTCCAGCAGTTCCCGGGCCTGCACCTGGCTCAGGTAGCGTCCAGGCCCATCGGTTTGCAGCCAGCCCATCACGATAAAGATGACAGCGGGGGCAGCGTACCGGCGCAGCAAGGGCAGAGCCTGGGTGTAAAAGCTGGCATAGCCGTCATCGAAGGTGATCAGCACCGAGCGGGGGCCGGGGTTCAGACGCCGCGCCAGCACAGCTTCAAACTCTGCCAGGGACAGGATCGGGTAACCCTGCTCCCTTAACCAGGCCAAATGGGATTCAAACTGGGCAGGGGTGATGGTGACCGGGCCGTCGGAGGGGTCCTGGATGTGGTGGTAAACCAGCACCTGCACCCGCGGTGCCGGGGCCGGCGGCCCCATGGCCGCGCTGGACCACCAGCCGGGTGTGGTGCGAAAGGGCTCGGCGGCGGCGGGCGAGTGGGTGGCTGCCGCCGCCGGGGCCGATTCCGGCGTGGGTGGCTCCGGAGGCGTTGCCGCCGGGGCTGGCTCCGGAGCGGTTGTCGCCGGGGCTGGCTCCGGAGCGGTTGTCGCCGGGGCGGCCGCAGCGGGGCCAAGCACCGGCCGGGGAGGTGGCCCGGGTGGTTGCACCAGAGTGGCAATCAACAGCAGGCACAGGTACAGGCGGGCGCCCCAGCGGCGCACAACAAGATCCCTCCCGTGTTGGGAACAGGCTGTGGGGGTCAGGGCAGAACTATGCTCGGCGCCTGGAATGTATCCCCTGGCGACCCAGACCGGCGGGGGCTATGCTCTTAATCGGCCAAGCATCCGGCCGGCACCCGCCGTGACGGCCAGGGCGTAGGTGCCTGCGACCACCACGCCGCCGGCGACGGCGGCGGTCACACCGAACCGATCGGCGGCCCAGCCCATGGGCCAGGCCCCAAGCGGCCACATGCCGATGGCCGAGATGGTAAACAGACTCATCACCCGCCCGCGCATGTCGTCTGCCGTTAACTGTTGCATCAGAGTCTGTACGGTGGACTGAAACACCGTGAACATCAGCCCGGTGGCCATCAGCAGCGCCAGGGCAGCCGGCATCCACTCCATAAAAGCAAAGGCCAGCAGACTGGCGCTGAAGCCCAGGGCACCTCCCAGCATCAGCCAGCCCTTATGCGGGAACACCGCGAAGCGGGCGAGCAGGAAACCGCCGGCCAGGGCACCAATCCCCGGCGCTGCCCGCAGGTAGCCCAGCTCCCGGTAGTCGCCGTGAAAGACTCGGGTGGCGAAAACCGGCAGGAGCGACTGGTAAGGTACTGCAAAAAAACTGACCACCGTCAGCAGGCTGACCAGCAGCAAAATCACCGGGGAGGAGGTGATGTAGCGGAGTCCGGACCCAATGGCCGACAGCACCGGTTCTGACTGGGCCCGGGGCAGATGCGGCGGCAACTGCAGGGTCCAGACAGCCCACATGACGCTAAGGAAGCTCAAGGCGTTCAGGTAAAAGCCCCAGGCCATTCCCACCGCCCCGATGATTGGGCCAGCCAGGGCCGGACCCAGGGCGGCGGCACCGGTATAGGTGATGGAGTTCAGGGCAATGGCGTTCATCAGGTCTTCCCTGGGCACCAGGTGCGGCAGCAGGGACTGACGGGCCGGCTGATCTACCGCCAGCAGGGTGGCATTGACAAACGAAAGTGCCACCACATGCCACACCTGTATCCGGCCCGTCTGGACCAGCACGCCCAGCGTGACCGCTGCCGCGGCAAACAGCGTCTGGGTTACCAGCACCAGCTTGCGCTTATCCAGCCGGTCGGCAATGGTACCGCCCAGGAACGACAACGAAATCAGGGCCACTGCCCGGGCCAGACTCACCAGACCCAGGTCAACGGCCCGGCCGGTCAGATTGTACACGAGGAAATCCTGGGCGACTGCCTGCAGCCAGGTGCCGCTGTTGGAAACCAGCAGGCTCAGCCACATCAGGCGGAAATTCCGGTGGTGCAGGGCGGCGAAGGTTGCACCAGGCTGGGGACGGGTGTGTGTGGCGGCCAAAGGGGGATCGACTCCTGCTGGGATGGTTTGTAACACTAACTATCCTACTCCGAATCGTTGGCGTCAAGGTGCCGGGATACGGTCCCTTGCCGTTGGATGAATTGCGCGGTATGCTGCCACCAACTGATCTTTCTCGACGAGCCGGCCCCAGCGACGGGGGATTATCTACAGGTATACGTAGATCTGTTCCTGCGCGGACTGGAGGCGAAATAAATGACTGCTGTGCTGTGGCTGGAAGAACTGGACCGGGGTACCCTGGACCAGGCGGGTGGCAAGGGGGCCAATTTGGGCGAAATGGTGAAGGCGGGACTGCCGGTGCCGGAGGACCCCGACCCGGGGTGGCGGTCGCTCAGCCCTGCTCCGGCCAGACCCGGCCGGTATCGCCGTCCACTACCAGTCGCTGGCCGTCCTGCACAGTCTTCAGCAGTCCAGGGATATTGACTACGGCCGGGATGCCGTACTCACGGGCGACAATGGCGCCGTGGGAGAGGTACCCGCCCACTTCCATCACCACCGCTGCGGCCCGCAGGAACAGGGGCGTCCAGCCCGGGTCGGTCGAAGGGGCGATCAGGATGTCCCCTGGCTGCAACCGGTGCCCCTCTGTGGGGTGGTGAATGATCCGGGCCTGAACGGTGGCCCGGCCGGACGCCACGCCTATGCCCGCCAGCTCGCCGGGCTGGCCGGGCTGAGCCGGGCGGGGCGCTGTCGCCGGGGCGATGGCCGCAGGGGTGGTGGGGAGTTCAGCCGGCCGGCCGGCGGCATCAAGGACCATCACGTCCGGGGGCGATTCCGTCAGCCACCGGGCCCGCTGGGCCTGGCGGTCGGCCACCAGGGCGCGGGCACCGGTGCCGTCCCATTCGCCGCGCAGCACCATTTCGCCGTCCACCGCCGCCAGGTAAAAGATAGCGGCCGGGTCGTCGAGCTGGCCGGCGGCCACCAGGCGGCGGCCGATTTCCAGGGCCAGGCGGCGCATGAACTCCAGGGGCGCCACCATGGCCGACTTGCCCGCCTCCCGGAGGGCGGCGGCCTGGCGGGCCCGCGCCGCCAGCCAGCGGATCAGCGGGCGCAGCAGCCATGTACGGCGGGACACTTCGGCTTCAGCGGCGGCCCGGGTGGCCCGGGCCGCGTTCCGGGGCGGGCGGGTCTGCGCACTGTTCAGCAGCAACCGGACCTGTTCCAGCAGATAGGTTGGGTCCTCATTCCAGCGCGGGTTGGCCATTTCCACTTCGTACACGCCGCGGTGGCCGAATTCCTCCAGAAACTGGGCGAAGGCAGCCCGGAACGGAGAGTCGGCGGGCAGTTGGCGCCAGCCGTGCGGGTCCAGGGGCTCCCGCTGCAGGTAGGTGCGGGCGGCCGGGTCCTGCCCGGCCGCGGCCACCAGATCGAACAGACGGTAGCCGTGTTCTGCGCTGGTTACCTCGCCGGAACCGGCCATCAGGGCGGCGGCCAGGGCCTTGGCCCGTTCCGGGGCCACTCGGTTAAGCACCGCCTCCAGATAGGTCAGCCAGGCGGTGGGGCCAGTGTTGGCCAGTTGAAACCGCGGCCCCAGGTGTTCCTGAACGCGGCCAATCTGGTGTAGCAGGGCCAGCAGTTCCGGCCCGGACCGGCCGGTCAGGTCCAGGGTGCGCATCTCTCGGGAAGTGGCCATGGCCCGGGCAATATCGGCGGGGAACTCACGGGCGATGCGCAGCAGCACCCGCACCAGCCGCAGCAGGCGCCGCTGCCGGCTCCAGCCGCGCCGTCCCCGCCGGGGGTTGCCCGGGGGCACCGGAATCTCCGGCTGGTGGCCGCCCAGGTTGCGGTTCATCTCCGCCGGGGTGATGCCAAAGGCATCATAACCGGCCCACACCACGCTGGTCAGATCGAAATAGGCCCGCCCGCTGAAGAGCCGGGCTGTTTCCAGCCCGGGGGGCACCGGGTAGCCGACGGCGTCCTGGGGGGCGTGCAGGATATAGCGCAGCGCATCCTGGAGCACACTCCAGCCCAGGGTGCTCTGCACACCGGCCACGGCATCCTTGAGGTTGGCGTTGGACCAGACCACCGGCAACTGCGCCACTTCCGGGAAGGTCACCCGGGGCAGGCGGGTGACCGGGCGGGCCTGGAGCAACCAGAACCGCTGCCCGGCAAAGGCCCACTCCACATCCTGCGGGTCCTGACCTTCACCCAGGGCCCAGTGTACCCGCAGGGTGAGGCGGGCCAGTTCCAGGGCCCGGTCGTCGGACAGCACCTGATCGGGCCGGCCAATGCGCCCGGTCAGGTGCAGTTCCCCGCGGGCCAGCGTCAGGGTGATTTCTTCTGGATTCACGCTGCCGCTGACGACGGCCTCGCCCAGACCGGGGGCGGCACTGATGGTGATCTGGTCCCGGCGCCCGGAACGGGGGTCGCAGGAAAAGGCCACCCCGGCTGCTGCCGGCGGGGCGTCAGCCGCTTCGCCCACCATGGCGCAGATGACGACGGCGCAGGCCACCTCGTCGTCCTGCAGGCCCAGGCGGCGCCGGTAGGCCAGGGCCTGGGGGGTCCAGAGCGAGGCATAGCAGTCCTTGATGGCCTGCAGCACCGCCTGTTCGCCCCGGACGTGCAACAGGCTGCGGTGGATGCCGGCAAAGGAAGCGATGACACTATCCTCGGCGGTGGCGCTGGAACGGACGGCCACCGGGACTCCGGCCAGGCCGGAACCGGTTAGAAAGGCCTGCACCCCGGCCGCCACGGCGGTTGGCAGGGCGGCGGCGCCGATGGCCGTGCGCAGGGCCGAGAGTTGGTCCGCCACCGCCGGGGTGGCGGCAGCCGCGGCCGGTACCCCGGCCAGCTCTGCCTGCAACGGCTGCAGGGTCGGGTCGGCCATAAAAGCGGTGTAGGCAGCCGCCGCCAGCACACCCCCCACCGGCACCGGAAAGCCGTAGCGGTGGAGCCGGCCCAGGTTCCAGCCCTTTCCGCCGCAGATTCCCGGCCCGGTTGCCGCAGCCCGCTCCCATTCCAGCACCCATTCCATCGTCATCCCTCCAGCCTTCCTGCCACCGCAGCGATCCGTTCAAAGTTTCGTCCAATGAAGTATGTGACGATTTTCACAAAACTACTGTACACCAACACTGGAATCTCCGCAAGGGTAGCAGGCGTTGCGGCTGCGGGAGAGCCCCGGGGCCCGGTGGCCCATGGCACAGAAATGGTCCGAAAGGCCAGGCAACACATAGCCCCCACTGCCGCTGGCGCTATCTTTTTAGCTGATCATGCTGCCGGAGAATGACGCCTTTGGGCAGATTCGGGGTCGGCTTGTCCTGTGGTCAAATGGAGATACCGGCCGCCTCGGAATTCCAGAGTAGCAGCGGCCGAGGGAGGGAGCCTGTGTGCATATTACCTTCAGGGATGCCTGGACCGTCGTCCACGGTCTCATTCTGGGTACGCTCTTCCTGATTTCCTTTGCCGGTGGTCTGGCCGGACTCTATAGTCTGCGTCCGGAATGGGTCACCTTCGCCGGCACTCGGGAGCGCATGCAGCGGTTGATCACCGGCACTGCCACCATGGCCATGACGGCCTGGCTGACCGTGATCAGTGGCACCTACGTGGTGTATCCCTGGTACCGCGACCCGGCCCAGACCAGCCCGCGGTCGGTTCTGCTGGCCAGTGCGGAGACGGCGCAGTGGCACCAGTTCGGGATGGAGTGGAAAGAGCATGTGGCCTGGGTCGCCCCCATGCTGGCCACCGTTGTCGCCTACCTGACCTGGTACTACGGGCGCCGTCTGGTCAAAGAGGAATACGCCCGCAAGATTGCCATGATCCTGTATGTGGTGGCCTTTGTCACCGCCGGGGTGGCCGGTCTGTTCGGTGCCTTTATTAATAAAGTCGCCCCGACCCGTTAGGGCAGGGCCACAAGGGAGGGATTTTCAATGGCATCTCCCACAACCCGAAGTGAAGAGCCGGATGCCGGGCTCCGTCCGCTGCCCAACGGCCCTGCCGCCGCCGCGGTGCTGGCCGGCGGGATCGGCTCGGTGGTCCTTGGCATTGCCATCATGCTGGTCGAACTGAGCGGGGGCATCAAGAACCTGCTGAACTGGTGGAATCCGGCCGGGCCGCTGACCGGCAAGACCGGGGTGGCTGTGGTGGCCTTTCTGCTCAGTTGGGCACTGCTGGCCCGGCTCTGGCGGGGCAAGGACGTGAACTTCCCCCGGGTGGCGGTCTGGAGCCTGGTACTGGTAGCCCTGGGGCTATTGCTGACCTTCCCGCCCATCTTCCTGTCCTTCGGGCATTAGGAAGCGGGGGTTCATATAAGGGGGCTGCCTGCCGACGGCCGCAGGCAGCCCCCTGGCGCGCCCACCGTCAGAAAGTTTCCGTAGGTAAAAGGTTGTTGGACTTAATCGTCACAAAATGGTAAAGTCAAAGCCAAGTCAGGCACAGGGAGGGACTACGGGTGCGTCTGGCCGTGGCACTGGCATTTGCAGCACTCTCATTCATCTGGGGCTCCACTTACCTGTTCATCAAGATTGGTCTGAACTACTGGCCGCCCTTCCTGCTGGCGGCTGCCCGCAACCTGGTGGCCGGTGTGGCGATGTTGATCCTCATGGCGGGGCTGCGGCGGCCACTGCCTTCGCGGTGGCGGGACTGGTGGGTGCCCATGCTGTTTGCCGTTGTCAACGGCAGCTCATTTGCCTTCATCTTCTGGGGGCAACCGTTCATCCCCTCCGGGCAAACGGCGGTGCTGGTGGCTACCCTGCCCCTGTTCTCCCTCCTGCTGGCCCGCTGGTGGACCCGCGAAGCAGTGAACATAAGCCAGTATCTGGCCGTGGCCGCCGGTTTTGCCGGGGTCGTCCTGCTCTCCGGCGTGCGGGAAGGGGCGGGGTTCAGCGGCAGTGACGGCATGCGTTTGCTGGCGCAACTGGGCATGCTGGGGGCGGCACTGTGCTATGCCATTTCGTACGCCTTCAGCAAGCGCTACTTTTCCGCTGACCTTTACGCCAATACGGCGATTCACCTGGTAACCTCCGGGTTCTATCTGCTGCTGTACTCTCTGGCCTTCGATCCCCCGGTCGGGCCGCGCTGGCTGGCCTGGCCGGGGATCGGCGCCTTGCTGTATCTGGCCCTGGCCGGGTCGGCCCTGGGCTACTGGCTGATGTTCTACCTGATCAGCCAGCTCGGCAGCGTGCGCTCGACCTATGTCACCTTGATTAACCCACTGGTTGCCGTGGCGCTGGGCGCCCTGTTCCTGGGCGAAGCCCTGAGCTGGCAAATGCTCCTGGGCACGGCGGCCGTGGTCTGGGGCGCCTGGCTGGTCAACCGGCCCAAGGCCGCTGGGGCCGCGGCCCCCGCCCCCGCCTCGGCCCCGGCCCCGGCGGATAAAGCCGGTGACTGAGCTGGCGATTTAGCCGGGCCCATCCGATTCGATGCAGGTCAGGGTCTCGGCGGCAAAGTGGCGTCTGACAAAGCCCGGGTCCGGGGCGGCGTGGGGCACCTTGACCTGGTTGGCCGACGCACCGGCGGCCACCTGCTGGTCGCGGAACCGCTCAAAGCTGCCGGGCTGCAAGACCAGTGCGGCCATGGGCGCCAGTTCGCCCCGCCGCCGGTGCGCGTCGTAGCTGGGTGCTGTCCGGCGCAGGTGCCGGTCAAAGGCGTGCAGCAGGCGGGCCAGGTCCGGGTATCCGGCGGTGCCAGCGGCGCTCTTCTCGGGCACTCCTTCCACCAGCAGCAGGTAGCGGGCCGGGGTATAGTCCGGGTCCGGGGTGACCAGATAGTCCACCAGGGCGGTGCCGGCTTCCTGACAGGCGGCCGCACAGGCCAGGGTGATCTGCCGTTCACCGGTCTTTTCTCCGGCCACGTTGATCACCTGCCCTCTCCGTTGCAGAAACTCCACTACCGGGACCTGCCCGTAAAACCCCAGCACCTGAACCAGATCACCCAGCCGGTAGCGGGTCAGGCCGGCATAAGTGGTCAGAACCACCTCGTACGTGCGGCCCGGTTCGACGGTGTCGGGCGCACAGGGGCGGGCGTCCGGGCGGTCGGCGACCTCGGCCGGTACCAGCTCATGATAGGCTGCCGCGGGGGCCAGGGCGTAACCATCGGGAGCGGTGGGAAGTCCGACGCCCACGGCCCCTTCCGAGGCGCTGTATATCGGTGAGAGCACGGGAACACCCCCCAGGTACGGCCGGAGTTGGTCGACGTAAAAGCGAAACGTCCCGCTGCCGGCGGTGAGCACCGCACCCACCTCCGGCCAGATGTCGCGCGCCGTGAAGCGTCCGTGTTCCCACAGAGCCATCAGGGTCCTGGCCCGCTCCGGATGGCGGCCCAAGGCGGTGGTGAGCTCCCGGCGCACGGCGGCCGGCAGGTCAAGCTGGCGGGTAATGGTGCCGTCGGCCAGGTCCGGCAGGAGTTCACCGGCCCGCCGCTGCAGGTCGCGCAGGGCGAACAGCAAGGTGGCGGGAAAGAATGAGATAACGGACCACAGGTGTTCTTCCCGCAGGGCAAACAGCAGGTGCAGATAGCGGGCGGCCGCCTGCTCCTGAATGCGCACCACCGCCATGGGGGACGTCCACAGCAGGGGGGCGATTCTGGCCATGCGGTTGAGGCCGTTGGAGGTGGCTGCGCCCCTGGGGATGCCGCCCGGCGTGTGATCGCTGAGCTTTTCGGTGATGATTTGCAGGCTGCGCCCGCGCATGGGACCCAGCAGGCCGGCCTGGATGGCCAGGCCGATGGGCACCAGCATGTGGCGCATGATCAGGCGCGTCTGGCGGCGGGTGACCGGGATCAGCTTTTGCGGCCCGGTGGTGCCCGAACTGATGGCAAAGTAGGTAATGGGCTCGCCGGTCAGCATCCCCGGCTCTCCATGCGCGGCCCGCTCAATGTACGGGGCATAATCGGCATAGGTGGTCAGAGGCAGGTCGGCAAAGACGCCCAGGGCGTCGGGGCGGTGCAGGCCGCGGCTGCGGCCCCATTCGGTGTTGCCGTTCAGTTGCAGGATTTGCCGGAGGGTGGCCCGGGCCACCTTCCGGCCTTGCTGCGCCTGCCGGGTAAAGGATGCGGCCATGGCCTTCAGGGCCCGGGGGAACACCCCGCTGACCAGACGCTGACACAACCGCTGCATGGCACATCACCTCCGCAACCGTTTCCGGTGCTCTGGTGCCGGGTGAAACCGCTCCGGCAGGGGAGTGCGAGCCTGCCGCCGGGCATGCTAGGCAATGGGAGGAATCGGCGTGTTGCAGCGACCTGAAATCAGTACCCCGCCCGTAGTCGGCCTGCCGGGGGTGGGGGTGGGACCATCCGTGGCCCCCTCCAGCTACCTGTTGCACCGCAACCGGCGGGACCTGAGTTACAAGGGCCTGGTCGACCCGGTGAACGCGCGATTGACCATCAAACAGGCGGATTACCGGGACGCCGGGCTCTTCAGTGCCGACGTGCTCCGGGCCGCCCGGTCCCACGACATGAGCAAGCTGCTGGTGTATGCTCCGGCTGGCCGCTGGCGGGAGCTAATGGCCTGGGGCTTTGTGCTGGAAGGCATTCTGGACGGTTTTTTTGCCGGGGAGCCGGCCTATATCATGGGCTACCTGCTGACCGGGGCACGCAAGGCCTACGGGGATGTGGAGCGGGAGCAATCCGTGCTGGAAGCGGCCCTGGCGGTGGCGCCGGAACCCCCGCCGGCGCTGGATCCGATCTACCAGTTGCTGTCCTGCGGGCCGGAAATGGCCGAGGCCCTGGCCGCCGTATACCACGAGACATTCACCACCTTTCCCACGCCAATGCACGACCCCGCCTTTGTGGCCCGCCTGATCAACAGCGGCGACGGCATCTTTGTGGCGGCTCTGCACGGCGGCCGCATCGCCAGTGTGGCGGCGGTGGAGGTAGACCGGCACTTCGGGGCGGCGGAGGCCACAAATTGCGCCACGTTACCCCCTTACCGGGGTGAAGGGCTGATGCAGATCCTCCTGCGCGAACTGGAGCAGGAAATGGAGCGCCAGCGCGTTCCCACCCTGTTCAGCCTGGCCAGGGCTTACTCGTTCGGAATGAATCGGGCCCTGCGCAAGGCTGGTTACAGCTTCGGCGGGCGGCTGCTGGCCAACAGCCATATCATGGGCAGTTATGAGGACATGAACCTTTGGGTGAGGCGGCGGGCCGCCGCTCCGACATGAATACCCCACCGGGATCACCACGTCCCGGGGGTTGTCTGCGCAGCCGGGCGCAGGGCGTGCGTCAATGGATTTCCATTCCGGCGCGGCAATGTCCTGACCGCTGGCAGGAGAAACCCGTGACCGCAGTGTGCCGCCGGGGCGGGCTCCTCTCCTATCCCCGGGGCATAACCGGCACGCGGGCCCGGGCCAGCCAGTCCGCCACCGCCTGCCAGAAGCCGGGGAAGGCCTGGCCGATCCGCCAGGCGCCCATTCCCGGCAGTCCGTATCGACATGTCAGGGCCAACTTGAGGGCAACCGACCGGTAGTCCTGCATCCAGACCATGCGGTTGGCCCCGGCCTGTCGGTAAGCGAAATATGGCTCGCCACTGGCTTCGTCGAACGAGATGCAGGCCCCGGCCCGGGCCGCCTTGGCCAGAGCGCCAAAGTAGTCTTCGGAGTTGGCTCTGGTATCCGGCGTCTTCGGCACCGGCCAGTTGTATCCGTACAGGGGTACCCCCAGCACGAACTTTTCCCTGGGCATCCCCTCCCGCAGCACCATGTACCGGATGGCCCGTTCCACCCAGGGCAGGCTGGCGATGGGACCCGGGTCACCGCCGGCCCAGTGCTCGTCATAGGTCATGACCAGCAGCCAGTCACTCAGCGCCGCCAGGTTACGGTAATCGTAGCCATCCCACCAGGTTTCGCGCTCAGACGAACGGGCGTGCACCGCCAGGGTCAGCAGCCGGCGGCCTCTCAGCAGGGCGCTCAGATTGGCGACCAGGTCCACATACAGTTCCCGGTCATCCGGCTTGAGCAGCTCGAAGTCCAGGTTAATGCCGCCAAACGGGTACCGGGTGAGCAGGGTGACCGCGCTCTGCAGGAAGCGCCACCGCTTTGTGGGCTCTGCCAGCACACCCCGGGCCAGTTCTCGTTTGAAACCGTCCTGGTAGTTCTGGATCATGGACAGGGGCACGACTCCCCGTGCCCAGCAACTGTTCAGCAGGTCCTCGTTGACCTCGCCGGTCAGGCTGCCGTCGGGCTGTACGTACTGGGTGCCTACCCCCAGGTGCGTGAGCTGGCTGTGGTGGCGGTCAAACTGGTCGTAGTCCAGGGGGCCGGGCAGAAAGTACGCCAGCGCGATGGGACTGCCCAACTTGGCCAGGGCATGATTGCAGGCCGACACCTGCAGCGCGGCCGGGCCGGATTGATCGGAGAAGGGTAGCAGTTGCACCGCACAGCACGCTCCTCCGCACAGCACGTTCACGGGTCCCTACCCGGGCGGCCCGCGTGGGCGCTACCAGGGTATGCAGCCGGTCGCCTGCAGGCGTCAGGCAAGTGTTGCCAACCGTTCTGCGCACTCCCGGTGCCTGCCCGTGTATACGCGGTGCCCAGCGCATGCACCGTGCAGGCATACTTGGCGTGACAGAGAAAAAGTCATAATCAGACTGACGTGCACGCCAAATTTGCAGTAGATCGGGAGGAACTGACCATGGCAGAGGAACAAAACAGCCGCGTCCGGCTGACCCGGCGCGGCCAGGTGGCATTGCTGGAACTGACCGCTCCGGAGACGCTCAACGCTCTGGTACCGGCGCTGGTAACGGAATTGGCGGCCCACATCAACACCCTGGCGACCAGCGCCGCCGAGCTGCCGGTAGCTGTCATTACCGGCACTGGCCGTGCCTTTTGCGCCGGCGGCGATGTCAAGGGCATGGACCGGGGCGAGGTGGGCCCGGCCTACCTGGACGAGATCAACCGCTTTGTCCTTCAGATGACCCGGATGGATACCGTTGTGCTGGCGGCGGTGAACGGGCTGGCCTACGGTGGCGGCTTCTCGCTGGCCCTGGCCTGCGACGGCGTCTTTGCCGCCGAGGAGGCCGTGTTCTGCATGGCCCACACTCAGGTCGGCCTGGTACCCGACATGGGCGCCCACTATTTCCTCCCCCGGGCCGTGGGGCTGATGCGGGCCCGGGAAATTCTGATGTCCGGGCGCCGGGTCACTTCGGCCGAGGGGCTCCAACTGGGCTTTGTGAACCGCATGGTGAGCGGGGCCGAATTGCTGCCGCAGACCCTGGAGTATGCGCAAAAGCTGGCTGCCGGACCCACCACGGCCCTCCGGCTCATAAAGAGGACTCTGGCCAACACCTACGAGAGTTCCCTCGCCGACATTCTGGCCGCCGAGGCCGCAGCCCAGCAGACCTGCTTCGCCACCCAGGACCACCGGGAAGCAGTGCGGGCCTTGCTGGAGCGGCGCCCGCCGCTCTTCACCGGGAAGTAGCTGCCCGGTACTAGAAATCGCCCGCCCGCCCGGTCCGGCGCAGGCGCCGCACGGCCAGGGTGACCGTGTAGTACCCCATCCCGACGGTCACTACCGCCCACAGCAGCAACAGGCCACTCAATCGGTAACGGCAGCAGCGGGTCAGATCCCAGCAGCAGATGCCGGACAATGTCCAGGGGGTATGTGAGTGGTAAGCCTAGCGCCAGCAGGCGCAGGGGCGCCGGGTAGACCAAGGGTGGGTAGGAAGGCCCGGCCAGAAAGGCCAGAAAGCCGATCAGCATCATCGTATAGTCCAGGCGCTTGGTCAGAAGGGTCAGGCTGGAAAGCATCAGCCCCAGTCCGTAGGCGCTGACCATTCCGATCACGGTCACGGCCAGAGCCCAGCCCCAGGCACTGGTATTGCCGGCGCCCCGGGCGCAGGCAGCAGGTAAACCGACATCAACCAGAACGGGAGGAAGAAAAGGAACGGTCGGACGGCCACCATCAGGGTATCCAACGGATACTGGATCGCGATGCGCAGGCTGGCGCGTTCGCCGGTCAGCACCATCTCCACGACGCGCTGACCCAGATTCGTCCGCAGGGCCTTCGGTGTACCCAGCGCTCCGATGCGGCCGCGGTGTAAGATGGCCAGCCGGTCGCACAGCCGGTCGGCCTCGTCCAGGTTGTGCGTGGCCAAAAGAATGGTCAGCCTGTGCAGATTCAAGGTGCGGCGCATCCCGCAGGCTTTCGGCCGCCAGGGGGTCCAGACCGCTGGTCGGCTCATCCATAATCAGGAGTCGCGGCTGGTGCAGCAAGGCCAGGGCGAACTGCAGTCGCTGCTGCATGCCGGTGGAAAGGCTTTCGACCCGGTCATGGGCCCGGTCCGCCAACCCTACCAGCGCCAGGCACTCGGCGCTGCGCTGCTTGATTGCCCTGCCGGTCATGCCGTACAGAGCCCCAAGAATTGCATGTTCTCGACGGCCGAAAGCTTCCAGTACAGCGACCGCCGGTTCGCCAGCACCACGCCGATGCACTGGCGTACCTGCTGGTCTTGCGTGACGGCGTTGTATCCGCAGACTGTCAGTGAGCCGCTGGTGGGAATCATCAGGGTCGAAAGCATTTTGATGAAGGTTGTCTTCCCGGCGCCGTTGGGGCCCAGCAGCCCGAAGATTTCTCCCTGGTACACGTGGAGCGAGACGCCGTTCACCGCCACGGTCTCGGATGTGGTCCGGTAGACGCGCACCAGGTCCCGGGCATTTACGATGCTGTCTCCCGGTATACCTTCCCTCCCCCGACCCGGCCTGTCAGTGTTGGCACTTGCTCACCGCTGCACCCGGCTGTTTTCAGTGGATGAACCGCTGTTTTTTTCCCGCACCTTTGCGCCCGGCCCCGCACCGTACCGCACCCTTCCGCACCCTGCTATTCATTCCCGCGCGTGGCTTCACCCAGGTTCTCTTACCTGTTCTTTCGCCGCACCGTGGCGCCCTGCCGCCGCACACCAGCCGCTAATCACCGCGAACAGCCGCGCGGAACTGTTTTGATTTGCACCCGGCTGTTCTCCGCCGCGCGCAAATTCACTTCGTTGATATCCGGCCGCGCACTCTGCTTCTACCCACATTCCGCACCCTGGCGTAGCAGGATAAGTGAAATTTTGTCGCGAAGTAGGCGAGATACCGCTTGGTAGGGGGCCTCGCCTATGTCGATTGATTGGAGCCAACTCAAGACCTTCCGG
>JAKFDK010000133.1:0-23948 GCA_036676195.1 Clostridia bacterium | reverse complement strand
GTCCGCCCTGACCGGGGAATCCCTGCCGGTGGCCAAAGATGCCGACTGGATCGGACCGGCGGAAACACTCCTGGGCGATCGCAAGAATGTCGTCTTCATGGGGACGGTGGTTACCCGGGGGCGGGCGGAAGCAGTGGTGGTGGCCACCGGCATGCAGACCGAGGTCGGGCGCATTGCAGGTATGATTCAGGAAGTAGAAGAAGGCCCCACCCCGCTGCAGCGGCGCTTACAGCAATTGGGCCGCTGGCTGGTGCTGGCCTGTCTGGGCATCTGCGTCCTGGTGGTCATTGCCGGCGCCCTGCGGGGCGAACCTTTTACCCGCATGTTCCTGACCGGCGTCTCGCTGGCGGTGGCTGCCATCCCGGAGGGGCTCCCGGCCATTGTCACCGTCGCCCTGGCCATGGGCGTGCAACGAATGATCCGGCGCAAAGCCATCGTCCGGCGACTGCAGGCCGTGGAGGCCCTGGGGTGTGCCACCGCTATCCTTTCCGATAACACAGGATGGGCGGTATGAGGGTACCGGCAGCGGTGGTTACGAATGCTGGGTCACCAGGGATGGCTGCACCTGCAGGGTCAGTGGCCTGACGTGCTCCGGAATGCCACTCCGATGGCCGGGGCGGCGACGGGCCGCGCTGCCGGGGTGCCCGGGATCCGCAGCAGTACACGGAGTTGGTCCACCAGGGCATCGGCCCGGGCCGATGCGGCAAAGGTACGAATCCCATGGCGCACCTTTTCCAGGTAGACTTCGAGCTCTTGCGGCGTTGGGTGAGCGGGGTCAGCCGCCACCCGCTTGAGGTTGTTCACGATTACGGGCTGGGCCATCACACCCAGGGCCGACTTGAGCAATTGAACAGCCTCCTGGGTCCACGACGGCAGCGGTTCTGTCACAGGGATTGTCACGCTCATTTGCCTCACCTACTCCCGATGCAACGCAAATTCGCAGGCGGTATCGCCCATGCCCCCGATGCACTTTTGCTCGTTGACGGCATAATCCTCACCCAGCGCTTCCGAGACGACTCCCTGCACCAGACCGGCCTCGACATGGCAGATGGGACGCCCGGCCGGTTCAGAGCCCACGCACCCGGCGCACTCTTCGATGCCAATGGCCAGGCTGCCGTCCGCGTGGGTGTGGGAGTACACCAGCCCCAGGCCCATCCGCTTATAGAAGTCGGCAAAGGCAGCCAGCAGTTGCTGCACATCGCCGGCCGGCAGAGTGCCCCGGCGGACCAGCGCCCGGCCCATGGCCATACCAGCCGTGTATTGGACTTGCGCCCGTTCCGCCTCTTCAAGGCTGAGGGCCTCTGCTAAACTATCGAAGCCCAATAGGCGAAATAACTGAAAGGCTTCCGTTGCCACATCATTGCCCAACACCGTGCGTCCATTTGCCATGGAAATCGCCTCCTTGCAATTGTGCTTGGCTCCAGTAAACCACTTCTTGCTATTAAAATCCTGTGACAGTTATCACGGGAATTTGAAACTTACTGTTAGATCAATTGAAATGACTGTGGCGCCGTCCCCATGCATAAGACTCATGCCAGAGTGGATTCCAGCGGGGGGCTACTGCCATGGGTACCCAGAAAACCAGTCGGTTGGGCCGGAGCCGGGTCCCGGTACCGACACCGGCATCAGCACCGGACCGGCGTCAGCGGCAGCCGCTGCGGCTGCGGATTTCCGCTGCCAATCCGGATCCGCCGGTGGCGGCGGCCTGGACCGATTTTCTGCTGCGCATGTTGCGTAAACCGGTTCCATCCGGGTTCCCGGAGTGAACGCCAGGCAGAGGCCCGTCAGGGTCCTGTCTTTATTTTTCGGACCATGGAGCGGGTGCGCATGAAACGGGCAGCTCTGTATGTGCGGGTTTCTTCGGCCGGGCAAGTTCGTGACGGGTATTCACTCAGCTTCCAGGAACAGATCCTGCAGGAATTCTGTCAGCGCGAGGCGCTGGTGGTGACCGGTGTCTACCGCGACGGGGGTCAGTCCGGCAGCACGACCCAGCGCCGGGAACTGACCCGGCTGATCGCCGATGCGCGCCAGCGTTGTTTCGATCTGGTGTTGATTTTTCGGGTTGATCGGTTCAGCCGCGACCCGCTGGATCTGCTGGCGCTGGTCCGGGAACTGGAAGCGCAGGGGATCAAGCTGCGTTCGGTGACCGAGGCCGTCGATGCGGGGGATCCGGCCGGTGAACTGATGTTGACCATGCTCGGCGCCATCGGCAAGTTCGTGCGTCGTAACCTGATTCAAAACGCCATGCTGGGCAAGATGAAACGGGCGGAGACCGGGCGCTATACGGGCGGGCAGATCCCCTTTGGCTTTGTGGTTGGTCCCAGCGGTGCCTACCAGCCGGACCGGACCCCATGGTGGAACGGCCATACCAGGGCCGAAGTGGTGGAAAAGGTATACGCCCTGTATCTGCAGGCAGCCGCCGGGGGCGGCGGGTGCGGGGCGGTCGCCCGGAAACTGAACGAGCTGGGAGTGCCGGGACCCAAGTCGGCCTGGGGCCACTCCAGCGTGTATCAGATACTGACCAACCCGTGCTACGCCGGCGATTTTGCCTACAATAAGCGTAGCCATCCCCTGCACCGGCGCGCCCAGGGCCGGCGGCCACAGGACTGGGTCTGGGTGCGTGCGGCCCACGAACCCGTTGTGGCGCCGGCAATGTGGGCCCGAGTACAGGAGTTGCTCCGCACCGGCCGGGGCGGGGGCAGCCGCAGCCCCTCCGACCGGGACCCGGCCCGAGACCTGATGACCGGTTTTCTGCGCTGCGGCCAGTGCGGCGCCGCCCTTACTCCCAGGCGGCCGCACCGGAGCCAGCGCCATCTGTATTACACCTGCGCCAGCCGGTACAGTACACGGCGCCGTCAGGCAGGCGCCGTCTGCCGGACGTTTCCCTGGCTGCGGGCGGCTGACCTGGAGAATCTGGTCTGGCCGGCCCTGGTTGCGGCGACCACCACGGCCGACTGGATGCAGTGCCTGGTTCCCCTGCTGAGCCCCGGGAGGGCTCCTGATCTGGCCAGGGTCCAGGCCGAAGTGGCCAGGCAGGAACGGCGGTTGGAGGCTCTGGCGGAGCAGGAAATGATCCTGACCACCGCCTTCGCCGAAGGAAGGCTGCCGGCAGACCTTTGGCAAAAACAGCTTGAACGCCTTCAGGCAGAGCGTGCCATGGCCACCGATGGTCTGGCCCGGGACCGGGCCCAACTGGCTGACTGGCAGAGCCAGGCGCCGTTGCCGGTCTGCCCCTCGCAACTGCAGCGCCGTTTGCAGGCAGCCCTGGGTGAGTGGTCCACCCTGGCCGAACGGCGGGACGCCCTGTCGATTCTGGTGGGCCCGGGTGGCATTCGGGTGCAGGCGGACGGTACGGTCGAACTTGACCTGCGGGTCGGGCTGCCAGTCGTATTGGAGCCATCACCGCTGCAGTTACCGTACCGTCAAGACCGGCACTCTGACCAAAAATGAAATGATGGTGCGGGCCATCTATGCCGGCGGCCATGCCTACGAGGTCACCGGTGACGGTTACCGGCCGGCCGGTGAATTCCGGCTGGCCGGTGAGCGGGTGCAGCCCGGCGGACAGCCGGCGCTGATGCAACTTCTGTGTGGCGGTGCCCTGTGCAGCAACGCGGTACTGGAAGAAAGTAGGGCGCGTTCGGCCCGCACCTGGAGCGTGCAGGGGGACCCAACGGAGGGGGCCCTGGTGGTGGCGGCGGCCAAGGCCGGCTACACCGAGACGAAGCTGGGCGACCGGTATCAGAAACAGGGCGAAGCACCTTTCAGCAGTGAACGGCGGCGCATGTCGGTGCTGGTGCGGGACCGCCTGAGCGGCGAGCAGGTGCTGCACGTCAAGGGGGCCCCCGACACGGTGCTCGGCCTTTGCACACAGCGGCTGGACGACCGGGGGCGGGTGGTGGCCCTGCAGGAAACGGACCGGCGGGCGATTATGGCCGAGGTGGACCGCCTGGCCGGTCAGGCACTTCGTGTGCTGGCCATGGCCTGTAGGTCCGGTCCGGGCAAGGGTGACCCGGAGGCCATGGAGCACAACCTGGTCTTTATGGGGCTGGCGGGCATGATTGACCCGCCGCGGTCTGAGGTGAAACGGGCGGTGCAGGAGGCCACGCTGGCGGGCATTCGCACTGCTATGATTACCGGCGACCACCCGGCCACAGCCCTGGCGGTGGCCCGGGAACTGGGCATTGCCACGGCCGGTGCCGGTGCCCTGACCGGGGCAGACCTGGAGCGGATGTCGGATGGTGACCTGGTGGCGGCCGCCGGGACAGTGCGGGTCTTTGCCCGGGTCAGTCCGCAGCACAAGTTGCGGATTGTGCGGGCCTTTAAGGCCAGGGGCGAAATTGTGGCCATGACCGGCGACGGGGTCAACGACGCTCCGGCGGTGAAGGAAGCCGACATTGGCGTGGCCATGGGCCGAACCGGTACCGACGTGACCCGGGAAGCGTCCCAGTTGGTCCTGGCGGACGACAACTACGCCACCATCGTGGCCGCGGTGGAGGAAGGGCGGGGTATCTACGAAAACATCCGCAAATTCATCCGTTACTTGCTTTCCTGCAATACCGGCGAGGTCCTGACCATGTTTCTGGCGGCGGTGGCCCGCTTACCCCTGCCCCTGCTGCCCATTCAGATCCTCTGGGTCAACCTGGTGACCGACGGGCTGCCTGCCATGGCCCTGGGGGTGGACCCCACCGACCCTGACGCCATGCGCCGCCCGCCCCGGCGCCCCGACGAAGGGGTGTTCAGCCGGGGCCTGGGGCGCAAGATCCTGGGCCGCGGGCTGCTGATCGGAATCAGTACGGTGGGAATGTTTGTGTGGGGCCTGTGGGACAGTGGCCCGGGCGATCCGGCTGCCCTGGCCCGGGCCCGGACCCTGGCCCTGGCGACCCTGGTCATGTGCCAGTTATTCCATGTGTTTGACTGCCGCTCGGAGCGCCGCAGTATCTGGGAGATTGGCTGGTTCAGCAACCCCTGGTTGGTGGCCGCCGTGACGCTGTCCACGGCCATGCTCATGGCGGCGGTCTACTTCCGGCCGCTGGCGCGGGTGATGGAAACGGTCCCGCTCAGCCTGTTTGAGTGGCTGGTGATTCTGGGGGTAGCCGGGGCGGCTGAAGCCGTTGTCGCACTGCGCCGTCTGGTGCTGTACCGGCGGCCAGTGCCCCTGAAAGGGGCCCGGATTTAGCCGGTGACCGCTCCGGCCGGGGACGCGTACAGTGGAGGGTGCCGACCGCGGGAGGTGACACCATGCAGTGGGGGGAATATTCGCCCGGCGGGTTTCGGACCGCGCCGCATCCGTGGGTGATCTGGTTTCCGCCAGGACCCGTAGCAGCCAGTGCGGGCGGCGAGCTGCATGGCCGCAGGGAGCGGTGGCGGGCCGGTCATGAACGGGCGCACATCGGCCGGCGGGTGGGCCGAGCGGGCAGGGGGGGCAGGCCGGCGGGAGATGCCGGGGGGAGCGACGGTCGCCACGGCGCCGGCTGGCCACGGTCATGATGGGTGGCAACCGGCGACGACCCCGGCCGCCCTTCCGGGCAACCGGGGTCGCCGGTGATCCGCCGCCCGCATCCGGGTGGCGCTACAGACCAGACAGGAACAGGATGCGCCGGGCCCGTTCCGTCACCGGGCGGTCAATCATGGTACCGTCGACCTTCGCCACCGCCTGGCCCCGGGCGGCAGCCTCGGCGGTGGCGTCCACCACCTGTTGGGCCCACGCAACCTCCTCTGCTGTAGGGCTGAACACCCGGTTTGTCACCTCGATGTGGGCAGGATGAATCAGCGTCCGCCCCAGGATCCCCAGCATCCGGGCGGCCTGGCAGTCAGCCTCCAGCCCGGCCAAATCATCTATGCGGGGCCAGACGCCGTCTACCGGTGGGTGGAGATTGGCGACCCGAGAGGCCACGACCAGCCGGGAGCGCTGGTACAGGAACTGCTGAAAGTCCGGCTGCCAGGACATGCCCAGGTCATTGGCCATATCCAGCGCTCCGAACACCAGGCGGGAAACCCGGGGGCCGCCGGCAATAGATGCCACCTGCTGCAGGCCCAGGGCTGTCTCTACCATGGGCAGCAGCTCAAAGTGACCGGAGGGCAGGCCCTGCCGTCGCTCTGCGGCATAGAGGAGCCGGGCGGCTTCCTCCACGTCGGCCGAACGTTTCACCTTGGGCAGTACGAACCCGGCCACCGCCTGGTTGGTCAGGTGCTCGATATCGTCCTTGAACCACGCTGTCTGAAAGCTGTTCGCCCGGACGAATATCACAGGCCGGCCCGCACGAGCCGTGGGCAGGCCGGCTAACGTTTGCACCAGGGCCGCGCGCGCCTCTACTTTCCTTTCCGGTAATACAGCATCTTCCAGGTCCAGAATGACCGCGTCGGCCGCTGAAGCGAGGGCCTTCTGCACCTTCCGGGGCTCGTCGGCCGGCACAAACAGGTAGCTGCGCAAGAGCGCCATCCATGCTGCCTCCTCCGGTGACCAATAACTCTGACTGACATTCGCCATCATGGGTGGGAATGCCTCCACAACCCCACTGCCGGGTAGCCGACGTTTACGTGAACAGGTAAACTTTATACTGCCTCCGCAATTGCCAGACCGTGGCTGGGACACTACAATGTTTTCAACTGTGAAACACTACAGGAGGGCACCATGGTCCGATTCACCAAGATGGAAGGCATCGGCAACGATTACGTGTATGTGGACAATTTCAGCGAACAGTTGCCGGAAGAGCGTTTTTCGGCGCTGGCCAGGGCAGTCAGCGACCGGCACTTTGGCGTCGGGTCCGACGGACTGATCGTTTTGCTGCCCCCCACCCAGCCTGAACACGACCTGCGCTTCCGCATGTTCAATTCCGATGGGTCCGAAAGTGAGATGTGCGGCAACGGCATGCGTTGCTTCTCCCGGATGGCCTACGACCGCGGGCTGGTGCAGAAAACCCGTTTCCGGGTCCAGACAGGTGCCGGCACCATCATCCCCGAATTGCTGCTGGATGCCGGCGGGCAGGTGACCGCCGTTCGGGTCGACATGGGCGAACCCCGCCTGCGCCGTCAGGAAATCCCGATGTCCGGCCCCGACGCCGACCGGGTCCTGGGTGAGCGGCTGGAACTGGACAGGGTTTCCTATACCTTCACCGCCGTCTCCATGGGCAACCCGCACATGACTGTCTTCTTGGACGAGGATCCGGATACTGTACCGCTGGAACAGATCGGACCCGGCCTGGAGCACCACCCGCTTTTCCCGCGGCGAATCAACGTCCATTTCGCACAGGTGCTGTCCCGTGGTGAAATCAAGATGCGCACCTGGGAGCGGGGCGCCGGCATTACCCTGGCCTGCGGCACCGGCGCCAGCGCGGTGCTGGTGAGCGCCGTTCTGCTCGGGCTGACCGACCGTTCCGCCCTGATTCACCTGCCCGGTGGCGACCTGGCCCTGGAGTGGCGGGAGTCGGACAACCACGTGTACAAGACGGGGCCGGCCACCTATGTCTTTACCGGCACGTTTGAGCAACCGTTTTAAGCAGCGATCACCTTTTTCTCATTTCAGCCTGCAGAGGAGGACCCCAGACCATGCCGCGTACCGCCCAGCGCATCGCCACGGTTCCGCCGTACCTGTTTGCCCAGATCGACAAGAAGAAGCGCGAAGTGATTGAGCGGGGAGTCGATGTCATTTCCCTGGGCATCGGCGACCCGGACCTGCCCACGCCGGACTTTGTGGTCAAGCGCATGCAGGAGGAAGTGGCCAACCCCAAGTGGCACCAGTATCCGGACTACGACGGCAGCGTGGAATTCCGCCGGGCCGTGGCGCAGTTCTATAAGAAGCGCTTCGGGGTCGACCTCGATCCGGTCAACGAGGTGCTGACCCTGATCGGCTCCAAGGAGGGCCTCGCGCACATCATCTGGGCCTACGTGGATCCCGGCGACGTCGTGTTGGTACCGGACCCGGCCTATCCGGTCTATAAGACACAGACGGGGCTGGCCGGCGGGGAGGTCTATACCCTGCCGCTCAAGGCGGAAAACAACTACCTGCCCGATCTCAAGTCCATCCCGGCGGACGTGGCCAGGCGGGCCAAGCTGCTGTTTGTGAACTACCCGAACAATCCGACCGGCGCCGTGTGCACCCTGGACTTTTACCGGGAGGCCGTGGCGTTCTGCCGTGAGTACGACATCCTGCTGGTGAGCGACAACGCCTACTCGGAAATGACCTTTGACGGTTACCAGGCCCCCAGCGCGCTGGAGGTGCCCGGGGCCAAGGATATCTGCGTGGAGTTCTGGTCCCTGTCCAAGCCCTTCAACATGACCGGCTGGCGGATCGCTGCGGCGGTGGGCAATGCCGACGCCCTGTACAAGGGCCTGGGTATCATCAAGACGAACCTGGACTCGGGGCAGTATACCGCCGTTCAAATGGCTGCCATCGAAGCGTTGATCCACCCGGATTCCGACCACTTCATCCAGGAGATGAACCAGGTATATACCCGCCGCCGGGACATCGCGGTGCAGGGCCTGCGGGCGGCCGGTTTGCAGGCCGAACCCATGAAGGGGACGTTCTATCTCTGGGTTCCGGTGCCGGCCGGCTACACCAGCGCCAGTTTCGCCACCAAGATGCTGGAAGAGGCCGGTGTGGTGGTTACCCCTGGCAACGGCTATGGGGAACATGGCGAAGGCTACGTCCGGATCTCCCTGTGCATCAAGGACGAACGGTTGCAGGAAGCCATGACCCGCATTCAGCAGGCGATGAAGGATTAAGTCCACTCCTGCGCTTGGGTTTGCTGTTCGGCAGGGCACCCCGTTCGGGGTGCCCTGTACGCGGCAATAAACTACCCTCGGGCAGCAACTGAACGTTCAACTTCTCACGCTCGGCAGGAAAAACTAGGATTACAACAAACTAATATCTGACTGATTCTTCACGCGGCATACCCTATTTCCGTCTGCAAGAACGTTTGTGGAAAACTGTGGGGGGTGGTGGAGTGGTTCGGAGCATGACCGGGTTCGGTCGCGCCGAGGCTTCCGGTCCGGCCGGACGGCTAACGGTAGAGGTCAAGGCCGTGAATCACCGCTTCTCGGAAGTGGTGGTCAGGCTGCCTCGGCAACTGGGTGCCCTGGAAGAGCGGGTACGCAAGGAAGTTCTGGCCCGGATTGCCCGCGGGCGGGTAGATGTCTTCATTGCCTGGGACCAGAGCGGGACGGGGGCCCGCCGGGTGAAGGTTGACAAGGATCTTGCTGTGGCGTATTATAGTGCTTTGAAAGAGCTCGGGGAAGCAATTGGAAGAACGGTTGACATATCCGGCGAGGCCGTTGCCAAACTGCCAGATGTGCTCATTATTGAGGAAGCGGAAGTGAACCTCGACCTTCTGGGACCTACGCTGGACGAGGCCCTCGGGAATGCGCTGGTGGGCCTCGTTGGCATGCGGGAGCGCGAGGGGAACGCTCTGGCCGTTGACTTGCGCATGCGCATTGATCGGATTCACCAGATCACCCGGGACATCGGCAAGCGGGCGCCCCAGGTGGTGGAAGAATACCGTCTGCGGGTGCAGCGCCGGCTGGAGGAATTGCTGGCCGGGAACCCGGTGGAGCCCAGCCGTCTGGCGCAGGAGGTCATTCTGTTTGCCGACAAGTCCGACATCACCGAGGAACTGAAACGGCTGAGCAGCCATCTGGCACAGTTTCGGGGTGAGCTGGACGGCCCGACGGCGGAGGGCGACGGTGTGCCGGCGGCGATCGGTCGGAAGCTGGATTTTCTGGTCCAGGAGATGGGGCGGGAGATCAATACTATTGGTGCCAAGGCGAATGACCTGACCATTACCGGCGGGGCCGTGGAAGTCAAGAGTGAACTGGAAAAGATTCGTGAGCAGGTACAGAACATCGAATAAGCAAGGGATCGCGCTGCGGCCCTGACAAGGAGGACTCCCGGTGTCCGATATCAAGCTGGTGAATATCGGGTTTGGCAACATTGTATCGGCGAACCGCATTGTCGCCATTGTCAGCCCGGAGTCCGCCCCGATCAAGCGGATCATCACCGAGGCCAGGGACAAGGGTGTACTCATCGATGCTACCTACGGTCGTCGCACCCGTGCCGTAGTGATTACTGACTCGGATCATGTCATTCTGTCGGCGGTGCAACCGGAAACAGTGGCCCACAGGCTGACCAGCAAGGAAACCACGGCTCCCGAGGAACCCGACGAAGAATAGGAATAAGTCCGGGCTCAGGCGGTCGCCCCGCACTGCCCCCGTGAGGAGTTAGAGTGTTTTGACCGCGACGCCGGGAGTACTGATTGTTGTAACCGGGCCTTCAGCTGTCGGGAAAGGTGCCATTGTGAAGGCCCTGCTGGACCGGACACCTGAGGTCCGGTTCTCCGTGTCCATGACCACTCGCCCCAAACGGCCCAGTGAGACGAACGGGGTCGAATACTGGTTCGTGACCAGGGAAGAGTTCCAGGCCAAGATTGCCGGTGGGGAACTGTTGGAATGGGCCGAGGTTTACGGGAACTACTACGGCACCCCCAGGGCGCCGGTCGATGCCGCTCTGGCCCAGGGATTAGGATTCATCCTTGATATCGATATCGTTGGGGCTACGGCAGTCAGGCAACACGATCCAAACGCCGTGTCCGTGTTTGTTATTCCGCCCTCCCTGTCTGAACTGGAGCACCGCATCCGCAAGCGCGGCAGCGAATCAGACGAAGCCGTGCGACGGCGGCTGGCTGAAGCGCCAAACTGGATCAAACAGGGGCTCACATATGACTATGTATTGGTAAACGACAACCTGCAGGTGGCCGTCGAGCAGCTCCGCAGCATCATCCATGCCGAGCTGTGCCGGACGAAGCGGGGCGGCGGGGAGCTTATCCAGCGTCTGTTGACGAAAGGGGAGCTTGGTTGACCATGATGGTAAAACCTTCCATCGATCATCTGATCGACAAGGTGGACTCCAAGTATACGTTGGTGGTGGCGGCTGCCAAGCGGGCACGCGAGTTAATGAACGGTAAGCCCAAGCAGATTGATTCGAAGTCGAACAAGCCGGTCAGTGTCGCCCTGGAAGAACTGGCTGACGGCCAGTTGCTCTATGAGCGCACCAAGGAAGGCATCAAGTAAACCCACGCATTCGGGGCGCCTCTTCATGTAATGGAGGCGCCCTTTGCGCTATTGGAGGTACAGGTCCCGTGCTGACGAACAAGACCGTGCTGGTTGGCGTTTCCGGTGGGATTGCCGCCTACAAGGCGGTGGAAGTGGTCTCCCGGCTGGTCAGGCTGGGGGCGGAGGTCCATGTGCTCATGACCGCCGCCGCCGCCCGCCTGGTTGCGCCTCTGACATTCCAGGCCCTTTCCGGGCATCCGGTCCAGATCGACCTGTTGGCTGAACAGAAGCACGGCCATGTGGATCACGTTTACCTGGCCCGGCGAGCCGACCTGCTGATTGTGGCCCCTTGCACCGCCAACACGCTGGCCGGTCTCGCCGCAGGCAGCGCGGGCGACCCGGTGGCGGTGGCGGCGCTTGGCGTATCCGCCCCGGTGCTGGTGTGCCCTGCCATGGAAGAGCACATGTGGGCCCACCCGCTCACCCAGGCCAATGCCCGGCGCCTGCGGGAAATCGGCTACCACCTGCTGGACCCCCGGGACGGACGGCTGGCCTCGGGCCTGCACGGCCAGGGGCGCCTGCCCGAACCGGAGGATATCGTGGCTGCGGCCGTCCAACTGCTGGCACCGGCCAGGCGGGATCTGACCGGGCGCCGGGTGCTGGTCACGGCCGGCGCCACCCGTGAGCCCCTGGATCCGGTTCGGTTCATCAGCAACCGCTCCACCGGTAAGATGGGTTTTGCCGTGGCCGCCGCCGCAGCCGCCCGCGGGGCTGAAGTGGTGCTGGTGGCCGGTTCCGGCAATCTGGCTGCCCCGCCCGGCGTGGAACTGGTCCGGGTGGAGACCGCCCTGGAGATGTACACGGCGGTCATGACCCGCGCCGACTGGTGTGACATCGTGGTCGGTGCCGCCGCCGTTTCAGACTACCGTCCGGCCGTTTACCATGAGCATAAAGTGAAAAAGCAGGACGGCAACCTGACGGTGGAGTTTGTGCGCAACCCTGACATTCTGCGGGAACTGGGGCAGAAGAAACGTCCCGGCTGCCTGCTGGTCGGTTTTGCCGCTGAAACCACCGATGTGGTGGACTATGCCCGGCGGAAACTGCAGGAGAAAAACCTGGACCTGATCGTGGCCAACAACGTATCTGAAGAAGATGCCGGCTTTGCCACTGACACCAACCGGGTGGTCCTGATCGGCCGCACCGGAAAACCCGACGCCCTGCCGTTGCTCAGCAAGGAGGCCGTGGCGGCAGCGATCTGGGACCGTGTGGTGAGTCTGCTGTGAGCCGGTACGCCCAGGTGGCCGTAGATCTGGCCGCAGAGGGCGCCGACCGCTTGTTTACCTACCTGGTGCCTGCGGCTATGGAACTGGTGCCCGGGAACTGGGTGCAGGTGCCTTTTGGCCCACGCCAGGTCATTGGGTGCTACATTGCCCCGGTGGAGCGGCCACCGGCGGGTGTACAGATCAAGGCCATCTCGGCCCTGATCACCGATCTGCCGCCGCTGCCGCCGGATCTGATCGAACTGGCCCGCTGGGTGGCCGACCGCTACCTGACCCCCTTTGCCGCTGCCCTGCGTCTGCTGATTCCCGCCGCGGCGCGGCGGCGGCAGGTGCGGGAAAAACTGGTGGCAGCCCTGGAACTGGCCGTACCGACGGCCACAGCCCTGGCGGTGGCGGACAAACTGGAGCAGCAGCGTGCCGGTCTGCGCGCCCGGGTGTTACGGTTGGTGGCGAAACATGACAGTGGTCCGCTGCCGATGCATGTAATCGCCGCTGAACTTGGCCAACATGCCCGCACCGTGGTGGGACGGCTGGTCGCCGATGGCCTGCTGCATCGCCGGGAACTGGGTGTTCGCCGCGATCCTCTGGCCGGGCGGGTGGCGGTGGCCACACCGCCACCGGTGCTAACCGCCGGGCAAGCGGCGGCGCTGCGGGCGGTGGAGCAGGTGCTGGACCAGCCCGGTGCCAGGCTGCCGGTGTTGCTCCACGGGGTGACCGGTTCAGGCAAGACCGAGGTCTACCTGCAGTCCATCGCCCGGGTGCTGGCCCGAGGGCGGCAGGCCATTGTCCTGGTACCGGAAATCGCCCTCACACCGCAGACGGTGGCGCGTTTTCGCGCCCGTTTCGGTGAACAGGTTGCCGTACTGCACAGCGCTCTGAGCGAAGGGGAACGCTTCGACGAGTGGATTCGGATTCGCCAGGCCAATGTGCAGATCGTGGTAGGTGCCCGGTCCGCCGTATTCGCACCTTGCCCTGATCCCGGACTGATCGTTTTAGACGAGGAACATGAAGGTACCTACAAACAGGCCGACATGGCCCCGGCCTATCATGCCCGGGAGGTGGCGGAGGAGCGGTGCCGCCGGTCCGGCGCCCTGCTGCTGCTGGGTTCGGCCACGCCGGCGGTGGAAACCTACTGGCGGACGGAACAGGCGGACGTGCTCCGGGTTGAGCTACCGGAGCGGGTGGACGGCCGGGCGCTGCCCCCGGTGCAGGTGGTGGATATGCGGGAAGAACTGCGCGCCTTCAACCGCAGCATCTTCAGTCAGGCCCTGCAGTCCGAAATTCGCCAAACCCTGGCAGACGGGGAGCAGGCCATCCTGTTTTTGAACCGCCGGGGCTACAATACCTTTGTGCTGTGCCGCTCCTGCGGCGAGGCTGTTCAGTGCCCGCACTGCGCCGTGGCCCTGACCTACCATCTGCCGGCGCCCGGGCACCCCCAGCCGGAGCGGCTGGAGTGCCATTACTGCAATCATCTGGCGCCGGTGCCCAGGATTTGTCCTGGCTGCAAGTCGAAACATATCCGTTACCTGGGGGCCGGCACTGAACGGGTGGAAGACGAACTGCGCCGCCTGTTCCCTGAACTGCGGGTCCTGCGCATGGACGTAGATACCACCCGGCGCAAGGGCGCCCATGCCGAGATCCTGGATGCCTTCGGACGGGGCGAAGCCGATGTGCTTATCGGTACGCAGATGGTGGCCAAGGGCCTGGACTTCGGCCGGGTCACCCTGGTGGGGGTCATCCTGGCGGACACCACCCTGAACCTACCGGATTTCCGTTCCGCCGAGCGCACCTTCCAGCTCGTCACCCAGGTGGCCGGCCGGGCCGGCCGCGGGGAACGGCCAGGCCGGGTGGTGGTGCAAACGTACCAGCCCGAGCACCCGGCGATCAGCAGTGCAGCCCGCCACGACTACCACGCCTTCTTCCGGGAGCACATTGAATGGCGCCGCGCCATGGGGTATCCACCCTTCAGCGAATACATCCGGGTCCTGCTGGTCGGTCAGGACCAGGCGCAGGTGGCGGAAACGGCGGCGGCGGTGGCGGAGCGGGTCAGTGCGGTCAGCGGCGGTTTCCCCGGTGAAGTGATCGGCCCCATGGCCGCCCCGCTGGCCCGGCTGCGCGGGCAGCATCGCCACCACGTATTGCTCCAGGGGACGGAGCGGGCCGCCATGGTTCCGGTTTTGTGGCGAGCCCTGCGCGGGGCGGCCAAGTGGAAACGGCACAAGGAAGTGCGCCTGTCGGTGGACGTGGGGCCGTATTCCATCCTGTAAACAGCAATTTATAAGCGAGGCGATCCTGACATGGCACTGCTCCCGATTGTACTCGACCCCGATCCGGTGCTGCGCAAGAAAGCCAAACCGGTACAAAAAATCAGCACTTCAATCCGCAAGCTGCTCGACGATATGGCCGAAACCATGTACGCCGCTCCGGGCATCGGCCTGGCGGCACCGCAGGTGGGCGTGTCCAAGCGGATCATTGTGATCGATGTGCAGGCCAAGAACGGCCCGGGTCTGCTCAAGCTGGTGAACCCTGAGATCATCCACCGGGAAGGCACCATCACCTGGCGGGAGGGCTGCCTGTCCATCCCCGGCTATTTGGGCGACGTGGAGCGGTCGGCCCTCGTCCGGGTCACGGCCCTTAACCCCGAAGGTCACAAGATCTGGATCGATGCCGAAGGGCTGCTGGCGGTCTGCCTGCAGCACGAGATCGATCACCTGGACGGGGTGTTGTACATCGACAAGGCCGAGAATATCCGCGAGATCACACCGGACGCTCCGGAGAGCGAAGACGATGAGAGCGGGGAAGCGGCGCCGGCGGCCGAATCGCCCGACGCCGCCATCAAGACGCAGGGGGGATAGCCCGTGCGCATCCTGTTCATGGGTACGCCTGATTTTGCCTGCCCCACTCTGCAGGCCCTGATCAGCAGCGGATACGAGGTGGTGGCGGTCGTCACTCAGCCCGACAAACCCGCCGGGCGGGGGGGCAAGCAGCAGCCGCCGCCCGTTAAAGTACTGGCCCAGCGCCACGGCATTCCGGTGCTGCAGCCCCGGCGGGTGCGGCGGCCGGAGGTGGTGGCCCAGTTGCAGGAACTGGCACCGGATCTGACCGTAACGGCGGCGTTCGGCCAGATCCTCAGCAAGGAAGTGCTGGCTGTACCGCGGCTGGGCAGCCTGAACGTACACGGGTCCCTGCTCCCGCGCTGGCGGGGTGCGGCTCCGATTCACCGGGCGGTGATGGCCGGCGACCCCGAGACCGGCGTCACCATTATGTGGATGGACGAAGGACTGGATACAGGGGACATGCTGCTTTGGCAGGCCCTGCCCATTGGCCCGACCGAGACTACCGGCAGCGTGCACGACCGGCTCGCCGCCCTGGGCGCTGAACTGACCCTGCAGGCGCTTGAACTGGTCTGCAGCGGTACCGCCCCGCACATGCCCCAGGATGCCGCCCTGGCCACTTATGCCCAGAAGCTGACCCGGGCAGACGAGCAGGTGAACTGGGCTGAGCCGGTGGCCGTGACCGTGAACCGGATCCGCGGCCTGAACCCGTGGCCCGGAGCCTTTACGCCCAGCAGCCTGGGGATCCTGAAGCTGTTGCAGGCGGTCCCGGCCGCCGGGCACGGGGCACCTGGTGAGGTGCTGGGGGTGCTGCGGGGCGTCGGGCCGGTGGTGGCCTGCGCCGACGGCGCCGTGGCCCTGACCGAACTGCAGCCGCCGGGCAAGCGGCGGATGGACGGCGCCGCGTTTGCCGCCGGATACCGCCTGCCGGTGGGCGAGATCCTCGGATAAAATTCCACGGGTGCAGCGAACCTTTTGCCGACACGCTAGAGTCATGCATTATAGGTCAACAGTGGTACAATAAAGTTGATCAGTTGCATGAAGGAGGGCACGGGCTAACCATGTTTTATCCGATGTTTGGCTTTGACCCCACCTATATCATCGTCATTCCGGCGCTGATCCTGACTCTGTGGGCGCAGTGGCGGGTGAACAGAACCTTCAATGAATGGGCACAGAAAGGGAGCAGCCGGGGGATAACCGGTGCCCAGGTGGCCCGGATGATTTTGAACGATGCCAACCTGCACGACGTGACGGTGCAGCGGGTGCATGGTCACCTGTCTGACCATTACGACCCCCGGGGCCGTGTGCTGCGGCTTTCCGACAGCACCCACGACAGCACCTCGATTGCAGCCATCGGCGTTGCCGCCCACGAGGCAGGCCACGCCCTGCAGCACGACGTTGGCTACATTCCTCTGAACATGCGCACCTACTTCGTCCCGCTGGCCAACATCGGTTCCATGGGCGGCCCGATCCTGTTCATGATCGGCCTGTTCTTCCGCAGCGGATTCATGCTGGACCTGGGCATCCTGCTGTTCGGCCTGGCCGTCATGTTTTATCTGATCACCCTGCCGGTGGAGTTTAACGCCTCCAACCGGGCTCTGGCCATCCTGCAGGGGAACGGCTATCTCAACGGCCAGGAAATGAAGGGCGCCCGGGCCGTGCTGTGGGCGGCCGCCATGACCTACGTGGCCTCCGCCGCCATGGCCGTTTCGCAGTTGCTGCGCCTGCTCCTGATTCGCGGTGCGGTGGGCGGCAACCGGGACGATTAAGCCCGCCACCGAACACAAACACTGGGTAGGGAAGCCTGCCCAGTGTCTTCTTGTTATAATGGCAGGTGGAGTCAACCCACCGCCCCGACGCCAGCAGGAGGAATTCCCCTTGTCAGAACCAACCAGGCGCCCGCCGGGACCATCTGCCCGTGCCGTCGCCCTGCAGGCCCTGAAAAAGATCGATGCCGACGGCGCCTATGCCAATCTGGCCGTGGACGAGGCGCTGGCCCGGACCCGGCTGGAGCCGCGAGACCGGGCCCTGGTGACCGAACTGGTCTACGGGGTCACCCGTCGCCGGGGCACCCTGGACTGGGCAATCGGCCAGGTGAGCACGCGGCTGGTGGCCGACCTGAACCCGTGGGTGCGCAACATCCTGCGCCAGGGTGCCTACCAGCTCATGTTCCTGACCCGCATCCCCGCCGCCGCCGTCACCCATGAAGCGGTGGAACTGGCCAGAAAGCATGGCCACGAGGGTGTGGCCAAGTTTGTCAACGGGGTGCTGCGGTCGCTGCTGCGCAAGCTGCCGGAACTCAAGTACCCGGACCCGGCACAGGACCCGGCCGCCCACCTGGCTGTGGCCGAGAGTGCGCCCCGCTGGCTGGTGGAAGACTGGCTGCAGCGCTTCGGACCCGATGAGGCGCGGGCCCTGCTGGCCACCCTGAATGAGGTGCCGCCACTGACGGTACGGGTGAACCGTTTAAAGCTGACCCGCACCGACCTGGCAGCCCGGCTACAGCGGGAAGGCATCACGGCGGTTCCCACCCGCTGGTCCCCGGACGGCCTGGTTCTGACCGGCGTCAGTTCAGCCACCGCCCTGGATCACCTGGGCCTGTTTCGGGCCGGCCTGTTTACCGTTCAGGACGAATCCTCGATGTTGGTGGCCCCGGTGCTCCGCCCCCAGCCAGGCTGGACGGTGCTGGACGTGGCGGCGGCCCCCGGGGGCAAGGCCACCCACCTGGCGGAATTGATGGGCGACCGCGGCCAGGTGGTGGCGGTGGACGTGCACCCGCACAAGGTGGACCTGATCGAGGCAGGCGCCCGGCGCCTGGGTCTGCAGTCTGTGGAAACCGTCTGCGCCGACGGCCGGCGAATCGGCACCCTGTTCGCCGGCCGGGCCGATGCCGTGCTCTGCGACCTGCCCTGTTCAGGACTCGGCACCCTGGCCCGGCGCCCGGACGCCCGCTGGCGCAAGACGGCGGCGGATATCGACACCCTGGCGCGATTGCAGACAGAGATGCTGGCAGCGGCTGCCACCGCCGTAAAGCCCGGGGGCGTGCTGGTCTACAGCACCTGTACTGTGGCCAGGACAGAAAACGAAGAGGTGGTGGCCCGGTTCCTGGCCGACCACCCGGACTTCTGCCCCGAAAGTCTGGCGGCGTTCTTACCGGAAGGATTGCAGAATGAACCAGGGGTAGATGCTGGACAACTGCAACTTTTGCCGCATCGACATGGGACTGACGGGTTCTTCCTGGCCCGCCTGTGCAGGAAAACCCCAGCGTGATAAGAAACAATAAAAGTTATGGATCAGGGAGGGATTCCGCAGGGTGGGGGACGTAACGTGGCCGGAGCTGCCCCGGGCCAAAACGCCGACCGAATTCAACGTGGCGGGCCGTCGCCAGTTGATTGGGCTGACGCCGGCGGAACTGGCGGCCTGGACGGCTGAACTGGGGCACCCACGGTTTCGGGCCAGACAGATTTTTCGCTGGCTCCACGCAGCCGGGGTCAAGTCCTTTGCGGAAATGACCGATCTGCCCGCAGCCCTGCGGACCCAACTGGCTGAGGTCGCCACACCGGTCACTATGGAACAGGAAACGGCCCAGACCGCCGGGGTGACCCGTACCGCCAAATACCTGTACCGCCTGACGGCAGACCAGGAGAAGGTGGAGTCGGTCCTGATGGCCCACGATTACGGCTGGTCGGCCTGCGTCAGCAGCCAGGTGGGCTGTCGGATGGGCTGTGCTTTTTGTGCCTCTACTTTTGGCGGGCTGGTACGGAACCTGACGGCCGCTGAGATCGTCGATCAAATAATCATGATGCAGCACGATATGCCGGCAGATCAGCGCATTGGATCAGTGGTAATTATGGGTTCGGGCGAACCGCTGGAGAACTACGAAAACGTGGTCAAGTCCATTCGCCTCATGCATGAGCCGGACGGATTGAATATCGGTTACCGGCACATCACCGTCAGCACCTCCGGGCTGCCTGCCGCCATGCGCCGGCTGGCCGGCGAGGATTTGCCAGTTACCCTGGCCCTGTCTTTGCATGCGCCCAACGACGAACTGCGCAGCCGGCTAATGCCGGTGAACCGGGTCTGGCCGGTGGTAGAAGTGGTGGCGGCTGCTCGCCACTATGCCGAGGTCACGGGTCGCCGGGTCACCATTGAGTACCTGTTGATCGCCGGTCTGAACGACAACCCGGAACAGGCCGTCGAACTGGGGCGACTACTTTCCGGGCTGCTCGTGCACATCAATTTGATCCCACTCAACCCGGTGGCCGAGCGGCCCGAATTCCGACGCCCCTCCGCTGACCGGGTGCGGCGTTTTCGGGACTTACTGGGGGGCTGCGGGCTTACCGCCACGATTCGTCGGGAAATGGGCGGCGATATTGACGCCGCCTGCGGGCAACTCCGGAATCGGGCCACCCGCCGCGGCCGGCGCACCGGCATAGCAAACGACGGCGAGACATAAGCAGCCTTGCCCGGGGGATTTGCAGGGGTAAGGAGTGGCAGAATTTGGTTAGTTTTTCTATAGCGACCGATACGGGCAGGGTCAGATCCAATAACCAGGACTCTTACTATGCCGACGTCCTGGATGTCGGTCCCGACCGGGTGCTCCTGGTGGTGGCTGACGGCATGGGCGGGTATAGTGGCGGCGAAGTGGCCAGCGCATTGGCGATTCAGACGGTGGCGGCGGCGGTACGAGCCGGAGCCGGTGGCTGGGTCGGCGGTGACGAGCGGACCGACGGGTTGCGCCAGGCCGTGCTGGCGGCTAACCAGCAGATTCTGCAGGCCCAGGCCGCCAATCCCGATCATGCGGAAATGGGGACGACCCTCACAGCCGTGCTGGTGTGGGGCGAATTACTCTATCTGGCGCATACCGGTGACAGCCGGGCTTACCTGGTGCAGCCCAACGGGCGGACCCGCCGGCTGTCCGACGATCACAGCATTGTCGGAGAGCTCATGCGCAGCGGTGACCTGACCGAAGAGGAGGCCGTGCACCACCCGCAACGGCACATCCTCACCAACGTGTTGGGGCTGCACGGGACGGTCAAGGTGGATACCCTGGAAGTCACCTGGCAGCCGGGGGACACCGTGCTGCTCTGCTCAGACGGTCTGACCAACCATGTGGCCGACCCCGAACTGGCCCGGTCAGTCGGGGAGCCGGACTTCACAGCAATGGCCGGCCGCCTGGCAGACCTCGCCAATCAGCGCGGCGGGCATGATAATATTACCGTGGTGGCGGCCAGGTGGGAGAGGTGAGGCGGTAGATGATCGGTGGCAAGGTCCTTGGCAACCGCTACCATATTCTTGAACGTGTCGGTGGCGGGGGCATGGCCCTCGTGTTCCGGGCCGAGGACGAATACCTGGGGCGTCCGGTGGCGATCAAGGTGCTGCGTTCGCAGTATGCAGCGGATGAGGAGTTTGTCCGCCGGTTTCGCCGCGAGGCGCAGGCGGCGGCCAGCCTTTCCCACCCCAACATTGTCGGGATCTATGATGTGGGCGAGGAACAGGACCTCTATTATATCGTCATGGAACTAGTGGAGGGCCGGACCCTCAAGAGCCGGATCCAGGAGGAAGGGCCGCTGGCACCGGATGAAGCCGCCCGTATTGCCATTGAGATCCTGGATGCCCTGGACCACGCGCACCAGAATCGCATCGTGCACCGGGACATTAAACCCCACAATATCCTCCTGACCAAAGAGGGGCGGGTCAAGGTCACTGACTTCGGCATCGCCCGGGCGACAACGGAAACCATGACCCATACCGGCTCCATCATGGGCAGTGCCCACTACTTTTCGCCCGAAATGGCCAAGGGCTATCCGGCCGGGATCAAGTCGGACCTGTACAGCCTGGGGATCGTCTTGTACGAGATGCTGACCGGGCGGGTACCCTTCCGGGGCGAGTCCCCCATTTCGGTGGCCCTCAAGCATGTGCAGGAGGAAGTCCTGCCGCCGGCGCTGCTCAATTCCGAACTGCCGGCGGAACTGCAGGATGTGATCATGCGGGCGCTGGAAAAGGACCCGGCCGACCGTTACGAAAGTGCCCAGGCCATGCGTAAAGACCTGGAACGGTTTGTGGAGGACTATCGGGCCGGACGTACCCGGACGGCGCCGCACATGGAGTTTCCTACCCAGGACCTGCGTGCGGTCCGCGCCAGGGTCCGTAAGGGCGGTCACCCCGAAGCAGACGACGACCCGGCGCCGACGCGTCGTTCCCGGGCCGGCCTGTGGATCACCCTGGTCATGCTGGTGATCGTTCTGGGTGCTGTCGGCGGCGGGGCCTTTTTCATGATGCGCCTGCTGGAAGTGCCGGACGTGCAGGTCCCGGCGGTGACCGGGCTGAGCGTGGAGGACGGCAACAACACCCTGTCCCAGACACAGCTCAAGATGCGGGTGATCGCCCGGGAGAACAGCGATACGGTACCGGCAGGGAATATCACCTGGCAGGACTATGAACCGGGGGCCACCGTGAAGGCCGGTCGGGAAATTCAGGTGCGCATCTCCCTGGGCCCGCGCATGTTGCCGGTGCCGGTGGTGGTGGGCAAGCCCATGATCGAGGCACGGGACGAAATCGAACGGGCCGGTCTGAAGGTCGGCAACACCTTCAGCAAGTTTGTGCCTGGCTATGCCGAAGGCCGGGTGGCGGATCAATACCCGTCGGCCGGGAGCCCGGTGAGGGAAGGGACGCCGGTGGACCTGACGCTCAGCAAGGGCGAACTGCTGGTGCCCCGACTGCTGGGCGGAACCCTCGATGAGGCCACCCGGGTCCTGAAGGAACTGGGCCTGGAACTGGGCACTATCGACCGGGTGCCGGATGCCAAGGCCAAGGACACGGTCCTGGAGCAGTCCCCGGCACCGGGAGCCGGCGCTGCCCCCGGTAGCCGGGTGAACCTCAAGGTCAGCCAGGGCATGGAACTGCAGATGAACGAAACCACCAAGACCATTGAGGTCAAAACCAATATCATCGGCTATGTGGAGGTCACCGTGGTTCTCCAGGACGTGGCCGGCCAACGCACCGTGCACAAGCAGTTGCACCTTAGCGGGCACAAGTTCCCGCTTAATCTGCGCTGGGCCGGATCCAGCGGCAAACTGACGGTACTGATCAACGGTGCCTTCGCACAGGAAATCCCGCTGCCCTAGCTCAAAGGCGTCAGCATGATCGAACCGGGAGGTGTTGCCCCCCCTTGCCTATCGGACAGGTGATCCGTTCACACAGTAATATTTATTACGTCCTGGTAGAAGACCAGGAATTGGAATGCCGGCCCAGGGGGAAATTGCGTCTGGGCGATTTACGGGTGCTGGCCGGGGACCTGGTCGAGGTGGTGGACGCCGGTATCGGCGAAGGCCGCATCGACCGGGTACTGCCCCGTCGTACCTGCCTGGCCCGCCCGCCGGTGGCGAATGCGGACCAGTGCCTGGTTGTTTTTACCCTCCGGGATCCGGCGGTGGACTTGCTGTTCCTGGACCGGCTGCTGGTGCAGGTTGAACAGGCCGGCTTGCGACTGCTGATCGCCCTGAACAAGACGGACCTGTACCCGCCCCACGAAACCGAGGCGTTCATCGCCGCCTACAGCGGCAGCGCCGGCTACCCGGTATTGCCGGTCAGTGTCCGGGAGGGGACCGGTCTGGACGCCCTCAGACCTTACCTGCAGAATCAGATCTCGGTGCTGGCTGGGCACAGCGGGGTCGGTAAATCCCGGCTGATCACCCAACTGGCCCCCGGCCGGGAGGCCAGGGTGGGGGAACTGTCGGCCAAAATGGGGCGGGGCAGGCATACCACCCGCCATGTGGAACTGATCCCGGTGCCTGGCGGTGGCCTGGTGGCCGATGCCCCCGGGTTTACCCATGAAGATTTCGCCCCGATGGAAAAGCGTGACCTGGGCGGGTATTTTCCGGAGTTCGCCCCGTTTGTCGCCGCCTGCCGCTTTCCCGACTGCCTGCACCGCCGGGAGCCGGACTGCAGCGTCAAAGCCGCCCATGCCGCCGGTCGGATTCTGCCGCACCGTTATCGACATTACCTGGCCTTCCTGGACGAAATCGAGGCGCAGCGCAAGTGGTGACTTGTGCTGCGCCTCGGCTCGTTGTGGGACTTTCGCCCCATTTCTGTTAATGCATTTATAGGTTATAATTGGAATAACAGGTTCCGGAGATATGGGCCGGTGATCATGTCGGTCTACTGGGGTGAACGCATCATGGCGCGCAAGCGCACGGTCCTGCCGGCATCTGCGCTGGCCGGCCGGAAGGTTGAGTTGGCCGGTGCAGCGTTCCGCGAGTACGAGCCGGACCAGGAACCGGTGGCCCTGACCGAGGCGATGCCGCCAAGAGGCATCATCCGCACCGAAGCGGTAGCAGGAACGTACGGTTGCCTGACCCTGTGGGAGACGATCGCCGTGGCCCGGGGCATGGGGCGGCGGCCGGGCTACGTCAGGCCGGTGGTCGCCACCGGCCCCGGTCTGAACAAGATCCTGTTGATCCCTACCGACGAACAGGACCCGCGCCGGATGTCGGTCCAGTACCCGCCCCGGGACTGGCCGGTTAAAATGGAATTGGCCGACTTTCTGATTCAGGCCCGCCTGCGGCCGCCCACCGGGCATGAAATGCATTGCCCGGCAGCCATGCAGACCATCGAGCAGTATGGCCTCTGTCTGGTGCTTGATCTGGTGGGCGGGACCGTGCGCCTGTTGGCCCGGTACGGTCAGCGGCCGCCGGGCCAGGCGCCGCATTAGGGCCAGGCCACTGGGAAAGCTTTTCCTGGTCGGGCAAGTCGGGTATCATAAGAGTGCATTTCCGACTTAGAGGTGAAC
>JAKFDK010000132.1:0-69393 GCA_036676195.1 Clostridia bacterium | reverse complement strand
AAGTTTCGGGTGTCTATACCGCAGCGGACCCGCCCGTTCCCATTCCGAACACGGAAGCGAAGCGCTGCAGGGCCGATGGTACTGAGGGCGCAAGCCCTTGGGAGAGTAGGTCGATGCCCGAGTAAATTTACTGGGGATTGGGGTAACGGTAGCCCGGCTGACTCTGGATCAGCTAGTTCTGGTTCAAATCCAGGATCCCCAGCCATCTGGCCCTATCGTCTAGAGGCCTAGGACGCCGCCCTCTCACGGCGGAAACCGGGGTTCGAATCCCCGTAGGGTCACCAGTGCTTCAATTCCCTCAGATTCTGGTTTGATTTGTGTTGTCGGAGTGGCGGAACTGGCAGACGCGTACGTTTGAGGGGCGTATGGGTAACACCGTGCGGGTTCAAGTCCCGCCTCCGACACCATATGCGGATGTGGCGGAACTGGCAGACGCGCTAGATTCAGGTTCTAGTGGCCGCAAGGCCGTGGGGGTTCAAATCCCTCTATCCGCACCAGAGGACTTGGGGGAGGGGTTGCCCTCCCCCGATGTTACCCCTTGGCACTCCATGCTGATGTAGCTCAGTAGGTAGAGCACGTCCTTGGTAAGGACGAGGTCACCGGTTCGATCCCGGTCATCAGCTCCAGCATGTGCCCGTAGCTCAGTGGATAGAGTATCTGACTACGGATCAGAGGGTCGGAGGTTCGAATCCTCCCGGGCACGCCAAAATAGTGGGGGAGTCCTTTGCCCCACTATCCCTTCGAGGTAGGTCGGTTTCTGACGTCATGTGCCCGTAGTGTAGTGGATAACACGTCAGCCTCCGGAGCTGAAGATCAGAGGTTCGAGTCCTCTCGGGCACACCACTGCACAGGCCAGTAGCGCAATTGGTAGCGCAGCGGTCTCCAAAACCGCCGGTTGGGGGTTCGAGTCCCTCCTGGCCTGCCAGCCTGCTGTTGTAGTTTCCGGATTAATCTGGCCGACTGAAGTTGGGTCACAGTTTTGTTTGGGGCTATAGCTCAGTTGGGAGAGCGCTTGAATGGCATTCAAGAGGTCAGGGGTTCGACTCCCCTTAGCTCCACCAGATTTCGGGCTGTAGCGCAGCTTGGTAGCGCGCTTCCTTGGGGTGGAAGAGGTCGTGGGTTCAAATCCCGCCAGCCCGACCACTGTTTCCTGTCTCGGGTCCGGTTTGTAACGGGGCGTAGCGCAGCTTGGTAGCGCGCTTGGTTCGGGACCAAGAGGTCGTGGGTTCAAATCCCGCCGCCCCGACCAGTTGTATCGTATACAGAGTTTCCTTGCAGCAGCCAGTGCGTATCGCACCTGGCTGTTTTTTTGCTCTTCACAGGGAGCGAGGTTGCAGGCGTCTGCTTCGCCCTGTGCAGACTGGGGCCGGTTTCGGGGCAAAATAGCGGCAGAGAGTGGGTAGGTGAAGAGCAACAAGCTTAGGAGGGAATCGATTGGGCGTTGCTGAGTTCCGAAACGAACCCTTGACGGACTTTGGCCGGGAAGACAACCGGCGCATGGCACGGGCGGCTTTGGACGCGATTGGACAGCAATTTGGCCGCCAGTATCCCCTGGTGATTGGCGGTGAGCGTGTCTCCCCCGGCAACCAGATCATTTCAACCAATCCGGCGGACCCCAGAGAAATCATTGGTGTGGTGGGGCGGGCCGGGGTGATGGAAGTAGAGCGGGCAATGGCTGCAGCCAAGCATACATTCCGCACCTGGAGCCGTTATGATGCCTGGGGGCGGGCCCGGATCCTATGGAAGGCAGCGGGATTGCTTCGCCGGCGCAAGCACGAATTTAATGCCGTCCTGACGGTAGAGGTCGGCAAGACGTGGGCCGAAGCCGATGCGGACACTGCAGAGGCCATTGACTTCCTGGAGTGGTATGGGCGGGAAATTGTCCGGCTGCATGAGTCGCAACCCCTCACCCGTCTGATGGGGGAGGACAACGAACTTTACTACATACCTCTGGGTGTTGGTGTGGTCCATTCGCCGTTTAACTTTCCCCTGGCCATTATGGCCGGAATGACGGCGGCGGCGATTGTGACCGGCAATACGGTGTTGCTAAAGCCCTCTGCGCACGCCCCGGTGGTGGCGGCACGCTTTATTGATCTGCTGGAACAGGCGGGCCTGCCGCCTGGAGTCGTGAATTTTGTCCCTGGCGATCCGGCCGAGATTGGTGAGATTCTAACGGTGCACCCGGACATTCACTTCATCAGCTTTACCGGGTCGGCTGCTGTGGGGACCGGGTTGTTGGAGCAAGCCACCCGTCGCTATCCCGGACAGCGCCATCTACGCAAAGTGGTGGCCGAGATGGGCGGCAAGGACTGTGTGGTGGTGGACGGTGAAACTGACCTGGATGAAGCTGCGGCGGGTATTGTAGCCAGCGCGTTTGGTTTTACCGGCCAAAAGTGTTCAGCGTGCTCCAAGGCCATCGTGCACCAGGACGTTTACGATGAGGTACTTGATCGCGTAGTGGCACTGACCCAGGACCTCGTGGTTGGGGACCCGCGGCGACCGGAGGTGAATGTCGGGCCGCTGGGCCATGAAGAAGCTTACCGCAAGACCCTGGAGCATATTGAAGTTGGCAAGACCGAAGGCCGGTTGGTGTGTGGCGGCGGACCCGTCCGAGACGCGGGGGCCGGCTACTTTGTGCAGCCGACGGTTGTGGCCGATGTTGACCCCCGGGCCCGCATTGCCCAGGAAGAGATCTTTGGACCTGTATTGGCATTTCATCGGGCTGACAGCTTTGAGCACGCGATTCAGATCGCCAATGATACGGTCTATGGGCTGACCGGAGCCGTATACAGCCGGAATCGGGCAAATCTGGAGTTTGCCCGTCGGGAGTATATGGTTGGAAATCTGTACCTGAACCGCAAGTGTACCGGCGCTCTGGTCGGGGCCCACCCCTTTGGCGGCTTCAAACTTTCTGGTACCGATTCCAAAGCAGGTGGCCGGGAGTATCTGCAATTGTTTACCCAGGCCAAGCTTGTGAGCGAGAAAATGTGATGCGCCACTCACCCCCGCGGATAGATGCCGCGGGGGTTGTTTTGTCCGGCAGGGAAAAGCGCCTGCATGGCGAACCAAATATGGGAGAAGGTGGTATGCTGCGTTTTGAGACAGAGCAGGCAACGCTCTTGCTATTGGCAGTGGCTATGGCCGTGAGCGGGTGGTTGTGGGCTGGTCGGCGGATGGATCTATCGCGGGCACTGACCTACGTGGCGAGCACTTATCCGGGTGCGGGGCTGCAGGTGAGGCGTCCGTCGGAAGCAGCAACCTGTAATGTCCTATTGCTACAAATAGACGAACGCCGGTGGCTGATATTCGATACAGCGAAGGCCAGGGAGACCGTGGCCGCTGATGAGGACACCATTACACGAATTGTGCGGGCTAAGCTACGCCTTCCCGAAACGGTGCCGCTACAGGTGGTGGATGCGGTCAACCAGGCGGGGACTGACGGAACTTTCGTGGCCGGTGTGGCGGTCGGGAGCGGCCTGGCACGCAGCCGTTGGGAACTCGGGATTGATCTCCAGGGATGTCGGCTGACGGCAGTGGAGCTGGCACAGCGCGATCCGTTAACGGGCAAGGTGACGCGCTACCCGGTCATGAAACCGGTGGCTGGGGTGGCGAAGGGGTAGCAGGGCTTTTACCTATTACTGACGAAAAGATTTGAATCGGCAACTCCCCTTCATGAAGGAAGTTGCATCCCCATTGATAGCGAGGAGACATGGCATGCGCTGGCGATCTCTGCTTGCCGCCGTGGTGTTGTGTTTGTTTATGTCCACCGGCCGGGTGGCTGAGACAGCCACCTTGTTTAGTGAGGCCACCTTGCGGATGCGTGGCTTCGGCTTGATTACCACAAGGGATCTTCAGGTGGCAGAACCCATCACCAGGGCTGAACTGGCACGACTGGTGGCAGGGGCAGCCGGAAAGGGACCCGTTGAGCCACAGCCGGCGGTTGCACTTCCTTTTCGGGACATTGCCGGGCACCCGGATGCCGGCTATATTGTTGCTGCCCATGAGGCGGGGCTCGTGGCGGGGTTCCCTGATGGGACCTTTGATCCCGGCGGGCTGTTGACCTATGGGCAGGTGGTAACGGTCTTGGCGCGGTTGATTGGGCTGGAACCAGTCTCTGGACAACCGTGGCCGGCCAATTTCATCCGGGCGGCGGAGACCGCCGGTATGGTTCCGGCGGGATTGCCCGTGTTGGAGCAGGCCAATATGCTGGCAGTGCGGGGAGCTGTCTTCATTTTGTTGGACAGGGCCCTTTATCAGGTGCAAGATACGGAAGGACGCAACCTGTACCAGAGAGTTTTCGATCCCCTGCCGCCGCGGGTAGTCATCTCACCCGGTCTGTTCCCCAAAGGGGGGACAGTCCACATCATTGGTAAGGCAACCGACGCCAGTTGGCTGTCGGTCAACGGCCAGCCCGTGGCGCTGGACTCCGACGGCGCGTTTGTCAGTGTGGTACCGCTCGGGCCGGGACCCAACCGGATTGTGGTGGAAGCCTGGGACCTCGCTGGCAACCATGCCACCGCGGAAGTGACTGTTGAGGGGCAGGGCAATGGATCGCTTTGAGGTCGGGAGCTGTTACGCTGCGGGTATAGGACCTGCCGCGACTTCAATAATTATGTTAGACTCATGGATATTAAACGAAACGGTCCTTTGGAGGGGTTAGGGAATGGCACCAACGTTACGCATTGGCATGCTCGGCTTGGGCAATGTCGGCGCCGGAGTGGCGCGCCTACTGGAACAAAATCGTGAGCTGATTGAACATAAGGCTGGTGTGGGTCTGACACTATCCCGGGCACTGGTCCGAGACCCCAGGAAAGCCCGTGATCTGGGTGGCATCCAGGTGGAATTGGTCAGTGACCCGGAAGCGATTGTGGAGGCGCCTGACATTGATGTGGTGGTAGAAGTTTTGGGGGGCACCCATCCGGCCAAGGACTACATTGTGCGTGCCCTGCGGGCGGGTAAGCCTGTGGTTACCGCCAACAAGGATGTGATGGCTGAATATGGGGCCGAGGTCTACGCCGCGGCTGAGGTCGGCGGTGTGGATGTTTTCTTTGAGGCGAGCGTGGGCGGCGGCATTCCAATCATTCGTCCTCTGAAGGAAAGTCTTGGCGCCAACCGGATTCAATCCGTTATGGGGATTGTGAACGGCACCACGAACTACATTTTGACCAAGATGACCTTGGAGGGCTGGGACTTTGGGGTGGCTCTCAAGGAAGCCCAGGACCTGGGTTATGCCGAGCCGGATCCTACGGCCGACGTGGAAGGGCTGGATGCCGGGCGGAAACTGGCGATCCTGTCCTCGTTGGCCTTTTTGAGCCGGGTTCAGCCCAAGGATGTGTTCACTGAGGGAATCAGCCGTATTTCCGCCCGGGATATCGAGCACGGTCGCCGCCTGGGCTGGGTGATCAAGCTCCTGGCCATTGGCAAGGAACTCGACGGCGCGGTGGAGGTTCGGGTTCATCCGACCTTTATTTCTGCCCAGCACCCGCTGGCTTCGGTCAATGGCAGCCTGAATGCCATCTTTGTGACCGGTGATGCCGTTGGCGAGACCATGTTCCTGGGCCGCGGCGCCGGTTCCTTCCCCACCGCCAGTTCCATTCTGGGCGACGTCATCGCTGCCGCCCGATCCAAGACCAGTCCGCAAGCGACGCTGGGATGCTGCTGCTTTGTCGATAAGCCGATCCAGGACATCCAATCTGTAGAGACCCGTTATTATCTACGGCTTACGGTGAAGGACCAGCCGGGCGTACTGGCCCGGGTGGCTGGGGCCCTGGGTCAGGCGGGCGTGAGCATTGCACATATCCTGCAGACCCCCGATGAGGCAGCCAGGACCGCTGAGATTGCCGTGGTGACCCATAGGGTGGTTGAACGGCAGATTCGTAGCGCTTTGGCCGCCCTGGAGGCTGTACCTGATGTCGGGGCGGTGGAGTCCAAGATCCGCATTGAGGCTTAAGCCAGTCCCGACAATGGCGGCGGTTGACAGGGGGTGATCTGCAGTGCCCTTCTCCGGGGAAAGACTGCCGATTTTTGATAGCGTCCTGGATACCATCGGCCATACGCCGGTGGTGCGCCTGCGCCGGTTACCGAGTCCGGGCAGTGCGGCGGTGCTGGCCAAGCTGGAGATGCGTAACCCGGCCGGCTCGGTCAAGGACCGGATCGCCCTAGCTATGATTGAGGCGGCGGAACGCGACGGTTTGCTCAAGCCGGGCGACACCGTCGTGGAACCAACCTCGGGCAACACTGGCATCGGTCTGGCGATGGTCTGCGCAGTCAAGGGGTACCGGCTGATTCTGACCATGCCTGATGATATGTCCCTGGAGCGCCAGCGGCTGCTCAAATGGCTCGGGGCGGAACTACACCTGACCCCGGCCATTGAGGGCATGACGGGGGCCGTGTTTGCAGCGCAGGAGATGGTGCAGGAGCACGGTTACTTCATGCCCCGGCAGTTTGATAATCCGGCTAACCCGGACATTCACCGCCACACAACGGCACAGGAGATTCTGGCGGCCTGTGCGGGCCAACTGGATGCTTTTGTGGCTGGTGTTGGCACTGGGGGTACGATTACCGGAGTTGGGCAGGTCTTGAAGGAAGCCTTACCGGGCCTGAAGGTGGTAGCTGTGGAACCGGTCGGTTCCCCGGTGCTTTCAGGGGGCCGGCCTGGCCGGCACGGCATCCAGGGCATTGGGGCCGGTTTTCTGCCCGGCGTGTTGGATCGGCGCATCATTGACCGGGTCATCACCGTGACCGACGCCAACGCGGTAGAAACGGCGCGCCGTCTGGCTCGGGAAGAAGGCATTCTATGCGGGTGGTCGGCGGGGGCGGCTGCCTGGGCGGCGCTCCGGCTGGCCCGGGAGTTGGGGGCCGGGGCCCGGGTCCTGTGCATCCTGTGCGACATTGGTGATCGCTACGCCTCGTTGATGAAAGACTAATGCTGCTCCCGGACCGGTGAACTCCGCCCACCGGGTGCATGGTAGGTGATCGATCAGTGGGAAGCCTTACCGGCCCCCTGGTGCTTTCCACCGGGTATTGGGAGGCCATGTTCGCCCATGTTTTGGCAGCGAGGCCCAACGAAGGGTGCGGTTTGTTGGCTGGCCGGAACGGGGTGCCAGTGAAATTTTACCCATGCAGTAACGCACATGAACAGCCGGTTGTCCGCTACCGGCTGGATGAGCGAGAGCTATTTGCGGCTTTAAGGGAACTGGATGCTGCTGGGTGGGATTTGCTGGCAATCTTCCACAGCCACCCGTCTACGCCGGCCTATCCTTCCCAGACTGACCTGGACAATGCCTATTACCCCGATTCTCTTTACCTGATCTGTTCACTGGCCGAATCGGAACAGCCGATATTGCGGGGGTTTTGGCTGGACCGGGAGCAGCGTACCATTACCGAACACCCAGTGGTGATTCAAAGTTAGAAGCAACAGCGACCGGCCTGAACAGCCGCTTGGCAGCCTTTGTGGCAACCGGTGGCTGTTCAGGTTTCCTGGTAGACAGGGTCCCAGTCCCTATTGACGTGAACAGTCTCCCCGACTCTCTGGACGTGGTGGGGGATTGCAACCGGCTGACTGGTGGACCGCCCTCAAGGAGGGAGCGAGGCGGGGGTTGTTGAAAGCAGGTGACATAGCCGTACTTGCGGCCGCCGGCACCGGGTATACTTGGTCCGCGGCTATAGTGCGTTGGGGGTAGACGGCCGATGCCAAAGCAGAATGTCAACGACGATGTTGCGCTCTGGTACGAGGATGCAGGATACGGAACGCCGGTTTTGTTCATTTGCGGGCTTGGTTACTGGCGCTGGTGCTGGTTTCGGCAGGTGCCTTTCCTGAGCCGCACCTTTCGGGTGATTACCTTTGATAACCGGGGTGTAGGTGACAGCGACAAGCCGGATATTCCCTACAGGATAGAAATGTTGGCCCAGGACGCAGCAGCTCTGGTGCAGGGGCTGGGACTGGAGCGGGTTCATGTGGTAGGCCACAGCATGGGTGGAATGATTGCCCAGGAACTGGTCCTGGCGCTGCCCGACCTGGTCGATGGACTCGTGTTGGTGGGGACCAGCGCTGGCGGGGCAGACCGGATCAACCCTGACCCAACCAGCACGGCCCGGCTGGTGCCTGACCCGCATCTGACCCATGAGCAGAACATGCGCGCGACTTTTCCCGTGGTGACAGCCCCTGGTTATTTTGACCGTAATCCCGATGACCTGGAAGAAATGGTTCGGGTGCGCATGTCCAAACCTACTCCACTATACGCGTATTACCGGCAACTGTCTGCTGCCGCGTCGTGGGGGGGCAGCGGATCCAGGTTGGCCGCCATCGCGGCGCCAACACTGGTCATACATGGTGACCAGGATGCCCTGCTGCCACTGGAAAACGGGCAACTGCTGGCTGAGCGGATTCCCCAGGCTGAACTCTGCGTGCTGCCCGGTACCGGCCATATTCCCTTTATTGAAGCTGCGCCCATGTTTAACCGCGTGGTGGCCGATTTCTTGGGTTCTCTGTAGGTGATCTGCACCATGGGCGGGCAGCAGACGGGTGCAGTGGCGCACGGGTTCGGGCAGGGGTTTCCAACTGGTTGTAGAACAATCTAGTGGAGCCTCAATAGAAACCGAGTGCGAGCAGACCCCGTGGAGGGTTACATAGCCATGCGTCTTGCTGATCTGGTGGCCGCGCTTGGTCCGGCGTCGGTGACCGGGGATTTGGATACAGCGGTCCTTGGGTTGGCGGCGGATTCCCGCCAGGTCCAGCCGGGTTACGTATTTATCGCAGTCAAGGGCGCTACGGTGGACGCCCATCAGTTTATTCCGGAAGCCGTGGCCAGGGGTGCAGTAGGGGTGGTCTGCGAAGGCCAGGTGGACATCCCCCCGCATGTGGCCAAGATCGTGGTCCCGAGCGGTCGGTGGGCGCTTTCAGCCCTGGCTGACTGCTTTTACAGTCATCCGGCCCGCAAGCTTGATCTGGTCGGTATCACTGGTACAAACGGGAAAACCACCATCGCTTTTCTGATCAAACAGTTGGCCGAAGCGTGCCAGGTCCGGCCAGGGGTGATCGGTACGGCCGGTATGGTGGTGGGCAGTGAGACCATTGCAGCCAAGAGTGGCTATACAACCCCCGAGGCGCTTACTCTGCACCGATTGTTGCGGGAAATGGTGCAAATGGGGGCCCGGCTGGTGGCCATGGAGGTCACCAGCCACGCGCTGGAACAGGATCGTGTGGCCCATTGCCCGTTTCCGGTGGCGGTTTACACGAACCTGACCCATGAACACCTGGATTATCACCAGGATATGGAGAGTTACTTCCAGGCTAAGGCCCGGCTGTTTCGTGAACTGCGTTCCGGGTCGGCCGCGGTGATAAATATTGATTGTCCTTACGGGCAACGGATGCGCCTGGAGGTGCCCGACGGGGTACAGGTACTGACGTATAGCCTGAATGACCCGAGCGCTGCCCTGCGGGCGGTCAACTTGTACCTGACGTCGGCGGGGGGCACCGCCTTTGACCTGGTCACCCCTGCCGGTACCTTTCCGGTGACGGCACCCAACCTCTTCGGGCATTATAACGTCAGCAATGCCCTGGCGGCGGTCGGGGCGGGGATGGCTTTGGGCTGGGCCCCGGACGTGATCGCCGCTGCCCTGCAGCAGGTAAAACCGGCACCGGGCCGCTTCCAGCGGGTTGACCGAGGCCAGCCGTTCAGCGTGATTGTCGACTATGCTCACACTCCGGACGGGTTCAGGCAGTTACTAAGCAACATGGTGCGGCTCAAGCCCGTGGGCAGCCGCATTATTATGGTGTTTGGCTCCGCCGGGCACCGTGATCGGACCAAGCGTCCGGATATGGGGCGGATCGCCGGTACCTATGCCGACCTGCTGGTTCTGACCGAGGAAGACCCGCGCACCGAGAGTGCCATGCAGATTGCCCGGGAAATCGCAGGCGGCGTGGACAACCCCGCCTGCCAGGTTGAGTTGATCGAAGACCGGGTCGCCGCCATTCGCCATGCTATCCACACCGCCCGCACCAGCGATATTGTGCTGATTACGGGCAAGGGCAATGAGACCGAACTGGAAGTCCTGCATCCGACCGACTGGCATGGTGATGTTCCCGCTGCTGAAGCAGCGCTGGCGGAGTTGCGGAAGGCCGGTGGACGCCGGGTGGCCAGTCGTGGCGGCAAGCGGCCGGGCATATAGCTGAGTAGAGCAGTGCCCGGCGGTCAGCCTCGAAGTGGCCCAGAGGAGGATTGCTCCCATGCGCTTTGAACTGGTCGGGTCAACCATGCAAGCCCTGTCACTTCATCTGGAGTCAGGGGAGAGTGTCTATACCGAATCAGGTGCCATGGCCTGGATGACCGAAGCTATCGACATGGATGCAAATTTTAAAGGCGGGCTGCTCGGTTCCATCGGCCGGATGTTTACCGGCGAGTCCCTGGCCCTGACCACCTTTACCGCCCGGGGCGGTTCCGGTGAGATCGCGTTTGCCCCACATGTACCGGGCAAGATCATTCCCCTGCGTATGGAGCCCGGCCGGGCGCTGGTTGTGCAGAAACACAGCTTCCTCTGCGCCCAGGAGGGGGTAGAGGTCAGGCTGCATTTCAAGCGTAACCTCTGGGGTGGGCTGTTCGGCGGCGAAGGATTCATTCTGCAGCGGGTCAGTGGCAGTGGTCTGGCCTTTTTTGAGATTGACGGTGAAGTGGTGGAAAGGGATTTAGCGCCGGGAGAAACGCTGCGTGTCGATACTGGTCATGTGGCCATGTTCCAGGATAGCGTGCACTTCGACGTGACGGCGGTCAAGGGCATTAAGAACTGGATCTTTGGTGGTGAGGGGCTGTTCCTGACCACTCTGACGGGGCCTGGGCGGGTCTGGCTGCAGACGCTACCCTTCAGCAATCTGGTGGGACAGGTGGCCGCCGCTCTGCCTGACCCGGGTCACGCGCGCGGCGCCGGCGGATTACTGCGAGACCTGTTTGAAAAAGAATAAGCGAAAGACCGCCGCCGGGGGCTCGCCCCGGCGGCGGTCTCTTGATGCGTTGGGCATGGCGATGCCACCTATGGGCCGCCCGACGGTTTATATGTAAGGCATTCCCGATCGAACTGGTTCGGTAAGGTGCTGGACAGGAGCGGAAACGTAAATGGGGTGTACGATACCTCCCTGCTGTTTTTGGGTCCCAGACCAGGGACAACTGGAAACGCGTCGGGTTTCATCAGGGGGAAATGCGTCTGGAAAAATCACAGCCAGCCCTCACCAATGGGGAGAGCTGGCTTTACTCTCTACTGGTCTTACTTCGGTAACTCGGCCAGCGTAGGGAGAGCTCCCCGCTCTTAGTTTTGGAAGCCCGGACATGCAACAACCGGCGCTCCTGAAGGAGCGCCGGTTGTTCGAGAGATTCGGCAACTTCCCGGTGGGTGGTTTGGCTAGGCCTGAGGGTTGACCAGTTCTTTCTGCATGGCGTTCATGAACTGGCCAATCAGCAGCTTGGCTACTCCGCCCAGTACGCGCTGGCCCACACCCGCCACCAGTCCACCCACCTGTACGTCCCACAGGTAGTTAACCTGGGTGCCTTCGGCCTGGGTAACGAAATCGAACTGGGCCGTACCCCGGACAAAACCAGGGGAGCCTTCGCCCGCCAGAGCCAGAGTAAAGTGTTCTGGCGGCCGCAGATCTTGCAGTTCAAGGGTTCCCTTGTAGGTACCGGTGATTCCGGCTACTCCTACCTTCATGGTCGCCTCGAATTTTTGCTCGCCTACCTGCTCAAGGGACTGGATACCCGGAGTTGCGCGGGCGAGGGCGCCCTTATCGGTGAATACTTGGTAGACCCGCTCAGGCGAAGCCTGAAAGGTCGTAGTGCCGCTGACTTGCAAGTGTGCAGCCCTCCCGGAAAATAACTTCTCTTTTTCTTCTCCACAGGCGGTAGAGCGCCCTGCTTTACCGGTGAGTCATTTTGGGCTTCTAGCGAAATTCGCATTGATGCCACTGGATTTGGTGCGTAACCAGGGATTCACGTCAACGTTATAATTAATGGAGGTGATCCATATGTTTCGTTTTCTCTTGCGGCGTGATCGGGAAATGGATGTCCTCCGGGAACATGTGGAGCGGCTGACTGCACAGATGGCGCTGGCACAGCAAATGATCAGAGAGGCTTCTACCCCGGAGGAATTGGATTTAGGCCGGAGTGAACTGCAGCGGGCCCAGGCCGAGCTCCAGTTTCTGGTCCGGAGCGTCAAGCTCCGGATGGGTCGCCCCCTGTTGCCAGTGGAAGTGACTGCAGAAATCCACCAGCGGCTGTGCGAGCAGTGCCACGGTGGCCGGCCCATTACAGCGGATGAACGCGAGCGCTGGTTTAACCATGCCGCCTAGTATACGTACGATAGTGGGCGGGCGTCACTGGGGGCGCCCGCCTGCGGTTTGTCTTAGCGCCGGTGGGGGTGCCGGTGGTTGGAGGCGACGGGAATGGCCCCGGCAGAGGCCTTGATTTGCGCGGTTAACCAGCGGATGTGGTCGGATAGGTCCGGGTCCTGCATAAGTAGTGTCCAGGCCCGGCGGGCGGCAGCCACAAACTCGGGGCGCAAAGGCGCGGCCGGTTCAGGGTCTGCCAGGGGGCACACGCCCTGGGCCCATGGCGCCATGTACATCTCCAGACTGCCGTCATCCTTCAGGCAGGGGACGAGTGGGTAGGTGCGGCACTCGAAGGGGCGGCGGTCCCGGTCGCACAGCTTGTGGCACTGCATGAACCGGATTTGACGGTACTTGGACCAACTCGGGGCAAAATCATAGCGCTTGGTGCTGTGCAACTTCCAGCGCAGCCAGTCTTCTGTGCCATCGAACAGTGCAATCTCGCCGGGGAGCAGGTAGACACCAACATCGGGTGCATAATCGGCACAGCAGCGGTGCCCACATAGTGTGCCGCAGTCGTCGGCGAGGGGGGTTGTGTGGGCCAGCAGGGCCCGGGCTTCAGCCAGGAGGTGTGGATCGGCCAAGCAGGTTCGTTTCTCTCCCTTCTTCAGAAACAGTTCTGTGGCAAGTTGCTCTAACGTTCCCCTTTGGGCTGGCCAAATCCTTGCGGCAGGCCAGGTCAGGCCACGATCTTCATACGGCAGATGGAGGAACCATTGGCGTGGCGGTAGAACGTTTTAGGCCTGAGCTTTTACTTATACTCCAACTATTGAAGGAGGGACCGGGGGTGCTGTGAGCAGCACTGCCCGCCGACGTAAATGGACTTCAATATTCCTCAGGACTTGGCGGATCTCCGGCAGGCCATCAGTGAGTTCGTGGAACGTGAGTGTTTCCCCCGGGAACAGCAAATCGAGGCAGAAGACCGTGTCCCGGAGGATCTCATGGAACTGACCCGGCAAATGGGTCTTTTCGGTCTAAGCGTTCCGGAAGAGTATGGCGGGGTGGGTCTGGGGGTATTCGGCCGGGCCCTGGTGTACGAGCAGTTGGGCCGCACCTCCCACGGCTTTGCCACCGTAATCACGGCCCATACCGGAATCGGCACCACCGGTATTGTGGAAATGGCAACCGATGAACAGAAGCGCCGGTACCTGCCGGACATGGCGGCGGGCCGGCGATTGGCCGCGTTTTCACTCACCGAGCCGGATGCCGGGTCAGATGCGACGGCGATTCGCACCCGAGCCGAACGCAAGGGCGACCGCTGGATTCTGAACGGCCAGAAGTGCTTCGTCACCAACGGCCCCGATGCCGACATTTTTACCCTGATTGCCGTGACGGATCCGACCCGGGGTACCCGCGGCATGAGCGCCTTTATTCTTGAAGCCGACTTCTCGGGATTTCGCAAGGCTCCGGCTGATGAGAAGATGGGGCTGCGTGGTTCCCACACCTGCACCCTGTATCTGGACGATTGTGAGGTACCGGCGGAAAATCTGCTTGGCCCGGAAGGGCAGGGCTATGTCACGGCCCTGAAAATCCTGACCAAGGGCCGCGCCACCATGGCAGCCCGCTCGGTGGGGGCGATGGAGCGGATCCTGGAGTTGTCGGTCCGGCATGCCAAAGAGCGGAAGACCATGGGGAAGCCCATCGGAGAGCACCAGTTGGTGCAGGCCATGCTGGCGGAAATGGCCACAGACCTGGCAGCCAGCCGGGCCCTGACCTATCAGACGGCCTGTATGGCTGACCAGGGCCAGAAGGTACTGAAGGAAGCCGGTATGGCCAAATTGTTTGTGACCGAGGCACTGGCCCGGGTGGCGGACCGGGGCGTACAAGTCCATGGTGGCATGGGCTATCTCAAGCCCAGTGAGGTGGAGCGGTTTTACCGGGATGCCCGCATTACCCGGATTTATGAGGGCACTTCGGAAATTCAGAAGTTGATCATTGCCAACCAGTTGTTAGCGGAGTACTGAGCGGGAGGTCGTCCGAAACGTGAATGTGTTGGATTTGCTGTCTCTGAAGGGCAAAGTGGCTTTGGTGACCGGCGCCAGCCGGGGGCTGGGGCTGCAAATGGCGGAGGGCCTGGGTGAGGCGGGCGCCAGCGTGGTGATTACGGCCCGGCGCGCAGCGGATCTGGAGGAGGCACAGCGCCACCTCGAGGCATCTGGCATTTCGGCCATGGCCCTGCTGGGCGATATCGCCAGCCCGGAGGATATTCAGCGCTGGATGGCCGAGATTCAGCGCGTTCACGGGCGGCTGGACGTACTGGTTAACAATGCTGGCACCACCTGGGCTGCTCCGGCCGAAGAGATGCCCCTGGCGGATTTTGAAAAAGTGATGCGTGTCAACGTCAACGGCACTTTTGCCGTGTCGCAGGCAGTGGCCCGCACCTTCTTCATTCCCCAACAGGACGGGCGTGTGGTGAATATCGCCAGCGTTGCCGGACTGATCGGCAGTGACCCGCGTTACATGCGCACCGTGGGATATAATACCAGTAAGGGCGCCGTTGTGAATCTGACCCGGGCGCTGGCAACCGAATGGGCTCCGTACAACATCCGCGTCAACTGCATCTGCCCGGGGTTCTTCCCCACGAAAATGACCTCCCGGACCCTGGAGCGGGCAGAGGAACGCATTCGGGAACGGGCACCCTTGCATCGGCTCGGCGGACCCGATGACCTGAAGGGGATGTGCCTGCTGTTTGCCTCTGATGCCTCGGGCTATATGACCGGGCAGGTGGTGGCGGTGGACGGCGGGGCAACGGTGTGGTGATGAGCCCGGGGAAGAAGGAGCCTGATCATGTGGGACTTTCCTGACGTCTATCGTATTTATAATCCCACCCGCGTGATCGGCGGACCCGAGGCTCTGGCCCGGGTGGGCGATGAACTGGCCAGACTCGGTGCCCGACGGGTACTGCTGGTGACAGACCCGTGTGTAAAGGCGGTCGGGTGTGCCGATGCCGTGGGGGCGGCGGTATCCGGAAAGATAGAGGTAACCGGGGTGTTTTCCGGCTGCCGGGCGGATACGGAGGCCGGTGCGGTCATGGCTGCCGCACAGGCGGCGGTGGAATGTAAGGCAGATACCCTGGTGGCGGTGGGCGGCGGCAGCGTCATTGACACCGCCAAGGGTGTGAACGTGGTGGTGACCCTGAAGGGTCACATTCTGGAACTGGTCAACACCAGGAGCAGGCAGCCCAGTGCGTTGCGCCTGTGTTGTGTTCCGACCACCGCCGGTACCGGCTCAGAGGTGACGCCGGTGGCGGTTTTTCTGGACGAAAAGACCCAGCGTAAAGTCTCCATTGCCGGGTATCACGTGGCTCCGGACCTGGCCGTGCTCGCACCGGAACTGACGGTAGGGTTGCCGGCGCAACTGACGGCCTGGACCGGTTTTGATGCTTTCTGCCACGCCGTGGAAACGTATCTGAGCCAGCAGCATAACCCCTTTTCAGACGCGCTGGCTCTGCAGGCCATCCGGCTCAGTCGGACCTTTTTGCCTGTTGCCATTCAGGATGGGCACGACCTGAAGGCCCGGTATGCCATGCTGGTTGCTGCCAACCAGGCGGCCATGGCTTTCGGCCAGTCCTGGCTGGGGGTGGCGCACGCCATGGCCCATGCGGCCGGTGCCCTGTTTCATGTGCACCATGGACTAGGTTGTGCCCTGGCCCTCACAGAGGCCATGCACTTTAACCTGCCGGTTTGCCAGGAACGGCTGGCTGAGGTGGCGGTGGCTATGGGGGCGCCGGCGGATCCGCTGGCGGCTGTGGCTGCGGTAGCCGCGTTCCGCCGCGAATGCGGTTTGCCTTCCTCCTTCCGGGAGGCCGGCGTTCCGGCCACGGTGGCGGTGGCGGAGCAACTAGCCGAACTGGCGGCTACCGATTCGGTCCTGAAAACAAACCCCCGCCCGGTCACGGTGGCGGATGCAACCGCTCTGTTTCGCGCCAACCTGGGGGTGTGAGGGGCGGGCAGCGACACGAAGCACATGGGCGCCAGCCATGATCGTCTGGCGCCCATGTGCTTTTTGAGGTGGTCCCCCCGTCCCGGAGCCCCCCATTTTTAGCGGTGAACCACCCACAGCGTTCCGTACTCAGCAAACGCAGTGGTTGCCCAAGAAGCGACCATAAGAAATGCCAGCCACAGGACCGCACCCTTCCCGCGCACCCGGATCCCTCCTTCGCTGACTTTGCTGCTGGCAAAACCCCGGACCAAAGTCGGGGTGGCCAGAAGGGCCACCCGGGCAGAAACGCTTACGCGGGTCCGCCGGTAGCGGATGAACCTGTTTGCCCTGCCAGTGATGTGAGGGCATGGAGCCGGCGGCGGACGTCGTGGACTGCATTCATGAGCGTTGGCTCTTTTGCGTCCAGGGCATGTTGGATGGCAACCTCGGCGAATTCACGAGCCTGTTCCCAGGCGTTGACACGCAACGCGTTTTCGGCTGCGATCCACGCCGCCTGACCGGTCGCCAGCGGCGGCAGATCCTGGCGGGTAAGAATCTCTTCACATAGGCTGATCGAGGCGGCGACGTTGCCTTGCCGTTGCAGCCGCAAGGCCCGCAGGCAAAGATTCATTACCTGGTCAGTGGGGTTATCTTCCGGGATAAGGTCGCTGGCGGCCTGAATATGTGGCGCAGCCTCGGCGAGCCGGTCCTCGAGCAGGAGAAGCCACGCCTTGTTGTGGTGGGTGCAGAGAAGTGCCCGCGGCTGGTTATGCAGGTGCTGGATGGCCTGGTCGTAGGCAGCCAGTGCGGCCTGGGTTTCCCGCCTCATTCTATGTACGAGCCCCAGATTGTAGTAGGCGATTCCGGCTGATTCCGCGTGGGACGGGTATCGGTCCAGGTGGGTGAGAAAAAGCTGCAGCCATTGCAGGGCCCGCACGGTATCCCCCAGTTCCCGGTAGATGAGGCCGGCGTGCAGACGGGCGACTCCGACGTCATCCCACGTACCCCAGCGCTCCGCCGCTTCAAGTGCTTTATCTGACCATTTCGCGGCCGCGTGTACGTGGCGGAGACCTGCCTCAGCCCGGACTGCCTGGACATAAAGGGTCGAGCGCTGTTCCATTGCGAACGCCTGGTCCTGGTCCAGCATGTCGATTAGACGCAAAGCCGCCCGGAATTCCCCCCGCCGCACCAGATCCCGAACACGCTCCAGTTCGGTCATGCCAGTCACCACCAGTCCACATGTAAAAAGGGCTGGCACAACCCACCTGTACTACAGGTAGATTATGCCATACTTCCCGTACGTTGGTCAACATTCTCTGCCAAGGTTGCTTTCTCCCCCCTGGCAGCCCGTTTCGGCCGGTAGATGAAGACTTTCCCGAACGCTTGCTCCCCCCGCAGGTGTTCCTACGGGGGGAGCGGGGCGCCATGCGGCCATGTTCTAGCGGTGAGCGCCCTTGCCGATCGGGTGCCCGTAATGCTTCTGGATGCTTTCAACGGAGTCGCCGCCGATCACGAAATCGGCGTCAGGGGTCTTGAGGCGGATCACGCCGGCCTGGGTATCGAATTCTGTGTCGCCCAAGTGGATCTCATAGCCTTCTCCGGCCGCCGTGGTCACCAGCAATTCGCCCCAGCGCTGCAGTTCCTGCTGGACAGCCTCCATTTTCATCTCCGGTCCCTCCCGGTATTAGCTTGGCCGGGACAGCGACGGCCATACTGGCGACTCGGAAAGCGATGGCTGTCAGGAGATGTCTGGCGCCGGACCCTGGCGCCGCAAGGCCAGCAGCAGGAGCAGAAAAATAACCAGCGTCAGCAGGTTCAGGCCGGTTCCGCTGAGGAACGGCAGGAAGTCTGCCCGTGCATAGAGCAGGCCACCGGTGACTGGGCCCAGAATCCGGCCAAGCGAGTCCATGGAATCAAGAATGCCGATGGCCAGACCATGGCCGACCGGGGCCCGGCGGGAGATCAAGGCGGCGTTGGCGGGCCGAATCAGTCCGTGGCCGGCGGCAAAGATACTCAGGCCGGCGGTGGCCAGGCCGGTGGACTGGCTGAAGGCGATGGTCGCCATTCCCGTGGCGCTGAGCAGGAGTCCGGCCAGAATCATCCGCTCTTCGCCCAGTATGTGCTTGAGGCGGCCCACCAGACCGCCCTGGACGGCCGCCCCCACCAGGCCCATGATCGCGTAAACGTAACCGACGGAGCGCTGGGTCAGCCCAAGCCGGTCCGCCGCCAGGAAGGGAAAGGCTGTTTCCAGGCCGGCCAGGGAGAATGTAACTACAAAGGCCAGCCCATACAGGGCAACCGTATCCCGTGTCAGGGCGGCCCACCTGGTTCGTACGGCTGCCGCTTTTCGGGTGTGAATACCTGGCCGCAGGGATTCCGGTAAAATGGCTGCCACTACGAGCAGGGTGAGCCCGGAGAGGCCGGCTGTGACAAAGAAGGGCAGCCGCAGGCTCAGTTCCCCCAGCACTCCGCCAAAGAAGGGGCCAAAGATCACGCCCAGGCCAAAGGCGGCCCCCAGGATCCCCATGCCTTTGGCCCGGTCTTCGCTGCCGGTCGTATCAGCAACCACGGCCATGGCGGTGGGGAGAGTGGCGGAAGAGAGGACTCCGGCCAGGGCTCGGGCGAAGAACAGGAACGGAATGGATCCGGCGATGGCGAACAGGGCCATGGCAGCACCATAGCCGGCCAGCCCGATCATGATCACCGGCTTGCGGCCGATTCGATCTGACAGCCGACCCCAGAGCGGGCTGAAAACGAATTGGGCCAGCGAGTACGTGGCCAGCAGCCAGCCCATGGTCCGGCTGGTGGCCCCGAAGGAGAGTACGTAATATGGTTCAATGGGAAAAAGGATGGAGAAGCCCAGCATGACCAGAAACAGCACGGCAAACAAGATCCCCAGGGTGCGCCTGTGCACCGTGTCGACCTCCCGGGCGCGTTATGCCACCGCTGCCTGCCCGTGACTTCGCTCGGGACCGGGCGGCGGCTGTCTGCTGTGCCGGCGGTGGGTGCCGGAACAGGCGGCCTTGCGCGCAAAGTCGTTCCAGGATAGCATAGGCGTTGGCCTTTTTCATATCCGTAGCGGCCCTGAGGCTTTTGAAATTGCCGGGACGGTATGGCTGGCTCAGCGGGAAAACAGCTTGCGGAACAGGGGCAAAAGGCATATGTCACACGAGATCCGAGCCAGTCTGGTCGATCTGAAATCGCTGGCTGCGGCCTTGCAGGACCTGCAGTGGTATACTGCCGCCGGAAATTATGTATTGTCCGGCGTGGCGGTGGAAGGCGACGCGGCTGTCTGGTCGCTGGATCCCCGCCCGGCCGCGGCGATAACGGCAGCCCCGGTTTTCCCGGAGCGGCGGCGGGTGGTGGAGCCCGGGGATCAGGTGGTGGTGGAGACCAAGGCGCAGCAGCTTTCCCGCCGGTCCGGCGGCGGGGCGGAGGGCGGCGTGGAAGGGACGGTTTTTCGGGTTCTCACCCGGGGACCGCACCCCCACGGCATGAAGGTGGAACTGCGGGACCGGACAGTCGGACGGGTGAAGCGGAATCTGACGGTGCCCGGGGCCGGAGAACCCACGCGCGATTAACCGTCCGTATGACTGGGCGCGCCAAACCGCGACAGGGCCGGGTCCATGAGGACCCGACCCCGCCTTACTTATGGATTTACCTGTGCCGGAACGTAATGATCCCGCGCGTTAAGTCGTAGGGGCTGAGTTCAACGACAACCCGGTCCCCGGGGATAACACGGATAAAATTCTTGCGCAGTTTGCCGGCGATGTGTGCCAGCACCTCCGGGCCCTGCTCCAGCTTGACCAGGAAAAACCCATTGGAGCGAGGTTCCATAACCACACCTTCGGCTTCGATCATATCTGCACGTGCCAGGAGAGCACCTCCTTTCGTGTAAGTGGGACGACCCAATAAAGACAGCACTCGGCTTATTCCGAGTGCTATGGGAAGTAGGATGGAAGTAGGGTGGGGCGACACTGATTTGATCAGGACCCACTAACTATACTCCTTCTGTCCAGAAATTGCAAGCGTCGCGTCGGGGTAGCCGGACGTCTGGCGCACCTGAATCTATTATATGAAAATGGCACTGGTAAAGTCACCCGTCCGGCTGACATCATCTGTCTGGACGTGAAGACGGTTTCCATGGTACATTACCGTCAACAGAATAACCCTGACGAACTGGTGCCCCATCCGGGGTGAAAAGGGAAGGCGGTGTGAGTCCGCCACGGTCGCGCCACTGTAACCGGGGAGCCTGCCGGCCCATGTCACTGTCGCTTGCGGCAGGAAGACGCCGGTAAGGGATGATCCGGAAGTCAGGAGACCTGCCAGGACGCTCGGACGGCTTTTCCCCGCGGGATGGGAGGAGTTGCGCCGCTCTGGCCTGTACCTTGCAGGTACTTTCTACACCAGGCGACCATCGCAACTGCCCCCGGCTCTGCAGAGAGCCGGGGTTACCTTTGTTTGGCCCAAAAACGTGTCTCACGGCGTGAGGGCGAGAGGAGGACCCTGATGGGAACAGGTGCAAAGGGCCGCCCCGCCGCCGTACTGTTGGGCGCTCTAGTGGGGCTGCTGCTGCTGACGGCGGTGGTGGCGGGCGCCCACGGCTCGGTCAGGATCCCCTACCGGCAGGTGTTACAGGCCGTCCTGGGTCAGCCGGTACCACCCGAATACCGGGATATTGTGCTGCAGGTGCGGGCGCCGCGACTGGTGGTGGCCGCTCTGGTGGGAGGTGGGCTCGCCGCCGCCGGTACCGCCATGCAGGGGCTGTTCCGTAACCCCATGGCTGACCCCGGTATCGTGGGCGTCAGTGCCGGCGGTGCCCTGGGCGGGGTCCTGGCCATGGCCAGCGGCCTTTATGGGATCACACTCCTGAGTCTGCCCATGATGTCGTTTGCCGGTGCACTGGCGGCGGCCCTGGCCGTGTATGGGATTGCCCGGGGGCTGGGGCGGGAGTCGCCGGCCGCCCTGCTCCTGACCGGTATGGCCGTCAGCGCCTTCCTGGGTGCAGCCGTCAGTCTGGTGATTACCCTGACGGTGTATAACCAGGAGGTGCTGCGGGAGATCGTTTACTGGCTGTCCGGCGGGCTGGAGGCCCGTTCCTGGCGCCACGTGCGCCTGGCCGGTCTGCCCATCTTGTTTGGGCTGGCCCTGCTGATGCGGCAAGGGCGGGAACTGAACCTGCTGCTGCTAGGGGACGAGGAGGCCCGGGCCCTGGGCGTACGGGTTACCGCCGTTCGGCGCAGGGTTCTGCTGGCGGCGGCTCTGATGACTGGCGCGGCGGTATCGGTATCCGGGATCATCAGTTTTGTCGGGCTGGTGGTGCCGCACATGCTGCGCCTGGTGATCGGACCGGACCACCGCCTGCTGATTCCGGCCAGTGGCCTTGGGGGAGCCATCTTTCTCATCGCCGCCGATATGGTGGCCCGTCTCATCGTCGAGCCGGCCGAGGTACGGGTGGGCATCATCACAGCCACAGCCGGTGCCCCATTTTTTCTCTGGCTGCTGTACCGTCACCGCCGCCGCCTGGCGGCTCATCTGTAGAGTCCCTGTTCCGGCCAACTCAAGGAGGTTGCCTGACCATGCTTCAGCGTATCCTGGCGGTTTTGGTTTCTGTTTTGCTCCTGACCGGGTGCGGCACTACACCTACACCCACACCCACGGCCACCCCGCCGGCCGAAACAAAGGCCGGTGCGGCTGAACCCGCCACCAAGGCCTGGCCGCGGCAGGTCCGTGACGCGGACAACAAGATGGTGGAAATCAAGGAAAAGCCCCAGCGCATTCATACCCTGTCGCTTGGCTATGACGAAATTACCATGCGTCTGGTGGGCCCGGAGCGCTTTGCTGCCATTGGGTCGGTGGCTACGAGCCCCGTCTTTTCGAACATTATTCCGCAGGCGAACAAGGTCGCTGTCAAGGTAGGACGCAAGAGCGAGGATGTCATCGCTGCCAAGCCCGACCTGGTACTGGCCAGCCCGTTTGCCAATAAGGACCTGGTCCGCCAGCTCAAGGATACCGGTCTGACGGTGGTGGTCAGCAATCTGCAGGACTCCGTGGACGGTCATGCCGAGAATATCCGTTTCCTGGCCCATATGTTCGGGGAAGAGGAGCAGGGTGAGGCCCTGATCCGGGAAGTGGAAACACGCCTGCAGCGGATTCATGCGGTGGTGGGGAAGAAGCCGGCGGCTGAGCAGCCCCGGGTGATTCGCCTGACGGACAAGCTGAATACCGGCGGCAAGGACACTTCCATTGACGGGATCATCCGGCGGGCCGGTGGGATCAACGTTGCTGCCGAGGCCGGCATTGAGCGCTGGCAGCAAATCACCCTGGAAAAGGTGGTGGAGTTGAAGCCGGACGTGATTCTGGTGGCGGACGGCTCTTCAGACAAGCAGGGGTTTGGCAAGGAACTGCTATCGCACCCCAGCCTGCAGAGCGTGCCCGCCGTCAGGAATCAGCGGGTGTACAGCCTGCCGGACCGGTTCCTGAGCACCCTCAGCCACTGGAACGTCCGGGGGGTGGAGGAACTGGCGAAGTTACTCTGGCCCGAGGATTTTAAAGATGTTACCTTTGCCGACTTCCAGTAAGCCGGCGGGGCCAACCACACTCGCGCCGGTTGTGCAGGCGGAGCGGGTCAGCTTTCAGGCCGGCTACAGGTTGCTGGTGGAAGGGGTCAGCCTGAGCCTGTTGCCCGGCCGTGTGGTGGGCCTGGTGGGCCCGAATGGCGCCGGCAAGAGTACGTTGCTGCGGCTGCTGAACGGGCTGCTGCCTCCGGCCGCTGGTGCCGTGTATCTGAGCGGTGCTGACCTGTCTGGCCTGCCGCCGGAGCGGGTGGCCCGGCGGGTGGCCCGGGTCCCCCAGCAGTTGCCGGGGGATCTGGACTTCACCGTGCTGGAGGTGGTGCTGATGGGGCGCTACGCCCTCAGCACCGGCTGGCAGGAGACCGCTGCCGACCGCAACCTGGCCCTGGCTGCCCTGGGCCGGACGGGTACTGCCCACCTGGCAGACCGTCCGTACAGCCACCTGTCCGGCGGCGAACGCCAGCGGGTGATTATGGCCAGGGCGCTGGCGCAGGAACCGCAGGTTCTGCTCCTGGACGAACCGACGGCCAGCCTGGATCTGCGCCACCAGTTGGAAACCCTGGCGGTGGTGCGTGAACTGGCGGTTACCGGTCGGGTTGCGGCGCTGGCGGCGATTCATGACCTGTCCCTGGCCGCGCGCTCCTGCGACGAACTGCTGCTGATGGACAAGGGGCGGGCGGTGGCAACTGGCCCGCCTGAGGAAGTGCTGACCCCGGCGGCTCTGCGCCAGGTCTTTGGGGTGGAGGCGGTGGTGGAGCGGCACCCCCGGCTTGGTCACCTGCTCGTGCTGGTGGAAGGGGTGGCAGCACTGTGAACCGCCGTATTCCCCGCCTGGTGATGGCCGGTACGCATAGCGGGGCAGGCAAGACGACGGTGGCCTCAGGACTGATGGCGGCCCTGGTGGCCCGTGGCCTGCGGGTGCAGGGGTTTAAGACCGGTCCTGATTATATCGACCCGCAATGCCACCGCTGGGCGACCGGGCGGCCGGGCCGCAACCTGGACACCTGGCTGATGACGCCCGGACAGATCCGCCGGGGGTTTGCCCGCGCTGCCGCCGGGGCGGATGTGGCTGTGATTGAAGGTGTGGCGGGCCTGTACGACGGGGCAGGCGGTGGCGGGGAAGTGGGGAGCACCGCGCACCTGGCCAAACTGCTGGACGCACCGGTGGTGCTGGTGCTGGATGCCCGCGCCAGCGCCCGCAGCGCGGCGGCGGTCGCCCTGGGCTTCCGGGTGCTGGACCCTGATGTGCAGGTGGCCGGCGTGATTTGCAACCGGGTGGGCAGCGACCGCCATACCGAAATGATCCGGGATGCCCTGGCGGGCATTGACATGCCATTGCTGGGCGCCCTGGGCCGCGACGAAAACCTGCAGGTTCCGGAAGACCGGCTGGGGCTTGCCTTGCCAGGCGGCGACGGTACCCTGCCGGAATGGATTCGCCGGGCAGGGGCGGCGGTGGCGGCCCAGGTGGACCTGGACCGCCTGCTCGATCTGGCAGCGGGAGCCGGAAACCGGCCGGTGTCGGGCAGCGTGGCGGTACCGGGTGCTGATCCGGCCGGGGCGGCTGCCGTCGCCCAGGCGGAGGGCGAAGACCCCTTCAGACCTGAGGAGGCCGGGCGTTACCGGGGCCTGCGTGTCGCGGTGGGGCTGGATCCGGCCTTCTGGTTCTACTACGAGGATACCTTCGATTTGCTGCGCCACTGGGGGGTGGAGCCGGTCTGTTTCAGCCCGGTCCGCGACCAGGAGTTACCCGCCGGTGTGCATGGCTTGTACCTGGGCGGCGGCTTTCCCGAGCGCCATGCTGCACCGCTTGCGGTCAACACGGCTATGCGGGCGGCCGTGCAGGCGGCCTGGCGCGGGGGTCTGCCGTTTCTGGCCGAGTGCGGCGGATACCTGTACCTGCTGGAAGGCCTGACCGGCGAGGACGGGCTGGTTTACCCCATGGCAGGGTGCATTGCCGGTACAGCCCGGCTGCAGCCCCGCCTGCAAGGGATGGGATACCGCACGGCCGAACCCGGAGGCGTGAAGGGCCATATTTTTCATTACACCCGGGTGGACGGGGCGGCCGGGACACCGGCCTGGCACCTGAGCCGGAGTGATGGCAGCTACGAGCGGGCGGACGGATACCGGTGCCCCACGGCCGTGGCCAGTTACCTGCATGTGCATCATGCAACCCAACCCGGGGTAATGGCCGAATTTCTGCGCATCTGCGGGCTTTACAAGGAGGGTGCTGTCAGTGGATAAGAGGCGCGGCCTGGTGCTGGTCAACACCGGTGACGGCAAGGGCAAGACGACGGCAGCCATGGGGCAGGCCGTCCGGGCGGTAGGGGCCGGTATGAAGGTGATCATGATCCAGTTCATCAAGGGCCAGTGGAAGGTGGCCGAGATCGACGGGCTGCGCCACCTGCCCAACTTTGAACTGCGCCGGCTGGGCCTGGGCTTTACCATCCCGGACCGGCGGGTCGGAGCGCTGACCGAGCACCAGGAGGCCGTAGCGGCGGCCTGGGCGGAGGCAGTCACCGTAGTCCGGTCTGACCGCTGGGATCTGGTAATTCTGGACGAGATCAACAATGTGATCTCTGACCCGAACCTGAATACGGTGGTCAGCACCGCAGACTTGCTGCAACTGCTGCGGGAGCGTCCGCCCCGCCTGCACATGGTGCTGACAGGGCGGCAGGCGCCGCCGGAACTGGTGGCGGCGGCTGACCTGGTGACCGAGATGGTGCCGGTCAAGCACCATTACCAGGCCGGAATCAAGGCCCAGCGGGGGATTGAGTTCTGATGCTGCAACTGGTTCTGGGCGGAGCCCGCAGCGGTAAGAGCGCGGTGGCAGAGCGGCTGGCCCCTGCCGCGGGCTCCCGTGTGATCTACCTGGCCCCGGGTCAGGCTTGGGACGTGGAGATGACCGAGCGCATTAGCCGCCACCGGGAGCGGCGCGATCCAGCCTGGCTGACCATCGAGGAACCGGTGCACCTGGCGGCGGCTGTGCGCCGCCACGGAGCACCCGGCGTTTGCCTGCTGGTGGACGGGCTGGGTACCTGGGTCAGTAACCTGCTGCTGGCCGACGCCGCAGAGGAGCAGGTACTGCAGCAGGTGCAGGACTTGCTGGCGGCCCTGCGTGAGACTGGTACAGCCGCCGTGGTGGTCAGCGACGAAGTCGGTCTGGGCGTGGTGCCACCGAGCCTACTGGGGCGCCAGTTCCGCGACGTGCTGGGCCAGGCCAATCAACTGGTGGCGGCGGCGGCCCGGCGCACTCTGCTGGTGGTAGCCGGCATTCCCGTTGATCTGCGGGCACTGGCGGTGACCCTATGACGGCACGCACCATCATGGTCCAGGGCACCGCCTCTAACGTGGGCAAGAGCCTGCTGGTAACGGCGCTGTGCCGGATCTTCCGGCAGGACGGCTGGCGGGTGGCGCCGTTCAAGTCCCAGAACATGTCCAACAACAGCTACATTACGCCGGACGGGCTGGAGATCGGCCGGGCGCAGGGCATTCAGGCCGAGGCGGCCGGGGTCACTGCCACGGCCGATATGAACCCGATTCTGCTCAAGCCCAGCAGTGAACATGAGTCCCAGGTGGTGGTCCACGGCCGCCCACTCGCCACGATGGATTTTCGGGCTTACCGGCGGGAGGGCTATCAGACCGCGGTGACGGCGATTCAGGATTCGCTGGCCCGGCTGCAGGCTGCATACGATGTGCTGGTGATCGAGGGGGCCGGCTCCCCGGCCGAGGTCAACCTGCGGGAGCGGGAACTGGTGAACATGCGCATTGCGGCCTGGGCCAGCGCACCGGTACTGCTGGTGGCTGACATTGACCGCGGTGGCGCCCTGGCATCTCTGGTGGGCACCCTGAGTTTGCTGGAGCCGGACGAGCAGGATCGGGTAGCCGGGCTGGTGATTAATAAGTTCCGTGGCGACCGGGGACTGCTTCAGCCGGCCGTGGATTTCTTGGAAGGACGCACCGCCAAGCCGGTTTTAGGTGTATTGCCCTACCTGGATACCGACCTGGAGGCCGAAGACTCCATGGTTCTGGATGTGGCGGCCGCAGCCGGGGCGGCGGAGACCGGGGGGCTGCTGGTCTGCGTGCTGCGCCTTCCCCACATCAGCAACTTCACCGACCTCGACCCGCTGCGCCGGTCGCCCGGGGTCAGGGTGGCCTGGGCTGACGAGCCTGCCCACCTGCACGGAGCAGACGCGGTCATTATCCCTGGCAGCAAGAATACCGCGGCCGATTTGCGCTGGCTCTGGCAGACCGGCCTGGGCGCGGCGATTCAGCGGCAGGCCGACCGGGGCCTGCCAGTGGTGGGGATCTGCGGCGGGTACCAAATGCTGGGGCAGCGGGTCCTGGACCCGGGGGGCCATGAGTCGCACCATCGGGAAACACCCGGTCTGGCCCTGCTGGATGTGGAAACCGAGTTTGCGGCGGCGGCGGACAAGGTGACGACGCGGACAGCCGGTGTGCTCACCCACGGCCAGGGCCCCTTTTCCGGCCGGTATGGGACCTGGGTGACGGGCTATGAAATTCATATGGGCCGCACCCGGCTGGGTGCCGACGCCCGCCCCCTGGTGCGGGCCGAGGGCCGTCCGGCCGCTGACGCGGTGCTGGGCGCCAGCGACCCGGCAGGCCAGGTATGGGGGACGTACTTGCACGATCTGTTCCACAACGACGGGCTGCGGCGGGGATGGCTGGACTGGCTGCGGCGGCGCCGGGGCCTGCCGCCGGCGGCGGACGATGCCGGCGGCCCGGCGGAGCACCGGGAGGAAACCTATGACCGGCTGGCCGCCGGGGTCAGGGCCGGACTGGACTTGAAACGCCTGTATGCGCTGATGGGGCTGGTGCCACGGTGAATACCGCTATACCGATTGTGGCCGGTTATCTGCTTGATGGTTTATTGGGGGACCCGGCCTGGCTGCCCCATCCTGTGCGGGGCATTGGTTGGTGCATTGCCGCCGGGGAACGGTGGCTGAATCGCGGCGGTCCCGCGGCCCGGCTGGTGGCCGGTGGCGGACTGGCTCTGGCGGTGGTGGGGATCTCCACCGGCGCTGCCTGGGCGGCGGTGGCCGCCGCCCGCCTGTTGCATCCCTGGCTGGGGGAGGCGGTCACCGCCCTCGGTGTGGCGGTGTTGCTGGCGCGGCGCAGCCTGGCCGAAGAGGCCGGTTATGCCGTACACCGCCCGCTGGTTACCGGGGACCTGCCGGCAGCCCGCCGGGCTGTGGCCCGGGTGGTGGGGCGGGATACGGAAGACCTGGACACGTCCCAGGTGGCCCGGGCGGCGGTGGAAACGGTGGCGGAGAATGCCAGCGACGGCGTGGTGGCTCCGCTGCTCTTTGCCCTGGCGGCCGGGCTGCCCGGCATTGCCGCCTATAAGGCGATTAACACCCTGGATTCCATGATTGGCCACCGGGACGAGCGGTACCAGTACTTTGGCCGGGTGGCAGCGCGGCTGGATGACCTGGCCAACTGGCTGCCGGCCCGGGTGACCCTGGCTGCCCTGGTAGCGGCTGCTTTCCTGTCAGGGCGGAACGCAGCCGGTGCCGCACGTGCCGCCCTGGCTGACGGCCACCGGCACAAAAGTCCCAATGCCGGCTGGCCGGAAGCGGCCATGGCCGGAGCGCTGGGGGTGCGCCTGGGTGGGCTGAATCATTACGACGGTGAACCGACGGCGAGTCCGCTGCTCAACGCGGGTGGGCGCCTGGTCCAGCCGCCGGATCTCCTGGCTGCCACCGACCTCATGCAACTGGCGTGCCACCTGGTCCTGGTCGCTGGTGCCCTGCTGCTTCAGCTCGGTTAGGAAACCCGAAATAAAAAGTATTTTTCTATGGGTGAACTGGCAGGAGAACCCCACATTGCCACGTTCACCCGTATTTTTGCCACTTTCCTCCCTTTGAAAGTCGGCTGCTCGCTGGAAGGAAGTTCAATCTTGAAGTTCTAATGTATCTTCTGGGAAACACGGGGGGTGCAAAAGGTGGACTTGCCGGCGCTCCAGGCCCTGGTATCGCGGGGACGTTTACTCCAGGCTCTGGAGGAAGCGCAGAAAGTGGGGACCGATGGAACCCGGGCGGTGGAGGAAAGGGTGTCGGCCTGGCTCGTGGGCGTGCGGTGTGCCTCAGTGCGTGGGCTCCACAGTGACGCACGCCGGTGCGCACAGCAGGCCCGCAGCCTGGCAGAGGGAGCAGGCTACCAGGAAGGATCGGTCCTGGCGTTACTGTACGAGGGGTCTGCCCACCTGCACGCAGGAGACCCTGGTGAAGCCGAGCCCCTGTTGCTGGAGTTCATGGCCCGACTCGAAGCATTGCCTGGCTTACACAACCACAAACCAGATGCCTACTGTCAGTTGGCGCTCTGCTATGAACGGCAGAAGCGTATCGAGCCGGCCGTTGGACTCTATGAAAAGGGTGCAGACCTCTACCATCAGGCTGGGAACTATCGCCTGGCAGTAACCGTGCACCAGAGCGCTGCCTGGCTCCTGCTCCGCAAAGGGCAGGCCGCTGCGGCAGAAAAGCACCTGAATGCCGCAGCATTGCTCCTGCCCCAGAGTGACGACGTGAACCGTGCCGATCAACTGGCCATGGAGGCAGCCGCCTATTTGCAGCAAGGTCAGCACAGTGAAGCCATTCGCTGCGCAGAGGAAGTACTCGTCCCCGGGTGCCCTGGCGCCAAGCCGTGGAGCCGGACATGTGCCGCCTGGGCAGCCGGTACGGTCGCCGTCGAGCAGGGCCGCCCGGAACTGGCACAGGTGATGCTGCAGGCTGCCCTCAAGGATGTCACCGACTGCATGGATCCAGCACTCATGAATTTGGTGAACGAACTGCGGTGTCGCCTGGCTGGCATCCCCCAGTAGGAATGCGGCGGGCGCCTGAGTAAGGCGCCTCCCCCTTGCCCAAGATTTTCGCCCCGAGCGAAAAGGAGGAACCCACGCATGCTTCGGAAGGCGCTTCTGGCCCTGTGTGTCCTGGCCCTGACCTCTCTGGCGGCTGCCACCGCCATGGCTGGTCCCTACGACGGCTTTTGGAGGTAAGGAGTCGGGTCACCTAACCCCTGTAGCAACATTCGCCCCCGCCGGCTCACCTGAGCCTGCGGGGGCGTCTTCGCGTTCGTGGCGGTACAGGGTCAGCGGCCGGTGGCAGGGCCCAGGGCGGCCAGGAACAGCGGCACGCCCAGGGCAATCACCGCCAGCAGAAAGCCGCCGGCTCCCGCCAGCCAGTCCCCGCCCTTGCCCAGTTTCCAGCCCCAGCGGGCCGCCCGGTAGGAAATGATGGCAGCCACCGCGATGATGGCCCAGCGATCCCACATACACTCACCTTCCTCCCGGTGCTTCACCAAGCAACATGCCAAAACGACGGATAAATAATTCGACTTCAACCGTAACCGTCAGGTCGCGCACATGGTCTGGCCACTGGTAGTCCAACCAATCATTAAAGGTCGGGAAGCGCATCCGAAACAGGTTGCCCAGCCCGACCGGATCGGCACCCCACTGGCGGTACACCTTATGCACCAGCGGGTGATAGGTCTGGCGGACGCTGTAGTCAGCGATGAACCGCTCAAGGGCGCGCCGGTTGACTGGTTCGGTATAATCAGTGCGTCCGGGGGAGGTGAGGAGTTCCCCTTCTAATTGCAGGCGGATGGTGACCACAGGCCGGTCGTCTGCAAAGGCCGCCCGAAACTGGGGCTTGTTCTCCTGATGAAAACGCAGGGAAATGGTCTGACCCGGTTCCCGTGGGTCTGGTACTGACGCGTAGACCTTGCCCATTTCGCCGCGCAGGGACAGCAGCGCGCCCGTTTCGTCCACGTTCAGAAAACCCGCCAGCTTGTCGCGCTTGAAGACGGCTGTCCCGGCGATTTCAACCGGGTTACCGCCCGCCCGGGGGAATTCCCCGGCCTGCAGGGACCGGTTGCCCATGGGCGGTAACGGGATGCCGGGAGGCTGCGCCGCCAGCGGGTTGACCGCCACAACCGACATGATGGCGTCGGAGCCGGGGGACTGCAGCCGGTTATAAAACTGCAGCAGCCGGGCCGGCGGGCTCAGGTGCAGCCGTTTCTGGACCAGCAGCAATCCTTCGATAAACTTGGCGGGATTCAGTTCACCTGTACCCCGGTTGCTAACGAAGATCTCCAGTGCCGACCCTTTGGCCACCAGCACAGTCGGACCCAGCCTGATCTGGTTATGACGCATCAACTGGCTGAGGATCGGGCCCACCCCCTGGCGGGCGAGTTCCTCACCGATCACCATCGAGCGCAGGTGGTCCAGCGATACAATCCGCGCGATGCCGGCCTGTACAAGCTGAATGGCTTGCTGCAGGCTGCGCCCGCGTACGGTGACAAGGTTGGAGGCGAGCCGAGTGGGTTGTACCGGCGGTTCTGTCAACATACCAATGGTGAGCAGTTCGGCCTGGACGATGCGGAATGTCCACAGGTACTCGTCACCGGCGGCGTCAATCCCCATGCTGACGATATAAGCGGCGTCTTCAATCTCCGTCCGGTCCCAGCAGCCAGACAGCGTCAGTAATATCACCAGCAGGCAAACGGCTGCCCGCTTACCCACGGGCGCCACCTCGCCGCAGCCGGGCCAACAATGCCACCAGCAGCGGCACGCCCGGTGCAACCAGGAAACCCCAGCGCCGTAGCAGGAAGGTTTCGGCCGCAATGGCCCCGGCCTGGTTAGCCGGGAAAAGGGCCACCGCCAGCGTGGCCACGGCTAAAGGCAGAACCGCCCCGCGGTGGTCCGGCAGGCGGAAGGCGTCGCGTAACAGGACAGCGGTGCCCATCAGCCCTCCGGCTGTGACACCGGCCATACCAAAGGTCCACAGGCCGATCCAGATCGTATCCATCCGCTCCAGAAAGCGGCCGCCCTGAACCAGACGTGTCATTTCCAGCAGGGGGAACGGCATGCTGAAACCACCGGGGATGCTGAAGACCATGATGTACACCAGTACGACCGCGGCCCATACGGCGGCCGCCAGGGCGGTGATCTGGGCGGCCGCCCGTGGCAGGTGACGCGGTGTATTCAGGTAGGTAGAGAAGATGAACAGGTAGATTAGCTCCCCAAAATGGGAGGTGAGGGGCAGTAATTCACCCGCCACCGGCAGCAGCCCCGGGCCAGTGGGCGGCAACACATGCCGGAACTGCCCCCAGCCCAGGTTGCCCACCAGGATCACCAGAATGCTGTACAAAGCGGGCCAGGCATAAATCGTGCCCATCCAGGCCAGCCCGGCGGTACTCATGGCTGCGCCCAGGGCACTGACCAGGGTCATGCTAGCCATCATAAAGGTCTGTGGGGTGTGTGGGTAAATGGCGGTGACAGCCATCTCGGAAATTTGCCGCAGTTCAATGCCGACACTGCCCACCAGAAACGCCCCCAGCGTCAGGGCAGTGATAATGGCCAGGGGCCTCCCGCCGGCTTCCAGGGCGAGATCGATCAGGTTTTGCCCCGGGCGGCGGGCCAGGGCGGCAGCCACCGGCCAGAACAACCCCAGGGCAATGGCGCCTGCGGCCAAAATGGCCCAGGGTCCCGCCGTGGTGGTGGTAACGACAATGGCCCTGGGCAGGGTATGGAAACTCTTGACCAGCAGGTTGGCCAGTACGGCCGCCCAGAGATGGCGAAGGGACATATCCCCGGTTTTCACCGCACCATTGCCCCCGGCGGGCGCCGGAGCGGGTGCCCAAAGGGCCGCTCTTCGCCCAGATACACGAACAGAACAAAGGCCAGCAGGGCCATGCCGTAAACACCCAGTCCGGCCGCTGCCGCGATGAACCCATAAGCCCAGATGCGGGCCGCTCGCCCCAGTGCCGGGTTCGGTAAGATCTGCAGGGCCACCACAATGGCAATCCCGATGATGGCCGACAGGGGGCCGATCACCCCGGCCTGCAGGGCTGCCATTAATGCCAGGGCGATGCCAAGGATGGCCAGAAAGGTCCAGCGTTGCCCTTCCAGTCGTTTCACCGCCGCCGAGATGCCTTCATCCAGGGCGAGTACCAGCAGCATTTCCAGCACAATGGGAAACGGCATATTGCGTCGGCTGGAAGCAAGGGCCATCAGAAACGGCCCCGGGATCAGAGAATGGTGGTACGAACTGACTGCCACGAACCAGGCGCCCAGGGTCATGGCCAGTCCCGTGGCATACAGGCGTGGCAAGATGACGGCCCGCCGCAGTGCCGGCGACAGGGTGACATCGTTGGGACCGGTCAGCAGCAGGTCCAGGGTCATTGGCGCCAGCAGGGCGCCGGGCAGATGGTCGGCCAGTACGGCGATATAGCCGTGGCGCAGGGCATCTGCCACCATGGCTGGTTTGGGGGCCTCAACGGCCGGTGGCAGTCTTAACACATCGGGCAGGGTCTTCCACAAGGGCGTCTGCGCCTTCTTGGCCCGCAGGTTTCTGGCCCACCCCCGTACTGCCTGCACCGTGCCTGGCGCGGCCGTGCCATGCAAATACAGCACGGCACTGAGGCTTTTTTCCGGGCCTTGCAGCATTTCAACCCGCAAATCAGCCCTGGGTAAGACCTGGCGGACCATATTCACATTTTCGCCCAGGTTGTAGCCAAAGGCGTCTTTGGCTTTGGGGGGCTGCCCGGTGCCCACCAGCAATGTACCCTTATGCCCTGCAATGTGTAAGGCGGCCAGGCCCCCCAACAGGCCGTCCTGCAGAGCTTTGGTATCGTTTACAGCCCGCAGTTCCGGTGCCGGAAACCGGCTGGAGCGGGCGATGGTGTCCGGGGGTGCATCCGGGAGGCCAGAGGCCAGCGGAACGAGTACCAGGCGTTCCAGGTCAGACGGGTCCATCAGGCCGGAAATGTAAGCCACCGTTACCGCCGGACCGGCCGGGGGGTCCACGGGGCGGACGATCAGGCCAAACAGGTCTGGCTGGGTAAACAGGTGACGCACCTGGCCAATAAAGTCGCACCGGCGGTCGGCGATGGTTGGCATCAGGTGGTTTCCTCCTCCGGTCGTCGTCCCACGCTGTGTCTAGGTTACGCGAGTTGGTATGGCTTCCATACAGTGGCAAGAGTCATACCCGTCAGCAATGGCGACAGGGAAGAAAACGGTGGTGGAGGGCCGCGTGCACGTCGGGATCAGTACGGATGGCAACTCCTTCCGCTCATTGGGCACCTTTGGCGGTCTCCGGGCTGCCTATGATCCGGCGGTCGTCCGTTTGCCCGACGGCTCGTACTTCCTGGCCTATAAAAGCTTCATGAATCACTAAATAGCTACTTCTGGCTTGCCAGACGGTTGGGCGCCCTGTTACACTTAGGCACATAACTAAATCGTTTTCGAAGGTAACCAGGTGCCCCCGGCTGCGGTCGGGGGGTAAAAGGGAAGACCGGTGAGCAGCTCTGCTGCGAGTCCGGCGCGGACCCGCCACTGTAACCCGGGAGTGCTCGCTAAACAGGCCACTGTCCGCTCCGCGGATGGGAAGGCAGCGAGTGCAGTGATCGGGAGCCAGGAAACCTGCCGGTTGCCACGTGTGCCAGTACCTTCGGGGAGCGAGGGAACGGACGCCAATTCCGGCTGCCTGTGTGTCCGGCGTGTAAACGGCGCGGTCAGGGGTCTCGGGTTGGTTTGCGTTTTCATGCCTGGTCTTCCGAAGGAGGACCGGGCCTGTTTGCGGTTTGCCGAAAGAGGAGGACCAACATGCTGAAGGATCTGCTACACCGGATTGATTTGACCGACACCGGAGCCGCCACAGCCTGCCGTGCGCACTGGGGCCCTCTGGCGTCAGGAGCGGACATGGCTACCTTCGCCAGTGCTGGGGTGAACAATCGCGATGATGGCTGAACTGATGGGGGCAGTGGCATTCCTGACCCGGCTGCCGGTGCCCGTGCCGGTGCAGGTGCAGGGGCGCGCCCTGCCCCTGTACCGGCTGTGTGCCTGGTTTCCCGCTGCCGGGCTGGTGGTGGGAGCCGTGGCCGGCGGCGGCTACTGGCTGGCATCCTGGGCCGGCCTGCCTCCGGCCGCCGCCGCCTGGGTAGCGGTTATGGTGGAAATGCTGGCCACCGGAGCCATGCACCCGGATGGACTGGCGGACGTTGCCGACGGTCTGGGCGGGACCACGCCGGCGCGGCGGCTGGAAATCATGAAGGACTCCCGCATTGGCAGCTACGGCGGTGTGGCGCTGCTGCTGACCCTTGGGGGCCGGGGTATCCTGCTGGCGGCACTGCCCCCCGAGCAGGCGCTGGCCGACCTGCTTCTGGCCCATGCCGTCTGCCGCTGGACCCCGGTCTGGACCCTGGCCCGTTACCCGTATGCCCGCCCCGGTGGCGGCACCGGTGCCGCCTTTGCCGCGGCAGGGTGGCGGGAGGTATGGTGGGCCGGCGCTACTGCTCTGGCGGCCGCCTGGCTGCTGGCTGGGCTGCCGGGACTGGCGGCGGCGGTGGCCGCGGGGGTGGTGGGTGGCATGGCCACGGCCTATTTGGCCCGCAAGCTGGGCGGTGTCACCGGGGACGTCTGCGGGGCCGTGACCGAGATCTCCTTGCTCGCGGCTCTGGCCGCACTGGCGGTGAGGTTGCCATGGTAACGGGGTTGCCCGTCCGCGGTGCCCGGGCTGCGGCCTGGGCTCCCGGCACCTGGGGGGAACTGGTGCAGGGCACAGTCGGCGGGGAAGACGTTCTCATTACGTGCCCCGTAAACCTATACACCCTGGCCGTGGCCGTTGCCCCGGCAGGGAGCGGGCCGTCCGGGCCCGCCGGCACGGTGGCGGCAACGGGCTGGCAAAGTCCGGCGGCCCGGTCGCAGACGGCGGTGGCGCTGGCCCAACTGCCCGGTGCCGGACGGGTGCGGCTGCGCAGTCGCCTGCGTCCGGGGGCCGGTATGGGCAGCAGCACCGCCGACCTGTGCGCTGCCCTCGTCGCGGCGGCGGCCTTGGCGGGAACCACGCTGTCACCGGACGAATTGTTCCGGCGGTGTCTGCAACTGGAGCCCACCGACGGGTTAATGTTCCCGGGCATTGCCCTGGTGGACCACCGCGGCGGCGGCCGGGTAGAGTTGCTGGGTCCACCGCCGCCCCTGGCGATTCTGGGTGTGGATCCGGGAGGCACCGTCCGTACCGGTGACTTCAACCGGCGGGCTGATCTGGCAGCGGCAAACCGGCGCAAGGAACCGGCGGTGCGCGCCGCCCTTGACATGGCTCAAGCGGCGGTGGCCGCCGGTGATCCGGCGATGCTGGCGGCGGCGGCGACCCTGAGTGCCCGGGCGCACCAGCCGGTGCTGGCCAACCCACTCTGGGAAACGGCTCAAACCCTGGCGCCCCGCTGTGGCGCCCTGGGACTGAATGTGGCCCACAGCGGCACTGTATTGGGGTTTCTTTTGGACGCCCGCCGGACCGACTTGCCAGCGATGCGGACCTGGCTGCAACAGCGCCTGGGGCTGCCGGTCTGGCGGCTGTCCCTGGTGGGCGGCGGCGTGACGGTGGGCACCTGCGATGGGAGGTAGACAGCATGCATGGCGGCAATATCTGGGCGGCGGCCCGGCGCACCGGGCGCCCCCCTGCCCAGTGGCTCGATTTCAGCGCATCGATTAATCCCCTGGGTACCCCGCCCTGGGTGCGGGCGGCAGCGCGTTCGGCCCTGAACACCACCGGGCATTATCCGGACCCGGAGTGTACGGAACTGGTGGCGGCGGCGGCGGCCCGTTACGACCTGGAGCCGGGCTGCATCCGCTTTGGCAACGGCGCGGCCGAACTGATCCACCTGTTGGTGGCGGCCCTGGCTCCACCGGCCGGTCTTGTACTGGCCCCCACCTTCGGGCGGTACCTGGCCGCCCTGCGCCAGGCAGGCATAGGCATTTCGGTGACCGAGCTCTCCGCCTGGCCGGACCCGCCGGACCCAAACGGCCTGTCCGCCTGGCTGGCGGCGGCGCCCACTGGTTCCATCATGTTCCTGTGCCACCCCAACAACCCCACCGGTCGCCTGCTGCCGTCCGAATTCCTGCAGGCGGCCCTGGCACAGGAGCGGGTCTGGGTGGTGGTGGATGAAGCCTTTCTGGACTTTGTCGCCGGGGCGTCCAGCCTGCTGAGCCTGGCCGGGCGTCACCCGCGCCTGATCGTGCTGCGTTCGCTGACCAAGCTCTACGCCATCCCCGGGCTGCGGCTGGGCTGGCTGGCCGGACCGCGGGAGTTGGTGGCCCGTCTTGCCGCCCTGCAGGTGCCCTGGAGTGTCAACACCCCGGCGGCGGCAGCCGGGCTGGCGGCGCTGACCGGGCCGGAATTCGCCGGTGCTACGGCGGCGGCGGTGGTCAGGGCCCGGGCCGGTGCCTTCCGCCTGCTGGCCGGGCTGGGTCCGCACCTGCAGCCCCAACCAGCCGACGGCAACTACTTTCTGGTCCGCCTGCCGGGCCGCGCCGGCACCCACCTGCAGGAGCAACTGCTGCCCCACGGTATTCTGGTGCGCACCTGTGGCGGTTTCAGCGGCCTGGACGATCATTACCTGCGGCTGGCGGTCCGGCCCCGCCGGGAAACCCAGCGCCTGGCACAGGTCCTGGCCGAGGTGCTGTCATGAACTGCACCTTATTGCTGATTCGGCACGGGACAACGGCCTGGAACCAGCAGGCGCGTTACCAGGGCCACGGCGACCCGCCCTTGAACCGCAGTGGCCGGGCGCAGGCCCGCCGGCTGGCCCGGGCGATGGGCGGCCTCCGGCTGGATGCTGTATACAGTAGCGACCTGCGCCGGGCGATGGCCACTGCCGCGCCGCTGGCCCAGGCCCGCGGCCTGCCGGTGCAGGTGGAGCCCCGGCTGCGGGAACTGAATTTCGGTGCCTGGGACGGTTGCCCGGCCGAAGAAGTCACGGCGGCCGACCCGGATTTCTGGCAGGCCTGGCGGGCCGATCCGGTCACCCTGGCGCCGCCGGGCGGCGAAACGCTGCGGGAACTGTGGGATCGGGTCGCCGCGGCTCTGGCGGACATTTACCGGCGGCACCCTGCCGGTACCGTAGCAGTTGTGACCCATGGCGGGCCCTTGCGGACGGTCCTGGCCGGGCTGGCCGGGGACGCCCTGCAACTGCTGCCGGCGGTGTCAGTACCCAATGCGGGTTGGCTGCTGGTGACCCCGACGGCGGGGGCGGCCATTCAAAAAAGGTAAGGAATACGAACTATTGTCTTGACAAAATAATACAAGCTCTTTAGACTTATAGTTAGTTTTTTGTCACGTAGAACAATTGGACGACTTGCGATCAGGGCACACCTGCCGAAAGGCAGGGCCGCAAAGCCAACGGGGCTAAGGGAGTTCATCCTATGCCAGCCGGGCCGCCGCAGGGGTCAGGGTGGACCAGACTCTCCCTTCGGGGAGATTTTTTTTTATACTTACCGCTGCATGATTGCCCTGTGATCCCTGTGTCTGTTTGTTCTTCGAGCATGCACCTTACGGAGGTTCTGAAGAATGCGCCTAAATCTAACGACCAAGCTGCTGGCCGGATTCCTCGGGATTACGTTACTGACCTCACTTGGAGGCATGTTTGTCGCCTGGACTCTGCGTGCCATTACGGCGCAGTACGACGGAGTCCGCCTTGGGCTGATGGCCGATACCGCCATGTCCGATGCCATGGCTGAGCTTTATCACCGGGGGATGGCAGCCCGTGGCTATGTTCTGTACCAGGACCAGATCCTCGCCGATGAGTTTGGCGAGGCGGGCAAGGCGATGGATCAAAAACTGGATTTGTTGGTAAGCAGGCTGAACAGCGCCGACCAGCGGGAGAAGGCCGAGGACCTGAAAAAGCTGAGCGCCCGGTATAGCAGCGTGGTCAATGAAGCGGCTGCTCTGGTCGCCATGCATCGACCGCAGGAGGCGGCGGAGGTTCTCCGGGTAAAGGGGCTCAGTGTCGTCCAGGAGAGCGTTGGGCTTGCCCACGAACTGAAAGCGGACCTGGACCGGGAAACGGCCACAGCCACCGCGTCGGCGACTCGTAACGCCGACCTGGCGCAAACCATGGCCCTGGCTGCGATTGCCGCGGGCATGGTCCTGGGGCTGGTGGTCGGGGTTGCCCTGGCCAGGGGAATAGCCAGGCCAGTCCGGCAAGCGGCCGGTGCTGCCCGACGGGTGGCATCCGGTGACCTTTCCGTGGAGGAACTGCAAATCAACAGTGGTGACGAAGTCGGGGACCTGGCGGCCGCCTTTAACCTGATGGTAAGAAACCTGCGGGACCTGGTTGAACAGGTGACTGAATCGTCCCGTCGTTTGGTCAGTGCCGCTGAACAGATGGGCAGTTCCACCGAACAAGTGGCACAGGTGGCGCATGGGGTGGCCCAGGCCGCGGGGCAGATGGCGCAGGGTGCCTCCACCCAATCTGTGGCGGTTGGAGAGACGAACCGGGTGGTCGAAGAGTTGCGCGGGGCCATCAACCAGATCGCCGCCGGCTCCGGAGAGCAGGCCAGAAGCAGCCAGGAAACGGCAATGGCCGCCAACCAGATGGCGGCGGCCATTGCCGATGTGTCTGCCAGGGCCGACCTGGTTTCCGCTTCGGCCCGGCAGGCGGCCCAGGCCGCCCAAACTGGCAGTGAAGTGGTGCAGAAAACGGCGGCAGGAATGGCCGGCATTCGCGAGGCGGTACTGGCTTCGGCGGAGCGAATCAAGGACCTGGGCCGGTTATCCGGGCAAATTGGGCAGATCACCGAGGTGATTACGGAAATTGCCGACCAGACCAACCTGCTGGCCCTGAATGCTGCCATCGAGGCGGCCCGTGCGGGTGAGCACGGCCGGGGGTTTGCCGTGGTGGCGGATGAGGTCCGGCGTTTGGCGGAGCGAGCGGGGGATTCAGCCAGCGAGATCGCAGACCTGATCCGCAACATCCAACAGGGCACGGCCCAGGCGGTACTGGCGATGGAACACGGGCAAACCGAGGTGGAGGAGGGTAGCCGATTGGTGACCGGAGCCGACGAAGCGCTCCGGGGTATTCTGGTCGAGGTCGACCAGGCGGCCGGCGATGTGGAATCCATTCGAGTCGCCGCACAGAAGATTGCTGTCTCCAGCCGGGACATGGTGCAGTCAGTGGAAACGGTGGCCGCGATTACCTCCGAAAACACCGCGGCCACCGAACAGATGGCAGCCAGTTCCGACCAGGTGGCTCAGTCGGTGGTAGGGATCGCAACCGTCTCTGACGAGAATGCATCAGCGGCGGAAGAAGTTGCAGCAGCCATCGAAGAGATGAACGCCTCCATGGCCGAGATTGCCGCCTCGGCCCAGGGCCTTCACACGATTGCCAGGGCACTCCAGGCCCAGACTGACCGATTCCGGCTTTCCAACTAACCAAACCTTTAAGATAGCGGGTGTTTGGAGGTGGAGAGGTAACCCGGCACCGAATTGCTTAAGGGTGTTACGACCTGTAAGCTTTGGACAGAGGTGCTGTGAATGGCGGACAACGCGTTTTTGGAGCTGGACCGAATTCGGCGGTCCGGTCGGCGAGCGCTGCTGGCAACGGTGGTCCGGGGTGTGGGCCCTACCTACCGGCGGCCGGGGGCAGCGGCAGTTGTAATCGAAGATGGTACAGTGGTGGGCGCCATCAGCGGCGGCTGCCTGGAGTCTGACGTGCTGGAGACGGCCGCTCAGATTTTCGCCGGCGGGCCACCCCGGCTGCTGGACTATGATACAGCCGGTGAAGATGACCTGATCTGGGGCACCGGCAGCGGTTGCGGCGGACGTGTGCAGGTGTTGGTGGCTCCGGTGCCCGACGACCTGCTGGCCGAGGTCGTCGAGCGGCTGCGCCGCGGCCAGTCGACGGTGGTAGCCACGGTGATCGCTCCGGGGCCGGACCTGGGCCGCCGGCGCCTGGGCTCGGACGCGCCCGTCGGGACGCCGTACTGGTACACGGACGACGAGACTGTATTCCAGCAGGTGGTCCAGCCGCCCGTCACGCTGTTAGTTTGTGGCGCCGGAGACGACGCCCGCCCGGTGGCGCAACTGGCGTCAACTGCCGGTTTCCGGGTTATCGTTACCGACCATCGCCCGGCCTGGGCCACACCCCAGCGCTTCCCGGATGCCGAAGAAGTGGTGGTCTGTGCAGTGGATGAACTCGCCGAACGCGTCTCCCTGCGGCCAGGTAGCTTTGCGGTCCTGCTTACTCACCATTATTTCAAGGACCTGGAGCACCTGAAAACACTCCTCTCCCAGCCGTTGGAATATATTGGGCTGCTGGGCGCCCGTGAGCGGTCCCGGCGGCTGCTGCAGCAACTGCTGGAGGAACGGCCGGACTTGCGGACAGCCGCCAAAGACCGGCTACAGGTGCCCGTAGGTCTGGACATTGGTGCCGACGGTCCCCAGGAGATTGCCCTGTCTATTGTGGCGGAAATGGTCGCCCGCCGGGCCGGTCGCCCGGGGATCCCGCTGATGACCGTCCGGGGGCCGGTGGTAGAATGAGGGCGGCAGCCATCGTTCTGGCCGCCGGCCAGTCCACCCGGCTGGGCGAGCCCAAACTGCTCCTGGACCTGGGCGGCCGGCCACTGATCCGGTGTACCGTCGAAAACGTGGCGGCCGCCTGTTCGATTACCGACGTGGTGGTGGTCACCGGTCCTCGGGCCGTCGAGGTGGCCGCGGCCATTCAAGGCCTGTCCTGCCGCCTGGTCCACAACCCGGACTACGCCGCGGGCATGAGTACATCGCTACGCTGTGGGCTGGCCGCCCTGGACCCGGAGGTGGAGATGGCGGTCATATGTCTGGGCGACCAGCCGCTGGTGGGACCATCGGTTATTGACGGGCTGGTCAGGGCCCTGTCCACGGGCGCCAAAAGTATCGCCCAACCGGTCTATGACGGGCAGAAGGGGAATCCGGTCGTCTTCCGCCGGTGCCATTTTGAGGCGCTGCAGGCGGTCACCGGTGATGCCGGGGGGCGCGCCGTTCTGGCGGCCCATCCCGATGCGGTGGCTCGTGTCACCTTTCCCGATCCGCACTGTAACCTGGATGTTGACACCAGGGCCGACTACGAGCGCATCCAACGGGCCTGGCGTTCGGCCGTCCGCGACTGAGGTGCCAAACCAGCAGACCCGCCGGCAAACCGGTGGGTCTGCGCGCCGGTACAGAGGGAGTGACCACGTGGATCTGCGGATCTTGCGCACCTTTACCGTGGCCGCCCGGCTGCTGAACTTTCATCAGACGGCCGACCGGCTGTACCTGGCCCAACCCACTGTAACCGCACACGTGCGCCAGCTCGAAGAATCCCTGGGCCTGGATTTGTTTGAACGCATTGGCAAACGGGTGCGGCTCACCCCGGCCGGACAACGATTTCTGCCTCACGCAGAGCAGGTTCTGGGTGCATACGACGAAGGCGTACAGGACCTGCTCAGTTACAGCCAGGATTACCAGTCGCGGCTGGCGTTGGCCGCCAGCCCGCTGATTGCCCGTTCCATCCTGCCCCGTGCGGTCAAACGGTTCACCGCCCGGCACCCGGATGTTGAAATATCGGTCAGTATCCTGGTCAGTCCGGAAATCGGCGGCGCCGTGGTGGCCGGCCGCTTTGACCTGGGCCTGACCCGCCAGTTGCCGGCGGAACGCGACCTGGAAGTTGGCGTGCTGTACTCTGACCCTGTGATTTTGGTTGGGGCCGGCGACGCCGGTGACCTGGATACCCCGCCTCCGGACTGGGAGGAACTGCTCACCCAGCATAAGTTGCTCACCCACAATCACCCGGTCTACTGGGATGACTTGCTGTTGGTCCTGCGCCAGCGCGGGCTGGCTCTGCGCACCATGGTGGTGACCCAGGTAGACATCGCCAAGCGGTTTATCGAAGAAGGGCTGGGCGTATCGTTCCTACCCCAGTCCACCGTGTGGCGGGAACTGATGGAAGGGCGGCTGCTGGAGGTGGCTACGCCCGGCCTGGCTCTGCCGGTGGCGTATACCTATGTGGTGCAGCCGGCGGGGCAGACGGCCAGCGCTCCGGCCCAGGCGTTTGTGCAGACGCTGCGTACCATGGTGACGCCATAAAACAGGAAAGGGCGCCCGGACCTGCCAGTCCGGGCGCCTCTGTATATACGGTTTAAAGCCGGAAGCGACTGGCGAGGCCCTGCAGTTCGGCCGCCACCTGGGTGAGGTCAGCGGCAACGCCGTTGACCAGTGCGGTTCCTGCGCTCAGTTCCTCGGTAGCTGCACTGACTTCCTGTGCAGCCGCGGCGTTCTGCTGGGCCACCTGGGCCACCGCTTCGGCGGCCTGCCCTACCTCGACGCTGGCCGCAGACATTTCCTCGGTGGCGGCACTGCTCTCTTCCATCAGTGCCGCCAGATTCTGCACGGCTCCGGCGGCGGTGCGTGCCTCCAGTTCGACCTGATGAGCCGCCGTTGCGATTGCCTTCACCTCTTCGTTGCTGTGCTCGATATGGCTGAGGATACGGGTCAACGCGGTGCCGGCCCCTTCCGCCAGTTGTCGGCCTTCAGCCACCGCGGCACGGCTGCTTGTCATTGCCCGTGCCACTCCGCTGATTTCGGCTTGAATGCCGGTAATGGTCTGGTTAATCTGTTCCGTGGCCATGGTAGCTGTATCGGCCAGCTTGCGAATTTCGTCCGCCACCACGGCAAAGCCGCGACCGGCGTCCCCGGCGCGGGCAGCCTCGATTTGGGCGTTCAGGGCCAACAGGTTGGTCTGGTCAGCGACCCCGGCGATGGTGCCGGTGATTTCACCAATGCGGGCCGAATGCTGCTCCAAACGCCCCACGGCGGCGACCACTGGACTGACCTCGTTCTCAATGCGGTGGATGCTGCCAACAGCGCGTCCAATTACGGCGGAAGCGTCCTGGGCGGCACCGACGGCCGCCTCTGCCCCGGTCGCCATCCGGTGCGCGGCTGAAGCTGATTCGGCGGCAGCCGCCAGTACGTTTTCCAGGCGGGCTGAAGTGTCCTGGACCTGTCGGGCTGCTTCGGCCATTCCATCGGCGATGTTGGCAATGGCCCGTTCCAGATCTCTGACGTTTGTTTGGGCTGTATGGGCAGCCTCAGACTGCTGATTCGTGCCTTGGGCGACATCACCCATCGACTGTGCCACCTCGGCGGCCGAGGCCGCCGACTGGCGGGCTGCGTCACCCAGGCCACGGGCCGTTTCGCCCAACGTCCGGGCCGACTGCTGTACCCCGGCAACCACAGTCCGCAGCCCATCGACCATGGCGTCCAGGGCGGCGGCCATGGCGTCCAGTTCGCCGCCGCCTCCGCGGCGGGTCTGCCCAGCGGGGCGTAAGTCCCCGTCGGCCACCCGGGCGGCCAAAGCCCCGGCGGCCCGGGTGGCTCCGGCGATACTGTTGGAAATAAACCAGGCGACCGCCAAACTAATTACCACCACGACCAGGCCACCGCCACCGAGCACAAGCGGAACCAGGTCAGCCTTGGCGGCCGCGGCGCTGGTGGCAGTGGCCTGGTTTGCTTCGGTGAGGATGACCAGGTTGCGGATCGCGTCGGTCAGTTGGGCGCGGGGAGCGCTCAGCCGCTGGGTCATCGACTGAATCTCTTCCCGGGTTGGATTGGACATCGCGAAAGCCAGGCGGCTTTGTTCATCGAGCGCTGTCATGGCCGATCCGATCTCTTTGACCATAGTCAACCCCTCGGGATTGTCGGCCAGCAGATTGTTCAGTGCCTCCAGGTTGGCCATATAGCTCTGCACGGTGGCGTTAAAGGCCATCATGGCACCGGACTCCTGCAAGTTGGCGAACTGGTAGATGGCCCGCATCGCCTCGGCAGCATCTCGTTCGAGGCTGCGCGCCAGTTTCACCGCCGCTGCCTGCTGGCCAATGGCGTTCAGATAGTGCTCCTGAACGGTGCGAACGCTCAATGCGGTCATAACGGCCACAATGGCAAAGCAAACGACCAGAGACAGGAAGCTACCGAACAACCGGGCCCGCACGCTGCGGAACCGCAACATACGATTTCCCCCCACTGAAGTTTTTGTAACCCGTGTTGGACTATTATGGCACGGCACATAAGTTCTTGTAAAATCACCGTACGAAAAACTAATGAATTGAATATTTATTTTGTTGTGACCAATCAACGATCTCATGAACCGGATGCAACCCGCTCGCCTTCTTTTACGTCTGACTGTAAAAGCGGATTTTCGCCAGTGGCACCATGGGATTGACAGAAGTCTCGTTCCTGGCAGCTTCGTCCATGATAAAATAAGGTTGCCCGCGGGCATGGGGGGGGTGCTGATCTGGCCGCGCTCGCTGATGACCTGGCCTTGCGGTACGCACTTGGGATGTCCCGTCGGTGCGGTGGCCTGACGTTGACCCTGATCAAACGCCGTGCCGACGGTACGCCCATGACTCTGGTAACCGGTCCGGGGGCAGGCGACCTGCAAGGTTTGCACCTGCCGCCACGCGTCGAGTCGGCGGCGGAAAGCTGTTTGTTTGCCCGTTCGGTGGGGGAGACCCTGGAGCAGTTTCTAGGGCAAGAGGTATACCCGGCGCCACAGGCACTGAAAGTGCTGACCCAGGCGGCTGCCGCCCTGAATCGCTTTCACGCCAGGCCGGAACCGGCGTTTTTCGGTGGTATACCGCCAGGTGCCCTGATACGCGTGTATGGTGACCGCTATGTGCTGGACCCGGGTTTCCTGGTGGCGCCGCTGACGTCAGGCCCCTATGCTGCTCCCGAAGCGGGCTGGCAACCGAGCCCGGCGGCGGACGTCTACAGTCTGGGTGCCATTCTCTACCACGCCCTGATCGGATCTGTGCCGACCGGGCCTGTACCGTATCTGTCGGGCACCGAGGTGCCGACGGTTGTCCGGGCGCTGTTGACCAAAGCCATGGCACCTGACCCGGTGCAGCGTTACCCGGATGCCGGTACTCTGTGGATGGCGTTGGATGAGGCCTACGATCGTCTGGTCTTTACCCAGGGCGTGCGTCGGTCGGAGGCGGCTCGCACCACGGTCAGACAGCGGCCGGCCAGGCGGGCGTGGCGTCCGCCTGCCTGGGCCTGGGCCGTGTCGGTGGGGGTTGGTGCTCTGACTGGCCTGGGCGTGGCCTTATGGTTGGCTGCTTTCGGCCTGGCGGGAACATCGGCGCCGCCCACTGCGGCGGATTCGTCTGTGTCAGCCGCTGTGGCGGAGGGGCTATCCGGGGCCACAGCGCCCGGACAGCCTGGCGGGAGGTCTGTTGCCGCTTCGGCAGTTGGTCAGGCGGCGCAGCCGCAGCCGCAGCCACAGCCGACGCAGCCACAGCCGACGCAGCCACAGCCCACGCAGCCACAGCCGACGCAGCCACAGCCGACGCAGCCACAGCCCACGCAGCCACAGCCGACGCAGCCGCAACCGACGCAGCCACAGCCGACGCAGCCACAGCCACAGGCGGCGGAGCCGCCGACCCAACAACCGCCGGCCGAACCGGTGCAGACACCACCCCCCGCCGATACTCCCAATACCGAAGTTTGGGTTGACGGAAAGTCCGCAGGGCCACGCATCGTCTCCCTCGTGACCGGGAACTATGTCTACATCTTGCCGCGCGATTTCCAACGCCTGTTTGGCATCGCCGTCACATATAACGGGGATGCTGTTAAACTGGAAGCCAACGGTCGTTCCATGTACACGGGTCTGTATCACCTGGATCCCGGCCAACGGCTCTTCATCCGGGTGGACACTTTGAACCTGCGCCTGGCCGGTCTGGAGTTCCGGGGCGCAGCTCGTGACGCTCGCGGGACCCTGACGATCCAGGTGCGTCGCCTTCAATCTTAATAAGCCAAAAGGAGGAAGGGAGTCTTGCGGTCCTGGCTTGCCATTCTGACACTTACCGGTATTCTTACCCTGTCCGGGGGCTGTACCGCCACACCGGAACCCCCCACCAAGTCAGCGCAGCCACAGCAGTCGGAGCAGTTGAAAGAACCTGCCCGGCCGGAACCGGCAACTCCCGCTAAGAGCATGAAAAAGTATGATGCGCCGCCCGCCATGACCATTGACCCGAACAAGCAGTACTTTGCCACCCTGCACACTTCCAAGGGGGATGTGCGCATCGAACTGCTGCCGGCCAAGGCCCCCAAAACCGTGAACAACTTCGTTTTCCTCGCCCGGGATGGCTTCTACGACAACGTCAGGTTCCACCGCATCATCAAGACCTTTATGGTTCAGACCGGTGACCCCCAGGGCAACGGCACCGGCGGTCCCGGCTATCGGTTCGAAGACGAGCTGCCGCCGCAGTTGCCTTACGGCCCGGGAGTGGTGGCCATGGCCAACGCCGGCCCCAATACCAATGGCAGCCAGTTCTTCATCTGCACCGGCGACGATTCCCGCAACCTGAACAACTATCCGAACTACACCGTGTTCGGTAAAGTGGTGGGCGGAATGGATGCCGTGCAGAGCATCGCCAGCACGCCGGTGGGGCGGGGGATGAGCGGCGAGGTGTCCGCACCCCAGGAAGAGGTCCTGATCAAGTCGGTCACTGTCGAAGAGCAGGGCTAAAACAGAAACAGCGGTCCCCACCCGGGGGCCGCTGTTTTTATGAACGCCATCAGACCAGGGGCCAGTTTACTCAATCTCCTGCAGCAGGTTGGCCATCTCAATGGCGGTGACCGCGGCCTCAAATCCCTTGTTGCCGGCCTTCGTGCCAGCCCGCTCAATGGCCTGTTCAATGGAATCGGTAGTAAGCACTCCAAAAGCCACGGGCACGCCGGTCTGCAGGGAAACCTGGGCGATTCCTTTGCTTACCTCGGAGGCCACATAATCAAAGTGCGGCGTGCTGCCCCGAATGACCGCGCCCAGACAGACTACTGCCTGGTAGCGGCCGGAACGGGCGAGCTTCTGCGCAACCAGCGGGATCTCAAAGGCACCCGGGACCCAGACCACATCCACTTCGGCCGGTTCCACGCCATGGCGATTAAGGGCGTCCTGCGCCCCGCCCAGCAGCTTTGAAGTAATAAACTCGTTCCAGCGGGTGACAATAACGGCAACCTTGAGTCCAGTGCCGACCAGATTGGCGGAATAGATCTTGGACATGACGGACAGGTCCTCCTCGATGGGTGAGTGGTGGCGGGGCCAGTGGCGCTGCCTCAGTGGCCAATCAGGTGGCCGAGTTTTTCACGCTTGGTGGACAGGTAGCGCCGGTTATTCTCGTTGGGGGCCATTTCGATCGGCACGCGCTCGGTAATCACCAGCCCGTATCCCTGCAGGCTATATTGCTTGCGGGGATTATTGGTCAGCAGGCGCAGTTCCATGACACCCAGATGGCGCAGAATCTGCGCACCCGTGCCATAGTCGCGCATATCGGCGCCGAAGCCCAGCTTCAGGTTGGCCTCGACGGTATCCAGGCCCTGATCCTGCAGAGCATAGGCCCGCAACTTGTTGGCCAGGCCGATGCCGCGGCCTTCCTGCCGCATGTACAGCAGCACGCCCCGGCCCTCCCGGGCGATCTGATTCATGGCGGCGTCGAACTGCTGGCCGCAGTCGCAGCGCAGGCTATGGAACACGTCTCCGGTCAGACATTCCGAGTGCACCCGGGTCAGCACCGGATCGCCGTTGGCAACATCACCCATCACCATCGCCACATGGCAATGGCCACTGAGGCGATCCTCATAGGGGTGAGCCAGGAAATCGCCCAGCTTGGTAGGCATCTGAATGACCGGTAGAGGCTCCACCAGCGAGTCATGCCGCATCCGATACTGGATCAGGGCGGCGATGGTGATGATCTTCAGGTCGTGCTTGCGGGCAAACTCCAGCAACTGCGGCACCCGGGCCATGGTGCCGTCCTCGTTCATGATCTCGCAGATCACCCCGGCCGGGTAAAGACCGGCCATGCGGGCCAGGTCGACCGCCGCCTCGGTATGGCCGGGCCGGCGCAGCACGCCGCCCTCCTTCGCGCGCAGGGGAAAGATGTGACCGGGGCGGACCAGATCCCGAGGCTTGGTATCGGGGTGGATCAAGGTCTGGACCGTATGCGCCCGTTCGGCGGCGCTGATGCCGGTGGTGACCTCGTGGCGGGCATCTACACTCACGGTGAAGGCCGTGCCCATATGATCGCCGCCCCGGTGGACCATGGCGGGCAGCTCCAGTTCATCCAGCCGGTCTCCGGTCATGGGCGTGCAGATGAGTCCCCGGCCATAGCGGGCCATAAAGTTAATCGCTTCCGGGGTCGCCTTCTCAGCGGCCATTAGCAGGTCGCCTTCATTCTCGCGGTTCTCATCATCGACCACGATCACGATGCGACCGGCCTTGATCTCTTCCAAAGCTTCTGCGATGGTGTTGAACATGTCCATTTCCCCCAGCACGCCGTGTAGTCTAGTCGCCGGCCATAAAACCATGGCGGGCCAAGAATTCCGTGGTGAGTCCGCCGGATTCGGGACCCGCCCCCGTCCCTGCCCCCGGCACCTCGCCGAAGCGGGCGGCAATAAACTTTTCAATGTACTTGCCCAGAACGTCTGCTTCCAGATTAACCAGGTCGCCTTCCTGTTTGCGGCCCAGGGTGGTGACCGCCGCCGTGTGCGGAATCAGGCTGACCGAAAATCGGTCCTTGTCGGTGGAAACCACCGTCAGGCTGATCCCATCGATGGCAATGGAGCCCTTGGGGATCACATACCGTGTGACGGCAGGGGCAGCGCTGATGGTCACCAGGCGGGCAATCTCGTCGGCCTTCACGCCCACGATCGTGCCCACCCCGTCCACATGGCCCTGGACCATATGACCACCAAAGCGGCCACCGGCCTGCATGGTGCGCTCGAGGTTCACCGGCGAGCCGGGGGTCAGGTGCCGCAGGGCTGTTTTTTCGTAGGTTTCTGGCATCACGTCGGCCGTGAAGGAGCTGCCGTCGAATTTCACCACCGTCAGGCAAACACCGTTAACGGCGATGGAATCGCCCAGCTTCGCATCCTGGACCACCACCCGGGCACTCACGGTGAGGTGGAGGGAGCGGCCGGCCTGCCGCACCCCCCGGACGGTCCCCAGTTCTTCGATCAGGCCTGTAAACATCTAGACTTCTCCCCCTGGCGGATAGACGGGGTTCTGCGGGCTGCCATCGGCACCCTTGGGATAAAGCAGGTCACCTTCAAGCACAAGATCCTCACCGATGCGCCGGGTATGCATGGCCAGCAGCCTGGGCGCCTCGGCAATCCGCTGCACCCCGGGGCCGGAGATGGCCCCCGCCGCCTGTACGCCGCCAAACAGGACCGGGGCCTGGTACCAGCGCACGCCGGCCGCCATCCGGCGGTGCAAGAAGGACCAGTGCACCTGTCCGCCGCCTTCGACCAGCACCGAGCAAATGCCCCGGCGGCCCAGTTCCATCATGAGCGGTTCCAGGGCCACCACCCCGCTGTCGTCGGCCGGCAGCTCCAGCACCTCGGCGCCGGCTGCCCGCAGCGCCTCTACCCGGTGCGCCGGGGCGGTTTCAGTCACAGCGACCAGGGCGGGCAGGATGCGAGCGGTCGGAGGTGTGCGGGCCATCGAGTCCAGAACTACCCGCACCGGATCCCGCGCCTGCCAGCCGGGCAGGTCGGTGGCACCGGCCAGGGTCGGGCTGTGTTGTATCTCTTCTGGCAGGTCCCAGCCAAAGGCCAGGCTGCCCGGCTGTCGGCAGCGCGTGGTCAGTTGCGGATCATCCCGCTGCACCGTCTGCACCCCGACCAGAATCGCATCGGCCTGATCCCGTAGCTGGTGAACCTCGGCCCGGCTCTCTTCCCCGCTGACCCACTGAGACTCACCGCCGGCGGTGGCAATTTTGCCGTCCAGGCTCTGGGCCACCTTCAGCAGCACGTAGGGACGGCCTGTTTCCTTGTAGTGAAGCCACGGCCGGTTCAGGGCCCGGGCTGCGGCCTCCATGCAGCCGACCTCCACCTCGATTCCGGCCGTGCGCAGGCGACCGATGCCACTGCTGCTGACCCGTTCGTCCGGATCGATCATGGCCACCACCACCCGACCCACCCGGGCCCTGGCCAGGGCCTCGGCACAGGGCGGGGTCAACCCCTGGTGGGAACAGGGTTCCAGGGTTACATAAACGGTGGCGCCCCGGGCCAGTTCACCGGCTTCCCGCAGGGCGTGCACCTCGGCATGGGCGCAGCCTCGTTTTTGGTGGTACCCCCGGCCAACAACCCGATCCCCCTGAACAATGACGCAGCCGACCATTGGGTTAGGATGACAGCGGTAACGGGTCCGGCCGGCCAGGCTCAGGGCTTCTGACATAAAAGCCCGGTCAGTGGGTGAAAACCATTCGGTGGTGGACAACGACAAAAAGACCCCCCGATTAGCTGCCTTCGGGGGGTTATCGCTGAAGTCTGTGCCTATGAGGGAACCGCTTCACATGACTACCAGTCTGCCTACGGTCGGCAAAGACAAATTGCCAACCGGAGACCATGGCGGTCATGCACCGGCCTTTGATCCCGCATGGCGCAAACCCTCTCCCATCCGGACTATACCGTCGGCCCCGGATTTGACCCGCCGCTCCACCCCGCCCGGCAAGCCGGGTACGGAACGGGTCGGTGATCGTACCGGTGTCAACCCTGGTGCTGCTCGATTTCAACCCACCGGCTGAACCAGCCCCGCGGCGTCTGGGAGTCGCCTGCGGCTGCGCACCAGGGCTCGCGGCGCTCGTGCGGGGTTGTCCCGCCATCACCGCCGATCGGGAATCAGCGGATTGCTCCGCCTCACCCTGCCCCGAAGGTTTGTGCAGTTTGAATCAAGGCCGATTATAGCATGTGGCGTCAGGAGATGGCAAGCGAAGGAAGCATGGGTATGATCGTGCTTTGCCACTTCTCGCGGCCAGGAGTTATAATGGGACCTGGGGGAGGAGGAACCCGTGTGACCGCTCTCCGCCGCCTCTGGCCCTTCATCAGGCCCCATTTCTGGGTCGTGCTGCTCAGCATTGTTCAGGTGGCCCTGGTGGCCGTGCTGCGCGTACTGCAACCTCCCATTGTGGGCTGGGTCATCGACCGGGCTCTGTGGGCAGGGAACTGGAACTACCTGGTCCCGGGTGCCCTGCTGATTCTCGGGATTGCCCTGGTACAGGGAATTCTGCGTTTCGGTCAGCGTTACACCATTGAACTCATGGCCAACCGGGTGATCTATGAAATCAGGGGCCGGCTATACCACCACGTGCATGGTTTGTCGTTCGGATTTTTCGACCAGAGTCGGACCGGTGAACTGATGTCCCGCCTGACGGCGGACGTCGAAACCCTGCGTCAGGCCCTGGGCATGGGGATTGTGAACGGGATTCAAAACCTGGGCACAGTGGTCGGTGTAGTGGTCTTGATGTTTGTCACCAACTGGCGGCTGGCCATCGTCTCCCTGTTATTCTTGCCCTTGCTGTTACGCACCCTGAACACCTTCACCCGCGTCGTGCGTCCGACCTATGACCATATTCAGGAGGAACTGGCCGGGCTCACCGCCGTGGCGCAGGAGAGTATCCAGGGGGTGCGGGTGATCCGCGCCTTTGCCCGGGAGGACGAAGAGATCCGCAAGTTCATGGCCCAGAACCAGCGTTTTCAGGCCCGGAGCCTGCACTCGGTGCGGTTAATGTCCTATTACAACAACTATATGAACTTCCTCACCGCGTTGGGGCTGGTGGGAGTGCTCTGGTACGGTGGTCAGCAGGTGGTAGCCGGGCACCTCACGCCCGGTCAACTGGTGGAATTCAACCTGTACCTGGGCCTGCTCAGCGACCCGGTGCGCATGCTGAGCTGGATTGCCAGCGTATTTGCCCGCGCCGCGACAGGGTCCAGGCGGATCTTTGAACTGCTGGACCGCCAGTCCGACGTGCAGGTAAAGCCCGGTGCCCGTACCCTGCCCCGGGTAAAGGGTCATATCTGTTTTGAAGGTGTCGATTTTACCTATGAATCCGGGACTGCCCCGGTACTGGCCGATATCAATTTGGAGATCAAGCCTGGCCAGAAGGTGGCCGTGTTGGGGCTGACCGGTTCAGGCAAGTCGACCCTGGCGCACCTGGTGCCGCGCTTTTACGATCCCACCGCCGGCCGGATTACCCTGGACGGGATGGACATCCGGGACGTCACGCTGGAGAGCCTGCGGCGCCAGATCGCGGTGGTCATGCAGGAAACCTTCCTGTTTTCTGCCACACTGAAGGAAAACATTGCATACGGCAAGCCGAGCGCCACCATGTCGGAGATCATGGCCGCTGCCCGGGCGGCGCAGATTCATGACTTTATTGCCGGCCTGCCCAAAGGCTATGACACCCTGGTGGGCGAACGCGGGGTCGGGCTGTCCGGCGGGCAGAAGCAGCGCATTGCCATCGCCCGGGCCTTGCTCACCAATACGCCGGTGGTGATCCTGGACGAATCAACCGCCAGTGTCGACGTACAGACAGAACAGCGCATCCATGCGGCCATGGATCGGGTCATGCAGGGGCGCACCGCGATTATTATTGCCCAGCGGCTCAGTACCATCCAGGGTGCAGACCTGGTGCTGGTACTGGACGGCGGACGAGTGGTGCAACAGGGCACCCATGCCGACTTGCAGACGCAGGGCGGCTTGTATCGGACGATCCACGACCTGCAGTTCAGGACCGTGACGGCGGGGTCGGCCGGGCGCAGCCCTGCATCCGGCGAGGCCGTGTCGGCCCGCCCCCGGGAGGTGACCGGCTAATGGGCATGATGGGTCATTCCGGCCCCGGAGGGTTACGCATGGACCAGTCAGACCTGAAGCTACGCGAGGTTGACCCGGCGCTTTACCGGCGCCTGGCCGGATTTGTCCGCCCCTATTGGCGGCGACTGGCGGTCGCCTCATGCCTGATGGTGGTTGGGGCTCTGTCCGGACTGGCGGGACCCTATCTGCTGAAAATGGCCCTGGACGAATATGTCGCCCGCCAGGACCTGAATGGCCTGAACCTGGTGGCGCTGGCTTACCTGGTGGCCAGTTTCATCCAGTGGTGGACCGGTTACGGTCAGACATACCTGGTTTCCTGGGTTGGCCAGAGTGTCATTTACGACCTGCGTGAGCAAATGTTTACCCGCCTGCAGACCCTGAGCCTGCGGTTTTTCGATACCATGGCCTCGGGGCGCCTGGTGGCCCGGCTGACCTCAGACGTAGACACCATCAACCAGCTCGTGTCCAGCAGCCTGGTATCGCTGTTCAGCAACCTGCTCATTCTGGTGGCCATTATGGCCACCATGCTGAAAATGAACTGGCGCCTGGCCCTGGTGACCTTTACCGCCTTGCCCTTGCTGTGGGGCACCGTGAAGTATTTTCAGGCCCGCCTCCGCGGCACGTTTATGGAAGTGCGCCGTCGCAATGCCGACGTAACCGCCAACATTGCCGAGTCCATCTCCGGCGTTCGGGTCACCCAGAGCTTTGTGCGCGAGCAGGTGAACCAGGAGCAGTTCGATCAGATCAACGCCCAGCAGTGTGAGGCCCAAATCGATTCAATCCGCATCTTTGCCATGTTCTTCCCGGCCATTGAAATCATCAGTGCCCTGGGCACGGCTCTGGTGCTCTGGTATGGCGGGTATCAGATTCGCCTGCAGAACTATGGCGTGACCATCGGCGATGTGGCCGCCTTTATCGCTTTCTTGACCCGGTTTTTCAACCCCATCCGGGACCTGTCGCAGGTCTACAACGTCATTCAGGCCGCCATGGTCGGGGCAGAGCGGGTGTTTGAAATCCTGGACCGCCGGCCGGAGATCACAGATGCGCCCGGAGTCGGGACCCTGCCACCAGTGGCCGGTCGGGTCGAGTTTCGGGACGTGGTCTTCGGGTATGACCCGGCGCAGCCTGTGCTCAAGGGCATCGACCTGCGGGCGGAGCCGGGGCAGACCATCGCCCTGGTCGGCCCGACCGGGGCTGGGAAATCCTCGATCGTGAACCTGCTGGCGCGCTTTTACGACCCCCAGCAGGGGGGCGTGTATGTGGATGGGCACGACCTGCGTCAGGTCAGCCAGCGCTCCTGGCGGCAGCAACTGGGAATGGTGCTGCAGGACAGTTTTCTATTCAGTGGCACGATCCTGGACAACATCCGCCTGGGCCGGGCAGAAATCAGCGAGGCGGACTGCATCGCAGCGGCGCAGGCTGTGGGCGCCCATGCCTTTATCGAGCGCTTGCCCGGTGGCTATGGGGCAGAGGTGCAGGAACGGGGAAACAAGCTCAGCCTGGGCCAGCGCCAGGTCATTGCCTTTGCCCGCGCCCTGGCCGGCAACCCGCGGATTCTGATTTTGGACGAAGCCACCGCCAACATTGATTCTTATACCGAAGCGATGATCCAGCAAGGGTTGCAGGTCCTGTTGCAGGGGCGCACAGCCTTGGTGGTGGCCCACCGCCTCAGTACGATTCAGAATGCCGACCGCATTTACCTGATCGACGATGGCCGGGTGGTGGAAGAGGGAACACACCACGAGCTCCTGGCCAGGCACGGGCGGTACCGCTCCCTTTGCCTCGGGCAACTGCAGGCAACCTCAGCCGACTGACCGCTTCCAGGCCGGGCGCCCCGTTGGGTTCCAGCAGCCTGGAACGGGCCGAGATTCGTATGCCCGCCGGTTTCGCCGCATAGCTTGTACTGGCTGTGGCCAGACAGGGGCGGCGGGGTGGGATATGGCAAGCAGAGAAACACTGACCCGGGGCGCACTGGTACTTACGGCGGCCGGGCTGTTGATTCGGGTATCCGGGCTGGTTTATCAGGTGCCCCTCGCGACCTGGCTGGGCGGTGAGGGTATTGGCATCTATCGGATGGCGTTACCGGCGTTCTGGGCCTTCTACAAGGTGGCCGTCGGGGGTATTCCCACGGCGCTTTCGACTTTAGTGACTGAGTACAGCAGCCGGGGGCGGGCCCATGTGGCGGAGGAGGCGTTCCGCCTGGCCATGGGCTGGACGGCGGGCCTGGCCGCGGTTGCTGCCGCGGCCCTGGTCCTGGGGGCCCGCCCGCTGGCGCGCCTGGTGGGTGAGCCCCGCACGGAACTGACCCTGATCGCGCTGGCTCCGGCCATTTATCTGTTCGCGCTGCAACAGGTGCATGGTGCGTACCTGCAGGGCCGGCAGATGATGAGCCCGTGGGCCCTGGCCAACATTCTGGAGCAGGCCGGGCGGATTGCCGGAGCCCTGGCCGGTGTGTGGTACCTCAAGCCATACGGCCTGGCCTGGGGAGCAGCCGGAGCGGCCCTGGGGGCGGCGTCCGGAGGCTTGCTCAGTGATCTCTATCTCGTCTGGCTATACCGCCGGACCCGTACACGGGTACGGCCGCGCTGGGACCCCGGGGATCCGCCCCGGCGCCTGGCCTGGCGCATGTTTGTGCTGGCCTGGCCGTTAACGGCGGGGGGGGTGGTTCTGCCCCTGCTCAACTTCTTTGATGTCGCCCTGATCCAGCGGGGACTGACCCACAGCGGTTTAACCACCGCCCAGGCCACCGAACTGTATGGGCAGTTCTCCGGGATGGTACATACCCTGGTGACCATGCCCAACGTATTTGCCCTTGGCCTGGCCAGCGCGTTGATGCCGGCCGTCACCGGTGCCCTGACGGCCGGACAGCGGGCAGCCGCCCGCGGCCACTGCGTGGCGGCGCTGCGGGCCACCGCCTTGATTGGCCTTCCGGCCGCCCTGCTCATGGCAGTGCTGGCCGTCCCCCTGATGGAGGCCATCTTCAAAGCGCCCCGGGCGGCGCCGATTCTGGTCTGGGCCGCGCCGGTGGCGTTGCTCAGCCCGCTGGCGCTGGTTGTGACCGGGGCTTTGCAGGGAATGGGCCGCACCGGTCCGCCCATGCGCAACCTGCTGCTGACCATGGCGCTCAAGGTGGCGCTGGACGGGGTGATCACACGACTTCCCGGTGTGGGCATCTATGGGGCCGTTATGACCTCGATCCTGACCCACGGCCTGTGTACCTGGCTGAACGTGCGGGCGCTGGAGCGGGCCCTGGACTGGCACATGGACTGGCGGGCGGTACTGGGCGGACCGCTGCTGGCGGCCGGCGGCATGGCGGCGGGGGTTGGACTGCTGATCGCCGGTGGTTGGACATTGCCACGGTCGTGGGGCACCCTGGCCACCGCCCTGATGGTGGCCCCGCCCCTGTACGCCCTGCTGCTGGGGCTGACCCGTGCCGTCACCCGGGCTGATCTGCGGGCCCTGGCCGGCCCGGCAGCACCACGGCTGGAGCGTCTGGTCAACTGGTGGCCATTCTGAACCGCACACGACGAAGGGCGCCCCGGTAATACCGGCAGGCGCCCTCTGTGCACGGGTCTGGCTATGAATCTTTTCCTCGGCTTAGATGGCCTCTGACTGTGGCGTATCCACGACCCGATCGATGTGCTTCAGGTCTGAGTAGAGCTTTTCCAGGCAGCGGTACAAAAGATTGCGTTCGTCCAGATTCCACACCTTGGCGACTTCCTGCAGTTCCTTGGCGAGTTCACGCTTGATTTCCCAGACCCGCGTTCCTTTTTCGGTTAACCGGATGTTCACCACTCGCCTGTCCTCGGTGCTCCGCTCCCGCACCAGCCAGCCGTCCCGCTCCAGGCGGTCGGCCACGCCGGTCAGGTTGCCACGGGAGCAGTTGAGTTCGTCGGCCAGGCCCCCCAAAGTGGTTGCATCACCGTACATGGCTGCCAGGAGCAGCATGTACTGCGGCATGGTCAATCCGTACCTGCGGCTGAGAAAACGGTGACAGCGCTTTTCCACCAACGCCGAAATCGTCTGCAGGAGTGGTAGGATGTTCTCCGGTGTGAACTTTTCGGCGGCGGTGGCATGATCCTGCTTCACCGTCCTACACCCCCTTCCATTAAATACCTTCCACCCAAGTATGATTATGCCATTTCTCCTAGAAAAAGTCAACTAACAACTGGAAATGATGTTTAGATCCGGATGTCTGAACTGACTGGGACAACGCAATTTTCCACAGTCCCTAGCTAAGAGTATCCTGTACCGTTGGTTGCTATGCATTTTATGATGCGGTTTTTCAGGCTACCCGGGCGGAAACCGGCAGAAACCGGACCAACGGCAGTAAAGCTTACCGCCGGTCTGATTCATCATGCCGTATAATGAGAGGGTAGCCATTTGGGAATCAGTACAGTACTGCGTCTCTATTTCAGCGGCACGGCCGCTCCGAGGTGAACATGGATGCTTTTATCGGGAAATAAGGACCGCCAGTTTTTCTCCTTGTTGCTGGATGGTGCCCAGAACCTGTCCGAAGCTGCCCAGATGTTCAATCAGTTCGCCCAGAACCTGAACCGGGCCGGCGAGTTTGCTGCCCGCCTCAAGGACCTGGAAAAGCGCGGCGACCGTTACACCCACGACCTGATTACCCTGTTGAACAAGCTCTTTGTCACGCCGCTCGACCGCGAAGACATCATGGCCCTGGCCGTGAAGCTGGACGACGTGATCGATGGCATGGAGGCTGCGGCGGCCCGCCTGCATCTGTACAAGATTGCGGGTGAAGACCGGTTCATCCGCGAATTCTCCGTTTTGATCCAGAGCCAGGCCGAAGAGATCCTGCTGGCCATGCGCAGGCTGCAAAGCAAGGACCTGCTCAAGATCCGCGAAAACGCCGTTCAGATCAATGTGCTGGAGAACCAGGGAGACGATTTGCTGCGCGAATCCCTCGCCCAGTTGTTTGAGCAGGAGAAGGATCCGATTCGGATTATCAAGCTGAAGGAAATCTACGAGACCCTGGAATCGGTCACGGACCGGGCCGAGGACGTGGCCAACGCCCTGGAAAGCGTGATCATGAAGAACGCCTGATGCAACCCCTATTCAGCCGGAGGGATCGCCACAAACATGGCACAGGTCGCATTTCAGGGTGAGCGGGGCGCTTATGGGGACGAAGCCGTAGTCCGCCATTTCGGACCCGATGCCGAGCCCGTTCCCTGCCGTAGTTTTGCCGATGTATTCCGCCTGGTAGCCGGCGGCCAGGTGGAGTTTGGCATGGTCCCGATTGAAAACTCCATCGCCGGCAGTATCAATGACAACTATGATCTGCTCCGCCAGTACGACCTGTACGTACAGGGCGAACGGGTAGTACAGGTGAACCACTGTCTGCTGGCGCTGCCGGGCACGCAGTTGAAGGATGTCCGGCGGATCATTTCACACCCCCGGGCCCTGGAGCAGTGTGAGAGCTTTTTCCGGGAACATGGCATTGAGGCGGTGGCCGAGTACGATACCGCCGGCAGTGCCAAGTTGATTCGCGAGAAAGAACTGCATGGACTGGCCGCCATTGCCTCGCGCCGGGCAGCCGAGATTTACGGTCTGGACGTTGTGGCCGAAGGGATTCAGGACGTAAAAGACAATTACACCCGCTTCTTTCAGCTAGGCCGCACCCCGGCAGCCTGGCAGGCGGGGCCGACCCGGACTTCGCTGGTAATGAGCACTGCGCATACTCCGGGTGCGCTCCACAAGTGCCTCGGCGCCCTGGCGGCGCGCAGTATCAATCTTTTAAAGCTGGAATCGCGGCCAGTGCGGAACCGCCCGTGGGAGTATGTGTTTTACCTGGACTTTGAGGGCCATCGCGACGACAGCAGCATTGCCGAGGCACTGGCTGAGTTGGCGGCACACACCAGCTTTCTCAAGGTGCTGGGCAGCTATCCCCGGGACCTGGGGGGATCGACCAGCAGTGCCAGTGGCGGCGGGCTGTAGGGCAGCGGTGCGGAAGCAACTTCCTGCCATACTGGTGGCATCTTGAATCATTTACTAAAGGACTATTGACACCTGCATTTGGAACTTGCTACGATACAGGTCAATACGATGCTGGTTTGTCCTGATGAATACCTGTGTCAGGTAGATTGAAGGGTGTAAACTGGTGCGTATCGGCGATTGGATCGGACATACGTCAATGGCGATGATGGGGCCAGTAGGATCTGCCTGGCGACGCAGAGAGCCGACCGCAAGGTGCGAGGTCGGTGCCGCGGGTAGAATCTGAACCTCACCCCGTAGCCGCAATCCTGAACCTCCAGATAACTGGATGTACCCGCCCGGCCGCTGAGACGGTCCAGGGCGCCGGAGTTCGGATATCATTCAAACGGGGTAGTAGGGCAAGCCGGTGGAGGCCGTTATCCTCCTGGCGCCAGGGATTTTCCTGGGAAGGCGCCGTTGAGGCCGAGGCAGTGTGGCTCGGCAAAGTAGGGTGGTACCGCGGGAGATTGAACCCGCCCCTACCGTTACCAGGCTGATCAGGAGCCTGGCGGTAGGGGTGGTCTTTTTTGCTTTTAGGGCCTGATTGATGCACCAAACCCAGCGGCGAGGAGAAGGGAGGTGGGCCACATGCGGCACATCCTGGCGGTACTGGTAGAGGACAACCCTGGTGTACTGACACGGGTCTCCGGCCTGATTCGGCGCCGTGGTTTTAACATTGAAAGTCTCGCTGTGGGCCCGACGGAGAACCCGCGGATTTCGCGGATGACTCTGGTGGTGGATGGGGACGAGAGCCAGATCGAGCAGGTAGAAAAGCAACTGAACAAGCTGATCGAGACCCTGAAGGTGATGGACCTGGATGACGAGCGCTCGGTCCACCGCGAACTGGCGTTGGTGAAGGTTTACGCCGATGCCAACAAGCGAGCCCAGATTATGCAATTGGCGGATATTTTCCGGGCCAAGGTGGTCGATGTCGGACGCCGTCAGATGATCATTGAGGTGACCGGAACTCAGGATAAAGTCGAAGCTCTGATTAGCCTGGCCCGGGAGTACGGGATTCAGGAAGTGGTGCGCACTGGGGTGATCGCCCTGGAGCGGGGGGCTTCAGCGGTCAAAATCGATAAGGAGGAATCCAGCGATGACGCGGATGTTTTACGACTCCGACGCTGATCTCAAGTACCTGCAGGGTAAGACCTGCGCCGTGATTGGTTTTGGCAGCCAGGGCCACGCCCACAGCCAGAATCTGCGGGACTCCGGTGTGAATGTGGTGGTGGGCCTGCGCAAGGGCAGCCCCTCCTGGGAGCGGGCCGAGAAGGCCGGGCTCAAGGCGATGGAGATTGAGGAAGCGGCCAAGGTCGCTGATGTGGTCATGATCCTGATCAATGACGAGCACCACGGTGCCGTTTGGCGGCAGATTGCCCCCTACATGACCAAGGGCAAGGCCCTGGCAGTGGGCCACGGCTTCAGCGTCACCTTTGGGCAGATTCAGCCGCCCAAGGACATTGACGTGTTCATGATCGCCCCCAAGTCCCCCGGTCACCTGGTTCGCCGCCTGTACACCGAGGGCAGGGGCACCCCGGCCCTGATGGCCGTGCACCAGGACGCCACCGGCAACTGCCGCAACATTGCCCTGGCCTGGGCCAAGGGCATCGGCGTGACCCGGGCGGGCGTGTTCGAGACCACCCTCAAGGATGAGTGCGAGACCGACCTGTTCGGTGAGCAGACCGTTCTGTGCGGCGGCGTGACTTCGCTGGTGAAGGCCGGCTTTGAGACCCTGACCGAGGCGGGCTATGCCCCCGAGCTGGCCTATTTTGAGTGCCTGCACGAACTGAAGCTGATCGTCGACCTCATGTACGAGGGCGGCATGGCTTCCATGTGGTACTCGGTCTCCGATACCGCTGAATACGGTGGTTACACCCGTGGCCCGCGGGTTGTGGATGCCGAGGCCAAGGAGCGGATGAAGCAGATTCTGCGGGAAATCCAGACCGGTCAGTTCGCCAAGGAGTGGATCCTGGAGAACCAGGCCAACCGCCCGAGCTTTGGCGCTGTGCGGCGTGAAGAAGCCAACCATCCCATCGAGCACGTGGGCAAGAAGCTGCGGGCCATGATGCCCTGGCTACCCAAGCCGGTAGGCAGCGCCGGTAACGAGTAGAACAAAAGGGATGTGGGTCTGAACCCACATCACACTAAATCAGGGGAGTCCCCCCGGGAGGTAGGACATATGTCCAAACGCATCTACATCTTCGACACGACCCTACGTGACGGCGAGCAATCCCCCGGCTTCAGCATGACCGCGGAGGAAAAGCTCCAGGTCGCGCTGCAGCTTGCCCGCCTTGGTGTGGACGTGATCGAGGCTGGCTTCCCTGCCTCCTCCCCGGGCGACTTCGCCTCTGTGCAGCAGATTGCTCGGGAGGTCAAGGGGCCGGTGATCGCCGGTCTGGCCCGTGCCAATAAGAACGACATTGAGTCGGTGGCCAACGCGGTCAAGCTGGCGGAGCGGCCCCGGATCCATACCTTTATTGCCACTTCGCCCATTCATATGGAGAAAAAGCTCCGCATGAAGCCGGAAGAAGTGGTCTTCAAGGCCCAGGACATGGTGGCCTACGCCAAGTCCTTCGGGATGGAAGTGGAATTCAGCGCCGAGGATGCCTGCCGGTCTGACTGGAGCTTCCTGGCCCAGATTTTCACCGTGGCCGCCCGGGCTGGTGCGTCGGTGCTGAATGTTCCGGACACCGTGGGCTATACTTCACCCAAGGAAATCTACGATCTGTTCCGCTATCTGTCGGAGCACGTGGATGCCCCGCATCCCATCCAGTTCTCCTGCCACAACCACAATGATCTGGGGCTGGCTACGGCCAATACCCTGGCGGCCATTGAGGGCGGTGCGACCCAGGTGGAAGGCACCATCAACGGCATTGGTGAGCGGGCCGGGAACGTGGCTCTGGAAGAAGTGGTCATGGCCCTGCGGACCCGGCCGGACCGGTATGGCTATACTACCGGGGTTAACACCGGGGAACTGTACCGGACCAGCAAGCTGATCCAGTCGATCTCTGGGATCTCGGTTCAGCCCAACAAGGCCATTGTGGGTGCCAACGCCTTCGCACATGAAAGCGGCATTCACCAGGATGGCATGCTGAAGGAAAAGAGCACCTATGAGATCATGCGCCCGGAGGACGTGGGCGTACCGGAGAGCTCGCTCGTGCTGGGCAAGCATTCCGGCCGGGCCGCCTTCCGAGACCGGCTGCGTAAGCTGGGCTACGCGGTGGCGGACGGCGACCTGGACCGGTACTTTGCCCGCTTCAAGGAACTGGCCGACAAGAAGAAGTATGTGGTCGACCAGGACCTGGAAGCGATTGTGAGCGACGAACAGCAGCATGGTCAGCATGAGTTGATCCGGCTGGTCTCCTTCCAGGTGATGTCCGGTTCCAACACACCGCCTACGGCCACGGTTCAGCTTGTCCGCAACGGTGACGACCCCCGCCAGGAAGCTGCTTCCGGAGATGGTCCCGTGGACGCACTCTACCGGGCCGTGGACCGGGCGGCCCAGTTTGACGGGCACCTGCTGCACTACCAGCTCAAGGCCGTCACCGGCGGCCAGGACGCAGTGGGTGAAGTGGTAGTAAGGGTAGAAGCCGGAGGCAAGATGGCTACCGGCCGGGGTGCGAGCACGGACGTCCTGGAGGCGTCGGTCCGGGCCTATGTGGCCGCTGTGAACAAGCTGCTGACGGGGCGCGGGGCGGTCGTGCTGGAAGATGGGCAGCCGGCCACCGGTTGGATGCAGCGGGCCTGGGGCGACTAGTCCCATGACCCGAACCCCCGGGTGATCAAAAGAGTGCGCGAATGAAAGGCGGCAGAGGGTTAATGAGCATCCAGGTCTACATTGACGGGAAGTTCTACCCCAAGGAAGAGGCGAAGATTTCGGTCTTCGACCACGGCTACCTTTACGGGGATGGCGTCTTTGAGGGAATCCGGGCCTATAACAGCCGGGTGTGGAAGCTTGAGGAGCACGTGGATCGGCTCTACGATTCGGCCAAATCCATCTGCCTGGAGATTCCCATTACCAAGGCTGAGATGATCAAGGTCGTTACGGAAACCTGTGCCCGTAACAACCTCAAGGACGCCTATATCCGGCTGGTGGTATCCCGTGGGTATGGCGACCTGGGCCTGGATCCGCGCAAGTGCCCGATGCCGACCATTGTCTGCATCGCCGATAAGATTTCCCTGTATCCGGACGAGGTTTATACGGTAGGGATGAAGGTCATCACCTCCGGCGTACAGCGCACCTCGCCTGCCGCCCAGACCTACCAGATCAAATCCCTGAACTACCTGAACAGCATCCTGGCCAAGATCCAGGCTGTGACCCTCGGCTACCCGGAGATGCTGATGCTGAACAGCCAGGGCTACGTGGTGGAGGGCACCGGTGACAACATCTTCATTATCAAGAAGAATGCCATCCTGACTCCGCCCACCTATCTGGGCATCCTGCCCGGCATCACCCGCCAGGTGGCCATGGAAATTGCCCGGGAATACGGCTATGAGATGCGTGAGCAGGTGTTCACCCTGCACGACGTGTACACCGCCGACGAGATGTTCCTGACCGGCACGGCGGCCGAGGTTGTGCCGGTGGTAGAGGCCGACGGGCGGGCCATTGGCGACGGCAAGCCGGGCCCCATCACCGTGCAGATTAACCGGCGGTTCCGTGAACGGGCAAACACTGAAGGTACGCCGATCTATGGCTAACCACTCAGGGCCACGGCCCTGGGAGTACCCCTTTACGCTGGGTGTGGGGGGCGTGGTCGTGCATGACGGCCACGTCCTCCTGGTCCTCATGAGCTATGGTCCGGCCAAGGGTTTCTGGACCCTGCCGGGCGGATTCGTTGACCGGGGTGAGACTCCGGAGGCGGCCGTGGTGCGTGAGGTCCGGGAGGAGACCGGGGTCGAGGCGGCTGTGGAGGCGCTGGTGGGCATCCGCTTCCGCATTATGCCCGGTAAGCCGCCGGCTGTTCCCGCACCGGAGAAGCCCGCGCCGGTTGCTGCTGCCGCACCCGCCCCTGGAGCGCCAGAGAGTCGCACGGATACATACGTGGTCTTCCGTATGCGGCACGTGGCCGGATTGCCGCAACCGGATCAGCGCGAGGTAGCCGAAGCCCGCTGGTGGCCGCTTACAGAAGCCCTGGCTTCCGAGCAGGTGGCGGGAATCACCCAGTCGATTCTCCAGGGCATGAGCGACGGGGCCGGGCTGCACCCGCGGGGTGTGGAGCGGCTGTTAATTGATATTCCATACTTTCAGCTATACACATAAGTCGGAGGAGGGTGTCCGGATGCAGGGGTTGAAGGCCAAGTCCATGCGCTCCGATATGGTCAAGCGGGGTGTCGAAAGGGCGCCGCACCGGTCCCTGCTCAGGGCCACCGGTGTCATTCAAAGTGACGCTGACTGGGACAAGCCGTTTATTGGGATTGCCAACTCCTACATTGATGTCATTCCTGGCCACGTTCACTTGAAAGAGTTCGGCGAGGTCGTCCGTGAGGCCGTCCGGGCCGCCGGCGGCGTGCCGTTTATGTTTAACTGCATCGGTGTTGATGACGGTATTGCCATGGGCCATATCGGCATGCGCTATTCGCTGCCCAGCCGTGAGATCATTGCCGACAGCATTGAAACGGTTGTAAACGCCCACTGGTTCGACGGGCTGATCCTGATCCCTAACTGCGACAAGGTGACGCCGGGCATGATCATGGGTGCCCTGCGCTGTGATATTCCCACCGCGATGGTTTCCGGTGGTCCGATGAAGGCCGGCAGAACCCCGGACGGCCAGGTAGCTGACCTGATTTCCGTGTTCGAAGGTGTGGGCGCCTACCAGGCCGGCACCATGAACAGCGAGCAACTGCAGGCCCTTGAGGAGAACGCCTGCCCCACCTGCGGCTCCTGCTCGGGCATGTTTACGGCCAACTCCATGAACTGCCTGGCTGAAGCCCTGGGTCTGGCCCTGCCCGGCAATGGCTCGATTCTGGCGGTGGACAGCCTGCGCCAGACCCTGTGCCGCCGGGCGGCCGAGGCGGTCATGCAGGCCATCGATAAGGGCATCACGGCCCGCAAACTGGTGACCTGGGAGAGCCTGGACAACGCCTTTGCCCTGGATATGGCCATGGGTGGCAGCACCAACACGGTGCTGCACACGCTGGCTATTGCCCGGGAAGCTGGCATTGAGTATCCGGTGGAGCGAATCAACGACGTTTCCCGGCGGGTGCCCTGCATCTGCAAGGTTTCGCCTTCCCGCCCGGAGGTACACATGGAAGACATGCATAACGCCGGTGGTATCTCCGCCATCCTGCGTGAGCTGGATCTGGCCGGTGTGCTGAACCGGGACTGCATCACCGTCACCGGCAAGACCATCGGCGAAACTGTAGCCGAGGCCGAGGTACTGGACCGTGACGTGATCCGGCCCTGGACCGATCCCTTCAGCACCTGGGGCGGGCTGGTGATCCTGTCCGGCAACCTGGCGCCGGAGGGGGCTGTGCTCAAGGCCGCCGGTGTGGACCCGTCCATTCAGGTATTCAGCGGCCGGGCCCGGATCTTCAACTCTCAGGATGAGTGCTTGGCGGCCCTGGACCGGCGCGAGGTCAAGGCCGGCGACGTGGCGGTGATTCGCTACGAGGGACCCAAGGGTGGGCCGGGCATGCCGGAGATGCTGAGCCCCACCGCCATGATCATGGGCCAGGGGCTGGGCAAGGACGTGGCCTTGATTACCGACGGGCGCTTTTCCGGCGGCACCCGCGGCATCTGCCTGGGCCATATCTCCCCTGAGGCTGCCGAGGGTGGCCCGATCGGCCTGCTACACGATGGCGATGAAATCACCATTGACATTCCGAACCGGTCACTGACCGTTAACGTGACCGATGCGGAACTGGCTCACCGCCGGGCGGCCTGGCAGCCGCCGGCCCCGAAGATCACCTCCGGCTGGCTGGCCCGTTACGCCCGGTTGGTCACCAATGCCAATCAGGGGGCCGTCCTCAAGTAGCAGCACCACTGATCATAGCGAGCAATAGTTGGCTGGCAAAGGGGGCTACCTCCGATGGAGGTGACTGGTTCACAGGCACTCCTGCAGGCATTGCAGGAGGAAGGCGTGGAGCTTATCTTCGGATATCCGGGCGGGGTCATGATCCCTTTGTACGATGCCCTTTACGACAGCCCGCTCCGGCATATTCTGACCCGGCATGAGCAGGGGGCCATTCACGCCGCAGATGGGTACGCTCGGGCCACCGGTAAGGTCGGCGTGTGTTTTGCCACTTCCGGCCCCGGGGCGTTAAACCTGATCACCGGCCTGAGCACCGCCATGATGGACTCGGTCCCACTGGTGGCCATTACCGGCCAGGTGCCGCGCACCCTGATCGGCCGCGATGCCTTCCAGGAAGCCGATGTGGTGGGCGTGTCCATGCCGATCACCAAGCATAACTATTTGGTTCAGCGGGCCGAGGATCTGCCCCGAGTGATTAAAGAAGCTTTCCATATTGCCAGGAGTGGGCGCCCGGGCCCGGTGCTGGTGGACATCCCCAAGGATGTGCTGCTTGGCAAACTGAAGTGGTACTACCCGGAAAAGGTGGACCTTCCTGGTTATAAGCCCACTTACACCGGGCACCCGGCCCAGGTTCAGAAGGCAGCCGTGGCCATCAAGTCGGCCAAACAGCCGGTGCTGGTCGTCGGGGGTGGCGTGATTGCCTCCACCGGTGCGCCGGAAAAGGCGCTCGCGTTGGCTGAGCGCATGCAGGTGCCGGTGGTGTCGTCCCTCACCGCGCTGGGTGGCTTCCCCATGGATCACCCGCTCTTCTTCGGGATGGTTGGCATGCATGGTACGTATGCGGCCAACCGGGCTGTGAACGGCAGCGACCTGCTGATTGCGGTCGGCATGCGCTTCGATGACCGGGTCATTGGCATGGCGGCCAAGTTCGCCCCCAGGGCGAAGGTGATCCATATTGACATTGACCCGGCGGAAATCAGCAAGAACATCACGGCGCATCTCCCGATTGTGGGCGACTGCAACATCGTGTTGGGACAATTGCTGGAAGCCCTGGGGAGCTGGCAGAAGACCGGGGCGAACCCCTGGTTGGCGCAGGCGGTCGGCTGGCAGCGGGATTTACCCCTGTGGGGCGAAAAACCCCGCCGTCTGCGGACCGAGCAGAGCGATATGTCGGTGGGCGGAACGGAGTTCGATTCCGGTGCCCGGGATCCGGAGGCCCACCTGTTGCCCCAGGAGGTGCTGATTGCCCTCCGCGAGGTATACGGCCCGGATGCCATTGTTTGTACCGATGTGGGCCAGCACCAGATGTGGGCTGCGCATTACTTGCTGCGGACCAAGCCGCGCAAGTGGGTCAGCTCCTGCGGCCTGGGCACCATGGGCTATGGCCTGCCGGCGGCTGTGGGGGTCAAGTTCGGGATGCCAGACCAGGACGTCATTCTGATTACGGGGGATGGTTCCTTCCAGATGTGCCCGCAGGAACTGGCCGTGGTGGCGGGGAACAACCTGAAAATCAAAGTCGTTCTGCTGACCAACGGCTTTTTGGGCATGGTTCGCCAGTGGCAGGACCTGTTCCACCAGCGGCGTTACCAGGACGTGGACCTGCGTCCCGGCCTGCCCGATTTCGTGAAGCTGGTGGAGGCGTACGGCCTGACCGGCATGCGTATTGACAAGGTGGGCCAGCTCAAGGACGCCATGCGGGCGATGAAGGAACATGATGGTTTCTTCCTGCTCGATGCCCGAGTGGCCCAGGAGGAGAACGTCTTCCCCATGGTTCCGCCCGGCGGCGCCAACGTGGAAGCGCTCACCCACGCCCGGGAATCGATCGGCTAGATCCGGCTCGACAGCGATACACAGGGAGGGCGCCCAACCGGGCGCCCTCTTATTGATCCGCATCTTGGCATTAACTGGGAAATAAGGTAGCATAGGGAGTGGAGGCGTTTCAGAGAGGGGCGGAGAGGTGTGCAGGAGGCTCAGGCGCTTCTGGCCCGGGGCCGGTATCTGGCCGCCTTGCGTTTGGCAGGGCCCATAGCGACTGATCCGGCCCGGTTGGCAGCGGGGCGGGTACAGGCAGCGTTTCTGGCGGTACAGGCCGCCGCTGCCCTGGGGTTGTATCAAGAGGCCCAGCGTTATGCCACGCTGGCCCGGGACCAGGCGGTGAACGAGGAGGAACTGGCCAAAGCGCTGCATTACCTCGGCGCGGTGCTGCTGTGGCTGCATAACTACGACCAGGCGGAATCGGCCCTGCTCACGGCCCTTGCCCAGGAAGGTGCGGCACACCTGGCAACGGCCCGGCCGGCGATCCTTCACAATCTGGCCCTGACCTACCAGATGCAGCGACAGGACCCACTCGCCATCAAGGTATTCCGCCAGGCCGGGGAAGCCTTTGAGGCGACCGCACAGCCCGGGGAGGCTGTGGATTCGTGGCAGAATGCGGCCTGGCTTGAATTGCTGGCCGGGCGGGCCAGCCAGGCCAGATCGTACCTGGAGCGCTCCGCCCGGCATCTGAACAGCGCCGGGGCGGACGAGCAGTTGCACCAGCGGGCGCTGGAGGCATACACCCTGCTGCTGGAGGGCGACCGGCAATCGGCTGGGGAACTGGCAGAGGAAATTTTACAGTTTGATCGGGGGGAAGTGACCCCGTGGGCGAGGGCCATGGCTGCCATGACAGCCGCTGAGGTTGCACTGGTGGAGGGGCGTCTGAGCCTCGCCCGGGCCCTGGCCCAGAATGCGGCCGAATTGGCTGGCGGCGGCCAGAACGTCCGGCTGATGACTCATCTGGTGGCTCTGCGCCGCCGGGTCGGAGCCTGATGCATGGGGAGGGGGAGCCACGTGAAGCGGATTGTGCTGGCCATCCTGGTCCTGGCTGCCCTGGCGGCTCTGGCGGCGCCGGCAGTCGCCGAACCGAACGGACCCAAGTTGGAGCAGAATCGCTAACCGATCATGCGTGTTGCCAGCCCTGGTGCCCCGGCCGTCGGTGGCCGGGGCCTTATCCTGTACGCCCGGCATGGGCGTCATCTTATCCGGTGAAAGTCCGGCATGGGTCAGGCAGTCCGACCCATTAGCCAGAGGCAAGGGTGTCCGTCGCGAGGCGGAATCTGAAGGAAGCCCGAGG
>JAKFDK010000131.1:0-80826 GCA_036676195.1 Clostridia bacterium | reverse complement strand
TGCAGGCACATAAGGGTACGGGGCAGGATGGAGCCAAACGCTCTTCAAAACCGTTAGTGGCGTAGTGATCCTGCGCTAGGTGGGTTCGATTCCCACATACTCCCGCCACTACACACACAAGGGCTGCAGGGTTTGATACCCTGTAGCTTTTTTGTTTGCGATGGATCTACTGCAGCAAACGGTTTCACAAAGAAAACACGCCCCCTTGTTCGGGAGCGTATTTCCTCTGGTGGAGCCGGGTGGATTTTATTTTGGGTTCTTATGGGGCTACTCCTCCTTGACCCCAGCCGCCTGACGCACCCGCAGGCGGATATCCCGACGCAGTTGCGCGATGGGCGCTTCGAGCCGGGTCGTCAACTCCGGTGAACACCGTAAAGAAAGTTGCAGACAGATGCGAGCCACCGATTCACGCAAGTGCGCCTGGGGTGCGCCGGCCACAGAACTGGCCCAGTTGACCACCAGATCCAGGACATGGCTGAGATCGGGCGACCACCCCTCGGATTCCAGCAGGCGGGTGGCCGCACCCACAAAGGCCTCTGCTCCCCAGCGCGGGAGGTCATAGGTCCGGGCTCGCAGTACCAAGAGGGACCGGTACCCCGCCTCTCGCAACATAGAGCTGTCACCACGGACCACCAGTTCCATGGCGTAGCGCGCCTGGGCCCAGGCGACCCTCAGGGGTAGGTCCAGCAGTCGTTTTTGCACAACCGTCGCCAGGTTGGCCAGGGATTCGACAGGAAAGTGAGCGGAATGGTTGGCTGTGCAATACCAGGCCCAGTAGGACGAGTCCTCGCGGTCAGCCAAGTTCATGGCCAGTCGCTGGTTCTCCATGGCGGTGAGGATGGCCCGGACCAGCGCAACCCGTCCGATTCCGCTGGAAGCCCTGAACAGGAGCCCGGCAGTCTTGGCTGCAGTCTCGACTTCCTCTGAAGTCGGGTCGAAGGCAGTCCAAACGTCTGACAGGGCCTGCGCAGCACGCTGGGCCATCTCATCGGAGATGGGCCTGCTGCGGCCGATTGGGTATCCTCCCAGTCCAAAGAAGCTGTACTCTCCCGTTCCCGTTCGATTCACGGCCTTGTCCCGAGCCTCCTCCAGGTGATGCATCCACTGCTCAGCAACACCGTCGTAACCCTCCGCAGGCTGGTCCCCGGAAATGAAGTCGATGAGCGTCTTGTCACCAGGATCGCCGGAGGCCGCCCGAATCCTCTCCAGAACCGTTATGAGCGCCTTGTACTCTGACGTGCCCCTCCAGTCATCCTGAGTGCGCCGAATAAGTGCGTTACCCGTAACCGCCTTAGCCTCGTAGACCCAGTCCTTGTCCGTCTCGTCAGACCCCAGGGCCCCGGTGATTTCTGTGACCACGCGGGCGGCCACAGGCCAGGGCGCCACCGTAAGTGCGGCCTCAACAATCTTCTTGGATGCCTCCCCCATGTGGACGAAGCGAAGCGAGTAATCCAGCAGCGGGGAGAGCCGCTCCCAGAGTTCTGGCGGCAGGGAGATGTGTTCGAGCAGACCCGCCCAGACGGTGAAGGTATCAGGCCATGACCCGTCCATGGGCTCGGCAAGTTCACGGTTGGTCCAATCGGCCAGAACCGGGAGCATATCGCTTGTGATGGCGTCGGTCAGTACATGTAGGCTGGGGTGGCGGATATTGCCGATGCGCCGGGGGCTCCGGGCGATCGCATCCAGCATCGGTTTCAGCTCTTCGGCTGTCAGTAGCGGTTCCAGCTTGGGCAGGAGTTCCTCAAGCAACTTGTCACTCTTGCCCCCAAAGGGCTTGCTCCACGCCAGGTCAACGACCCCGGCCAGGACGAGCTGAGGCATGCGGTCGCCTTCCAGTTGCAGGGTATGGGCGACCGTGAGGTTGGCCTGTAGACTGGCGCCGACCACTCGGTGCCAGGAGCCGACCATCCAGCGGCGCAAGGCGAGGCGTTCCCCGAGGAGTGCCGCGGGGCGCAGGCCGATCTCGCCGCGCCTCCCAAAGTAGACGGTGCCTTCTTTTCTGGGCTCCAGGCGCGTGTCTAGCAGGGTGGTCACCACACGGGCGACCAGCTGGGAGACTGGATCCTCCTCGGTCGCCTGGTGGTATTCAACGTCGTTGCTGTAGCGGTCGGCCAGCCACAAGACCTCGGCTGCGGCTGCGTGCAGCTCGTATCCCCCGGGATTCGCCTCACGCGCCTTCTTCGCATTCGTGGCCACATCCCCCGACTCATGGAACCAGGCAACCCAGAGTTCCGCAAGCGCTTCCCGGCTCTTGTCATGCCGCAGTCCGTAGTCGGAGCGGCTCTGGGAATGGGGGGCGGTTTCCCAGCGTCCAAAGCCGGTGAGGCAGTGAGCCTGCACCGCCATCCGCCACGCCAGCTCGGAAAGCACACGTTGAGCGCGGGGGGAGTGCCTCCGCTCGACCGCCTGCAGGTCAGCAAACAATTGCCAGAACTCAGCCGGCACATTATTGGCAAGATACCCGGTTGCCCACAATGCCTCTACTAGGTCATGCCAGGCGATCAGTTCCTCGTAGCTGAACGGGGCGTCGGCCAGGTCGGCCCGGTTGCGCATCAGGTCAAGGACCACCGGCCAGTCGGCTGCCCGGCGGCGGAGCAGCAGCCCGGCACTGAGTGCAGGCACCCGCCATTTTAGGGGCAGGTGCTGCAAGGAGTCAGCGCCGCTACCGGCAACGGGATGACGCATCAGCGCACCGTCGACGGAACGCAGATCCGCTTCATTATGCGCCCAGTGCACGGCGAAAACCGGCGCCCAGAACCCGTCCGAAACGAAGGGGCGCCCGTTTGCTCCGATCTCCTTCAGCACCAGCAGCGAGAACCTGCGGACCGAAGCGATGTCGCCGCGGACATCGTGGTCAAGGACGGCCGTTCGGATCAACTCGATCGCCTTGAGCCGCGCGGGCTCACCGCGGGCCACGGCAGCGGCATATGTGATCTCCAGGTCATGCTGTCCGCCCTTGAGGGCGGCTTCGAAGATCCGCAGGTCGATCCGTTCCAGGTCTACCCCCATCACCGGAACCATACTGCCCGGAGGGTTGTTAGCATCGGCGGCTGGCAGTGCGCCGCGGTCAATCGTACGCAGCAGATGCACCTCGGGGTCCGCCAGAAGCAGGGCCAGCGACGTCCGCACGGGCACTTCCTCCGCATCCTGAACCGGCGGGAACTGCACGGTAACCTCGGCGCCCAGTGGCTTTAGTACGGGATTGTAAACCTGTGCACAGCGTAGATGGTTCCGCAGGCCGCCCAAAGCGGCATCGATCTTGCCCTTCAGGTTCTGCGGCACCCGAATTGGTACGGAAACCTTGCCATCCACCACGCGCAAGCGATCCACGGTCAGCCAGTGGCGAAGCCAGTGTGCCCGGTTCATCAGGTTGCCCGCCTTGTTGGCGAAGAGAGTCATGCTGTCGCACCGGCCGCTGTCCTCATCGAGGAGGTCACAGAGGGCCAGGATGCCGGCGAGCGCCTTCACGCGGGTCGGGTCCAGCTTGACCTGAAGGGCGAGATCCTCCAACTGTTGGTAGCCGGTTTCATGGGGCCAGAAGTTATGGGACCGGGCGAGGGAACAGCCGAGTTGAAAGACGGCGTTGCCGACAAACTCCGGGTACTTCTCACTGAGGAGACGCCGCACGATACCTTCGAGCCGGGGCACGTGCGTGCGTCTCACCCAACCGGGGAGGTCAGCATACTCCCTTGCGAAATGCAGCCGTTCCTCCTCGGAGAGGTCGTCCTCAATCTGTGCAATCATCCCGATATCGTGGCTCAGTACGGCGAATAAGAGCAGAAAAGCCTCGTCTGTGGTGATCGAATCCAGCAGCGGGGCGCCGCCTTGCCTTTCCCAGGCGTCGATGCGATCCACAAGGCTGCCCAGGTGGGGGAGGCCGTGTTCGGTGAACTCGGTCAGCTGGCATGATTCCGCAAGCCGCTCGATCTCTTCCAGCACGTCGCGCAGAAAGTTCGCGGCGGCAGGTCGTCCGGAACGTTGTACAAGGGTGGTCTCAACGGCCTTCCGGCCCAATTTCGAGATCAGAATCGAATCTATGCTGCGCATGGGTACGATCACCCCTTTCTTCACCATGTAGACGACTTTCTCTGCCAGAAACGTTCGTGAATCTGAGTTTTTCGCCTTGAGCCGATGCGGGACCGACCGGCGTGGCCGGTAAGGGCACTGACATTAGGACCTAGCGACGACGCAAGCACAGCGTTTGCTGGGTCGGATCGCAAGGGCCGGAAGAGCGGACATAGGCGCGTGACTACAGCAACCGCTGTAGCAACACCGGCGTCACGTCCTGCAACACGACGACACGGGATGAAGCGACGAACCCAGACAGCACAGGCCATTGCGATAGCACTCTGATACAAGGCAGAGCGTATGCTGTCTGACTTCAAAACCGTTAGTGGCGTAGTGATCCTGCGCTAGGTGGGTTCGATTCCCACATACTCCCGCAGAATAATACTTTGGCAAAGCAAGAGCGGCAGTGATTATCTTGGCTGGGTTTTGAACTCAGAAGTGACTGAGCTTATCCAAGAAACGTGGCTGGGCGAGATCGATGGCTGTGCGGTGATCACCAAAGGTGAAGTTGATGATCATTACTCTATCTACGCTGACAGCTATCCGATTGCCAAGCAATGGGGCCTGGAGCAGGTGGATAAAGGAGACTGGGTAGGGAGAGTTCCCAAGGCGACCGGTGTTAACATGAGGTGTCAACGAAAAACCATCATTCCGCTCTTTTGGAGGCAGGTTTTGTCGTACATCACATTTGTCATGTAGGTGCTAGCGTCGTATTCGTAGCTGGCTAGCAGGGAAACATGATTACCGGTGTTGCTTGGTGGTCTAACCATGGTGGCCAAGCCGGGAAGGCACTGATCCTTCTCGGGTATATTGGTGACCAAATCAGGGAAGAGTTGACGCACGTAATTGGAGGAAATCCGGGTCACAAAATATGGGTGCTAACATCCGCAAGTTCGCACAGGTGGTGGGCCGTTCACTCAGGGGGAAGTCTCGTGGCCATACCGATCAGCGGTTTGCCGATTGTCTGGCGGGCTGTCCACGCCAGATAAGGTCCCATCACCTGACCCCCATTGTTTGCATCTGTCGCCACTACCAGCTCACGTCCGGCCGGAGAGTGAATCACTCGTACATCATTGCTCAGGGATGTATACCACGCGATGTAGTGATCTGTCGATGTAAACCACCACGGATCGCCGAGGGACCGGTCAAAGTCCAGGGAACTTGTTCCACTCTTCGTATAGATGTGAAGGCGGTTGCCCAGTCCATCATGCCACACGACTGCATCCCGCGTGACCATGACCTCGCCGCGCTCCGACTCTGCATTGAGCACCACGTTGTTGGCACCGTCCTGGATCACAATCCGGTTGCCTGCCCGGTAGGCAATTCGCTCCCCGCGCATGTCATAGCCGAAGGGCTGCTCCATGGGAACCTCGGTCAGCAACACATGGTCGTTTGCCGTCACACACCACCGGCGCCTGCGCCACCGTCAATATCCGTACCCTTGCTCCTGGGTCCGGGGAGCTTCAGGACTTCGTCGTAGTTGAACTCGGTCTCGAAATACTCGCAGTTGGCAAAGAAGTCGAAGAGCTTGAAGGCGGTCTTTCGTGGCTGGGAGGCCCTTGGCCCTCAGAAGCCGCCCATCGCCATCAACCAGGGGGGTGCGCCATCCTGGACCGGGTTCGGTGATACTCTGCCCCGGGTCCTGGCAATTACCCGCACCACGGCTGCGCAGGAAGCGGCACCGACAGCCGGCACAGCCCGCAATTCTGGTGGCAGCGACTGCTGAAACGGATGTAAACCAAGGAGGGAAGCCCACGTGCAGTGCCAACCGGCAGGCAAGAACCGATCCGTACCGATTATAGCAGCTTGTACGGCCTGGGGCAGAACGCTCTGGCCCGTTTGTGTTTTTCCTTTGCGAATCGCCCTTCACAGTGCTCCGCCGGGCCGCACATGCGCCAGGAGCTTCTGATACGGATGGAGGGTAAGCCCGAGGGGTCAGCGACGGTAGAGGCAGAAGCCGCGGTAGCTGCGCTCAAAGCCGGCCTGCTCCAGCGCCGTGGCGACCGGGCTCTGGGTCACCGGACGGTCGGCCCACCGTTGCACCTCGAGGCGCCGGACCGACTGCCCGGGTACGGCTGATTCCAACAGGCTGTGCAGGGCGCCCAGGGCCGCCGGCAGGCGCTCCGGGGTCAGGGTGGCCAGGGGTACCAGCCGGCGGCCGTACCCCTCGGCAACCAGGACCGGCTCGCCCGCCAGCAGTACCAGATAGGTGCCGGGGACGAGGGCCAGCCGCAGCCGGCCTTCAGCCGGTTCCGGCAGGGGCAGCAGCGCCCCCCAGGGGTTGGCCGGGTCGGCGGCGGCCAGCACGATCGGCCCCGCCGCCGCCGGCGCGACTGCCCGCAACTGGTCCACCACCTCGGGCCGGGCATACTGCACGCCGGTGAGCCCGCTCACGAAGTAGCCCTGGCGGACCCGCCCGCTCAGTTCCAGCCGTTTCAGCACCGGGTACAGGTGGCCCCAGGGTACACCCTCGGCCACGGCGGCCTCGCGGGTCAGTACGCCATAGCGTTGGAGCAGCAATTCGGCCTGGGCGTAGCCCTCTGCCTCGGGGTCCGGCTCAGCCGCGACCGGTTCCACCAGGGACCAGCGACCGGTGCCGCCGGCCACGGCCTGCCCCAGGGCAGCCCGCAACTGCCGGCCCGACATGCCCCGCCGGGGGGCCGCCGCGCCTCCGCCCCGCTGGCGCTCCCGCAGGGGGGTAAAGGTATCGTTGGTGACCAGCCCGGCCGCGACCAGTTCCCACAGGGCCGTCAGCGCCTCGGGCGGTGTCAGGTTGGCGGCGGGGGCCAGCGCACCGAGGAAACTGGCCCCGCGCCGCTGCAGGGCTGCCAGCACCGCGGTGGCCACCGGGCTGAGGTCGGCGGCCGCCGGGACTGGGCCGGGGCAGCTCTGGCCACCGAAAAAGGCCACGCGGTCGCCCCGCCCGACCCATCTGAACTCGCCGCCGGCCAGGAGTTGGTCCAGCCAGCCCGGCTGGTAGCCGGTGAGCCGGCGCGGCAGAACGTCCCGTTCCCAGGCCGCCGCCGGCAGCCACACGCCCTGCAGTTGTTCCAGCGTACGGCGCAGGCCCGGCAGCCCGCCCGGGCGGCTGCCGGTCAGTCCCTGGTAACGCACCAGGAAGCGGGCGTACTCAGCGGGGGTACGGGGCTCGATTTCCCGGCGTAGGATGCCCAGGGTTTTGCGCCGCAGTCGTTCCAGGATTGTGAGGTCACACCATTCGTTCTCATCGCTGCCCGGTGTGAAGCCACCTTCGGCCAGCTCGCCCCGGAAGGTAAGCTGCGCCAGGGTTTCCCGCACCTTCGCCGGGTCCCAGCCGTAACGGGCGGCCACCCAGGCCAGGGTGAACGGACCGCGGGTGCGGGCATAGCGGCGCAGGATCTCCAGCCGGTCGGCGCACGCTCCGGCCAGCGCACCGGCGTATTGGGCCAGATCCTCGGTGGCGATCCACCGGGTCTCGCCGCCTGTGTTCACGGCGGTGACCCGGCCGGTCTGCGCCAGTTCCGGGAGAAAATCGGCTTTGACCCGTACCGCCAGTTCGGCCGGGGACAGGTCGCCCAGGCGCAGCAGCAGGTCGTGCAATTCGTCGGCCGTCCTGGCCTGCCGGTCGGGGGCCGTGTGCTGCAACTGCGCTTCCACCTCGGCCAGGGCCCGCCGGTCCAGCAGTGCGCGCATGCGGCCGCTTCCCAGCAGGTCCAGCAGCAGACCTTTTTCCAGGGACAGCGCAGCCGTGGCGCGTTCCGCCCGGGGGCTGTCGCCCTCGTACAGGTAGGTGGCGGTAAAGTTCCAGATCAGGCCGGCGGCCGCCGCCGACGGGCCGTCGGTGGCCCGGACCGCCAGGGAGATCTCCCCCGACTGCAGCCCGTGCAGGACCTGCTGCAGCCCGGGCAGATCCAGCACCTCCTGGAGGCATTCCCGGTATGCCTCCAGCAGGATGGGAAAGTCACCCTGGGGCTCAACGAGCTGCAGCAAGTCTTTGGCCTTTTGCCGCTGCAGCCAGAGTGGGGTGCGGCGGCGCACGCCATGCCGGGGCAGCAGCAGGGCCCGCTCGGCGGCCATGCGAAAGCGTGCCCCCAGCAGGGCCGAAGATGCCAGTTCTGCCATTACCAGCGTTTCGGCTTCCGTCGCGGTCATCTGCGTCAGCGGTTCCAGCGGCGGTGCCCCGGCAAGGGGCGGCAGGCGCAGCAGCAGGCCTTCATCGTTATACACCACGCCGGCCTCGGTGCCCGCCCAGTCCCGGTACTTGCGGCGCAGGGCCATGGCCCAGGCCGCATGGAGCGGCGCACCATAGGGGGAATGCATTACCACCCGCCAGCCGCCGAGTTCCTCCGGAAACCATTCCACCACCAGTTGCCGGTCGGTAGGAATGGTACCCAGGTGTTCCTGCAGGTCCCACAGGTACTGGCGCAGGTTGGTGGCAGCCCTGGGGTCAAGGGCGTACTCCGCCTGCAGCCAGGCGGGCAGGTCGGGATCATCCAGGCGGGCGGCGGCCCGGCGGCACAAGTCTCCGACCATCCGCCCTACGGCGGCCGGCCGCCCCATCGCCTCGCCCTTCCAGAACGGGTACCGTGCATAAGGGTGGCCCGGTGCCGGTGAGACTTCGACCCGGTCGTGGGTCACCCGTTCGGTCCGCCAGGTACTGGTGCCGAACAGGAAGATCTCCCCCGGGTGGGTTTCAAAGCCGAATTCCTCGTCGATTTCCCCCAGTTTGGTCTCCGTTCCCGCCAGATAGATCCCGTACAGCCCGCGGTCGGGGATGGTCCCGCCAGAGCGCATGGCCAGGGTGCCGCTGCCCGGGCGGCCTGTGACCTGCCCGTTCACCCGATCCCACGTGATGCGGGGGCGCAGGTCGGTGAATTCCGCCGCACTGTAGCGGCCGGCCAGCATGTGCAGGACGCCCTCAAACTGGGGCCGGCTCAGGTTGCGGTACGGATAAGCCCGCCGGACCAGGGCGAGCAGATCCGGATCGGCCCACGGCTCTGCGGCGGCCATGGCCGTCAGTTGCTGGGCGAGGACGTCGAGACAGTTCTCCGGCACCTGCACCTCTTCGAGCTGGCCCCGCAGCATGCTGCGGGCCACGGCGGCTGCCTCGACCAGATCGGCTCGGAATTTGGGCAGAATGCGGCCCTTGCTGGTGGCCTGCAGCAGGTGGCCGGAGCGGCCGACCCGCTGCAGGCCCCGGGCGACACTCTTGGGGCTCTCTACCTGCACCACCAGATCAATGGCCCCGATATCGATGCCCAGTTCCAGTGTGCCGGTTGCCACCAATGCCGGCAGGCGGCCCGCCTTCAGTGCTTCTTCCACCGCCTTGCGGCTGCCCCGGGACATGCTGCCGTGGTGGGTGCGGACCAGGTGAGCCCCGGCCAGGTCGTTGAGCCGGGCAGCCAGTTTTTCCGCTGTGGCCCGGTTGTTCACGAAAATCAGAGTGCTGCGGTGGGTCTGGATCAGTTCCAGCAGGCGCTGGTGCAGGGCGGGCCAGACCGAATCGTCCGGCAGGTGGGCCATATCATCCAGTGGGACCTCCACCCGCAGATCCAGGTGTTTGCTCAGTCCGGCATCGGCCACCGTGACCCGGCGGGGGGTGCCGTCGTCCGCCTGCCCGCCCAGGAAGCGGGCGGCCCGCTCCAGGGGCCGGACGGTGGCCGTCAGGCCGATGCGGACCGGTGGCTGTGGGCACAGGGCCTCCAGCCGTTCCAGGCTTAACGCCAGGTGCACGCCCCGTTTGCTGCCCAGGACGGCGTGGATTTCATCGACAATCACGTATTTGACGGTGCGCAGCAGTTCCCGGGCCCGCTGGGCAGTCAGCATCAGGTAAAGCGACTCCGGGGTGGTGATCAGCACATGCGGCGGTTTACGCAGGATCCGGGCCCGCTCGGTGGGGTCGGTGTCTCCGGTGCGGACGGCGGTGCGCAGTTCCGGCAGGGCCACCCCCATGGCTCGGGCATGGGCGAGCACACCGGCCAGCGGCTCCTGCAGGTTCCTTTCGATATCGGCGTTCAGGGCCTTCAGGGGGGAGATATACAGCACCCGGACTCCGCCGGGCTCCGGGTTGCCCTCCAGCCACAGGGCATTCAGGCACTGCAGAAAGGCCGCCAGGGTCTTGCCCGAGCCGGTGGGAGCCGTAATCAGGCAATGCCGGTCGGCGGCGATCAGCGGCCAGCCCAGCGCCTGGGGCGGGCTGGGTGCCCCGAACCGTTCGCTGAACCAGGCGCGGACAACGGGGTGAAAATGGGCCAGGGGATCGGCGGGCAACCCTGATGGCATGGGTACGGCTACCTCCTTCTGGCCGGCGCGTGGGCGCGGTCCGTAATCTGTTTCATTGGATTCGATACCGAACATCAGTTCCCTTCAAGATGGTGGCCCTACTTTACAATGACCAAGTTTGGATTGTAAAATGGCATGGTGGGATATTCTTTTCGTTCGCCACCTATGGCGGTTTCCGTCGGCAGAAAGGATTGAAGTGCGATGGACATCATGAACCGAATTGAACGGGCCCTTGACCAGATCCGGCCTGCCATCCGCATGGACGGCGGTGAGGTTGAGGTCGTTAATTTTGACCAGGACAGCGGCATGGTTTCGCTCAAGATGCTGGGGGCGTGCGGTGGTTGCCCCATGAGCACCATGACCCTGAAAATGGGCATTGAGCGGGCGCTGCGGCAAAGCGTGCCGGAGGTCAAAGCCGTTCAGGCGGTCTGATCCGGTTTGACCCGCCTTTTTTGTTTGACCTGTGTAAGCAGTTGACCGCATGAAACATCGGCCGCCCTGCCAGTCCGGGACTGGGGGCGGCCGTAGCTTTTTGGGTTGATCGGGCCAGCCACCGCCAGGCCAATGACCCGTGGCAGCGCCCAGTCCGGCCTGCAATGCGGCCGCACCGCCGCCGCCGGACTCCATTCCACCTGCCAGTTCCGGCAGGCGGGCCGCCATGGTGGACAGGCCGCCGCACATCTCGCCCAGGGCCTGCACGGCTGTCCCCAGGCCATCGGCACCTGCCTGCAGGCGGCCGGACAGGTCGGACAGGCGCGCCCGGGGAATCCACGTAGAGTTCGGTGTAGCGGTGCAGGTCCCAGTTCGGCTGCAGGGTCACGTGACTGACCACCGAATCCACCCCTGGGGTCTGGCGCAGCGCGTCCGCCAGGGCGTACAGTTTGGGCAGATGGGTGGCATCGGCCACACCGGTCGCCCGACGATGGTTGAGGGCGCCTCCGGCCGAGTAAAATGAAAGGCAGATGGCAAGGGCAGGGGGGCGACCATGGTGGAGGCAGAGGTGCAGGAAACTCTGTGGCAGCATGTGCAGGCGCTGGCGGGCGGGATCGGACCCCGCCCGGCCGGGTCGGAGGCCGAGGAAGCGGCCCACCGGTACACAGTGGAACAGGCGCGGGCCTGCGGAGCAGAGGTGGCCGTGGAGCCGTTTGCCACAGCACCCACCTTCAGTTGGATGTGGCTGGCGGTGGCGGCCCTGTTGTTCCTGGCCGGGCTGGCGCCCTGGCTGCACCTGCCCGCCTGGGCTGGGGTCCTGGTGGCGGTGCTGGGCGGAGTAGGCTTCTGGGGCATCGCCTCACAGAACCTGGCGGTATGGCGCCTGCTGCCGCAGGTGCGCAGCCGCAATGTCATCTGCCGCATCGCCCCCCGGGGCCAGGTCCGCCGCCGGGTGGTATTGGTAGCCCACGTGGACTCCACCCGGTCAGCCCTGATGTTCAGCCCGGCGGCCGCCCGGCACTTCTCGCTCAGTTTTGCGGTGAACATGGCCGCCGCCGCCCTGGCCGTGGTGGTGGCGGCCGGCTGGTGGCTGGCACCGGGGCCGTTGTGGCGCTGGGTGGCCATACCGGCGCTGCTGCCGCTGGGCTACGGACTGTTTGTGCTGGCGCACCGCGAAATCGCCTGCGAGTGGGTGCAGGGCGCCAACGACAACGCTTCCGGCGTGGCGGTCACCCTTGGGCTGATGGAGCATTTCAGCCGGCAGCGGCTGCAGCACACCGAGGTATGGGCTGTTTTCACCGGGGCTGAGGAGGTCGGCTTTCCGGTGGGAGCTCGGCACCTGCGCGACCGGTACCTGGCCGAGTTGCAGGAGGCCGAGATCATTGTGGTGGACAACGTGGGCCAGGGCAGCCTGCGCTATCTCACCGGGGAGGGGACTTTCCGTTTCCACCGGGCTGACCCCGACCTGCTGGCACTGGCGCAGGCCACGTGTGCCGGTTGCCCGGACTGGCAGGGCGGCCCCAGCCGCGTTGCCCTCGGTTCGTATACCGACGCCCATCCCTTTTTGGCCGCCGGGTTGCGCACTGTTGCCGTCTGGGCGGAGAAAGACGGCGTCATCCCCAACTGGCACTGGCCCACCGACGTGCTGGCCCGGGTGGACCCGACGGCCCTGGTCCGGGCCTGGCTGTTTGGCCAGACCCTGATCCACAATTTGGAAGCGCAGGCCGAGGCCAGAGTCCGGGGCAGCGCGAAACGGACCTTACCCTGATTCCGTCCAAGAAGATGTAACCGGTGCGGAGGTGCTGGCAACAAAAAGAACTTGCAGTTTCGGGGGCGCTGGCAACAATGAGAACTTGCGGTGGCCTGGAAGCGTCGTTACAGTTAACATTGGAAACGACGATGAAGGGTGGGGCCGCCTTGTCCAAGCCGGAGACAACCGCGGTGGTCCATGACCGAAACGCCTTGCTCGAACAATGGATGCAGGAATACGGGACGCGGATCATGCGGCTGGCGTATCTGTATGTCAAGGATCGCCAGATTGCCGAGGATGTGGCCCAGGATGTGTTCATTAAGGCGTACCGGCATTTGGACGATTTTCGCGGCGACAGCGCCGCCTACACTTGGCTGTATCGTATTACTGTAAACCTGTGTCGCGACCGACTCCGTTCACCCTGGTGGAAACGGCTGGTGTTTCCGGGCGAGATGCCGGCCGCTGCCGGTGGGGAACTGCCGGAGGAGGAAGCCCTGTCCACCCTCCGAAACGAAGCAATTATGAAGCGGGTGCTGGCTCTGCCGGACCATTACCGGGAGATTGTCGTCCTGTATTACTACGAGGATTTAAGCACAGGCGACATTGCAGCCATTACGGGGCTCCCGGAAAATACCGTGAAGACGCGGTTGCACCGGGCCCGCCAGCAACTCAAGGAAACCCTGACCCGCGAGGGGGTGACACGCCATGACTGATCCGCAGTTAGACCGGACCCTGCGGGGATTTAAGGCCGAAGTTCGCCAGGAACTGCAAGGCTGGGAGTTCGGACCTGACCTGCAGGCCAGGGTAAAGGAGCGCATTGCTGCCGGTGAGCCAGCCCGACTTCACCGCTCGGCTCCGGCCCGGGTCTGGAAACCCTTGTTCGGGGCAGTGGCTGCCGCCGCGGCGGTGGCGGGCATCCTGTTCATGAACCGGGGCATCTTCCCGCTGGGCGGAGCCGGTTTGAATGCGGCGGTCGGGTCCCACCCTGCGGAGATGGCGGCGCAGGTACCGCCCCGCAACACCATGGCAGCCCGGCAGGAATCGGCCACGACTATGGCCAGTGCCCCCCCCGGCGCCGGGGAGTCAACGGCCGGCCCTGCAGAAGCAGCAGTCCGGATCGAGGCCGCTGGCGGACCGGAGTCCCTCGCACCGGCCAGGAACCAGGCTTCGGCGAAAGCGGCGGCCCGGGCGGCTCCGGAACCACTAGCCGAGGTCCCGACCGAAGCAGTGGCCCTGGCCCAGCCGGAAGCGGCGCCGGAGGCAACGGCCAGTATGGCAGCCACGGCAACGGCTCAGGCTGAAGCCACAGCGGTAGCTCAGGACGGACCCGAAGCTGTCGCCCTCAAGGCCCCCGCCGCTCCGGCACCGGAGGCCCCCGAAGCTAGGACCCTGGCGAAAACGACCCCGGACCAGGCCCTGGTAGCCGCCGCGGCAGCACCGGCCCTGCCACTGAACCTGAATATCAGCCCACCGCCGGAAGCGGTGGCAGCGGGCCGGCCCATCACGGTCAAGGTTGAGCTCAGTGCTCTGGCCACCGTGACCGAGCCGATCCGAATCACGGCGGCGGTCGCCGGAGACGGCCTGGGTGTGGCCAACCTGGCGCCGCAGATCCTCCAGACAGGTCTGCCATCTGGTCAAACCTGGCTGGCGCTGTTCGTCTGGGACCAGAAGTGGCCGGACGGCAGCCTGGCGCCGGCGGGCATTTATTCCTTCCGGATCGAGGTGGCAGCCGGGGAGCACCGGCTGATGGCCGAAAACCGGTTCCGGCTCACCCGTTGAAGTCGGACGCCCCCGCAGCAACCGGGCGATTGCAGACCGCACCAGTAAGCAGGCCGTAGGTGACCCTACGGCCTGCTCGCTTTATAATAGTGGTATTCTTGTCCGATCCAAGGAGGATCCGCCGTTGTCCGAGGCATACGTTTCCGCCCCCGGGGGCATTTGGCTCCAGCCGGGTCTTGCCGCCCGCCTCGCCCACGTGGATACCCTGGTGTTTGATATGGACGGTGTCCTGATTCACACCGAGGAGTCGTATCCGCAAGTCATCTCCCACGCCGTGCAGCACTACTTCGGTCGCATCCTGCGCTGGCCGGGGACAGCCACCCTGCTGCCGGCGGGCGAGACGGTCCTGTTCAAACTGGCGGGCGGATTCAACAGCGATTGGGCCGTGGCCCAGGCCGGAGTCCTGTTTTACCTGGCCAAGGCGGCGCGCCTGGGTCCGGCGGACCTGGATGGCCTGCGGCAGGCGCCGCCCACGGTGGCGGAATTTACCGCCGCCGTCAAGGCGGCCGGCGGCGGTCTGGCCGGGGCGGAACAGGTGGCCCTGGCCGGTCTGCCAGCCGCTCTGGCCGACGGCGTCCGGCGGGACTGGGACGCCCTCCTGGTCGAGCGGCTGTGCATGGAGCTTTATGGCGGCGAAGACTGGGCACCGGCCATGTTCGACCTGCAGCCGCAATATGTGCGGGGACCGGGGTTGTTCAACTGCGAACGGCCACTGATCGACGCCGAAAGGCTGCACCGCTCCGGCCGCAAACTGGGCATTTATACCGGGCGGGTGCGTCGGGAGGCCTGGCCGGCCCTGCAACTCTGCCAGGTGGCCGGTGCATTTGCTGATCCTGTGCTCATGTGTGCCGACGGGGACCATCGCAAGCCCGACCCGGCCGGACTCCGCACCGTGGTGGCCCGCCTGGGCGGCAGTGCCGGGATCTTCTTTGGCGACAATATTGACGACTGTAAGACGGTACTGAACTACCGACAGACGGCGGGGCCCGGTACGGCACCCTTCTGGTTCGCCGGTGTGCTGGGCGGCGTGCTGGGCGACCGGGCAGAAATGATCTTCCGGGAGATGGGCGCCGATCTGATCACGCCTTCGGTCAATGCCGTGCTTGACCTGTTGGCGGCGCTGCCGGAAAGCTGAGCCGGCATGCGCCTGGTATATTTCTTTCTGTTTGCCGCCGTGGCCGTCTGGATGCCCTTCCTGCCGGTACATCTGCGGGGGCTGGGCCTGGCCTCCACGGAGATCGGGCTGCTTACCGCCATCACGCCGCTGGTGAACCTGGTGGGCCAGCCGCTGGGCGGCATGCTGTCCGACCGGTACGGCCGGGCCCGCATGCTGCTGATCCTGCTGCCGCTGGCCGCCCTGCTCAGCGCCCTGACCGGGCAGGCGTCCGGCTTCTGGATACTGGCTGTACTGCTGAGCCTGTTTTCCGTCGTCTACGGTCCGGCCATTCCCCTCGCCGACGGTCTGACCCTGGCCCTCCTGGAGCGTAAACACGGGGAGTACGGGCGCCTGCGGGTCTGGGGCTCCATTTCCTTTGCTCTGGCAGTGCAAGGGGCAGGTTGGCTGTTTCAGCGTACCGACCTGCGGGGGATTTTCTGGCTGGTCCCGGCCTTTTTGCTGCTGACCTGGGGGTCCCTGTATCGGGTGGCGGCCACCGACCCGGCGCCGGGCACGGCGTTCCGGCCGGTCCGGGGAGGGGTGGGCACCCTGCTGCGCAGCGGCCTGGTACCGGCCGCCCTGCTTGTCACCTTCATCATGCAGGTGGCAACGGCCGGGAATAACGTGTTCTACGGCCTCTACCTCGAGTCCATGGGTGCCGGACGCGGTACAATCGGCCTGGGATTCGCCCTGGCCGCTGCTTCGGAGATTCCGGTAATTTTCTGGAGCGGCCCGGTGATTCAGCGCATGGGTCCGCTGCCTGCCCTGGTGGTGGCGTCGCTGGTGTATGCAGTCCGCTTTCTGTTTCTTTCCACTGTTACCAACCCGTGGCTGGGGGTGGCGGTGCAACTGTCCCACAGTCTGTCCTTTGGCCTGTCCTGGCCGGCACTGGTCCTGCTGATGGCCAGGTGGACACCGCCGCCCCTGCGCTCCACCGGGCAGGGACTGCTGTCCGGAGCCGGGTTTGGTCTTTCGAACGTGATTGGATCGGCCCTGGCCGGGCTGGTGGCCGACCAGTGGGGTCTGCCCTTGCTGTATCAGTGCATGGGCTGGGTTTCCGCCGCCGCGGCGGCCGGCTGGGTGATCCTGCTCCGTTGGGACCGGGTCCGGCAGGCCGGCTGACCTGAACGGAACTGCGCCGCCGGCTGCGACGCAAAAATCAGTGCCGTCCCGCCGCAGCCCTGCGGTGGGACGGCACCGTTGCTTCATGGGTTCCCGGCCGGGCGCTCCGGGTTGAGCCGCTCCCCTTCCGCACTGTAGTCCTGCCATAACTGCCTGCATTCAAAGGCGATCCGCCGCCAGTGCTCCCGGGTGGAAGGCGGGTGTGCGGCGTTATGGGCCACCCGCTCTGCGCCCAGATGCAGGGCAAAAAACAGGTCGTCCACACCCAAACCGTGGTGGTGCATAAAATCTTCAATCGGCTTCATGTCGATCTTGCGCGTCGTCACCGGCGACACCCCCGCGACCAGTTTAATGGAAGCCCGCCCACCCTGCAAGCCGGACCGCCCCGGAGGCTGCCCGCATACCCTGCCAACCATAAGGGGTGGAGGTCATGCCGGAGCGGGCACGGCGGCTGCGGGCCGGGTTGATTCTGGTCACCATCTGGCTGGCGGTGGGGCAGGCCAGGCTGGTCTGGTGGGAGGGACCGGGCCTGGCCCTACGGGCCGGGGTCAACAGCCGCCGGCTGCTGCCGGTACCGGCGGTGCGCGGTGCCGTGTTCGACCGGCACGGCACCCGACTGGCCGGCACGCGCACCGTGCTGACGGTGGTACTGTCCGACCCGACCGCGGCGGGGGCCACGGCCGCCATGGCGGCGCTAGCGGCGGCCCTCTTTCCCGCCGGGACCGGTGCCGCGGCGGAACTGGAGCGCTGGCAGGCCAGGGTGGAGGCGGCCCGGGTGGCCCGCTCGCTGCCGGTCACGCTCATCGCTGACCTGACGCCGGCCCAGCATGCCCGCCTGGTCGAGATCGGTCTGCCGCCGGGGGTGCTGCTGCTGCCAATGCCGCAGCGCCATTACCCACGGGACCGGCTGGCCGTTCACGTGCTCGATGGGATGGAGCGGTCCTACGCCGGGGTGCTGGCCGGCAGGCCGGGCCTGTATATGCTGACGGCCGATGCCCGGGGACGCCTGCGGATAGCCGACGGCACCCAGGGGCCGCAGCCAGGACAAGACCTGCACCTGGGGCTGGACGCCCGCCTGCAGGCGCAGGTCGAGGTGGCCCTGGCGGAACATCTGCGCTGGATCCGCCGGGCCTCAGCCGGGGAGTACGCACCCCGGCGCGCCGCCGCAGTCGTGCTGGACCTGCGCACCGGTGCCGTGCGGGCCATGGCATCGTTGCCTGGCTACGACCCCAACCGGTTTGCCCGGGGACTGACCCCGGAGGAATGGCAGAGTCTGACAACGGATCCGGATCAGCCCCTGAATAACTGGGCCCTGGCGGCATTTCCGCCCGGTTCGACCTACAAAATGGTTACTGCACTGGCCGCCCTGGGCAGTGGCCGGGTACAACCGGACGAAGTGATCACCTGCTCCGGCCGCTACTGGGACCTGCACCGCCCGGCCGACTGGTTACCCCAGGGCCACGGGCCGGTGACTCTGACCAGGGCGCTGGCCGAGTCCTGCGATGTGTACTTTTACGAAATGGGCCGCCGCGTCGGTCCCAACGCCCTGCAGCAGGTGGCTCTCCAGTTCGGCCTCGGACGTCCCACCGGGGTTGACCTGCCGAGCGAACCGGCCGGGCAGGCGGCCGGTCTGGCCGAGTATGGCCACCGCTGGCAGCCCGGTGAGGTGCTGTCCCTGGCCATTGGCCAGGGCTACAACCAGGTCACGCCGCTGCAAATGGCGGTCTATACCGGGGCCCTGGCCACCGGCCAGGTGGTGCAGCCCTACCTGGTACAGGAAGTGCGGACTGCCGGCGGGCGCACCGACTGGCAGCGGGAGCCGGTGGTCCGTCCGCTCCCCCTGGACCCGGTCCACCTGCAGGCGGTCCGCCGCGGCATGCAGGCGGCCGCCCACGACCCCGGGGGCACCGCGGCCTGGGCCTTTGCCGACTTTCCGCTGACGGTGGGAGCGAAAACCGGCACCGCTGAGGATCCGCCCCGGGCCGACGTGGCCTGGACCGTCGCCTATGCCCCGGCTGACCGGCCGGAGGTGGCCGTGGCAGTGGTGATTCCCGGCGGCGGCCACGGCTCCTGGGCGGCCCCGGTGGCACGGGCTGTCCTGGCCGCCTGGTTCGGCCTGCCGCCCGAAACGGCCTGGCCGCCGGCCATGGCGGCGGCCGGCGGTTAGCAGGTAGATGGCCTGCGCCTGCCGAAATGGCTGGCACGCGGCTAACCACCGGAGGCGATACGTCCTTGCATACCCTGGCGCCCGCAATACTGGCCGACCTGGTTCGTCGCCACGGCCAGCCGGATACCGTTCAGCTCACGTGGCCCATCACCGATACCGAGGCTCAGTTTATCCGCAGCACCCAAAAAGGGGGCCGGCGGGCCCATGATGTGACCCTGTTTATTTTCGGTCCGGACGATCACATCGCTTTGATCCAGAAGCACAACTACCCAGACGGCGTCTGGCGCAACCCGGGCGGCGGGGTGAATCCTGGCGAAGACGTGGTGGCCGGGGCCAGGCGGGAGGCCCTGGAGGAGACCGGGCTGACGGTGACCGTTGAGCGTTACCTGCTGCGGGTGCACGTTTCCTTTGTGGCCCCGCACGAAGACGCCATTGCCTGGGTGACCCACGTTTTTACCGCCCGGACGCCCGATCCGGAGTGCGCCCCGCAGGACACCCGGGAGATCCGGTCCTGCGGCTGGTTCGCCCTGGCGGACCTGACCGGCCCGATCCGGCAGGCGATTCTGGGTGCCCCCGGCCGCTTGTTCCGCTACCGGGCCTGGTTGCACGATGCCTGCGCCGCCGCCCTGGCCGGCGGACGGCCACCCACCCCTGAACCGTACCAGACCTGACCCGCTCCGTGCCCTGGACCCTTCGGGGGGCGGAACAAACGGGTGACGGGGCAGGAAACTCTGGTATAATGTAGGCGAGATACGGGAGAGGAGATCTGCATCATGAACTACTACATGTGGGTTGGACTCATTGTTCTGGCGTCTGTCGTTGTATTCATTGCCACCGGGGCGAATTCCGGGGTGGTCGGGGATGCCGGCGGCCACGGCCACGGCGGCCACGGGGGCGGCCATGGTCACGACGATCACGGTCACGGCCATTAGCGAAAAAGGACGGTCGGGTGCCACCAAATGCGCCCGACCGTCGTCTACTTAAGTAGAGGGTGATCCAACGCACCAAGTTGACCACTGGCCCCATGCTATAATGAGGAGCAATGTTGGGTGCCGATCAACCAAACGGGCGTCTCTTAAGAATTTAAGGAGTTGAACCGATGGAAGTGGTAAAGATCACCCCGCGTGGTTATTGCCACGGCGTGGTAGATGCCATTCAGCTCGCCAGGCAGGTTGCCCAAGACCCCAACACTGTCCGACCCATTTATATCCTGGGACAGATTGTACACAACCATCATGTTGTAGAGGAAATGAGTTCCCTGGGGATCCGCAACCTGGACGGGGAAGACCGTCTGCAGTTGCTGGAGGAGATTACTGCCCCCGCCACCGTCATTCTCACGGCCCACGGTGTCTCACCGGCGGTGCGGGTCCGGGCCAGGGAAAAGGGCCTGAATGTGGTAGATGCCACCTGTCCGGACGTCACCCGCACCCACGATCTGATCCGGGAACTGGTGGCGCAGGGCTACGAGATTCTGTACATTGGCAAGAAGGGGCACCCCGAGCCCGAAGGGGCGGTGGGGGTGGCGCCCGAACGGGTGCACCTGGTGGAAAGGGAAGCCGACCTGGCGCAGATCCGGCTCAGCACAGACCGGATTGCCGTGACCAACCAGACCACCATGTCCCTGTGGGACACACGGCACCTGATTCAGGCCATTCTGGACAGGTATCCGCACGCCCAGGTGCATAATGAAATCTGTATGGCTACCCAACTGCGCCAGGAGGCGGTGGCCAGATTGGCTCCCGACTCCGACCTGGTGGTAGTGGTGGGAGATGTACGCAGCAATAACTCCAACCGGCTGGTGCAGGTGGCCAGGGAGATCGGCGGGACCGAGGCGGTGCTGGTGGACAGTGCCAAAGATCTGGACCCCCGCCTGTTGAAGGGTAAACGCCGCATCGCTGTTACGTCCGGGGCTTCCACGCCGACCCAGGTAACCCGCGAGGTCGTCCGTCTTATAGAACAATATCAACCGGAGGATGGCGGCTATGAAGACGACACTGACGGAAAATGAGATCCGGGCTCTGGTGGTCTTGCTGGGCGATGAGGACCGGCGCACGCATCATATTGCCCGGGAGCATCTCCTGGCTGTCGGCCGCCGCGCCTTTGGCTTCCTGGCTGAAGGCGCCCAGGGACCCGATCCGCTGGTGCGCGGCCGGGCCCGCCTCCTGCTGGAAGAGATGCGCCTGAGCGACCTGCAGGAACGCTGGAGCGCCTACGTCGCCCGGCAGGATGCAGCCATGGATCTGGAAGACGGTGTACTGCTGATCGCGGCCATCGGTGACCCGGACCTGGACCCGGCGGCCGTTTCCCGGAGCCTGGATGAACTGGCCGAGACCCTGCGGCAGCGGTTACCGTCCGGGAGCAGCGTACAGGACGAGGTCGATGCCCTGTGCAAATACCTGGGCGGGGAACTGGGCTACCGGTCCGGTAGCCAGAGCGAGCACACCGACCCCGACGCGGTTTACCTGAACCGGGTACTTGAGCGGCGGATCGGCATTCAGATTGCCCTGTCCACCGTTTACATCCTGGTGGGCCGGCGCCTGGGTCTGCCGATCCACGGTGTGGGTCTGCCCGGCCACTTTATAGCGCAGATCGTGCACTCCGGCGGCACCACGTATATCGACCCGGCCGGTGGCGGTCGGACCTGGAGCCGCCAGGACTGCTTCAACTACCTGCGCAGCATCGGCATCGGGCCGGTGGAGGCGTACCTGCGCCCCTCCAGCACCCGGCGGACGGTAGCCCGCATGCTGGTCAATCTGGTGAATGCCTACACCCAGTTGGGTGACGAACCGAAGGCCAGGCAGTTGCAGCGCTTTCTGGACGGCGTGACCGGGCAGGACTGAGGCGAACAGTTCCGGCGGGCGGTGGCGGGGCCCTGAGATCAGGCCCCGTCCACCCGCACCAGGATACATTCCCAATCTCCACCCGGAGCAGGCACCGTTACCCGGTCGCCTGGCCGGGCATTTTTTAGTGCCCATACCAGCGGGCTGTCCCACGAGATCAGTCCGGCCGTCGGGTCGGCCGTGTTCGGTGGGACCACCTGGTAAGTCTCCTCGCCGTCACCGGCATCGATCACCAGCACATCCCAGACCGCCAACCGGCCCAGGTCCGGCGCCTTGGCTGCAGCCACCCCGGCCACGTACCAGAGCGCCACCATGGCGGCGTCCAGGGCATGGGGGTCGGTCACCGTGCAGCCGAAGCCCCGCCGGATCAGTTCCCGCCGGGCCAGGGGTCCCTGGGACTGGTGCCGTCCCAGCACCCGGTTGAATAGCCGCCGCTGCAACTGTTGCGGGGTAATGCCCACCCAGGGCACCGGAAACAGCGGCCGCAGGGGGGCCACCTTTTCCAGATCCATTGCGTCTTCAAATACCACCACGTCCACCGGTTCGATCCCGGCCAGTGCCGTGGCCGGATCACGGCCGGAGCCCCAGGTCACAGCGGTGTAACCGCTGGCCAGAAACCAGCCCGTGGTCCAGCCGGGGTCGAGGCCCAGTACGCGCACAGACAATCCCACTCACCTCGTGCAGCCTTATTCGCCACTGACCAAAGGTTTTACTGCCATGGCCTCAGGTACTCTCCGGTGCCCTGGCAGTCTAAGAGCCCCATGACACCAACGGGTTATTTCCGGGTCAGTAAATGGGATGGTATTCTGTTCACAAGGAGTTGAAGGTGGTATGTCGGAACTGACCCGCGCAATCTTTGAACACGCGGGCGACGGAATCCTGGTGATTGACCGGGAGCGGCGGATCCGTGCCGCTAACCCAGCGGTGGAACGTCTGCTGGGACGGCGGCCAGCGGATTTCGTCGACCACCTTTATTGCAGCAAGTACCTGATGTGCCGGGACCGTGCCGGCGCCCCACCCCAGAGTTGCCGGTGTCTGACCGTGCTGCCGGGGGGGCTGCCGGTTCAGTCCGATCTGGTGGTACGGACCGCCGGCGGGCGGGACGTACCGGTATCCATGAGTGCGGCGCCCATGACCATCGACGGCGAGGACCTGATCGTGCTGGTCATCCGCGATATGACCTACCCGCGGATGCTGTCTGAACTGTACCGGGACCTGGGGGCAGTGGCCGATTTTGATACCACGGTGGGCAGCGCCCTGGACCGGGTGCGGCTCAGCCTGGGTCTGGATGTGGCCGGCCTGCTGGAACTGGATGAAACCGGCGAGTACCTGTATTACCGTGTCTTGAGTGGGACCCGGTTAGATTTCAGCCATGTCCGCATTCCGGTGACCGAAAGCCTGCACGGGCCGGTCATCTCCGGCGGGTTGCTGCGGGTCGTGCCGGACCTGCCCAGGGAAATCAGCGGCTGGAGCGGGCGCGCTCCGCTACTGGGAGCCGAGGGTATCGAAAGTGCCGTTTTCCTGCCGCTGGCGAGCCGTGGCAAGGTACTGGGCAGTCTGATGCTGGGGGCGCGCAGCCGGCGGCAACTTACCCCGGAAGAATTGGAAGTGCTGGAACTGGTCGGGGCGCAACTGGCGGTTTCCTTTGACAATTACCGGTTGTACGCCCGTCTGCGGGATGAGGCCGTGACCGAGGAACGGCGGCGGCTGGCGGCAGAAATCCACGACAGCCTGGCCCAGACCATGGCCATTATTGGCCAGCGCGTGCGGCAACTGCCCAAGGTGGCGGCCGGTAACCCCCAGGAGGCCGGTCAGTTCTTTGAAAACCTCGAACTGGTGGTACACCAGGGGCACCGGGAGGTCCGCCAGGCCATTTTTGACCTCAAGAGCCCGGTTGGCCTTGGTTCCAGCTTTATTGATAGCCTGAAGGAATACCTGGACGAATTCAGCCTGATTCATCGGATTTCGGTCGAACTGGTGCATCCCCCCGGCGTGGAATTCGTCGTTCCACTGCAGGTGGAAGTACAGTTATCCCGAATCATACAAGAAGCTCTGAATAATGTCCGCTGCCATAGTGGCGCCAGCCGCGCCGTGGTGCGGTTTGCCCGCCGTGGTATCAACTTTATGGCCATTTCCGTTGAAGACGACGGCAGCGGCTTTGATCCGGGTGCCCGCCGGGCCAAGGGACACTACGGGCTGCAAATCATGCAAGAGCGGGCCAAGGCCATCGGCGGCATCCTCACCGTCCGCTCTCACCCCGGTGGCGGAACGGCCGTAGAGCTGGAGATCCCGCTGACAAAGGAGTGACGGGCGTGCGCGTGCTCCTGGCCGACGACCATGTCATGTTTCGCAAGGGCGTTCAAGCCACGCTTTCGGCGGCACCGGGGATCACGGTGGTAGCCGAGGCTAACAACGGCAAAGAGGCTGTGGACCTGGCCGTGCGCTTCCGCCCGGATCTTGTGCTAATGGACATTAACATGCCGGTGATGAACGGTGTGCAGGCAACCCGCCTGGTCAAGCAGCAGGTGCCGGAGACCCGAATCGTCATCCTGACCGTGTCGGACATCGACCGCGACCTGTTTGAGGCGATCAAGGCCGGGGCTGACGGCTACCTGCTGAAGAACCTGGGCCCCGATGAACTGGTGGGCGCTGTGCGCTCGGCCGGCAGCGGCGAGGCCCCGGTCAGCCCGCTGATGGCGGCCAAGGTCCTCAAGGAGTTCCGCCTGGGCAAGGCGGCGGCGGCGGCCGGCCCGCAGGAGGAGACCCATAACCTCAGCCCGCGTGAAGTGGAAGTGCTGCAGTTGGCCAGCCAGGGTCTCACCTACAAGGAGATTGCCGGCAAGCTGTTTGTGGCGGAAAGCACCGTCAAGAACCACATGCGCCATATCATGGAAAAGCTGCACCTCCGCAATCGGTCAGAAGCCATTCGCTTTGCCTTTCGCGAGGGTCTGGTGGCAGAGGCCGAGCCAGAGAAAGAATAAAAGGCAGAACCGGGCGCCTGCGGGCGCCCGGTTCCGCGCGTTCGGGCCGCGATTTCAGGCGCCGGTCCGGGCCTGTCTGTCCATGCCGCCGATGGCTGCCAGCACGGCCGCCCAGCCGCCCACCCGCCGCACCAGCGGGTGGTGACAGCCCGCGTTGTACGGCCAGGCAAACAGCAGCACCGGCACCCCGGCACCGGCCAGGGCCTGGGCATACCCAGGGATATCCTCCACAAACACATCCAGTGCTTCCGCCCGGGCCACGGTGTCCTTGCGGCCGCCTTCCAGAAAGTGCATCCGGTCCGGGGCGAGCAGACCGTGGTAGTCGAACCAGGCTGCGGTCAGGCGGGCCACCCGGGGCGAACGGGCAGTAACTACCACCAGTTCATGGCCGGCCGCGCGCAGGCTGTGCAGGGCGGCGACCGCACCGGCGACGGGGTGGGGGGCCAGCAGGCACTCCAGTTCGTGCCGGTCTGTACAGGCGGCATGCTCAGGTGTGCCGTAAGTATCAGGCAGTTCCCGCTGGCTATAAACCAGGCCCAGTTCCCGGGCGAACACTTCCCGCCACTTGGGGACGGAGTCACACACCACCCCGTCCAAGTCCAGTCCAATGCGCACCTCTCTGCCTCCTCACGCCCCGGGCGGAATGGATTACGACTGCACCAGGGTCAGGGCTGTCCGCACCACACCGGCGGCTTCGGCCAGGGCCTGGCGGCAGCGGTCGGGTGCGGCGCCGCTCAGCAGGTGCACGATGGCGGTCTTGGCATGGCCGCAGGCCTGCAGGGCGGCGGCGGCCTCCTCGGCGCCTGCCCCGGTGGCCAGTTGCACCATGCGGACCGCCCGGGCCCGCAGTTTCTCGTTGCCGGGCATCATGTCCACCATCAGGTTGGTATAAACCTTGCCAAGCTGAACCATGGCTGCTGTGCTGAGCATGTTCAGGACCATTTTCTGGGCGGTGCCGGCCTTGAGCCGGGTTGAGCCCATCACCGCCTCCGGCCCGGTGGCGGGTGAGATGGCCACATCGGCCAGGCCGGCCATCTGTGCCTGCGGGTTGCAGGCCAGGGCCACGGTGGCGGCCCCGCGCCGCCGGGCCTCCTGCAGGGCACCGATGACATAGGGTGTACGGCCGCTGGCGGCCACACCCACCACCACATCGTCAGAACCCACCAGCAAGCGGGCCAGGTCGGCGGCACCGGCGGCGGGATCGTCCTCGGCCCCTTCCTGCGGGTGGCGCAGGGCATCCGGGCCGCCGGCCATCAGGCCCTGCACCGTTTCCGGGGCCACACCGAAGGTCGGCGGGCACTCGGAGGCATCCAGGACACCCAGGCGCCCGCTGGTGCCGGCGCCGGTATAAATCAGCCGCCCGCCCCGGCGCAGCCGCGCCACAATCAACTCCACCGCCCGGGCCACCTGGGGCAGCACGGCGGTAACCGCCGGGGCCACCGTCAGGTCCTCCCGGTTCAGGGCGGATACCAGTTCCAGGGTGCTGATCCGATCCAGATCCATGGTCCGGGGATTACGTGCTTCGGTTTGCAGAGCCGCCAGATCGTCCATCCGGGAGCGCCTCCTACCTGTGTGCACCTGCTGCCGATATGCGCAGCACACATGTGGCATTATCTCCGGGTCTGCTACCGCCCAAACGGCGCATGCAAACGGCTTGCCGGACGGAATTGATATCTGGTACTATAAGCACATATCTATGTCAAAAGGATGAATCGGATGGAACCGGCGCAGATGATTCAGGTCGGGTGGGAGTACGAGGTGCCGCTGGACCATGTCCACGACGCCCGGGTGGAACTGGCCGATCGCCTGGAAGCGTACTACCACGCAGCGGTCCACGCCTTGACGGATCTGGATGTGGCGCGTTATCTGGTGCGGACGGCCGAGCCGCCACAGCGGTACCTGTGTGCCAATGTCTGACGGCGCGGTGCCGCAGCCTGGCCCGACGCAGCCCCCGGTGCGCAGTCCCCGGGAGATCTGCGGGAACAAGATTTCAGCTACCCGCTCATTGGGTGTACAATAAAGATACCAGCCAGGGAGGTGGCGGCCCATGCTCAGGTGCATGATGTGCGGGCGCCCGGCCAACGACGATCCGGAAGCGGCCAATAAGGAAAAGCTGGCGGCGGAAACGGAAAAGACCACCCATACGATGAAAAAGCCAGTCTGGATCTGCCCCGTCTGCTCTGGCAAGGCTCGCTTTGAAGCTGAGGAAACCGGCCACGGGGTGAAGGGGAAACCCGCCAAGCCCATGTAATGTGTCCTGTTTCTGCTGGCTGCTCCCTGCCGCCCCTCGGGGCGGCCTTCTGTTTACACGGCCCGCTTTAATCGACCGGTCCGACCCGCCAGGTGCCCCGCGCCGGTTGCCAGAGCAGCCGCAGGCGTGACCGCCCCCGTCCGCCGGAAAAGATCAGAACCAGGAATCCTGCCGCACCGGGAGCGGCATCCAGTTGTTCCAGCCGGCAGCCGGTCCCTTCGGCCCAGGTGAGCAGGGCGGTGAGGGCAGAGGCGGGCGGACGCCGCCAGGGGGCGTGGGGGAACGCACTGAGCACGGCGGTTTTGAGCAGCCCGGCCAGTACGGCCCGGGCCGCCTGGGGGCGATCGGTGAGCAGTTCGCCGTACCCCCCGGTATGCAGGGTAAAACGCACATGACTCCCGGGCGGCAGCCCACCGGCTGCCGCCGGGCTGGCAAGTACGGGATCAATGGGGGTGCCAGGCTCCGGGTAGGCACTGGCGTCAGCCCAGCGGATCTGGGCGGCAGGCAGCAGCGCGGGCAGGTCGGGCGCGGCCAGGGCGCAGCCGCCGTCCAGGGGGACGTAGGCCACGCCCTGGCGGCTGAGCGCCTCCTGCAACCCGGCCCGACCCTCCAGGCGTTGCCACAGCCCGACCAGCGCCACCCGCCCGCAGTGGTCAAGCAGGTCGGCCAGGAGCGGATCTGGCTGGGCGGGGTAAAACGAGAAGCGGAGCAGCGCGCCTTCGGGCGCACAGTGAACATGCAGAGCATCAGCCGTCATGGCATGTGTGGCTCCTTCGGTTTGCACCCACCGGCCGGGAATCTCCGACATTGTATCATGTCAGGTCAGGTCGGGGGAGCCTCACGCTGGCCGGGTACCCGATGGCATGTCCGCCAGATCTAGTTAAACCCGGCATTTCCGATTATAATAAAGGTGTTAATTGCAGTGGACGTCAGAGGCGAGGAAGGTGAATTCCTGATGGCCAAGGTTTATATTCCCACCCCCTTTCGCAAATACACCGGACAGCAAGCCCAGATTGAAATTTCCGGCGGCACTGTCCGGGAGACCCTGACGGGCCTGGTAGCCCGGTTCCCTGACCTGCGTGCGGCCTTATTTGACGACGCCGGCCAGTTGCAGCACCATATCAACGTGTATCTGGACGAGATGGAGATCCGCGGGCTGCAGGGCGACGGTACGCCGATCAGGCCGGAGGCGGTACTGGCTATTATTCCGGCTATGGCCGGCGGGGCCGGACCACTGTTCACTGATGCGGAAATGGAGCGCTACAGCCGCAACATCCTTCTGAAAGAAGTGGGCGTGGCCGGCCAGAAGAAGCTGAAGGACGCTCGTGTCCTGCTGGTGGGAGCCGGCGGGCTGGGGTCGCCGGCGGCTCTGTACCTGGCGGCGGCTGGCGTCGGTACCCTGGGTGTGGTCGACGGGGACCGGGTTGACCTGAGCAACCTGCAGCGGCAGGTGCTGCATACCACAAACGATGTCGGTCGGCTCAAAACCGAATCGGCCGAGCGGCATCTGACCGCATTGAACCCGCAGATCCGGGTGGTGGCGCACCAGACGGTGCTGTCCTCGGAAAACGCTATGGAGATCATTCCGAACTACGATGTGATCGTCAACGGCTGCGACAACTTCCCCACCCGGTACCTGGTCAACGATGCCTGTGTGCTGCTGAAAAAACCTCTGGTGGACGCCTCCATCCTCATGTGGGAGGCGCAGGCGGCCGTTTTTGTGCCCGGCAAGGGCTGCTACCGTTGCCTGTATCCGGCGCCGCCGCCGCCCGGCAGTGTGCCCTCGTGTGGAGACGCCGGTGTGATCGGGGCCATGGCCGGGCATCTGGGCACCTGGCAGGCGCTGGAGACGGTCAAGATCATCCTGGGTGCCGGTGAGGTGCTCGACGACCGCCTGCTGCTTTTTGACGCCCTGGCGGGCGATTACCGTACCCTCCGGCGCCGGCGCAACCCGAACTGTCCGGTCTGCGGCGATGCCCCCACCATTACCGGCCTGATCGACTACCACGAGTTCTGCGGTGTGCCCGGACACGGCGGCGCCCCCGGCCCGGTGGTGGAGTTGGAAGTGGAGGCCGAACCGGCCCGGTCGCAGTGGCGGGACTTTGACCGGCCCGAGGTGCAGGCGCAGGAGGTGCATGTCTTCCTGACCGACCCCGAAGTGCAGTGGGTGGACGTGCGTGAGCCGAGCGAATTTGCCGCCTACCATATCCCTGGCGCGACCCTGATTCCGATGAGCCAGATCAACCGCCGTTTCAAGGAAGTGGATCCGAGCCGGCCAGCCATTATCATCTGCGAACACGGTCAGCGCAGCGCCGCCGTGACCGATGCCCTGCGCCGGGCCGGTTACAGCCGGGCTTATAACCTGCGCGGCGGTATGACCGGCTGGTTTAACCTGCAGTTGCCGCTGGAACAACCCTGAGCCAGACCGGAGGGGAACCCTGTGCGCAAGCTCCGGGTACAGGTGTGCCGGTGCAATCAGATGGCGGCCCGCGCCGATCTCCTTGACCTCCTGCGCTCCGACCCGCACCAGCCGGCCGTCGTTGAGGCGGCTGCCTGCCTGGACCGCTGCACCCTCTGCGAAAAATGGCCCTTTGCCCTGGTCAACGGCCAACTGTGCAGTGCCGAGACCTGTGAGGGGTTGGTGGAACTCATCCGGCAGGAGACGGCGTTTCCGGTGCCGAACGCAAAGGGCAAATCTTAGGATGAAGGGAAGCACCCTGTGTTTACCAAATTCCGCCGCCTGCTCAGCCTGATTATTGTGGCCTGTATGGCAGTGGTGGCTTTTATGGCCCTGAAGCATACCGGTGCCGTCGAGGGCGCCTGGGTGCTGATGCTGAAGCAAGCCCTGTTCCTGTTCGGCGGTATCGGCCTGATCCTGTTTTTTGTCTCCCGTAACCGGGCCACCCCCAAGGAATAGACAACACGGCGCCCTCGTGCGAGGACGCCGTGTTGATTTTCGGTCACTGACCTACCGCCCCAAAGCGCTTCTGACCAGCAGGCTGGTCGCCTCGGCCCGGGTAATGGGCCGGTCGGGCAGAAAGCCGCCGGCCGTGGCCATGGCTCCCGCCAGTAACCCGGCTTCCTCCGCCGCCTGCACGGCCCCTCCGGACCAGTGTCCGGCCACATCGGCCAGGCTGCTGCGGAACTGGGGGGACGGCTGCAACCGGGCAATCAGCCGGGCCGTGACCTGTACGGCTTCGGCCCGGGTCACGGCCCGGTCCGGGTTGAAGCGCAGCTTCCCGTCGGGCCCCTTTTCACCCTGCACCAGAGACTGTTCCTCCAGGGCGGCCACGGCCGCCATGGCCCAGTGTTTCTGGAGGTCGGCAAACCGGGTGACAAAGGTCTTGCCGGGGGCAGTCAGGCCAAGGAAGCGGGCCTGCAGCGTGGCCAGTTCCGCCCGGGTCAGGCCGGCCTCGGGCCGGAAGGTGCCGTCCGGGTAGCCACCGGCCAGCCCCATGGCCTGGGCCAGGCCGATGGTACCGCCGGCCGGGTGGCTGCGTGCGTCCGGAAAGCTCGCCGCTATGGGAAGAGCCACGGGCACGCCGGGCGACCCGGCCGTCAGCGCCGCCGCGGCCGGTGCCGCCGCCCGCAGTGCGTACAGCGAACCGTCCATGGAGCCCACATACAGGTAGCCCGATCCGGCCGCCGGCCGGGCATACAGGTAGCCATCGCCCAGCGAGTACTTCCAAACCGTGGTGGCCTTGCCGGCCTCAGGCCGGACCGCCGCCACCAGGCCGTTCAGGCCGCTCAGCACGAGATCCCCGCCGTAGGAGGATACCGCACCGTCAAAGGTCTCCATGCCGGTCCAGGCTGTCCACTGCTTCTGGCCGGTCAGCGGGTCAAAGCCGGAGACGGCGCCGCCGCCGGTGGCTGCTACCACCAGGCCCCCGTGCAGGACCGGCGCACTGTAGCCAAAGCCGCCGGCCGCCTTCCACAGTACGCGGCCGTCGCGGGCGTCCAGTGCGTACAGACCGGCGTCGTTGCTGGGCTGCGAGCGGGTCACAAACAGGCGACCCCGATAGTACAGGGGGGACTGGTTGGCGGGGGAATAGTAGACATCGCCCGGCAGTTGCTGCTTCCAGCGCACCTTGCCGGTAAAGGCGTCAAGGGCGTACACCTGGCGGTCCCACGCGCCCACGTACAGGGAGCCGTTGGCAAAGGTCAGCCGTGCCCGGATGGCGGCCTGCGCCACCGGCTGTTGCCAGCTCACCACGCCGGTCATGCGGTCCAGGGCCGTCACCGTCCCCTTCGCATCGCCAAAGACCAGCAGGCCGGCGGCCCATAGCGGTTCGGCCAGAACCGGGGCGCCCTGGCGGTGGGTCCATAGCTCACGGCCGCCGGCGGCATCCAGTACCGCCACGTTGCCCAGGGTGTCAGCGACGGCGACCCGGTCGGAACTGAGGGCGGGCGAGCCCACCACCGGTCCGGGCAGGCGGTATTGCCAGCGCACTGTGCCGGTGGCTGGATCCAGGGCTGCCAGGCTGCCGTCGCGGGCCGCCGCATAGACCAGATCCGGGCCCACAGCCGGGGCCGCCTGAATGCCGCCGGCGGCCCGGTACTGCCAGGCCAGGGCGGGGGAGCCGCCGCCAGCCGGGGCGACGGTAAAGTCACGGGTTGCGGTCCACGACGGGCCGACGTTGCGGGTATCCCACTGTTCCCTGGTCAGCGGCTTGCCGGGGTACTGGGCGCCCACCGGTGCCGCCCACAGGTTCAGGCGGTGGATGCCCGGGGCAAGGCCAGACGCAGCCGCTGTGGCATAATACATCCCGGCCGGCGCCGGGGACAGTTCTGTCCACTGGCCGGAGTCGATCCGGTACCAGAGCTTGGCCTCCGGTGGGAGACCGGTGGCCCGGGCGGTGATCCGCCATTGGCCCGGCGCCAGGTGCTCCACGTTCTGCACCGTCACGCTGCCGGCCGGCTCCGGGCGGGCCAGGGGCAGGTCTGTCACCTGCTGCAGGGGCTGGCCCAGGGCGCCGTATGAGACGCGGATGCGCCCGTCGCCGATATCGATCACCTGGTAGCCGCCCTCGCCGGCGGCCTGGACCATGTAGAACGGGATTCCGTTCCGTTCCCAGCGCATGTGCAGGTGACCATGGCCGGTAAAGACGCCGCGCACGTTATGAGGCTGCAGGGCGGCGATCAGTTCCGCTTCAGTGTCCATGTACACAGCCGGTGTGTAGGCCACCGGATGGTGGAAGAACACCAGCACCGGCGTGACCGGGTCCAGTGCCGCCAGGTCCCGGCGGAGCCAGTCGAGCTGGACCGGATCGAAATGGCCATGGGTTTCCGTGTCGATGGTCGAATCGAGCAGCACGACATGCACGCCGCCCTGGGTAAAGGAGCGGTAGGTCTGGCTGCTGCCGAGCTTGTTCCGGAACACGGCCTTGCCGGCATCGAGCCAGCGGGCATCGTGGTTGCCGGGCACGTAGTGGCTGCTCAGGCCGGGCAGAGCCGTCGCCTGGGCGACCAGGTATTCACTGTACTCGCGGGTGGCGCCGACCTCGGTGATGTCGCCGCCGTGCACCAGCAACTGCGGCCCTTCTTTGGCGATCTGAGCCAGGACCTGCCTGGTGCTGGTGTTGGCCCCGCCACCCTTCCAGTGGGTGTCGGAGACGTAGGCAATGCGCAGGGTCGCAGCGGTGGCGCCGGCACTGGCGTGCCCGGCTGTCCCGGGGCTGACCAGGGCGGCCAGGACGGCCGCCAGGCAGAACCAACTGGTCAGGAAGCGCAAGTTCCGATTCATGTAAGACCTCCAGGGTATCACTCTATATAATATAAACGTGCTTAGCCACCCGCAGGTTTCGGTTGCCTGACTGAACCAGCCATTCCCAACCGGTCCGGGGACGGCCGCCGTTATCACCCCGATTTTGCCCACTGTCGCCCCCGGCCAGACGTGCGGCAATCCATGGGAAAGGAACAGCCGATGTGAAGACCAACGCTGCCCGTATGTTAGATTTGCTCGGAATCGCATACTCCCTGCGCGCCTACAGTTGGAGCGAGGACGTAATGGATGCCGTGACGGTGGCCCACAAGGTGGGGCTCCCACCGGAGCAGGTCTTCAAGACCCTGGTGCTGCGCGGGGACCGCACCGGGGTGCTGATGGCTTCGCTGCCTGCCGACGCCGAACTGGACCTGAAGGTACTGGCGGCGGTCAGCGGTAACCGGAAGGTGGAGATGGTACCGGTCCGCGACCTGCCGGCGCTGACCGGTTACGTGCGTGGCGGCGTATCCCCGCTGGGCACGAAAAAGGCCTACCCCTATTACCTCGACGAAATCGCCATCATCCTCGATCCGGTCAGTGTCAGCGCCGGACAGCGGGGTGTGCAGATGTTTCTCAGCGGGGAGGATCTGGCCCGGGCCACCGGAGCGGTGCTGGCGGCCATCAGCCGCGCCGCCGGCTGACGGCCGGGCGGCGCCGAAGGTAGCCGGGGGCACAGTGGCGAATCAGGAGGTGATCAGGGTGAGCGGCAAAGGAGGAATCCGCTTGACCCAGGCTCGCATCCATCAGCTTGAAAACGGCCTCCAGGTCGTCCTTTATCCCAGACCCCACACACCCCTGGCGGGTTTTTTCGTCTGGTATCGGGTCGGCGCCCGCAACGAAAGTGCCGGCCAAACCGGCCTGAGCCACTTCCTGGAGCACATGTGCTTCAAGGATACGGCTGAATTCCCCTGGAAACGGTACGAGGAAGCGCTTTACCGGCGGGGAGCGCAAATGAATGCCTTCACCAGCCACGACGCCACCTGCTACTTCGAGGTACTGCCGGCCGAACATCTGGAACTGCCGATTGCCATCGAGGCCCGGCGGATGGGACTGGTACAGTTTGAGCCGGAAGTGGCGGTCCGGGAGCGGACCATCATTGTATCCGAACGCGAGGGACAGGAAAATCAGCCCGGGCACTGGTTGCTGGAAGAGGTGCAGGCAACGGCCTTTGCGCAGCACCCGTATGGCCGGCAGGTGATCGGCAGCAAGGAGGATATTCGCGCCGTCACGGCCGCCAGCCTGCAGGCGCATTACGCCGCCTATTACCGCCCGGACAATGCCGTGGCCGTGGCTGTGGGTAACTTCGATCCGGACCGGGTGCTGGCACAGATTCAGCAACATTTTCAACCTCTGCCGCCCGGCGGCCCCGCCCACCAGTCGGCGCCGCCCGAACCGCCGCAGGCAGGCCTGCGCCGGGTGGAGCAGCGGCGCCCGGCGCCGGTCCCCATTGGCATGTACCTGTACAAGGTACCGGCCACCCCCGACCCGGATACCGTACCTCTGCAGGTGCTGGCAGCCCTGCTGGCCGGTGCGCAGGGATCGGCCGGCGGACGGTCGCTCAACCTGGGCAAATCCAGCCGGCTCTACCGGGCCCTGGTGAAAGGGCAGGTGGCGGCCGGGGTCAGCGTGGGCATCCGCGCCAGCCGGGATCCCGGACTGCTGCGGCTGCACGTAACCGGCCGCAGGGATACCGACCTGGCCTGGGTGGAAGAAGTGTTGTTTCAGGAATTGGCCGCCGTGGCGGCCGGCCGGTTCAGCGCCGACGAACTGGAGCGGGCCAGGCAGCAGTTGCAGGTCGGACACCGCTATCGGGAAACGACGGTCATGGATGCGGCCAATGCCCTGGGCTGGCAATGCCTGGTGCAGCCAACGGTGGCTGCGGGAGTCGCGGCCCACGTCGGGGTGCCGGAGCGGCTGGCGGCGGTCACCGCCGATGATGTGCAGCGGGTGGCGGCCCGGTACCTGCACCCGGAGGCCTGCACGGTGGGCTGGTTGCACCCGGCCGAGGCGGCGGCTGCACAGCCTGCCCCGGCTGCTGCAGCGGCCCCCGCAGCGCAGGCCACGACCGATCCCGCCCCGGCCGACCCGGCCGCGACAACGCCGCTCCTGGCGGAGGCGCCGTCCCGGCAGATTGACCGGAGTCACGGTACCGACCCCGGCCTGGCACTGACGGGAATAGGCCGGCGCCCATCTCCATTACTCGCCCCGGACCGGATTCATCAACAGGCGCTGCCCGGCGGCGCCCGGCTGGCGGTCTATCCCCGCCCTGGCACCGGGACGGTGGCGGTGCGGGTCTGGCTGCCCCGGGCCGGAACCATGGCCGATGCCCCCGGCCGGGAGGGACTGGCCCGCCTGACCGCAGCCTGCCTGACCCGCGGTTTTGCCGGCCGCACGCCCGAGGAACTGGACCAGGCGGCCGATGCCACCGGCATCGCCCTGAGCGCCGCCATTGGCACCGAGGGTGTCCTCGCCGAATTGCGCTGCCTGGCCGAGCAACTGGGCGCCGGTCTGGACCTGCTGGCCGGGGCCTTGCGCCGGCCGGAGTTTACGCCGGCAGAGGTAGAGCGGCTGCGCCAGCAGACGCTGACCAACCTCCGGTTCATTCAAACCAACCCGAACGCGATGGCGGAACAGCGGCTGATGGCGCGCTTGTATCCGCCGAACCATCCCTTCCACCGTTCGGATTACGGGCAGGAAGAAGTCATCCGCACCCTGACTCGGGACGACCTGGTCACCTGCCACCAGGCCTTGTACGGTCCTGCCGGTCTGATTGTCACCGTGTCTGGCGATGTGGTGCCGGCGGCAGTGGCAGCGGAACTGGCCGCCCGGGTGGACGACTGGGGTAACGGCCCGGGGCCGGCGTTGGTGCTGCCGGACCCGGCCGTTCCCACCGGCGGGCAGGAATACGTGACCATTCCCGGCAAGAGCCAGTCCGATCTGGCGATGGGTGTGCTGGCAGTGCCCCGGACCCACCCGGACTGGTTTGCACTGCATGTGCTGGGCCATGTCCTGGGCGGCGGCATGATGGGGCGGCTGTTCAAGGGCGTGCGGGAGATCCTGGGCCTGTCCTATTATCAGCGGGTGGACTTTCAGGCCACCCTGGCGGCCCCGGCACCTTGGTCCCTGCGCATGGGCTGTGCCACTGCCAATGTCCCGCTTGCCCTGGCGGCGCTGAACCTGGAACTGGAACGGCTGACCGCCGAGCCGGTGGCGGCGGCGGAACTGGGTGCAGTCCAGGATGCCCTGCAGGCCCGGCTGGCCGTGGCCCTGGAAACGCCGGAGCAGGTGGCCGGCTGGCTGCTGGATATGCAGCGCTATGCCCTGGGGCCGGATTACCTGCAGCAGTACCCGGTCATGCTGGCGGCCCTGACCCCGGAACGGCTGCAGCAGACCGCCGCCCGCTACCTGGACCCGGCCGGAATCGTAACCGTGGTGGCCGGTCCGGCGCCCGGCGGGGCGACGTAGCCACCGGTACCTCCCCTGCGCCCGGGTTGGAAGTGGGACCAGGGTCCCATACCACCCGGGACTACCGGCCCTTCCGCTCTGGGCGGAAGGGCCGATTTGCTGCCGCCTGCGGTCTGCTATGCTGGAAAAAGCAGTGACAGTGGATCGGTATGCCCAGGCAGCAGGAGGTGTGGGTGCTTGAAAAAAAGCTGGCTGATGTGGCTGGTTATCCCGGCCCTGGCCGCATGGTCGTCCCCCACGGCCGCAGGCAACGGCGGCGGACGCAGCGGCGAGTCGGTTCGGGTAGGGATTCGTGCCCTGGGTCCGGCCCGAGCCGAACTGTCGGCCCAGTTCGGCGTCCGGCATGACTTTGGCCCGGTCTTCACCGCTGATATCCCGGCACCGGCCCTGGCGGCCCTGCAAGCGCGCCGTGACATCGAAGTGGACCTGATTCCGGCGCTGCAGCCGCTGGGCGCGGCGACAGCCGGCAAGGGCGGCGGTGGCGGCAAGCCCGGCGGCGGCACCCGTACCCGGCCCGCCAGTCAGGTGCCGGTCGGGGTGCACATCACCTATAACGGGACCCTGGGCACCGGCCGTCCCGCCGGCGGGGCCGGGGTGAAGGTGGCGGTGCTGGACACCGGCCTGTACAAGAATCACCCCGACTTCAGCGGCCGGGCCCTTTTCCGCTGCCTGGACTTCACCCCGTCCGGCGGGGTTCAGAATACCTGCGACGACGCTGACGGCCACGGCACCCACGTGACCGGTACCCTCGCCGCCAGCGGCGGCAGCGACGGCCTGGGGATTTACGGGGTGGCTCCGGATACCGCCATTGGCGTGTACAAGGTGTGCGGCCGCAAGGGCTGTCTGGCCGACGATGTGGCTGCCGCCATTGACCAGGCGGTGCGGGACGGAGCGCAGATCATCAACATGAGCCTCAGCAGTGACACGCCAGACGCGTACACCCGGACGGCGGTGCAGCGGGCCTGGGCGGCGGGGGTGCTGCTGGTGGCGGCGGCGGGCAACGACGGCACCGACGGCGTGGGCTCAGTGGACTACCCGGCCGCTTACCCCGAGGTGGTGGGCGTTGGCTCCCTGTACCAGATTGCCGCCGGCAACGACTATACCGCCGCCAATCTGGCCGTCAATTCCTGGTCGGCCGTCGGCAGCGCCGTCAGCACGGACAACCTGACCGACGAAGAGGGCGAACTGGAGTTGGCCGCACCGGGCTATGCCGTTGAGAGCACCTGGCGGGATGGCGGGTACAGAATACTCAATGGCACTTCCATGGCGGCTCCGCACGTGGCCGGGCTGGCTGCCCGCATGTGGCAGGCCTGGGGCGGCAACGCCGCCGCCGTGCGCACCAACCTGGTGCAGGTGGCCCGGCTCCATGATGTGACCCAGCGTGCCATTAACAGCAGCGGCGGGCTGCAGGACCTGGGCAGCGGCTATGAGCCATATGCCGGCAACGGCAACCCGCGCACCCAGTAAAGGAAGACCGACTGCAAAGGCCACCGGACCGGGACGCAGGGCGTCCGTGTCCGGTGGCCTTTGCGCGCTTCCGGCCGGTCCGGGGCGCGATGTAGAGGCGAGCCACGTTATACATTGTGATACAATAAGATCATCCGCCAGACGGAGGGATCTACGCATGCGGTGGATCCTGGCCCTGCATAACCGGACGCCCCTGTTCCTGAAAGTGCTTGGAGTCAACGGCTTGTTTATTGTGCTGGGCGCCCTCGGTGGGTTTGCCATTGCCTGGTTTGGTTACCAGAGTGAAAATGTCCTCTGGTTCGTTGCGGCCGGGCTGGCCCTGAGCCTGGCGGTGAACTTTCTGCTCCTGCGCGTGGCATTTGCGCCGCTGTTCCAGTTGCAGCGGGTGATGGAAGCAGTGCGGGCCGGCGAGGTGACAGCCCGTAGCCCCGAGATTTCCGGTGATCCAGATGTGCGCAAACTCACTGAGACCTTTAACCTGATGCTGGATCATCTGGCCCAGGGCCGTTCCCGGGTACTGCGTGCGACGGAAGACGAGCGCAAGCGCATTGCCCGCGAACTGCACGACGAAACCTCCCAGGCCCTGACCGGGATCCTGATCAGCCTGGAGGTCACCGAACAGTCCCTGGCCCCGGATGACCCGTGCCGGGCCCGAGTCAGTTGGGCCCGGGACTATGCCCTGCGCACCGTCGATGAGGTGCGCAGGCTCACGTTCGACCTGCGTCCGTCCGTCCTGGACGATCTGGGTCTGGTGCCCGCTCTGCGCTGGTACCTAAAAAACCGTTTGTCCTCCCGAGGTGTGCTGGCCGAACTGGCTGTGGAGCCGGAACTGGAAGAGGTCCGGCTGCCCGAGGAGACTGAAGTGACCGTCTTCAGGATCGTACAGGAAGCCCTGGCCAACGTTATGCGGCACAGCCAGGCGTCCGCCGTTCGCGTCACTTTCACGGCCGGACCGCAGCGGCTAGTGGTGCACGTGGCGGATAACGGCATCGGCTTCCGGGAGGAAGAGGTCCGCAAGGCCGGCCCGCACGGCGGGCTGGGGCTGCGGGGGATCCGGGAACGGGTGGCCCTGGTCGGCGGCGGGCTGCGGATCGAAAGCAGCCCTGGCCGGGGGACGGCTGTCATTGTGGAGGTGCCCTGGAATGCCCGGTGAAGGTAAGATCAAGGTATTGATCGTGGATGACCACGCCATCCTCCGGGAGGGCATTCGCTACCTTCTGCACGCCGCCGGTGGTATTGAGGTAACCGGCGAGGCCGAGGACGGCCAGGCCGCGCTGGAAAAGCTGGCCGGCGCCCAGCCCGATGTGGTTCTGATGGATGTGGCCATGCCACGGATGAACGGCATCGATGCCACCCGCGCCATCAAGGCTGCCCGTCCGGATCTGCCTGTGCTGATTCTGTCGATGCATGACTCCGAAGAGTATATTCTCCCCATTCTGAAGGCCGGTGCTTCCGGCTATGTGCTCAAGCGGGCGGCGGCCCAGGAGCTGGTTTCTGCCCTGCGGGCGGCGGTGGCGGGGCAGACCGTATTGCACCCGGAAGTGGCCCGCTGCGTCATGGCCAGCCTCTCCGACCGGTCACCGGGACGGCCGGCCCCCGCCCCGGCTCCGGCCCTGCATCAGCCTCCGGTGAGCGAGCACCCGGCTCTGGCCCCGCTGACCGAGCGGGAACGCGAGGTCCTGACCCTGATCGCCCAGGGCCTGACCAACCAGGAAATCGCCCGGCGGCTGTATATCAGCATCAAGACGGTCCAGGCCCATCGGGCCAACATTATGGAGAAGCTTGATTTGCACGACGCCGTAGAATTAACCAAGTTCGCCATTCGCACCGGCCTGGTCAAGCTGGATTAGCGGGGGCGCGGGAAAGAAGGAGGAGGAGCGGCAGCGTGGACAAGGAACTGGAAATCCCTCTGTTCCCCCTGCACACGGTGCTGTTTCCGGGCGCGCCACTGCCGTTGCAGGTCGTTGAGCCGCGCTACAAGGAACTGGTCGCTGATTGCCTGAAGGACGAACTGCCCTTTGGCGTTGTCCTGATCAAGGAAGGGCAGGAAACCGCAGAGTCAGTTATTCCGCATATGGTGGGCTCCACCGCCCGGATTGCTTCCCTGAACCGGCTGCCGGACGGTTTGCTGCTCCTGCACGCGGTGGGTGAGGAGCGTTTTCACCTGATCCGAACTCACCGGCGCCGGCAGTATCTGACCGCACAGGTGCGGCTCTGGCCGGATGACGACGACCAGGTGAAGCCGCAGGGGGTACGCACGGTCGCCCACCTGTTCCGGCGGTTTCTGGAACTGCAGCACGGGGAGGGCGACGGCGAGTTGCCGGACCTGCCCCGGGATCCCGGGCTGCTGGCCAATCTGGTTGCGGCAGCCATGCCCTGGGCTCCGGCCGTCAAGCAGGAACTGCTGGAAGCCCTCGGCCCGGCCGGGCGGCTGGAGCGGGTGATTCCGCTGCTGCGCCGGGACGTGACCGTGCTGCGCTGGCTGAAAGAACACGCCAACGAAGGCAAGCAGCACGACCTGAACCTGAACTGACCCCGGACGGGCCGGCCCCTGCTGTTTCAGGTCTGCTGCTCCAAACAGCGCCGGAGTTCTGCCAGTACGTTCTGCCACAGTTCATCCGGGGTGCGCCCACCCACCCAGATGCCGTTCACCAGACAATACAGACCGGCGGCGCACTCCTCGCAACGGCCCAGGCAGCCGAACTCGCGTACCCGTACCTGCGGGAACTCCCGTTGCAACCTGGCCAGAACGGATGCCGATCCGTCGTGCAGGTTGGCGCTGCAAAAATCTACACAAATGGTCATATGACCGCTCACCCCCCGGAGCGTCGGCGCTCCGGATGATTCAGGCCTGATCACAGGATACGCTGCAATCAGTGCTGCCATGTAATCTGGCCAACGCTACAGTCAAAGGAGCGAGGGGAATGCGTGCCATCCTGCCGCTGCTGGTCGCCGTCGCTTTACTGGTGGGTGCCTGCACCGGGACAGGCCGGGATGCCGGGGCCGGGGTGCGGGAAATCCGCATCGTTGCCAGCCAGTTTGCTTACGACCCGCCGGAGGTGCGGGTCAAGAAGGGGGAAAAGGTTCGCCTGGTGGTCACCAGTAAGGATGTCGTCCACGGGCTGGCCATTCGCGAATACAACGTGAACCGGCAAATTACCGCCGGGCAGGAAATCGCCGTTGAATTTGAGGCGAACCGGGAAGGAAGATTCTTTATGTACTGCACGGTATTTTGCGGCGTCGGCCATGCTGACCACAAGGGTGTGCTGGTGGTGGAGCCATGACCGGCCCGATCATCATTCTGGCGCACGGCCTGGGCGGTCATGCCGGTGAGCCCCTGTCGGCGGTGGCAGCGTTGGGTCTGGCGGTGGCGGCCGCCCTGCCGCCCCTGGCCCTGGGCCTGTGGCTGGCCCGGTCCATGGCCGCCCGGGCGGTGGACCCGCTGGTGCGGGGTATGGCCGGAGGGGCGCTGCTGTTCCTGTTCCTTGACCTGGCCCTGCTGTCCGCCAACCTGGGCATGGGCCTTGGCAACGTTCCGCTCCAACTGGCACTGGTGGCCATGTTTGGCCTGGGCCTGCTGGGTCCGGCCCGGTGGGCCGAGCAGGCACCCGCCTGGGGCTGGGCAGTGGGTGTGGGCCTCCATACCCTTGGCGAAGGGCTGGTAATGGGATACAACCTCAGCCATGGCCTGGAATCGGCCCTGCGGGTGCTGCCCCTGCTCAGTTTCGTCTTGCATAAGGTGGCCGAGGGTTGGACCATGGGCCTGCTCATGCGGCCACAAGACCGCCTGTTACCGCTGGCCCTGGCAGCCGGCCTGCCCATCGCCATCGGGGCTCTGCTGGGCACCTGGAAGGCGCCCGGACTGGTGGGCAACTTCATCTACGCCGCCGGCACCGGCGCCCTGGCCTGGGCCCTGACCCATTTCCTGGCGCCGGGCGGGCGCCGGCATGCTACCGGTATGGTATTGGGGTTGGTGGTTCTTTATCTGGTGGGGTGGTTACATGAATTTTAGGCGTCAAGCGGCCGGTATGCTGGCCGGGGTCACGGTGTTGCTACTCACGGGCGGGGCGTCGGGTGCGGCCAGCCCGCAACTGCAACCGGCCGGCCGGGCGGAGCAGGTACAAACCGGTCCTGTTACTATCTACAAGCTGCCGGGCGAGAACCCGGGACCTTGGGGCATCGCCCTGGATACCCGGCAGCGGGTCTGGGTCACCCTGGACAAAACCCGGCAACTGGGGCGGCTGGACCCGGCGACAGGGGTGTGGGATCTGCTGCCGTTGCCGGCAGACTTCAAGCCGTTCCTGATCCAGCCCGGACAGGCGGGCGACCTGTGGGCCACTGACTACGAATTTGAACAGGGACCGGACCGGCCCGGACGTCTGGTGCAGGTGACCGACCCCGAAACCGGTGCATACTCCCTGTGGCCGGTCAATGGCGCGGCTCCGGCCATGTTCAGCCAGACCCCCGCCGGTTTTGTCTTCACCGACATCAACGGCGGGCGAGTCGGCACGGTGCCCCTGACTCCGGACGCGTCCCGGCAGCCCGGCCACCCCCTGGATGCGACCGCCGTGCTGACCAGCCCGCCCGCCGAGGCCGGCGCCAGGGCGAACCGAAAGCCCTACCCCTACGGACTGGCGATGGACGCCAAGGGCCGGCTGTGGTATGCCGAGGCGGGCAAGAACCGCATCATTCGTGTGACGGCGGGCAAGCAAGAAACATTTGCGGTGCCGGAAAAGTTCTGGGCCCCCTCCGACCTGGCCATTGATGCCCTGGGCCGGGTGTGGATCGCCGGGCATGCCACCAGCTCCCTGCTGGTAATGGACGCCGAGACGGGCCAGGCCCTGCGGGAGGTACGCCTGCGTTTGCCGGACCCGGAGGAACATGCGGCGGTAGCCCGGCCCAACGACGTGTTGGCGGCGGCCGATGGCATCTGGACGGCCGAGCATGAGGGTGGGCGCATTGCCCATGTGCTGCCCGACTCGTACACCGTGGTCGAATACCCGCTGCCTGGGCACAAGAACTGGGCCCAGTGGCTGGCGCCGGCGCCCGGTGGGGGCGTCTGGTACGCCGCCTTCGGCACCGGCGAAATTGGCCGGGTCGCCGCCGCCGCACCGGCCTTCCATGTGCGGGTGAACCTGCCGGACAAACCGGTGTTCCAGGGGGGCACGGTGACCGGCACTGTCGAGATTCAGGCGGTGGGCCAGAGCACCGGGGAACTCACCCTGGAACTGCCCGACCTGCCGTACCAGGTGACCGGTACGTTTGACCGGGCGACGGTGAAGGTCACCCCCGAACAGCCGGCTCAGGTGAAGCTGACCCTGCAGGCGGGGAGCGAGTCCGACCTGGGCACCAACACGATTCTGGCCGGCGGGCGGATGCCTGGCGTTATGGTCACGGGTTCGGCGTCGCTGCAGGTGCAGAAGGCATTCCTGGGCGTGCCCGGACTGCTGCCGGGGCATCTGGCTGGCCTCGGTGCGGCGGTAATCACCGGCCTGGGCGCCCTGGCGCTCATGCGCAAGCGCCGCCGCAGTTCCTGACCGTGACAGTCCCCGGAGCGCGGCTAATGTTCCCTCCGAGGCGTATACACTACGCCCCGGAGGGAATTTGTCATGCTGGCCCTGCGCGCCCTTGTCGTTTACCCGTTAACCATTCTGCTGTTCCGTATTCTCGGACGGGGACTGCAGTTTCAGGCCCGTCCTTACGACGTGGCTGTTCAGGTTCTGATCGGTTCGGCCGCGGCCACCTGTTGATCAGCCAGGACGTTCCCATCTGGCGGGCCTTCACGGCCCTGCGAATGCTGGCTGCAGACAGAACTGGCCGCCCGTGGCGCCGCCGGGCCTGCCGAGGTATTGTTGGCCTCGCTGGACACGCAGGGCCAGTTACTTGTCGTGCGCAACCAGGACGTGTCTTTCTTACAGGCCATCTTCAAGGGCATTCAGGTGCAAACCACAACTGGGCTGCCCCCCTCGGGTGGGACCCAATCTGGCTGACCCACGCACTCCTTTGGGACAACACTGAGGCGGGGCAGAGGAGAGACATCGACCACAACGCTTACATAACCTATCTTTGGACAGCCGTTTCTGCGACAGGAGGGAAGTTTATGGCCCTTCACGCCCGTATCCTGCACAGCCTGCCGGTGCCACCGCAGGCCCCCATCGCCCGTGCAGCCGAACCCCAGCCCGTGGCCACAGTGGTCCCCCCGCAGCCCTCTCAGCCGGAGGCAGTTCCGGCCGTGCGGGTGCAGCAGGTCGCCCTGGACAGCGGTCTGACCAGCAGCCGGCGTGCGCCGGCGCCTGACCTGACACATGGGAGCCCTCATGACCCGGCCGTACTACAGGCCCGGACCCCGGCCCCGGAACCACCGGCTGCTGCTGAAGCAGCAGGCAGCGCGACTGCCGGGTTGCAGGAGACATCCCCCAGGCAGATCGCCGTCCCCGTCGTCGTGTCTGCGGAGAGTATCATCGCGCTGGCGCCGCCGCCGCTGTCCGCCAACCCAGTATTGGCGGCGCCGGTAGCAACCGCACCGGTAGCAACCGCACCGGTAGCAACCGCACCGGTAGCGGCCGCACCGGCCCCGCAGCCGGCAGCGCCGGCCCCGAAGGTCACGCCCCGCCCGGTTGTGGCCAAACCCAAGGAGCCTGGCATGATTACGGGCCTGCGCCAACAGCACGCCCAGATGGTCCAGGAGCAAGAGCAGCAGTGGAAGCAGCAGCAGCAGCAGTGGCAGGAGTTGCAGGAGCAGCAGGCCGAGCTGCAGCGTCAGCTCCAGGCCCAGTTCAAGTCCCTGGCCCGCCGGATGCAGAGCAGGCCGGGGGACGCCGGTCCCGGCTAATGGGCCGCCAGACCGACCAGAGGGAAGCGTCTGCTTCTCTCTGGTCGGTATATTTTTTGAAATATGTTTAGCGAACAAAGAACCCTTCGGTGAAAATAGACATATTGTAACCTTGGGACCAGATTGCTTGAGGATCCACCGATGATTCGTGCATCCAGGTTGCGACGGCGGAGGGAGGTTTTCCGGCGTGGGCATGTTCGATCTCGACGTTCCCGATGACAACCCCCAGCAGAAGCTGCGGGAGATCGATATTGAAAAGGAATTCGAGTTTTTCCGCCAAAACGTCAGCGCAACGCAGAACAACAACCTGAACGTGACGGACGAAGACACCCAGGCCCAGGCTCAGGTCCAGGAGCAACTAGCGCTGCAATTGCAGGAGCAGCATCAGGCCCAGTATCAGGCGCAACTGCAATTTCAGCTACAACTGCAGCAACAGTGGCAGAAGCAGTGGCAGGACCAGTATCAGGCCCAGTTGCAGTTCCAGATCCAATTGCAGCAACAGTTCCAGGAACTGATCCAGTTGGTCGTGGTCGCCCTCGGCGAGCGGGGCAAGCGTTACTCGGATTAAGGGGGGGAACGTAACCATGTTCCATGACCACAAGGACCGGGAGCCCAAGCACGCCGGCGGTGATGGCGACAAGCAGAAACAGTGGCAGGACAACGATCCGAAACTGAAGGACTCCGACTTTATTGATAAGACTGGGCATGACAAGACCCAGACTGTTCAACAGCAGGAAAAGAAAAAGCAGGATTACGAGGCTGAGGACACCAACCAGCGGGTCACCATCAACCAGACCAACGACCAGAAAGTCCACGACACCGACACCAACACCCAGACCCAGGCCCAGGTTCAGGAGCAGTGGCAGGCCCAGTGGCAGAAGCAGATCCAGGAACAGTGGCAAAGCCAGTGGCAGTGGATGGTCCAATGGCAGTCCCAGTGGCAGGAGCAGTGGCAAAAGCAGTTCCAATGGCAGGTGCAGTTCCAGCATCAGGCCCAGAAGCAGTGGCAGGAGATCTTGGCCAAACTCATGGTCATGCTGGCTCGCCAGCACAAGGATCACAAAGACTAACCCTGTGAGGGGGAAAGGTAAAGCCTTTCCCCCCTCCTGAACGGAGGTGCCACGGTGAGTGAGGATCTGCGGCGCCTGACCCGGCAGGATGCGGATCTGGACCAGACCAACAACCAGAAAACCGACCAGACCGCCACCCAGGACGCGTCTCACCACTCCGACACCCGCCAGGACCTGGCGGTGCGGACCCACCAGAGTCAGGTGGACCAACAGAAAGTGACCGTTACGGTACAGAACCATCTCGGGGCCTCGGCTGTCCAGTCGGCAGCCGGCCGCCTGGAAGGCCGGGTCCTGGATACCGCCGGCATGGGGATCGTCGATTGTGTGGTCGAGGTATTCTTCGGCCCGCTAATGGGAATTCCGGTGGCGGTGGAGGAGACCGACCGCCTGGGTCGCTTCCAGGTGGCGGACCTGCCGCCGGGGTTCTATAGTCTGCGGGCCGTGGCACCCGACGGAACGGCGGCCGAACAGTGGAACCTGCGCCTGGATGTCGGTGGTGAATGCCGGACCCAGCTTTGCCTGCCCACAGTTCTGAACCGGCGGGGCCGAGACCTGTCTGTCTATTTCAGTCACCGCTAGCCCGAGCCAATGCGGAGGGCCGCCACACCCGGTGGCGGCCCCGTGGGTCTAGGCCTTCTTGTCAAATGAATCCTGACCACTGCACGTCGGGCACTTACGTGGCTTGCAACGCCCTTCCTGCTCGTGACCGCAGCCCTTGCACTTCCAAACGGCCATCCCTGCCACCTCCGGCATCTCCATTTGCCATCCGGACCAGGAATTCCTGCTTGGACATCTTTCCGCTTAACGGACCAGATGGGTGTTCCGGCACAACTGGTGTCAAGGCCCTATTTTGTCCGGGCATGAGACATTGATCTAGGTCATCGACCGGATTGGCGTGCGACTTGCCGAATAGTATTATAGATTTAGGTACATACTCTTGCTTTGGGTTTCCTGTGCAGCCGGTTGCAAGAGAAGGAGGCGATCCGATGCCCAAGGGCGCTACGGTGACGAAAACCTTGAAAGTGGGCGACAAAGCCCCCGATTTCGTGCTCCCTTCCCACCTGGACCAGGAAGTGCGTCTGAGTGACTACGCCGGGCAGAAGAACGTGTTCATTGCGTTCTACCCGCTTGACTGGACCCCGGTCTGAACGGCCCAGATGCCCTCTTACGAGGACGACCTGTCCCGTTTTGAGGGGAACAATACCCAGGTGCTGGGTATTAGCGTGGATTCAGTGTTCAGCCACAAGGCGTGGGCCAAGAGCCTGGGCGGCATCTCTTACCCGTTGCTCGCCGACTTCTGGCCCCACGGCGACGTTACCAAAAAATATGGCATCCTGATCGATGAAAAGGGCATCAGCGAGCGTGCGCTGATGATCATCGGCAAGGATGGAATCATTAAGTGGATTGATGTACATCCCATCGATAAGCATCCGGACAACGAAGAACTGTTCGAAGTCCTCCGCAAGCTATCGTAAGGGGGTGCAGGGGGCAGCGTACGGTTGCCCCCACTGACCATGGCACAGGAAATGTCCCGGCGGTGTGTACCGTTTACGCCGCCCTGGAAACCCCTGCGGGAAATGACTGTAGCCATCGTCTCCACGGCCGGTGTGCACGCCCGGGATCAGGAGCCTTTTCAGACGGAGGGTGACGCTACCTTCCGGGTGCTGCCCGGTGACGTGGACAGCCGGAACCTGATGATTACCCACGGCGCCCCGGAGGACCATTATGACCGGTCCGAGGCCCGCCAGGACATGAATGTGATCTTTCCCATTGACCGGCTGCGGGAACTGGCGCAGGCGGGAGAGATCGGGGTGGTGGCTGACCGGCATTTCAGCATGATGGGCTATGCCCTGCGGCTCAAGCAGTTTTATGATGAAGCGGCTCCGGCAGTGGCCAGAGAGGTGGAGCGTTCGGGGGCCGACGCCGTCATTCTGACGGCTGGCTGACCGTTGTGCCACCGCACGGTCGTTGCGGTTCAGCGGGCCATTGAGATGCTGGGGATCCCCACTGTACTGATTACAGTGGACGCCGAGAGCAGCGGCAACATGCGGCCGCCGCGCGCCATCTGCCCGGAAGGCTTTCACTTGGGCCATTCCCTGGGCAGCGCCGGCGACATCGCCGGGCAAATGGCAGTGCTGCGGACGGCGCTCAGACAGTTTGAAGAACTGCACATGCCCGGGCAGGTACAGATGCTGCAGTTTCCGGGCGATCACAAACCAGCCGGGACCGGCCAGTAAGGCCGGCCCCGGCTCCCCGTGTACCTGAGGCGGGGCGGGCGGCCCGGCAGGCCGGATGCCCGGACCAGTTGCGGAGCCGACAGGAGGGTTTATACCATACCATGGATATGGCTGTCCGCTGGCCCCAGGGACTTACTTATGAGCAGTTTCTCGCCGGTTTCACCACCGTGCGTTACGCGGAGCGGACCCGGGAGGCGGAAGCTGAATTCCGCCTGACCCCAGCGGAGGTAACCTTCTGGCGCCGCTTTACTGCTCTGTGGCTACGGGTGCTGGTCATTGGTGCCGAATGGTGCCCGGACGTGATTCAGCACCTGCCAGTGCTCATGCACATTGCCCGGGAAGCCCGGATGGCAGTGCGAATCTTTGACCGGGATACCAACCCGGACCTGATGACGCCCGACACTTTCCTGGCGCCCGGCGGCAAGATGCGGATTCCGGTCTTTGTGTTCCTGGACCAGGACTGGCGCGAGGTGGGCCGCTGGACGGAGCGCAGCCGCCTGGCCAACGACATGGTGGAAACCCGGCGGGCCGCGCTGCCGCCCGCCGACCACCCGGAGTACCAGGCCCGAAACCAAGAGCTTTACCAGGAGATGGGCGAGGAATACCGCAGGGGTTACCTGCAGCAGGCGGCGGCGCGGGAACTGCAGGAACTGCTGGCCCCGCTGGTGACCGGGGCCGGGGCCGCTCCCTCCGGCGTGGACGCCCTGACCCTGTTCCCGCAGCGGAACGATTTCCGGGAGCGGGTGTTGCCCGCGGTGGCGGCCCTGACCCCGGAGCAACTGGACTGGACCCCGCCTGGCTCCCGCAATGCCATCTCCTATTACTTGCGGCACATCGCCCAGGTCGAGGACTGGTTCATCCACTTCATCATCCGGCAGCAGCCGGGGTTCACGCCCAGGCGCAAAGCGGAACTGCCGGACCTGGCGAGCATTCTGGACTACCTGCACCAGAGCCGGGCTCAGACAGAGGCGTTCCTGCAGCCGTATACCGTGGACCAGTTATTGGCCGAACGGCGGCCGCTGCCACCGGAATGGTTCAAAGGGAACCTGCCGGAAAGTGAAACGCTGCTATGGATCGTGCACCGCATCTTCTGGCATGAAGTTTACCATAGCGCCCAGATCCTGCTGGTCATGCGGATGCAGGGTCTGCAGCCGCCGCCGGTTTAAATGCGCACACCAAAACCCCTGACGCCGGTCAGGGGTTTTGTCATGGGTTTGGCCGGGCCGGTCAGGAGGGGGCGAATTCCCGCATGGCCATGAAGACGGCGGCATCAAGCTGGTCAGACTGCTCCCGGGAGTAGGTGACATCCCATTCCGGCACCTGGGTGAGTCTGGCGCCCCAGAACAGGACTGGGTATATCTTCAGATCGGTCACTTCCACCATACTCAGGTTCAGCGGTACGTGGGGGGTCTTCTCCGCCAACACCCGGGCCTGACCGTAAATCGTCCAGGCGTTGCCGGCACCGAGCACCGTCAGGGCCACCCGGGGATCAGCCTTCAGGTTTTGCATGAACCGAGTACGCTGGTCGCCCATCAGGCGCAGGGTGTGTGGGTCTTTGGCCAACACCCAGGAAATCACATTGACGAACGGTCCCCGGCTATCGGCATCCATGGTGGTCAACTGGGTGATACGCGGGCCCTGCATGAATTCGAGCAGGGCGGCGGGAATCTCGGTTTGCATTTCCGCCGACACGGAATGCACCTCCTTTTGGACTTGGCATGGCCGGAAGTAACAATTCCATTGTACCACTTAGCAGGGTAGCCGCTACGGCGGTGCCGAATATGTATGGCCGAAGCTCGGGGACCGGTAAATCTGCCGGCCTGGTCGCGTCACAGGGGGAGACCATTAACGATGGAAAAGCTAATGCGCGTCAATATGCAGGACATGACTATTCAAGTCGAGGTCCTGCCGGAGAAATACCGGGAACTGGGCGGGCGTAGCCTGACCAGCCGCATTGTCTGCGACGAAGTCGACCCGCTCTGCGATCCGCTGGGACCGCAGAACAAGCTGGTCTTTGCGCCGGGGCTCCTGTCCGGCACGGTGCTGTCCAACTCCAGCCGGATCTCGGTGGGCTGCAAGAGTCCGCTGACCGGCGGTATCAAAGAAGCCAACGCCGGAGGCCAGAGCGGGCTGAAAATGGCCATGCTCGGTTACCGGGCACTCATTGTGGAGGGTCAGCCGCGGCAGCCGGGCTGGTGGATTCTGGTGGTGGGACCGGACGGTGCCGGCTTTGAACCGGGCGACGAGTTGGCCGGGCTGGGCACCGCGGCGACGGCGGCCCGGCTGCTTGAGCGATTTGGCAACAAGGTAGGTCTCAGCCTGATCGGCCCGGCCGGGCAAATGCGCATGAACATCGCCGGCATTGCCAATACCGATCCGGAAGGGCGTCCCACCCGCCTCAATGCCCGTGGCGGGGTGGGCGCAGTGATGGGCGCCAAGGGCCTGCTGGCTATTATCTGGAACGAGCCGGGTTACAAGCCGGTCAAGCCTGTGAACGAGGAACTGTGGAAGGTGGCCGGCAAGGCGTACATTGCCGAATTGCGGGCGCAGCCCGCCACGGCGGAACGCTTCCCCCAGTTCGGCACCGCCGCCACGCTGGAAGTGGTGAACAAGCTGGGCGGGCTGCCGATCCGCAATTTCAGCCGAGGCCAGGACCCGCAGACTGACCAGATCAGCGGCGTGCGCATGCGTGAGGTGATTCTGGAGCGGGGCGGCCAGCCGACACACTCCTGCATGACCGGCTGCGCCATCCAGTGCTCCAACGTCTACGTCGACCGGGAAGGCAAGGAAGTCGCCTCCAGCATGGAGTTTGAAACCAACACCCTGCTGGGGTCCAACCTGGAAATCTTTGATTTTGACGCCATTGCCGAGTTTACCCGCCAGTGCAATGACCTGGGCATTGACACTATTGAGACCGGTGGTGCCATGGGTGTGGCCATGACGGCCGGCCTGCTGCCGTGGGGCGACCAGGCTGCTGTATGCAAGGCATTTAACGAGATCCGCGCCGGTACACCGCTGGGCCGTCTACTGGGCCTGGGGGCCGGGCTGGCCGGCCAGGCCCTGGGGGTGCGCCAGGTGCCGGTGGTGCGAAACCAGACCATGCCTGCCTACGATCCGCGGGTGATCAAGGGCAATGGCGTGACCTACTGTACCAGCGCCATGGGCGGCGACCACACCGCCGGTAACACCATTGTCAGCAAGACCGACCATCTGGACCCGGCGGACAAAGTATCCGTCAGCCGGGAGATTCAGATTGTGGCGACCCTGCTTGACGTGTTCGGCTTCTGCAACTTTGCCCGCGGCGTGTATGGGGCACAGCCGGAAACCTTCGCCCAGTTGTACGAGGCCCGCCTGGGCCGGCCGATCAGCGTGGCCGGATTGCGGCGCTACGCCGCCATGGTGAACCGGTGGGAAATCGATTTCAACGTCCGGGCCGGTCTGCCGGCAGTGGCCCGGCTGCCGGAATGGATGCAGCAGGAGCCGCTGCCGCCCCACCATGCCCGCTTTGATGTCCCGGCCGAGGCCATGGCCAGAATCTGGGACGAGGCTGAGGTGTAGGACGTCCGCCGGCGACCCCGGGGCGAGGTGAGGAAGGGGGGGCCCGATGCAAATCCAGTTGGAAGTCTACCTGACCTTTCGCGGTCAGCGCATCTGGAAGGGGACCGAGGAGGTCCCTGACGGGATCAGTCCGGCGGCCCTGCTGCGCCACCTGGAACTGGACCACCACCCGGAACTGGCCGTCATTGTCAACGGGCGGCACCACGATGATGACGCTGCCCTGGCTTCGGGGGATGAGGTCGCGGTTTTGCGGCGGGCGGATGGCGGCTAGACGTTGTCCCCAATTTGCGGCCGTGGTATACTAGGCACGTCCAGGGTTTAGGGGTGCAATTTCATAGCAGGAAAGGCCCCCACTCCCCTCGAAGTTTTCGCTGTGCCTCTGTGTTGCCGTATTCCTATAGGGAGTGAACTACTAAAATGGCGCTTAAGATTGTCGACAGCTGTATCTCCTGTGGTGCCTGTGAGCCCGAATGCCCGAACGAGGCCATCACCTGTGGTGACGCCATCTACGAGATCGAGGCTGACAAGTGTACTGAATGCTATGGCTTCTATGGTGAGAGCCAGTGTATCTCCGTGTGTCCGGTTGAAGCCATTGTCCTGGACGAGGACAACCCCGACACCATCGATACGCTCACCGAGAAGTTCAACAAGTACCATCCCGGTGGCAGCTTGAAGAACACCTCGAGCTGGAAGAAGCCTTCTTAAGCAAGCATGTAACGGGGCGCCTCTCAGGAGGCGCCCCGTTTGCGCGCAGGTATGGCACAGTATCAGTTCAGTCGATCCGGAGGTGGATGCATCGAGTCTTGAGGGGAAGGTCGCCCTGGTAACAGGCGCCAGCGGCGGGTTGGGCAGTGTGATCTGCACGGAACTGGCCCCGCCGGCTGCGATGTGGCGGTGCACTACTGCAGCAACCCCGAGGCAGCCCGTGAGGTGGCTGACCAGGTGGGGGCCCTGGGTCGATTGGCAGTCACGGTTCAGGCCCGGGTCGAGGAACCGGCCGAGGTGGCGGAGATGGTGGAGGCCGTCATCTCCGCCACCTCGGCCGTCTCGATATTCTGGTGAACAACGCTGGTGTGACCACCCGCCATAACGACGACCCGGCGGAGCTGGACCGGCTGCTGGCCTGGCGCCGGGATACTTCGCCGGCGGCATGAACCGGAACATTTCCCCGGACCTGCACCAGCGCCGGGTCCGTCGCATCCCCATGGGCCGGCCCGGTGACCCGGTGGAGGTCGGCCGGGCGGTGGTGTTTCTGGCCGGTCCCGACGCCCGCTTCATTTGCGGCGAGACCCTGGTGATGGACGGGGGCGCCGTTTCCCGGACCTGAGCGGGGCACACTCAGGCGCCGGCGTAGCCCAGCCGCCGCCGGGCCACCTCGGTCAGCAAGGAGACCCCCAGAGGCAGTACGCGTTCGTCAAAGTCGAACCGTTCATTGTGGTGTCCGGCCGCCAGGGTGGTGCCCAGGATCGTGTAAACCGCCCGCCCGCCCCCGGCGTGCACGGCCCGCATCAGGTCGGTGGCATCCTCCGAGGCGCCGAAGGCCCGGCTGGGCTCCACCTTTTCTACCCCGGGCAGGTCCCGGGCGACCGCAGCCACCTCGGCAGCCAGGCCGGGGTGGCTGTCTTCGGCCACGGCGCGGCCGTCCACAGCAATGTTTACCCGGCAGCCGGTGAGGTCGGCGGCGGCAGCCAGCACCCGGCGGGCCCTGGCCTCCAGCTCGTCCTGGATCTCCTGGCGGTCTGAGCGGGTTTCCAGTTCCAACACACAGTCACCGGCGACGATATTGCTGGCCACCCCGCCCCGGATCACACCGACGTTGGCCCGGGTCACGCCTCCCGAGTGCTGGCTCAGCCCATGGATGCCAAGGGTGGCATGGGCCGCGGCCAGAATGGCGCTGCGGCCTTCTTCCGGTCGGAAGCCAGCGTGGCTGGCCCGGCCGCGGAAGGTGGCCACCAGCTTACTGGTGGCCAGAAAGCCCACGCTGCCGGCCACCACCGTGCCCCAGGGCACGTCCAGCCCCAGGTGAATACAAATGAGATCATCGACCCCCTGGCAGGCGCCGGCCGCCACCATGGCCAGGGCGGCGCGGCCCCCTTCCTCGCCGGGCTGGAAGATCAGGCGGACCCGACCGCATAACACCGGCAGCAGTTCGCGCAGCGTATGGGCCAGTCCCAGGCCGATGGCGGTATGTCCGTCATGACCGCAGGCGTGCATGCGTCCGGGCACCGTCGAGGCAAAGCCGGCGGCGGCCGGCCGGTGGTCCGGGTCGGTCGCCTCGGCAATGGGCAGGGCATCGATATCCACCCGAAAGGCCAGCGTCGGGCCGGGGCGCCCGCTGTCCAGGTCGGCAATCACGCCAGTCAGCCCGCCGGTCATGGCCGCCAGAACCTCCGCCGCCACGCCGCCAGCGGCGGCATCCGCGGCGGCGGCAGCCAGTTCGGCTGCGGTGGGGACGCCCAGACGATGCTCCGGACTCACGGCCGCACGGCCCAGGCGGACCCGGTAGCCCAGCCGCTGCAGCTCCGCCGCCACCAGCGCCGTGGTGCGAAACTCACACCAGCCCAGTTCTGGGTGGCGATGCAGGGTCCGGCGGGTCTGAACCAGGTACGGGGTCAACTCCTCAACCAGGGCCGACATCCGCTTTCCCCCCTTACGGAATGGTGTCGATGCGCTCTCGGGTTTCAGCATACCGGGAAATTCCGGCCGGTGCAAGCTGGCACCGGCACCCCCCCGTTGGCTGAAAGGTTGATTTATCCCCTTATATTGGAGCACGATGCTGATTCGGCTCTTATGATACGCTAAGGGTATCAAAGTGGGCCGGAGGTGGGCACCCTGCGCTGGCTGGCGTTGGCGATTTTGGTCATTTCGGTGGCGATGCTGGCGGTGCGGGTCATCCGGCTGTCCAACGCCCCTGCTGCAGTCATGGCTACGGCCGAGCCGCTGACCGCTATGGCGGCGGCGCCCGCAGGCACAACTGCAGAGCCGTCATTGGCTGCAGTGACGCTGGGCACAGCCACCGGGCCGTCGCCGGACACGCCGGCGCCCGGTATGCCCGCCGGACCGGGTCCCGGGCTCGCCGCGGCGGCCGCCGCCGAACTGGATAGCCATTATGCGTACATGCTGGCCGCCCAGCGGCCCACCGGGGCCATTGCCATGACGCCGGCGCAATTGCTGATAAACCCCTATTTCGCCAACCTGGCTGCCCAGGCTCTGCTCACCCGGCCCGGACACTTGCCGGCGGTGGAAAGCTGGCTCAACTGGTACCTGGAGCATCTGAACGCCGACGGCACCATCGACGATTATGTGGTGCGGGAGGGGCAGGAACACGCCACTGGCACGTATGACTCGGCCGACAGCTATGCCGCTACTTACCTGAGCCTGGTGGCTGCTTACCGGCAGGCTGGCGGCGACCTGCAGTGGATCCGGAACCACCGCGCCGTACTGGAGCGGGTAGCGGCGGTGCTGACCGGCCTGACGGGCGATGACGGGTTGACCCGGGCCAAGCGGCTGTACCCACTGAAGCTGCTGATGGATAACGCCGAGGTCTGGGCCGGCTGGCAGGACTGGGCCGATGTGTTGGTCAGCCTGGATGACCCGGCGGCGGCCGCGGCGGTACGCCAGCAGGCCGCCCGGTTGCAGGCAGGGCTGCAGGAGTTTGCGGGCAATGAAGGCTATGCCTGGGCGCTGGGGCCACTGGGCCTGCGCCGGGAGCCGAACCTGGAGCGCTTCTACCCGGATGCCGTGGCTCAGTTCTTTCCCTTTGCCTTCGGGGTGACCCCTGACCCGGCCGGCTACCAGCGCTTCGCCCTCGCCCACCCACGCTGGACCGAACTGGGGTCAGACCACTTCCCCTGGCTGTTCACAACCTACGCCGCCCGCCGGGCCGGCGATGAGGCGGCGGTGGCCGCCGCGCTGGATACGGTGCGCCGGCGCTTTCCCGACCTGCGCCCGCCCTGGTATGTGGCGGAATCGGCCTGGCTCGTGCGGGCCGTGACCACTGCGCCGCCTGGCGGCGGGGACGGCTGCAGCGCCTGCCGGCCGGCGCCGGGGTAAGCGGGGCGGCCAGATACAGCCCAGAAAATGACGCTGCCCCTTCCGAATTGTTCTGGAGGGGGCGGCGTTGTTTCCAGTTATCTGATCATCACGCGCAGTTGAAGTGGTCCTGATCATGATGGGGTGGTGGCCCTGTCGGTGTCTCAGCCCTTTCTTGTACGGTGTTCAGGACTATTCTGCAACCACACTGGGCTTTATGGGCCCCATTTCCGTCTGGGCAGTTCCGACTTTTTTCTGATTGGCGCGGGCAAGGGTGGTCAAGACTCGACGAAGATCGTGTTTTACATCCGGGCAGGGGGGCTTCCCGGTTTCAAAGCGTTTCAGCGGGCAAGCGACTCCCTGGCAGGCCGGTCGGAGGAAGCAATGGCGGCAGGAGGCGTCTTCGGCCGCATCGTGGATGGTCCAGAGAGCCACGCGGTCCAGATCCAGCTCCATGCGACCGTCGGGCCTCACCCAACCCACATGGTTGCGCGGGTCACCGAGGGCTACGGTACACTTATATACCCTGCCGTCGGCGCCGATGATAAACGAGTTGGGGTGTGCAGCATAGCAAACGAATCCGTGCGGCTTCATGCTTTGAATCGTCCGATTAAATGAAAAGCCCAGGTCTACAGCCCTTTCCCAGAGATCCCAGATAGGTGTCGTCGTGCATAGAACGGGGAGTGACTGCCCTCCCCGCCTCATCCAGGTCGAGGATCTCGTTCAGTTCTTCCTCGCATACCTGAAGGGTCATGGCATCCACCTTGTACTCCATCATGGCTTAAACCCCCTTTCATAGATAATAATAACAGAAGAGCCTGCGATGATAAACCATTTTTTGGGTTAATAACTGGATATATCCAAGTGAGTGACCTGAAGATGGGTCCGATGAACTCCCATGCACACACCCATCACCACTATAGTTAGTTTGGTTCGAACTAAAACATTGTGGCCCGCCTGCGGGCTTCCAGCGGCGACGGCCGGCTGGGAGCCGCGGGCGAGCCTGGCGGTTATATCGAATCAGCTCAGGGAGCTGCCGTCTGGCCGAGGCGCCATCAAGCCAGCGCCTGCTCCAGGTCAGCAATCAGGTCCTCCGCATCCTCAATGCCCACAGCGATGCGCACCAGCGCCGGTGTGATCCCGACCGCCTCCCGCTCCGCCGCCGGTACACTATAGTGCACTGCCGCCACCGGCTGGGTAATGAGCGACTCCACCGACCCCAGGCTGACCGCCCTGGTAAACAACTGGCACCGGTCCACCAGGCGAGCCGCCGCCTCGCCGCCGCCCTTGAGCACCACCGAGAGCAGGCCGCCGAAGCCGCTCATCTGGCGGCGGGCCAGTTCGTGTCGGGGGTGGCTGGGCAGTCCGGGGTATAATACGCGCTCAATGGCCGGGTGTTGCACCAGGTATTCGGCCACCTGCCGGGCGTTAGCGTTATGCCGCTCCACCCGCAGGCTTAGCGTGCGCATGCCCCGCAGCAGCAGCCAGGCGTCAAAGCCGTTCAGGGTGCCGCCCAGCCTGCGCATAAGCTGGCGGGCCTGGTCAATGTAGGCCGCATCGCCCACAATGGCCCCGGCCATCACGTCGCTGTGGCCGTTCAGGTACTTGGTGCAACTGTGAATCACCACGTCTGCCCCCAGCTTCAGCGGCTGCTGGTTCACCGGGGTGGCGAAGGTATTGTCGGCAATCACCCGGGCGCCCCGGTCGTGCGCCAGCCGGCCAAGGGCAGCGATATCAAACACCTGCAGGGTGGGATTGGCCGGGGATTCCACAAAAATCGCCCTGGTGCGGGGCCGGAAGGCCGCCGTCACCTGATCAGGGTCGGCCAGGTCCACAAAGGCTACAGTGATGCCCAGTTGCGGCAGTACCTCGTGAAACAGCCCGAAGGTGCCGCCGTACAGGTCCCGGTGGGTAATCAAATGATCACCGGCCTGGCACAGGGTCAGCACCGCCGTTGTCACGGCGGCCATACCGGTGGCCAGCACCAGGGCGGCCTCGGCTCCCTCCAGGTTGGCCAGTTTCTCCTCGACCATGGTGTAGTTCGGATTGCCCAGCCGGGTGTAAATGTAGCCGGTACTCTGGCCGGACATCAGTTCCAGCATGGACTGGTTATCGGGAAAGGCAAACGTGGTGGAAGGGTAGATCGGTGGCACGACTGATCCGGTGACGGGGTCCGGCTGCTCCCCCACGTGGACCAGACGGGTGGTCAAACCGCGCTGTGGTTGCACGGGAAACGCCCCCTTGCTGGATTCGGGAACCGGTCTGCTCCGGGACTGGGCCAGGGGCCGGTAACCTTGAGCTTATGCAGAGAAGCCGCCGCTGATACCTGCCCCGGCTCACGGCCTGCCCACAGATTCCAGATGCGTCCAGGTCAGGTGGCTGAGCCGGGCAATGGTTTCCTCGGCCGCCCGCTCGGGTGCATCGGCGCTGAGCACGGCCAGAGCGTAAGGGCGGGTGGGGTGCATCACGATGCCCACATCGTGTACCGCCCCGACCAGGGTGCCAATTTTGTGGGCCACCGGCACAGTCCGGGGTACACCGGCCCGCAGCCGGGTGGGGAACATGGTGTTGGCCAGCCAGTCCAGGAGCATGGCTCGGGCCGGGGGCGTCAGGCCCTCCCCCAGCCAGAGGGCACGCAGATACAGGCCCATCTCCCGGCCGGTCACGTGGGTCAGGCCGGCACGTGTTTCCGGTTGCCCGCCCAGGTCGCGCATGTATGCGAACAGCCGCTCCCGTCCGTAGCGGCGCAGCAGCATGTTCGTGGCCACGTTATCGGAATGGGTCAGGGCCCAGCGCAGCAGCGTGCGCACCGAATAGCGGCCCCCGCTGGCCCGGTGTAGCAGGATGCCGGTGCCTTCGGCGCGGTCGGCGGCAGTGTAGGTCAGGCGTTCGTCCAGGTCCACGGTACCATGGGACCACCCGGTCATTAACATCAGCGCCAGGGGCAGCTTAACGGTGCTGGCGGCCGGAAAGTGCTTTTCAGTGTTGATTTCCACCACCGCGCCGCTGCCCAGGTCCTCTACCCACACCGACCAGGTGCCGGGTCGTTCCTGCAAATACCCGGACAGGGTAGCGGCGAGTTCCGGCCCGACCGGGACTGGGGCGGGCGCGGCAACCAGGCCGGCCTGACCGACTCCCGGTACGGGCGCAGTGTCCGGGCCCGTCCTGCAGGCAGACACGATCACCATGATTGCCGCCAGCATCACCCCCATGCTTCCCCGAGACTGCCGCCCGCCGCGCATCCGGCCACCACCTCTATAAAGGAAGTTGCCCATAAAACCGGTAGATTTATGCTGCCGACTGCCACTGTTTTCCGCGCACACAGCGGCGGCAAACACGCAAACTACCGGCAGACATTATGTGCGCGGGGGGCGATACAGTGGAACCGGAAGCGCTGCCAGCCCAGTTTGCCGGCCCGGTAGCCACCTGGTGCCAGCCGGTACCGGCCGGCCCGCCGCCGCCGCTATACCCGTTTCAGGTTGACGGCGTGCAGTTTCTGGCGGAGCGGCCGGCGGCCCTGCTGTGCGACGAGATGGGTCTGGGTAAGTCCATTCAGGCCATTGTGGCGGCACAGCGGCTGTTTGAGAGCGGGAAGATCCAGCGGGTGCTGGTGCTGTGCCCCAAGACGCTGCTGTGGGACTGGTGGCGTAAATTCCGCCGCTGGGCCCCGGAATTGCAGTGCTGCCTGCTCAGTTCCCGCAAGCCGCGCAGTCGCCTGTTTGACTGGCACTGGGGCCGGGCCCAGGTGTTTGTGGCCGGATATGAAACCTGGCGATCCGACCACGAACAGGTGCAGACAACCTTTGAACTGGTGATTTTGGACGAGATCCAGCGCATCAAGAACGCCGACGCCCTGGTGAGCCGGGCCGTGCACCGGCTGCAGGCCCCGTGGCGGTGGGGGCTCTCCGGCACGCCCATGGAGAACCGGCTGGAGGATCTGGACGCGGTGTTTACCTTCATTAAACCGGACCTGCTGGGCGGGCAGTTGTTGCCATCCACCGCGGTGGTGCGGGAGACGATTCGCCCCTTCGTGCTGCGGCGGGGCAAGGCCGAAGTGCTGCCCTTTTTACCGCCCAAGCAGATGCGGGAAGAATGGCTGGAACTCACGCCCGAACAGAAACAGGCCTATGCAGCCGCCGAGGCGTGCGGTTTGGGCGGGCTCAGCCAGGTGGGCACCGCCGGGATGCATGCCCACCTGCTGGCGCTGCTGACGCGCCTGAAGGAAATCTGCAACCTGGAACCAACCTCCGGCGCCAGCGCAAAACTCGCCTTTTTACTGGCTGAACTGCCGGAAATTCTGGCCTGCGACGAAAAGGTACTGGTATTCTCCCAGTACCCGGAAAAAACATTAACCCCGCTGTTGCCCCGCCTGCTTCCGTATGGCGCCTGCCTGTTCAGCGGCAGTCTTTCCCAGTGGGAGCGAGATGAGGTGGTGCGCCGGTTTGAAGAAGAGGACTGGCCGCGGGTACTTCTGGTATCCCTCAAGGCCGGCGGGGTCGGACTGACCCTGACCCGGGCCAATCATGTCTACCATTTTGACCACTGGTGGAACCCGGCCGTCATGTCCCAGGCGGAAGACCGGGTGCACCGGATTGGCCAGCACCGGGCCGTCACCATCACCAGCCTGCTGACCCGTGGAACGGTCGAGGAAAAGATCCACCGGCTGCTGGCTGATAAGCGGCGGCTGTTTGCCGAAGTGATGGATGGTCTGGACGCGCCCCGCCTGGATGGGGAAGCGCTCCTGCACCTGTTTGGCATGGAAAAAGGCCGGCCGGGGATTCCGTCCGGCCTGGTCCATTAGGAGCCGGGGGCGTCCCCCGGCTCCCGCCGTTTCAAACTCTGGCTCATCCAGCGCTGGATATGCGGCTCCAGGAGATGATCGGTACCGAGTTCATGCAATCGGCTCAGGCCGGCGGGACCCAGACGGACCATGCGCTCCACGCATGCCCGCAGGGTTCGCCAGGGGTAGCTGTAGTTGGTGTCCCAGAGCACCCGCCGGGTAAAACCCTCGGCCGCGTGATCAGGCAGGTAGGCGATAGCGGCAATGGCGTCCTGGCCCCGGCGGCGGAATTTGGCCTGAAATTCGGCATCATCCGCCGCCAGCGCCCAGGCGAGAAATTCCTGGGCAGGGGCGGTACCGGTGGCTGCCACCAGAGCGAGGGCTCGGCGCCCGCTCACTTCGTCGCGGGCCAACGCACGTGCCAGAGTTGGAATCAACTCCGGCTCCTCCAGGATCTGGTCCAATTCAGCCGGCAGCGGCTGCTCCGGTGGCCCCGGCTGGCGGGCCCACTCCAGAGCGGGTGCCAGGGCCTTGGGCGCCGGCCACGGCACCAGGCCGTAGGCATCAAGGACCTGCGGCAGTTCCTCATCGGTTACCACCAGGGCGTCATCCGCCCCGCCGGGAAAGGAGAGGAGCCGGGCGTCCGGAAAACGCCGGCGCAGGGCGCTGAGGGCGCGGGCCGCCAGTTCCTTGCCGGCAAAGGTTGCGATTCGCCGCCGGTGCAGTAACAAGAGCGGCACGACGTGGAGCCGCTCCAGGCCCTCACCGGTTTCCTTGAATTGCTCCCGTTCCCCAATCGCCATGGTCCAGAGATCGGCCACCCTGATCACCTGCCCTGGTATGGATTCGGCCCAATTAGCCTCTGCACCTTTGCACCCGCTACATACTAGGCGCATCGCCCTGGCTATGATGCCAGAGCAGCCCACCCGCGCTTACCCCACAGCCAAAAGACACCCGACGGCCAAACGACCGGGCGGATGTCTGCGTCTTTCCAGATAGAGGGATTTCTTGGCGGCGGCGAACTCAGACGGGGAGGGCTGTGTGTGGAGTATTCAAACCTGATCGGGTTGCTGGTACTGGTCACCACGGTGATCATTCCGTTCCTGCGCAAGCTCCAGCACGATCGGGCTCGGCGGGCGGTGGCAGCCAGACTGGAACGGCGGCGGGGCTCCAAGGTGATCTCCATGGTGCACCGGCAGGAGGCTGTCAGCCTGCTCGGCATCCCGGTCTGGCGGTATATCGACATTGAGGATTCCGAACGGGTGTTACGGGAAATCCGGGCGCTGCCCCCGGGCAAACCGGTGGACCTGATCATGCACACCCCCGGTGGGCTGGTGCTGGCGGCAGAGCAGATTGCCGGTGCCCTGGCCCGGCACGACGGGCCGGTGACGGTGTTCGTGCCGCACTATGCCATGTCGGGCGGTACGCTGGTAGCCCTGGCGGCCGACCAGATCGAGATGGACCCCGACGCGGTACTGGGCCCCACCGATCCGCAGGTCGGGGAGTACCCGGCGGCCAGCCTGATCCGGCTGAAGGGCGCCAAGGATCCCAGCACCATCGCCGATCATACTTACATCCTGATTGACCAGGCGGAAAAAGCCATGGTCCAGGTCCGCACCTTCGTCCAGGATCTGCTGGCCAGGCGCCTGCCCGGGGACCAGGCCAGGCACGTGGCGGAGGTTCTCACCGATGGGCGCTGGACGCACGATTACCCGCTGACGCCAACGGCCCTCACGGAAATGGGGCTGCCTGTTGGGCACGCCATGCCCTCTGAGGTGTACGAACTCATGGATCTATACCGCCAGCAGGGACAGCGGCGGCCCACGGCCCTGTACACCCCGATGCCGCGGCCGGGCCATGAGCCGGCCAAGCGTTAGGCACGTTCACCCACCGATACAAGAAGGCAGGCGCCCGACCGCTGGTCAGCGGGGGCGCCTGCTGTTCATTGGCGGACGTCGCTGGTCACGTTGTGCAGGCCGGCCTGGATCCAGTGGCGGAAAGGTTGCACCGCCCGGCTGGCGATGCCGGCGGGGCTGGCACCGGCCACCTTGTCGGCCACACGCCAGGTCCCCCAGGACAGCAGCCCGGTGACGATGACCAGCAGGGCCACCACGGCGGACACCTGACCCAGCACCCAGCGCCAGGACGGCCCGCCGCCGGCTGCGGTCTGGGCCCTTGTGTTTTGTGCCCTGGCCAGGGCATGCCCCTGACCGAGAGCGGCTACAACCACCCGATCCACCGCCGGGGCCACCGGACCCAGGTCTACGGTGGCGGTACCGGCGTGCAGGCGGGCAAACAGGTTGCGGGTCCGTTCCACCTCCGGGCCGCAGCGGGGGCACTGGGCCGCATGGGTTTCCAGCAGGGGCGGGAGGGTGAACTCACCGGTGGCCAGCACCTCGTCCAGGTGAGTCTGCACCCGGGTGCACAGGGGGAATAATGCTGTGGTTCGTTTCATCGGACGCCCTCCTTGCTGCGGTCGGACAGGCGGGACCGCAGCCGGGTCATGGCTGTGTGTAACCTGGACTTGACGGTCCCCTCGGGAACCTCGGTGATTTGGGCAATCTGTAATACAGTCAGATCTTGGAAAAAACGCAGCACCACCGTTTCCCGCTGATCGGTCGGCAGGGTGCCCAGTGCTGACCACAGGTCGGGATCGCTGTCGGCGGGCGTCGGCGCCGGCGTGTCACGGACCAGCAGTCCGGTGGGAACAATGCCACCCCGGTGGCGGATCACGTCCCGGCAGCAGTTCACGACAATGCGCGTCAGCCAGGCCGGGGCCGCCCCCGGATGCTGCAGGCTCCCCCAGTGGCGCATGGCACGTAACCCCGCTTCCTGCAGGGCGTCACTGGCATCATGCGGGTTTCCCAGAATACCGAGCGCCGTGCGGTACAGTCGGGGGGAGAGTTGGGTGAATACGGTGGAGAAGGCCGCCACCTGTTCCGGATTCAAGCCCTTGCCCATACGGCCTCACCTCTCTGCAAAAAGACTGTTTCTCTGTTCCAAACCGTTCGCCCTGCCGCAGCTTTACCGGCGGTGGACGTTAAATTCGGGCTTGCGAACGGTTCGAGTTCGTCGGTATGCTGGAGATGCAAATATGCTGCCACGGACTTGGAAAGGACGCTGAATGTTACATGATCCAGACCCAATCCCTGGGCCCGGTTCTGCGTGTGGTCACTGGCGGGATGGGGAACTGGACATCCCAGGCGTACTGGGTAGACGGCCTGCTCATCGACGCTGGCTGTGGCCACGGGCTCAGGGGCTTTGCGTCTGCCCTGGACGGGCGGTCGGTCGAGCAGGTGGTTCTCACTCACCATCACCTGGATCACGTGGCAGCGGCCGGCCGGTTGGGGCCGGTGCCGCAGATCCACCCGATTGGAGTGCCGATCCTGGAAAAAGGGCTGAACCTGTCCCTGTCTGAACGGGTCCTCTGGGGCACACCGCCGTCGGTTCGGGCCCTACCGCTGGGCAATGCCGTGATCACGACCCATCACCGGTTCGATGTATACCATGCGCCCGGCCATACCGACGACCACGTGATTCTGCACGAGCGACAGCAGGGCTGGCTGTTCAGCGGCGACCTGCTGATTCACCCGCAGGTGCCGATCTTACGCACGGGGGAAGATCTGCCGGGTATCATCGCTTCTCTGCGCCTGGCCATCAACCTGCCGGTGGAGCAAGTCTTCTGCGGCCACTTCCGGGGCACTGAACCGCGTCGCCTGCAAAGCCGGCTCAGCTTCCTGGAATCGGTGGTCGACAAGGCCGCCGGCCTGGCCCGCAAGGGCATGCCCGTGAAGGAGATCCGCACCCGGCTGCTGGGGCCGGAGAACTACCTGGCGTTCTTTACCCGGGGCCGGTTCAGCAAGCTGAATCTCATCCGGGCGGCCCTGGACCTGGCGGGCGTACCGGAGCCGGTTTGACCTTCAGCAGGAGCCGCCCTGCGCCTTCTACGGCGCAACGGGCGGCTTTTTACCTTTTCAGGGCCGGCGCACCGGCGCCAGGCCGGCCACCAGTAGCACGCCGGCGGCGGCCAGCACGCCGGTCAGAAAGAGAATGATCAGGCGCTGGGCAAATATCCCCGTCAGGGCGGCCAGGCCGAGGTAGCTGATGTGCCAGCCGAGGGGCAGTCCCAGGGCCGGGTCCCAGCCGGGGCTCGGCGGCGGGGCGTCGGCCAGGGCGGCCTGCAGGGCGGCCGGGGCGGTCCGCCGCCGCCACAGCAGCCCGCCGGTGACCAGCGCCGCCGCCAGCAGGGCCAGCAGGCCCACCACCCATACATCCCCTTCGGTGCCGGTGAACAGGCGGCTGAATAAACGGGTGGTCAGCACCGCCAGCCCCACCACCAGCCCGCCCAGCCGGGCGGCATAAGCCGGCCAGGGCGCCTGCGGACCCGCCAGCCGGCGTACCCCGCGCACACCCAGGCTGAACAGCGCCGCCAGCAGCAGCCAGCCGCCGAAGTTGGAATAGGGCACGCCGAACCACTGGGCGTGTGGCGGGGTAGCCCAGTGCCACAGGCCCAGGTTCACCGCCACCACATCCATACTCAAGTCCAGGGCCAGGGCGTACAGACCATCGGCAGCGGGGCGCAGCCAGCGGGGAATGCCCAGGCTGTCGCTATACTTCATCGCGGCGTAGAGCAGGGCGCCCCAGCTTAGCATCACCGTCAGGGGGACATCGGGGGTAATCATCCAGGCGAACGGGCCATACTGGTAGGCGTCCGGGCGCCCGGCGCTGCGGCTGCCCCAGATGGCTGCCTGCTCCACCGCCAGGCCCAGCAGCCCCCCGGCCGTCAGTTCCAGGACCGGGCGCGGGCCGCGCCGCGCCGCATCGGCCGCACACCAGGCCACCAGCAACAGGGACGTGAACTCCAGCAGCGGCCGGGCCCAGGGGCTCATCCGGCCCACCTCCGGTCGGGGTGATTCGTCTTCGCCCATGTATACGCCCTGCCCGGAACATTCAGCCGCCGCACTCGCTTGCCCGGTTTTACGAAGCCCTGGGCTTCCAGGCGGATGACCTTGTCTTTATGGGCAAACGGCTGGACTAGCGACTAACCCCCGACTGCCGCTGGTAGTCGAGCTTGGCCAGCATGCGCCGGGCCAGCTCGGTGCCGATTGATCAACCGCCAGCACAACGTGGGCGCTGTTCTGCAGGCAGGCTGATCTTACTCCCAGAACCACAGGGCCAGGGCGGCCAGCAGGGCGGTGGCGGACCCCACCCAGAAGGGGGCGGCCGGGCTGACCTGCTCCCAAAGCACCCCGGCCAGCAGGCTGGCCGGCAGGGCGGCCAGGCCGGTCAGGGCATTGAACACTCCCAGGGCGGTGCCGCGCGCCTCTGGGGCGGCGTGGTCGGTAAGGTGGGCCTTCTGGATGCCCTCCGTCCCGGCGTAGTACAGGCCGTAGGCAATAAAGAGCGGCCAGGCCAGCCCGGGTGAGGCTGCCAGGGCAAACCCGGCGTAAATCAGGGCAAAGGCCAGGAAACCGCCGACCATAACCGGCTTGCGGCCGATGCGGTCTGACAGTGCCCCCAGGGGGTAAGAGAATACGGCGTAACTGGCGTTGAAGGTAAAGTAGGCAATGGGCACAAGGGCAGCGGACAGCCCCATATGCTGGGCCTTCAGAATCAGGAAGGCGTCCGAGGAATTGCCCAGGGCAAACAGGGTACCGATCAGCACAAACCGGCGCAGCCGGGGCGGCAGCCCGGTCAGGGCCAGGCTCCAGTTGCGCAGCACCGGTCCCGGCGCCGGTTTGGCCGGCCGGGTGTCACGCAGGAACAGTAGCAGCAACAGTACGGAAACGGCCCCCGGCAGCAGGGCCCACCAGAATACGGCCCGATACTGACCCGGCCGGGCCTGCAGAATCAGCCAGGCGCTGAGCGGGCCAATGGCCGCGCCCAGGGTATCCATGGTCCGGTGCAGGCCAAAGGCCCGACCCCGGCTGGACGGTGGTGTGGACTCGGCAATCAGGGCGTCCCGGGGCGCACCGCGCAGGCCCTTGCCGAAGCGGTCGGAGACCCGCAGGGCCAGAATCTGCCCCCAGGAGCCGGCCAGGCCCATCAGCGGTTTCAGCAGGTTGCTGCCGGCGTAGCCCAAAACCATCAGCGGCTTGCGGCGGCCCATCTGGTCAGACAGATACCCGGAAACGGCCTTCACCAGGCTGGCGATGGCCTCGGCTGCCCCTTCGATCAGGCCGACGACGGCCACCGGCGCCCCCAGCACGGCCGTCAGGAACAGGGGCAGCACGGGGACAATCATTTCGGAAGAGATGTCGGTACACAGGCTGACCCACCCGGCCACCCACACGTTGCGGTCGAGACGGCCGGCCGGTACCGCCCTGGACGGTTGCATTGGCAGTCCACCCTTCTGGTGCAGGTACTCCTGCCACATACAATTCCATGCCGCGGCCAAACTCCTGCTTGCTGTCCCGCCGGAGCAGGCGCACGCCCGGGCCCAGTGGCCAAACCGATCACCTCGCCGATTGGTACGGCGGTAAAACATTACAATCTGAAGGGCAACACCGATGAAAGTGAGAAAAACTAAAGAATAAGAACATGGGACGGGCAGACCGCCCACCCGGGAGGCATGGCATCGTGCAGTTGGTTATGCTGCTCATGGGACTGGTCGTCGTGGTGGTCATCTTGGTACTGGTCCAGACGTTGCGGGCGCCGCAGCCAACGCCTGTGGTGGTCACCAGCCCGCAATATTGTAAGGTGGAAACGGTACTGACTCCGGCTGAGCGTCAGTTCTACGAAGTACTCCGCCAGGCGGTTGGCACCCGCTATGTGATATTCGCCAAAATGCGTGTGCTGGATCTGGTCGATGTGGTGGTCGTCATAAGAATCGCCAGTCGGTTGAGGCACCTACGTTTGAGGATGACTACTACGCGGTAGGCGCAACCTGTTTGTCTCTCCTAACGCCAAGCGGCGCACTCGTGGATTTGCGCCCCGATGCCCACCGAGATTTTTTGAACGAACTCCAGAAGGACTATAATCTGCCAGAGGCACTGAAGACGACGATTGAGACGCTTATGGGCATGGATGCAAGAAAGGATAATGCAGCGCGAGTGAAAGCAGCTATGGCAGAGCTGGACAGTGCCGACTGGTGGACGCCAGTCAGCGTAAGTGCGCTGCAGAACGAACCGGGAAAAATGCCGGAAATGACGGATGCCATTGTTCGTTTTATCCTTGCGAACGCAACCTATGTGCGCCGTGACCGTCTCTTTCCGTCCGACCCCGCTAACTGCAATCCTCTAAACATTGCACACGGGGCTCTTGGGGTTGCATACGCACTTAAGCGGCTCACGGGTGAGGTGCAGGGCGAAGTAGCACAGTGGATTCTTCAACAAGAGGTGTTGCCGTCCACATATCCCCCTGGGCTTTACCTTGGTTTATCTGGGATTGCCTGGGCTCTCGACGAGTTAGGGTACACCGACGAGGGCCTTTTGGCACTGCGCAAGGCCCAGACTCACCCCCTTCTGCTGAAGGCGGCAGACGTTTTTCATGGTGCCACGGGCTTTGGCCTGGCCAACCTACACTTTTGGCAGCGGACTCGGGCACAAGCCTTCCTCGACGCTGCTGCCTGGGTTGGGGATTGGCTCCTTGAGAGTAAACAGGAGACTGAGCAAGGTTACCATTGGCCGACTGCGGAAGGCGCAGTCCGCGTCGGATACGCATTCGGAGCGAGTGGAGTCGCCTTATTCCTGCTTTACCTTTATGTTTCGACCGGAGACAAGCGCTTCCTAAATGCAGGCCTACGGGCAGTTGACTTTGATCTACACTGCGGGATATCGACCGAAGGATTTATCAGCTTTCCCGAGGACGTGCGTAATAGTACTGTACTCTTTCCTTATTGGTTGAACGGAACGGCGGGGGTAGCTACGGCTTTGGTACGCTACGTTGCGGTTACTGGAAGCAACGAACTGCAGAGTCGCCTTGGGCAAATTATCCCAGATATAATGCGCAAGTATACCATGACGCCTGGCCTGTTCGAGGGTCTGGCAGGTTTAGGGAACGTTCTCCTAGACTGCTACCAGTTTCTTGGTGAGGAGCGTTACCTTGAGGAGGCCCACAGAGTGGCCGATGGCGTCCTTCTGTTTCGTCTTGACAAGCCTTCAGGTGTTGCCTTTCCCGGTGATTACCTGTATCGGATCAGTGCTGACTTCGCAACCGGTTCTGCTGGCATTGGGCTGTTCCTCCACAGGTTGCTGCACGGTGGCGGGAACTTTAATTTCGTACCCGACTCCTTGCTGGGAGGGTTCTGCAGTCAAAAGGGGGGAGTGTGATGCGCCTCAAGTTGGCCGGCCTCTGGCAGCATCCTGATTTCATGCGGTTGTGGGCCGGCCAGACCATCTCGGTGTTTGGATCTCAGATCACCCAGCTTGCCCTGCCGTTGGCGGCGGTGATGCTCCTGGGCGCCACGCCGGCCCAGATGGGAGTCATGAACGCGCTGACGACACTCCCCTATCTGGCGATGAGCCTGCTCGTTGGCGCCTGGGTAGACCGCCTGCCCCGTCGTCCGATTCTGATCTGGTCGGACATTGGCCGGGCATTGGTACTGGCGGCCATCCCGGTGGCGTGGCTGCTCGGCATTCTGCGCATGGAATTCCTGTACGTGGTTTGCCTGGTGGCCGGGACGCTGACCGTCTTCTTCGATGTCGCCTACCAGGCGTTTCTGCCCTCGCTGGTTCACCATGACCAGTTAGGAGAGGGAAACAGCAAGCTGCAGGTGACGGCCTCTGCCGCCAAAATCGCGGGGCCGGGGCTCGCCGGGTGGGTGATTCATCTGGCCTCAGCGCCGGCGGCCATCTTCTGGGACGCCCTTTCATACCTTGTCTCGGCGTTGACGCTGGGATTTGTGCGGGTTCAGGAGCCGGTGCAACCAAAAACCGAGAAAAGACGGGGTTTCGGACGTGAAATCGCCGAAGGGCTGCGCTTCCTCTTCGGTAACCCGCTCCTGCGGTCCATTACGGCCTGTACGGCTATGCTAACCCTGTTTACCGAGATGCTGTTCTCCCTCCATATCCTGTTCGCGGCCAGGGAACTGGGCCTTTCCGCCGGAGCCATCGGCATCATCAGCGGTGTCGCCAATGTCGGGTTCCTGCTGGGTGCGCTGGTGGCCCGGCGCCTGGTCAGGCGTCTCGGGCTGGGGCGGACCATTGTGCTCTCTGCGCTTGTACCGCAGGCGGCGCTTTTTCTGATCCCTCTGGCTCCTTCCCGGCCCGCGGCAGCCATGGTCATGTTAACGACAGCACAGTTCGTGAGCGCACTGGGGCTCCCCATCTACCACATCAATCAGGTCAGCCTGCGGCAGGCCATCACACCACCACTGCTGCAGGGGCGGGTCAATGCCAGCGTGCGCTTCCTGGTATTGGGTACGACGCCGCTGGGCGCACTCGTCAGTGGGACCCTTGCTACAACCATCGGGCTGAGGGCGGCGATGTTCGTCGGGGCGCTCGGCGCTGCACTGGCCTTCCTGTGGGTCTGGTTCTCGCCGGTATGGGGATTGCAGAAGATGCCAGAGACGGTTGGGGAGGCGGGGTAGGGCACTCAACCGCAAAAGCAACAGCCCCCGCCGTACGGACCGGCGGGGGCTGCCTGCTTACGTTTCCGGGCGGGCGAAGGGCTCCAGTGCTGCCAGGGAGTCCCTCCGGGCCGATACCACAAAGGCCACGCCTTCGCCGGGGGAAGCGGCACGCAGCAGGTCCAGCACCTGCTCCACCCGGGTCCGGGGCACACCGATCAGCAGGGTGGTATTCCCCTGTTCCAGGAAGGCGCCGCTGCTGGCCAGCCGGGTAAAGGCAATGTGGCCCTCCTGCAGCCGGCGCTGTGCCCGCGGCGCCGTGCGGCCAGGCAATACGGCGATCACCAGCTTCATCGGGCGGGCTGGAGTTCCTGCCGGCGGCCCAGGGCCAGCAGGATGCCATCCAGAATGGCGGCCGGCCGGGGCGGGCACCCCGGCACACGCACGGTGACGGGCACGATCTTGTCGACCCCGCCGTGGTGGGCGTAAGTGGGGCCGAGCACACCGCCGCCGCAGGCACACGAACCCACCGCCACCACCAGCCTGGGACTGCCGGCGGCCTCGTAGGTGCGACGCAGGGCTTCCTCCAGGTGGCGGGTCACGCCGCCGGTCACCAGCAGCAGGTCGGCGTGGCGGGGAGAAGCCACAAAGTCAATGCCGAAGCGCTGCAGGTCGTAGACCGGGTTCAGCAGATGGGTCACTTCCCAGTCGCAACCGTTGGAGGAGCCAGTATCCACATGCCGAATGTGCAGGGACCGGCCCAGCACCCGCCGGATCTCCCGGACCACGTCCTCCGGCTGCGGCTCCCGGCTGGCGTGGCTGGGGCGGCTGGACTCGGTCAGGGCCTGCTGCGGGCAGGCCGCCACGCACAGGCCGCAGGGCTGGCAGCGGTTCACGTCAACGTGCCAGGCCCCGCCGGTGGCGTTGGCGCCGGCGGTGTAGGCGATGGCACCCGCCGGGCAGGCCGGCACGCACGTCTGCGTGCCGTCGCAGCGGGCAGGGTCTACCTCCGGCACGCCGCGGGCACCCGCCGGCAGCGGCTGCAGGAGCTGGTCCGGCGGCAGGGTGGCCAGCGGCGTCCGGCGGATCTTGTCAAACAGTTTCCACACGGCCGGGACCCCCTTTCCGGGGCGACAGCCCCGATGTTAACGGTCCAGGCAGGCGTAACACAGTTCAAAGCTCTTGTTGATCAGGGGAAAGTCAGGCACCAGGTTCCCCGGCAGGGCATAGGGCACCGCCGCCCAGTTCGGGTAGGACGCCGACCGCACCATATAGCGGTAGATTTCGCCCCCCGGGCCGGTCATGAGAAAGTGCAGGTCGGCCCCCCGGGGCGACTCCACATAGCCAATGGCCCGGGCCAGCGGCGGCACCGGCGGCAGGACCGGGGCCTGCACCGGCCCGCCGGGCAGGTGCTCCGCCAGGTGGTGGACCAGGTCGAAGGAATCCAGGCTCTCCACCAGACGGACCTGCATGCGGCTGGCCACGTCCCCGGCGGGATAGACCGGGACATGCAGCTCCAGGCCGGCATAGGCGGCGTAGGGCAGGTCCCGGCGCAGGTCAGTGTCAATCCCCGAAGCCCGTGCCGCCACGCCCACCACACCCAGCGCCCGTGCCACTTCACCGGTCAGCACCCCGGTGCCCCGCACCCGGTCCATGAAAATGCCGTTGCCCAGCATCACGGCGATGATTTCCTGCCACTCGGTTTCCACCGACCGCAGGGTACGGCGGATATCGGCCAGGGCCGCCGCATTCAGGTCCCGGCGCACCCCGCCCAGGGCGGCCACGCCGCGCAGAAACCGGTGGCCCCAGACCCGCTCGTTCAACTGTAGCAGTGCTTCCTTCAGGCGCATGCCCTGGCTGTTGCCAAATGCATAGGCCACGCCGGCACACAAATTGGCCACATCGCCCACATGGTTGTACAGCCGCTCCATCTCCAGGGCCAGGCTGCGCAGGTAGCGGCCGCGGGGCGGCACTTCGGCGCCCATCAGCCGCTCGGCCGCCTGGGCATAGGCCACGGCGTGCGACAGGGCACAGGCGCCGCAGATCCGTTCCGCCAGCATCAGGCCGTGTGGCAGGCTCATGCCTTCGGCCCGCTTTTCCAGCCCGCGGTGGGTGTAAAACAACTGTGCCTCCAGCCGCAGCACATTCTCGCCCATGACGCTGAAGCGGAAGTGCCCGGGCTCAATCACGCCGGCATGGATCGGCCCCACCGGCACCTGGGCCACGCCCCCGCCTTCCACACCCTGGAACTGAAAGGGCGGGTCGGCCGTCCGCTCGGGCCAGCAGCGCAGGTCAAAGTCCCGGCGCAGCGGGTGCAGGTGCCGCGGCCAGCCGCCGTGCAACACCAGAGGGCGGGGGTCGGGGTGCCCCACCGGCCGCAGGCCGAGCAGGTCCTGGATTTCGCGCTCGTACCAGTGGGCGGCTGGCACCTCCAGGGTGAGGGAGGGGAACTCATCGGCCACCGCTGTGCGCAGGAGCAGGAGCTGGTCCCCGGCCCGGAAGACGGTGTAAAGGCGGAAGTTACCGTCCAGCGGGCGCTCGTCGACCCCCACCATCTGCACCAGGGCGGCGGCCGCGTCCCGGCTGAGCCAGGCTGCTACCGGACGCAGCAGGTTTACCGGCACCGCAAAGGTGGTTTCGTTGGGGGCCGGACCCAGGCTGGCCGGCGGCAGCGCCGGGAACTGGTCCGCCAGTCGCTGTGCCGGCCCGGGCGGCGGTGTGGTTGCCATTTACATGCCTCCTCCCAGCAGTCCCGCCACCTGCCGGATCAACCCGGTCAGTCCGGGCGGGAGCCACAGGCCGATCAGCAGGGCGGGCACCAGGGCCAGCAGCAGGGGCGCCGTGGCCCAGGTATAGCGCTCGCCGGTTGGCAGACCGGCCGGGGCCAGACCCAGGGCCATCTCCTTCAGGTGGAGCATCATCCCGGCAAAAGCCAGGGCGATCCCGGCCAACACCAGCACCCCGGCCCAGGCGCGGCCGGTGGCAAAACCGGCGGCGACAATGCTGAATTCGCTCAGGAACAGTCCACCCGGCGGCATACCGGTGATCACCAGGGTCCCGGCCACCAGCATGGGACCGGTGACGGGCAGGGTGTGCAGCGCGCCGCGGATCCGGTCCATCCGGTAGGTATGGTAGCGGTGGCCGAGGTTGCCGGCGGTGAAGAACAGCAGGGATTTGGTCAGGCTGTGTCCCACCATGTGCAGCACGGCCCCGAACAGGCCGACCGGGCCGCCCAGACCGATCCCGATGCAGATCAGTCCCATGTGCTCCACGCTGGAGTAGGCCAGCAGGCGCTTGAAGTCCCGCTGCACCAGAATAAACAGTCCGGCCACCAGCAGCGACATCAGCCCGAAGGTGAGCAGGACACCGTTGGGGAAGCCCGGTCCCAGGGCCCGCCGGGCCACCATGTACAGACGCAGCACGGCATACAGGGCGGTGTTGAGCAGCACCCCGCTCAGCACGGCACTGACGGGCGACGGCGCCTGGGAGTGGGCGTCGGGCAGCCAGGAATGCATGGGGGCCAGCCCGGCCTTGGTGCCGAACCCGACCAGGGCCAGGGCAAAGGCCAGGCGCACCAGGGCCGGGTTCAACCGCGGGGCGGCATCCAGCAGTCGGGTCCAGTCCAGGGCGGCGGCCGGACTCAGCCCGGCCTGCACCCCGGCGTGGTAGAGCAGAATCAGGCCCAACAGGGCAAAGGCAATGCCGGCGCCGCACAGGATGACATACTTCCAGGCGGCCTCCAGTGAGGTGCGCCGGTTGTAAAAGCCGACCAGTATCGCCGAGACCAGGGTGGTGGCCTCAATGGCCACCCACAGAAAGCCCAGGTTATCCACCACCACGGCGGCCACCATGCTCAGTTGGAACAGGTGAAACCACAGGTGATAGTACAGGACCTGCCGGGCGGTGACATGGCCGGTGGCCAGTTCGTGGCGCATATAGGCGGCGCTGTACAGGGTGGCGGCCAATCCGACAAAGGCGATCAGCGCCAGCATCAGGGCGCCGAAGCTGTCAACAAAGAGCAGACCCCCAAGTGCCGTCCAGGCGCCCCTGCCGGCAACGGCCCGGACCAGGATCCCCACCAGGCCCAGGAATACGGCCGACCACACTCCGCCGGCCCAGGCGGCTACGGTCGTCATCCCCTCAACCTCCTGAGCTCCTTGGTGTCGATGGACTCAAAGGTAGCGTTGATGCGGTAGACCAGCAGCCCGGTGACAATGACGCTCACCAGCACATCGAAGAAGATGCCCACATCCACCAGCAGCGGCAGCCCGTGGGTGGTGGCCAGGGTGGCCAGAAACAGGCCGTTCTCCATCACCAGCAGGCCCAGGGACTGGGTCAGGGCCACCCGCCGGCTCACCATCAGGAACATGCCGATCAGCACCATGGTCAGGGCCACCGGCAGGGAAGTCTCGTCCAGCCCGCCCACGCCGGCCAGGGCGGCGGTGGCGTAGTAGGCCACCAGGGTGAGGCTGATGGCGATCAGCAGGGTGACCTTGGAGGTGAAGAGGGTATCGATCATGCGCCGTACCCGAATGCGCCGGATGATGTAGCGCAGGAACAGGGGGATGACCACCCCCTTCAGGCCCAGGGTAAGGGCGGCGGCCAGATACAGCGCCGGTTCGCCGTGCGCCCAGCCCAGCCAGCCCGCCTGGATCCCCAGCAGCACCGCCTGCAGCGCCGCCAGCCCAACCAGTACGTACAGGTCCTGCACCACCACCAGGGCGAGGGTGGCGCCCAGCAGTCCATAGGCCAGCAGTGCCATGGTTCAGCCCCCCAGATGCAGGTCACCCAGCACGGCCAGCACGGCCAGGGCGGCCCCGGTAATAAGCAGGTCGGGGATTTTCAGGATGCGCACCTTGGCGGTGGCTGTCTCAGCCACGGCCAGCAGCACGCCGCCGATCAGGGTCTTGAGCAGGTACAGGGGCACAGACAGCCAGAGCGGCCCCAGCAGACCGAAGGGCACGGCCAGGTTGGCCAGCAGTGACAGCAACAGGAGCTGGCGCACGTCGTGCGCCCAGACGATCAGGCCCAGGTAGGGGCCGGAATACTCCAGCACCATGCCCTCATGGATCATGGTCAGTTCCAGGTGCGTGTCCGGGTTGTCGACCGGGACCCGGCCGGTCTCAGCCACGGTGACGATCAGCAGGGCGGCGGTGGCCAGCAGGTGGCCGGGCAGCAGTCCGGCCCAGTCCCGGGCGGCCAGTTCCGCAGCCATGCCGGCCAGACCGGCGCTGCCGGTGCGCAACACCCAGGCCGCCAGGGTCAGCAGCAGCGTGGGCTCAATAAAGGCGGACACGGCCATCTCCCGGCTGGCGCCCATGCCGCCGAAGGCCGATCCCGGCTCCAGCGCCGCCAGGGCCAGGGCGAACCGGCCCAGGGCCAGCAGCCCCACCAGCAGCACCACGTCGCCCCACCCGCCCGGGGCGCCGCCCGGCAGCGCCACCGGCACCAGCAGCGCTGCCGTCGCCACCGTGGCCATCTGCACAAAGGGGGCGGTATGGAACAGCCAGGTGGCAGTCTGGGCAATGACCATTTCCTTGCGGAAGTACTTGCGCAGGTCGGCATAGGGCTGCCAGAACGGCGGGCCGGCCCGGCGCTGCAGGCGGGCCTTGGTTTGTTTGATCACCCCGTTCACCACCGGCGCCCAGACCAGGAACAGCAACAGTTGCAGCACCATGGCCCACATGGCTTCACCCTCCCCGGCGGGCGGCCACGAGCAGGGCCACCGCCGTCAGCAACAGGTACAGCAGATACACCTGCAGGCTGCCGGTCTGCAGCCGGCGCAGGCGGGAGGCCGCTGCCATCACGGCGGCGGTCACGGGCCGGTACAGGTACAGTTCAAAAATGGCCGTCAGCTCACTCTGGTAGTGCACCCGGCCGGGGAAAAGGGGGTGTTCGGAAGGATCGACCCGCAGGGTACGCACCGGGTGCAGCAGGCTCCGGAACATGAGCAGGATCGGCTTGGAAAAGCCGGCGCCGGTATATTCCATACGGGCGTCCGGTTCAATGCCGCAGGTCCAGGTCATGCCCCGCCGCCGACGTAAGCGGCCCCCGGCCAGGGCCAGGGTGGCGGCCAGGATCAACCCGGCCAGCACCACCATGGCGGCGGTCACCGCCAGGGGCTCCAACGAGGCACCCGCCGCGGCCGCAACCGGCCGGCCGGCGTGCCCGGCTGTAACGGCGGCAGGTACGGTCAGGGTCGCCAGCAGGCCGCCGCTGCCGGGGATCTGGCCGGCGGGCGCCAGGGGCAGCAGCCCGGTGACCACCGGCCGGATCAGGCGCAGGGCGGTGCCGGGCAGCAGTCCCAGCCATACCACCGCCGCCGCCGGCAGGGCCATACCCGCCAGCATGGTGGCGGGGGCTTCATGGGCTCCGGCGGCGCCGGTGCTCCGGGGCAGGGCCAGAAAGGCAATGCCGAATGCTTTTACGGCCATGGCTGCGCTCAGCCCGGCCGTGAGGGCAATGGCTGCCAGTGCGGCCAGTCCGCCCAGGCGTTCGGCCAGGCCCGGGCCGGTCTGGGCCAGGTGCAGGAAGGTATGCAGCGTCAGCCACTCGCCCATGAAGCCGGACAGCGGCGGCAACCCGGCCAGGGCCAGGGCGGCCGTCAGAAAGAGCAGGGCCACCTGGGGCATGCGCCGGATCAAGCCGCCCAGCCGTTCCAGGTCGACAGTGCCGGCCCCGTGCAGCACGGCCCCGGCACACAGGAAGGCCAGACCCTTGAAGGCGGCGTGGCTTACGGCATGGAACAGCACGGCGGTCAGGGCCAGGGCGGACAGGTCCCATTGGCTGCCTGCCCTGGCCAGCAGTGCTGCCCCAATACCCATGCAGAGCAGTCCGACGTTTTCCACGGTGCTGTAAGCCAGCAGGCGTTTCAGGTGGCTCTGCTGAGTGGCGTAGAGCACACCGGTCACGGCCGAGATCCCCGCCACCGTCACCAGCAGCCCGCCCCACCAGGGTGGTCCGCCGCCCAGCACATCGAGGGTGAAGCGCAGCAGGCCGTACACAGCGGTTTTGACCATGACCCCGGACATCAGGGCCGACACGTGGCTGGGAGCTACCGGGTGCGCCCGCGGCAGCCATACGTGCAAGGGAACCAGGCCGGCTTTGGTGCCAAAGCCCACCAGGGCCAGCAGGAACAGGCCGCTGCGCAGGCCCGGTGGCAGGCCGGCGGCGGCGGCTCGGAAGGCGGCCAGGTCCAGGCTGCCGGTGCGGGCGTACAGGCTCAGGAAGGCGCCGACCAGGAAGGCCGTGCCCACATGGGTCATGACCACATAGAAGTAACCGGCCCGGCGGACCTCCGGATCATGGTGCTCGGCCACCACCAGCAGGAAGGAGACGACTGACATCGCCTCCCAGGCCAGCAGGAAGCCGAGCCCGTCGGCGGCCATGACCACTGCCGCCATGCTGATCAGGAACAGGTTCCACATGCCCCCGAGCAGGGCGGGGGCGGGTGCCGGCGCGGCCGTGCCCTGGTGGCCGGCGGTATAGCCGATCGCGTACAGGGACCCCGCCGCGCCCACCCCGCCAATGAGCAGGAGGAAGAATGCCGAGAGGGCATCCAGGCGCAGATGGAGTCCGCCCAGGTTGGGTAACAGGGGGAACTGGCCCAGGTCCGGGGTCAGCCCGGTCAGCAGGGTGCCGGCGGCGGCGGCGGCCAGGGCCGCCGCACCGACTGCCGCCAGCCCGTGGGCCAGGCGCAGTCGCAGCCGGGCAGGGACGGCGGGCAAAAGTGAGAGCCCGGCTCCCAGGGCGCAGGTGGTGAACCCAAGCCCCAGAAGCCAGGCCAAATGGTCGATTTCCATGCCAAGACCTCCCGCCGCAGCGTTTTCTTTCACGAGGGGGAGAAGGCGCCGGTGCGTCGCCAGTCAGGCACACCGGTTGCGATATATGTAAAACAAAGAATACACAACCTATTTTAAATCTACAATATTCCGGCGTCAAACGGCGTAGAAAGGCACAAGTTCCGGTTCCTGCTGTCCAGGCCGGTTCCCCTGGCCTGGGCAGCACGTACCTTCTGCTTGCGCCCCCTTACGTGTTATTGCGGGAAAGTCCGGGGTATGACAGTTTCCGGGCATTGGCGGGCGTGTGCGGGGTCAGGCAGGCCGGACGGCGGTAGTCGGCCCGGCCCACGGCCTACCAGTCGGGATTTTCGGCCCGGCCGGCCTGCTCCAGGGGGGTGATGTGCCCGGTGGCCAGGTCAGCCAGCATCAGGGTGCCGTTTTTGGTGTACACGGCGGCGCTGCCGTCGGCACTGAGGCGTCCCGGGCCGAATTGGGTGTTGCGGCTGGCCGGTTCGCTTTCCAACACCTGTTCGGTGTTCTCCGGCAGGGTGGCGATGTAAATCCCCGCCGCCAGGTCGTCCAGGTAGATCAGCCGGTGGCCGTTCCCGGAGACGTGGGCGTAGTGGACGGTGCTCGGGTCGGCCCCGAAGGGGACCCGCATGTATTCCTGCAGCGGCAGTTCCTGCAGGTGGATGGCCAGGGCATCGGCCAGCTTGATTCTGGCGTCCTGGTCCACCACCAGACCGTCCGGACCCCAGTCGGCGTGGCGGATGCCCCGGACCAGGTCGGTCTTGCCTGTGCCGTCCCGGTTCAGGGTGAGCAGGACCGGGGTCAGGGTCAGGTAACCGTCCGGGCGCCATTCGTTCAGCAACAGCCGGCTGCCGTCCGGCGACCAGCTCAGCACCTCCAGCTTGCTGCCCAGCAGGTTGGGCTGCGCCGTGCCGGCGGCGGTGGTGTAAACGGTGGTGGTGCGGCCGGAGGCCAGGTCCAGCAGTACCAGTGTGCGGGCGGCGGTGGTGTAGGCGATGGTCCGCTTGTCCGGGCTGAGGCGGAAGGAGACGATGCCCTGTTCGTCACTTGTGATCACTTGGGTTTGGCCGGCGGTGATGTCATAGGCCAGGATGCGCCCGACCCCGGACTGGAAGTAGATCACCGTGGGGTGGTGCTGGGGCGGCTCGGCGGCCTTTTCTTCAAACACGACGGTCACGGTGCGGTCGGGATTGAAGCTGACCCCGGCTCCCAGGTTGCCGCTGACAAACCGCACCGGGACCAGCGTGCGGCCCTGGATTAGCAGCGGGGGGACATCGAGGGTTTTGTTCTCGCCGTTGACGGTGGCGGTGTTGGCGCCGATCTGGAGCACGATGCGGCTTGTGCCGAGGGTGTAGGTAATGCTGCGGGTGGCGGCGTCATACTCCACGGTGGCTCCGAGGGCGTCGCCCAGAAAGCGCAGCGGGATCATCGTCCGCCCTTCCACCAGTTGGGGCGGCACGTCCAGGGTCTGCTCCCGGCCGTTTACGGTAACCACGGCCGAACCTGGCGTCAGGTGAATCTCCCGTCGTACCGGCGGCAGGGGGGGCGGTGCCGGGGTCGGCTGCGGCTCGGGCGGTGCGGGTGCAGGCTCCGGGGGAGCGACGGGCGGCGCCGGTGGCGCCAGGGTCGGCTCGGTTGGGGCGGATGCGGGCCCCGGAGGAGGCTCCGGGGGGGCCGGTATGGGTGAGACCGGTTCGGTGGGCGCCCACTCGGGCAGGACCGGTGGCGTGGCCAGCGCCTGGGCGTGGGTGAAGGTGACAGCGTCCGCTCCCACGGCCAGGACGGTGACCTTGTAATAGTCCCCAGCCAGGGTTTGCACCACATAGACATGACCGCGGCGGACTGTGACCGGTGCAGTGGTCAGGCTATCCGGATCAAAGGTACCGGGGTCGGTCGTACCCAGGTCGGCCATGCTGCCCTTGGCCCGGAACTGGCCGTCGGTGAACCGCAAGTCATAGGTGCCGCTGTAACCGCCAAAGCCGATCTGCCCGGTGCTGAAAACGATGAAGTCACTGCAGGAGCCGTTGGCGCAGCCGATGGTGGCGGTCTGGGCCTCGCCCCAGTGGAACTGCAGGTCTGCGGCTGCCAAAGGGGCCGCGGCGGGCAGCATCAGGGCCAGGAGCAAAGCCAGTGCAGCCAGGCGTTTCACGACATTCACCTCGTGGGCAGGTCCGGGCGGTGGTTTGGGTATCCCCACCCGTGTCCTGTCTGTTTTTGGGCTCAATACTGGGATTACCTTTATTATCGTAAAGATTTGGGGTTTAAACCAGAGGTGAGTTCGGTCAGCCTGGGATTTGTTTCATGTAGAGCGCCACAGGTGTGGAGCCACTTGGGTGGGGGCGTGGGCGGGTGGCCACGCCCAAAAAAACGCGAACTCCCACCGAACTGATCGCGGGGAGTTCACGTTTCATTGGTTAGGCGCCGCCAGGTTGAAGGGGAGGGGGTGGTCACATGGGACTGGACGAACGAGTTTTTTGGCTCGTTTTTCTGGCCCTCATGCTCCGACTCCTCACCTCTAAAAGCTAAGAGGTGAGCGAACGCTCACCCCAAGGCTCGAAACAACGGTGTGCGCCTGGCCCGGCGGCCTTAGCCCGCCGGGTCTTATTATGCCCACTGGGGCTGCGCAGATACGTGAGCGCCCGCCACTTTTTTGTGACGGGCGCTCAGACCATGACCTTTGCTGGTAGCTGCCAGGCTAAGACGCCGGTTCGTTGGGGGGACTGGCTTCTGTGGTTTCGGGCCGGCTGTCGGCGGGATCCGGGGTAGCCCTGGGCGCCGGCGCCGGTTTGGCGGCGGCTGCCTCGGTTCGGGCCTTGCTGACTACCGGCCGGATCACAGCCTTGGCCAGATCACCGACCAGACACCAGCCCAGTTCTTCGACTTCTTCTATATGTAGATTGATTTCCTGTACGTGATCGGTCGGGACCATCAGGCCGGCGGCCAGGTAGGCTTCGGCCAAGTTGACGGTGGCCAGGTGTTCACCGGTCCACTTGACGGCAAAGGTATCGTCCGGGTTGCCGTGGGTGGGAACCAGGATCAGGCGGCGGTTGGCCAGGTCAGGCGCCACATCCAGTTGCGCCGGCAAAGGCGGCTCGCCACGCTTTGCCGCTACACTGCGCAATTGGCGGCAGCCGTTCCAGTTGAAGGTGGCAAGAGCCGGTGGGTCGACCGTAAGCCTGGCCCGGCGGCGGAGCCCGTTCTGGAGTTCCACCAGGGAACGCTTGATGAAGAGATTCTTGAGTTCAGACATGTTTTCACCTCCCTACTCATGGGGTGGGGTGCCACTGCCCGCCATCGACCATCCCGTCGGCCCTGTGGATCCTGGCCGCCGGGGACGGGGAAACGCACCGGGCCGGTCCGGTTGCCGGCAGGGTCCGGTGCCGGATGAATCAGTCGTTATGAATGGATGTATTCTCCATTTAAAATGATTCACCTGCTAGCCAATACAAATTTAAACAGCCGAGATCGGCGTGCGCCGGGGGGCGGTGGCGTGCGCCG